>CAVOSE010000046.1:0-15514 GCA_963698775.1 uncultured Gammaproteobacteria bacterium
GACCCCGCCGGACGTGCAGGCCTTCTGCGCGCCTGCAGGCCGATCCTGTATCATGAACGGCTTTGCTGCCGGCCGTTACGCGCCGGTCGTCCGGTAACCAGCGGAGGTGGGGTCCAGGTGTTCGAATTGATGCAGGCTGGCGGTTGGCTAATGGTGCCGATCGTGCTGTGCTCCGTCGTCGCCATGGCCATCGTCGTCGAGCGCTTCTGGGCGCTGCGGCGCGCGGTCATTATGCCGGACAATCTGGTGGGGCAGATCTGGCAATGGAATCACCGCGATCTGCTCGACGAGGATCGCATCGCCGAGGTGCGAGAGGGCTCCGCGCTGGGCCGGATGCTGGCCGCGGGGCTGGTCAATCGGTTCCATTCCCGCGAGGTGATGAAGGAGGCGATCCAAGACACCGGCCGTCAGGTCGTGTCGAGCCTGGAGCGCTATCTCAATACCCTGGGCACCATTGCCGCGGTCGCGCCGCTGCTGGGGCTGCTCGGCACCGTCATCGGCATGATCGATGTCTTCGCGGTCATCATGCAGGCTGGTGTCGGTAATCCCGGTGTGTTGGCCGGCGGTATCTCCAAGGCTCTGATCACCACCGCGGCCGGGCTGTCGGTGGCGATCCCGGCGCTGATGTTTCATCGCTATTTCAACGGCCGGGTCGACACACTGATTATCGGCATGGAAGAGCAGGCGCTGCTCCTGATCGAGGTCATGAAGGGGGAGCGCGAGGCGAGCGAGGCGACGGCAACGTGAATCTACGTCCGCGCAAGCGCGAACAATCCGATATCAACTTGACGCCGCTGATCGACGTGGTGTTCCTGCTGCTGATCTTCTTCATGGTCTCCACGACCTTCAACGACGATGCCAGGCTGCGATTGCAGCTGCCGCAGGCGGACGGTGAGCCGGTCGCCAGCGATGAGCTGGAACTGCTCGAGATCGTCATCGATGCGGGCGGGCGCTTCTATGTCGACGATCGTCAGGTCGTGGATACCCGTGCGGAGAGCTTGCGCAACGCCATGGTGGACGCGGTCGGGCCACGCAGGGAGCTACCGATTCTGATCAAGGCCGACGCCAACACGCCGCATCAGGCGGTCATGACCGCGCTGGACGCCGCCGGCCAGCTCGGCATGACGCGCGTTGCCTTCGCCGCTAGCAGAATCGATTAGGACCGATGAACGAGTTTCCACAGGCCGCCGCGGGCGCTAAAGCCAGTTCGTCTACCGGGTCGCCTGCCGGTCCCCAGCGAGGTCCCCAGAGAGGTTCCGAGATCGGTCCCCAGGCCGATCCTGAATCCGGCGGAACTGTTGGTGCTGAGGCCGACGCGCAAACCGATCCCAAAGCGGCGTCTGTCAGCGATCTGGAGTCCGGGCGCGAGATCTACCGGCGACTGCTGCGCTATGTAAAGCCCTACAGGGGCATGTTCGCGCTGTCGATTGGCGGCATGCTGGTGTTTGCCGCTACCGAGCCGCTGTTCGCCGCAATGATCCAGCCGCTGCTCGATGGCAGCTTCGTCGACCGCGACCCTGCGGTGGTGCGCATGATGCCGCTGGTGCTGGTGGGTATCTTCGTCGTTCGCGGTATTGCCGGCTTTGTTAACACCTATTGCCTGCAATGGGTCGGCCGGCGCGTCGTGGCGGACCTTCGCCAGGAGATGTTCGATCATCTGCTGCGCTCGCCAACGCGGTACTTCGACGGCAACAGCTCGGGCCAAATCCTCGCTAAGCTCACCTATAACGTCGAATATGTGGCCACCGCCTCGACCTCCGCGGTGACGACGCTGGTGCGCGACGGCTTCACCGCCTTGGCGCTGCTGGGCTATATGCTGTACCTGGACGCGGCGCTGTCGGCCATTTTCTTGCTTATCGGGCCGGTCATGGCGTTCTCGATCAAATACGCTACCAAGCGCTTTCGCAATTTCGGCAAGCGCATCCAGGAGCGGGTCGGGTCGCTGACCCATGTGGCGCAGGAGGTCATCGATGGGCATCGGGTGGTCAAGGCGTTCGGCGGCGAGCGTCACGAGTCCGCGGAGTTCTCTCGGCTCAACGAGAAGACGCGCTCGTTGCAGATGAAGATCGTCGCGGTGGAATCCATCAGCGTGCCCTTGGTGCAGATCCTGTCCGCCATCGCCATCGGTATCATCGTGTACCTGTCGACGCTGCAGGGCCTGCGCGAGGACATCACCGTCGGTACCTTCATGTCCTTTATCGTCGCCATGGGGCTCATGTTGCCGCCGATGAAGCGGCTGGCTTCGGTCAACTCCCAGCTGCAGCGCGGCATCGTCGCTGCCGCCAGTCTGTTCGATTTGCTTGACGGCGACAGCGAGGACGACACGGGCACTCGCACCGTCGCGCGCGCCAAGGGACAGGTCGAGTATCGCCACGTGACCCACGTCTACGACCCGGACAAGGGCGCGGTGATCCATGACCTGAATCTGTCTATTGCACCCGGTGAGAGCATCGCGCTGGTGGGCCGCTCCGGCAGCGGTAAGTCGACGCTGGCGAGTCTGTTGCCGCGTTTTTACGATGTCACCGAGGGCGCCATTCTGATCGACGGCATCGACATCCGCGAACTGACGCTGGCGAGCCTGCGGGCGCAGATCTCGCTGGTGACGCAAGACATCGTGCTGTTCAACGACACCGTCGCCAACAATATCGCCTACGGCGCGGATGCCGATGTCCCGCTCGCCGAGGTGCGGCGCGTGGCGGAGGCGGCCCACGCGCTCGCATTCATCGAGGCGCTGCCGCAGGGCTTCGATACCCTGGTGGGTGATCGCGGCGTGTTGCTGTCCGGCGGTCAGCGACAGCGCATCGCCATCGCCCGGGCCATGCTCAAGGATGCCCCGATCCTGGTGCTGGACGAGGCGACGTCGGCATTGGACACCGAGGCCGAGCGCCACATCCAGGCCGCTTTGGCGGAGCTGATGGCGCATCGCACCACGCTGGTGATCGCGCATCGGCTGTCCACCATCGAGCATGTCGACCGCATCGTCGTGCTCGACGGCGGGCGCATCGTCGAGCAGGGACCGCATGCGGAACTGCTGGCCAAAGGCGGCTACTACACTCGACTGCATGGCCTGCAATTCCACGACTCCGCCGATTTCCCGGCATCCGCTGAACTCGGCGCCTGACGGCCTTGGCAGCGCGTTTGCGCCCGGAACTGGTTTGGTATGGGCGGGGCTTACTGTTCCGTCTGCTGTCGGCGTTGTTGGCGCCGTTGGGATGGCTCTACTGCGCCGTCGCGGCTCTGCGTGGGCTCGCCTATCGCCGGGGTTGGCTTGCGTCGGAGTCCGCCGGCGTGCCGGTGGTGGTGGTCGGTAATCTGACCGTGGGCGGTACCGGCAAGACACCGCTGGTTCTCTGGCTGGTGGCGCATCTGCAAGAGTGCGGCCTGCGCCCAGGCGTGGCGATGCGCGGTTACCGTGGTAGCGGTGATGTCGCGCCGCGGCTCGTTCAGCCGGACGGTGACCCCCTGGCCTTCGGCGATGAGCCGGTCCTGCTGGCCGGGCGTGCGGGCTGCCCGGTGATGGTCGGTCGCGACCGCGTCGCCGCGGCTCGCCTGCTGGCGCGCGAGCACGGCTGCGATATCGTCGTCACCGACGACGGACTGCAACATTATCGCCTGCGGCGCGACTGCGAGATTCTGGTGGTCGACGGCATGCGCGGCCTCGGCAACGGGCGCTGCCTGCCCGCGGGGCCGTTGCGGGAATCAGCCGGCCGTGCTGGGCGGGCGGATCTGGTCATCGTCAACGCCGGGGACGGCGCCGGTGATTCGGCCATGAGCACCGTCGGCTCCGCGGCGATGCGGATGACGCTGGTGCCGGGGGATGCAGTGAATCTGTATCATGCGGGCGTTAGCCGTTCGCTGGACGAGTTTCGCGGCGAGCCCATCACGGCGGTCGCGGGTATAGGCAATCCGGATCGCTTTTTCGCCATGCTCCGCAACTTGGGGCTCAATGCCGGAACTCGGGCGTTTCCGGACCATCACGGTTACACCGCTTCGGACCTGGCAGGGTTGCCGGACGGGCCGGTGCTGATGACCGAGAAGGATGCGGTCAAATGTCGCGCCTGGGCCGGTCCTGAGCACTGGTATGTGCCGGTACGAGCGCGCCCGGACGCCGCGTTCGTGGCCGCATTCGAGCGAGTCGTCGCTGCCTGGCGAGCAGGTTCTAAGAGCGGACTCCCCTAATGATCATCACAGCGACGAAGTTTGGTTCGCGACAGTCTGATTCGAAAACGAGGTTTTGCAATGGACAAGAGGTTGCTCGAAATTCTCCGGTGCCCCGTCTGCAAGGGCGAGTTGTACTACGATAAATCGGCCGATGAGCTGATCTGTCGTTTGGATCGCCTGGCCTACCCGGTGCGCGACGCGATTCCGGTCATGCTGGAAGAGGAGGCGCGGCGGTTGAGTCCCGAAGAGGAGGTAGCCAAGTCTTGAGCACCGCGTTCAAGGTCGTTATTCCGGCGCGCTACGGCGCCAGCCGTCTGCCGGGAAAGCCGCTGTTGGACATCGGCGGTAAACCGCTGATCGCATGGGTCTGGGAGCGTGCGCGGGCCAGCGCCGCCGCCGAGGTCGTGATCGCCACCGATGATCAGCGCATCGCGGACCTTTGCAACGATCTCGGCGCCGATGTCGCCATGACCGGGACTAGCCATCTCAGCGGCTCCGACCGCGTCGCCGAGGTCATCGAGCAGCGCGGTTGGGGCGCCGACAGCATCGTCGTCAATCTGCAAGGAGATGAGCCCTGCATGCCGCCGGCACTGATCGATCAGGTGGCGATGGATCTGGCGGCGCATCCGGACGTCGGCATGGCGACGCTGGCTTATCCCATCGACGACGCCGAGCTGCTGTTCGACCCCCATGTGGTCAAGGTGGTCACCGACGCGGAGGGTTTCGGACTGTACTTCTCCCGCGCGCCGATCCCCTGGCACCGCGACGGATTTCTGGGCAAGCGTTCGCGGTTGCCCCACGGCGTGACCTTTTTGCGTCACATCGGGCTGTACGCCTACCGAGCCGGCTTTCTGGGTCGCTACGTTAGCTGGCCGACCGCGCCGCTGGAACGCGCGGAGTCGCTGGAGCAACTGCGAGTGCTCTGGCACGGCGAGCGGATCTATGTCTCCATCGCCGGCGAGGAACCGGGTCCAGGCGTGGACACCATGGACGATGTGCAAGCGGTCGTGAAACGTCTTGCCAGTTAGTCCTCTACGACGCCCATCTGGAACAAACTGCGGACCAATTTCGTTGTCGTTGTCGTTGTCGTAATCGAAGATACTGGCGACGACAACGACGCCGAGGTATGTGATCGATCGCGTTTGGCGGTTTCCGTTCTGCCGGCCTTGTCTAACGACGGCCCGGAATGTGGACAGGGCCGTAGCGAGACGATCTCATCGACCAGGTTTTACGCTCTCGAGCAGGTGCAGCAGCTCTTCGGACAACTCGCCAGTGGCGTCAAACAGCGCCACTTCGATATGTTCGTTGGAGCGATACGCGGCCTGACCGTACTGGTCGATCTGAATAGGCGGTGTCGCCTCATGGGTCTCCAATACCAGGCAAGCCTCGGCGGTCAGGACTTCGACCACGCGGCATGCGCGCCCGTAGAAACGACAGTTGCGCCCGACAAGCTGGTGCAGGCGATCGATAAAGGGATCGGCGTCGTTGTTCATGATCTGGCTCGTGCTGCTCGACGGGTCGCAGGCGCGCAGTGGTGCGGCTTGACCACCCTGGATAACCCCAATATTGGGACTTCCCGATGTTTTTCGGGGTGCCGTCAGCATAAATTGCACATCGGAGGCTCATCGCGGTGAATGCGCCCAACGATCCTGCCGGCAGGCAAGCGTGCTTGATCGGGGACGACCACGAGACAAAAAAAATGCCCCGCGAGGACGCGGGGCAATTCACCACTGAGGAGGTCAGAGGACGGAAACTGCAGAGAGGGAGTGTTCCGCCTCGCTAAATAGTAATGCACGTCCGGTGCCAACTTCTGAGAAATGGCCTTTGCCGCCGTCTCTGGTGGCCCTTGTGGTTGTTTCGGGTCGGTGTTGGGCCGCCGCCCTGGCTCAGGACGGTTCGTAAATCAGCCCACATCCAGTTCGGCTGCACCGTTCAGGTGCGCTTTGCGGACCATAGTCCATCGTTAAAGAGCGTCTGGCTCGGGTTAGCGATCGTCCTGCTACCGGCAATCGTTGTCGTGTCGACCCCCGGCGCGGCGAACGCGGAGACCCGGCGTGAGGCGCGCGGCTGGCTGCAGCTGGAACGCGATCAGCAGACCTATCGAGAACGCGTCGAACCGCTTGATTTGCGCGATCAGCGGCGGCTGGAGACCATCGAACGCTCCCAGCGCAACGAGCTGCGCGCCTTTGAGCAACAGCAGCGACGCGAGCTGCGGACCGAGAGCCGCTCGGATCGGCTGGGGCAGGGCGTCGATGCACCGCGCCAGGTTCGACGTCGAGATCCGTTCTTGCAGCAGCGCCAGGCTGTCGAACGCAAGCGTTTGCAGTTTCGCATGCAGCAGGACCGATTGCCCTATGGCCGTTGACGGCCTACACGGCGAAGTCGTCCGTGCGGGCCGGCGCTCGCCGAATGTTAGAATCAGGCCAGAGACTCTGACCTTGGTGTTTTCTCAGCTTCAGGATCCAGCTAACCATGAATGACAATATGCGTGTGCGCGTGCTGTTTGTTTGCATGGGTAACATCTGTCGATCACCCACGGCGCACGGTGTCTTCCGCAAGCTGGTGGAGGATGCCGGGCTCGCCGAGCGCATCGAGATTGATTCCGCCGGCACCCATGCCTATCACGAGGGCGAAGCCCCGGACCGGCGCGCACAGCAGACGGCGCTGCGGCGTGGTATAGAGATGCACGATCTGCGTGCACGTCGTGCGCAATCAGAGGATTTTGAGTATTTCGACTACATTCTGGCCATGGATCAGGACAACTATCAGAGCCTCAGTGCCCTCTGCCCGGAAGGCCGTGGTCTGGAAAGCCGCCTGATGTTGCTGATGGATTTTGCGCCGCACCTGCGCGTGCGCGAGGTTCCCGATCCCTATTACGGGGCCTCGGGTGGTTTCGAGACCGTCTATGACATGGTCGAGGCTGCCGCGTCCGGTCTACTCGAGGATATTCGGCGCCGGCACTTCTGACCGAAGTCAGACGACAGTCGGCGACGGCCTCGAGGGAGGAACCGCGGGCCAGTGGGGATGGCGCCAGCGGGGGCGAGGGGCTATGGGGATTTGAATCGAGCGCTGGGGTGGCAGGACGATGCAATGCAGGTGCGGATAACACCACATGGTAGTGCTCCACCGGCAACATCTGCCCGCACGCCACCACGCCCGCAGCAACGCAAGCGGGCTTGGGGAGAGCATCACGTAGTGGTCCTTGCGCCCTTCGCCCTGATCGACCCGGATCGCCATCGGCTGACGGTCGATGTCGTCGACCCGCAACCCCACCACCTCCTCGAGGCTCAGCACCAATGGTAGCGTGCGCGCTACGCGCAGATGACTCATCGCCGCCATCAACTCGCCGCGCCTCAGGGTGATCTCAAAGAAGAACCGCAGTGCGATGACCACCGCGTCCAGGCGGATGCGAGAGACAGCCCTGTCGGTCAGGTGCAGCTGATAGCGGCGCAGGTCTTCGGACGTCCCGGAACCGCCGCGTTGAGACCATCGACCAATTTCCGGCGACCAATTTTCGGGGGACATCAAACCGGCGCGCCGCACCATCGAGCCGCCAACGCGCATCATGACCGACCTCATCGCCGACGCCTGGCGCTTCGCCACCGAAACGTACCAGCGCATCAATCAGCGCCGCACGTTTACCAACCCACCCGACCAAGGGCATCTCGAGGCCGCCGCCGAGCTGGTCGCCCGCGTTACCGGCGATGCCGACCTGATCGCCGCCGCCTGGTCTCGCAGACAGCTCGCGCTGCGGCTCGCCGCCAGCGTTGTGACGCTGATCGCGCTCATGTCCTTGGCCGCGCCGACAACGGCCCGAGCGGAGACGACACCGGTGCAGGCCCCAGGGCGGATTTCGCAGCCAGAGAGGTCCGAACCTGTGGTCCGGGAAGTAGCGGTGTCGTCTATCGACTGCGCACTCGACGACACACGCCGACCCGAGACGCTGGCCGACCAGCAGTCGTTCAGCGACTGGCTCGCCCATTTTCGGCACCAGGCCACCCGTTGCGGCATCGCGCCGACGACCCTATCCATCGCCTTCGATGGCGTTCGCCCCATCGACGAATTGCTCGCGTTCGATCGGCGCCAGGCCGAATACACCAACACCTTCGCAGGCTATCTCGCCGGCCGGGTGTCTGACGGCATGGTGGCCGACGGACGCGAGCGCATCGAGCGACAGCGCGATCTGCTGGCAAGGCTGCAACAACGCCACGGTGTGCCGCCGCAGGTGCTGGTGGCGCTGTGGGGACTTGAGTCGGGCTACGGCGCGAACATCGGCAACACGGAGGTGATCGACGCCCTCGTAACGCTGGCCTATGACGGTCGCCGTCGACACCTGTACGAGCAGGAACTGCTCAATGCATTGCGCATGCTCGACCGTGGTCTGGTCGAGCGCCGACAGATGATCGGCTCCTGGGCCGGGGCCATGGGGCAGACCCAGTTCATGCCTTCCACGTTCATCGCTCACGCGCGCGACGGCGACGATGATGGGCGCGCCGACCTTTGGACGTCTAGCGCCGATGCCTTGACCTCGGCCGCGGACTATCTGGCGTCGATCGGCTGGCGCCGCGGCGAGCCTTGGGGTCGCGAGGTGGTGCTGCCGGCCCACTTCGACCCCTATAAGGCGCGGCTGTCACTGCGCCGCACGGGTCGTGAGTGGAGCGGACTCGGGGTGCGTACGCCTGGCGGCGACGACATCCCGGAAGGCGATCTGCCCGGCTCAATCATTCTGCCGGCCGGACGCGAAGGTCCGGCATTCCTGGTGTTCGACAATTTTCATGCGATCCTCGAATGGAACCGGTCGCTGTTCTATGCCCTGTCGGTCGGCCACCTCGCTGATCGCCTGGCGGGGGCGGGACCCTTGGTGCGTATGGGCCCGGAAGGACTGCGCCTGCGCACCAGCGACATCGTGCAGGCGCAGCACGCGCTCAATGCGCTGGGCTTCGAGACGGGTGGTGTTGACGGCATGGTGGGAATGCAGACGCGCCAGGCCATTCGCGACTTCCAGCGCTCGCGCGGACTGGCGGCCGACGCCTATCCGGACCTCGATCTAATCTCCGCGCTTGTCGAAGAGACCGGCGGAGACCCGACGCGGAGGGCCCACAGCGAGCAGCTCGACGAACAGGGCATACGCACCCTTCAGCGCGCACTCGACGCCCTCGGCTACAAGCCTGGCCCCATCGACGGTCTCATGGGCAGGCAGACGCGCATCGCGCTGAGCGACTATCTGCGTGATCGCGGTCTGACGCCGAACTCAGAGCCCACGTCGGTCTCAGTGGCACGCGCGGTCGAGGAGGCTCAAGCCGAGTAGTGGCGCGCGGTCATGTCCTCTTCGCGGCGCCAAAACAGTCACCGTTGGTGTTGCCGGTGAACACCAGCTCGTCGGAGATCAGGCCCTCGTCGATCATCTGGTCGATGTCGGTGCTGCTGGAGTTCCCGTGCGGGCCGTTGTCCCTTCAGGTCCGCACCGCCTCGCCGTCGATGTGCACCGTGCAGGTACGGGCTTACCGCCCCGGCCGAGGTCGGTCTTGAAGGGTATACTGCCACGCATGAATCGAGGGTGAGCTTCTCCATGCGAATTCGATCTGTGCTCGGCTACGGCCTGTTTGCCCTGTGCCTGTTACCACTGCTGCTCGCCGGCTGCACCGGCATCCCGGAAGGTGTTCGCCCGGTCACCGGCTTGGAGCTAGACCGCTACTTGGGTACCTGGCATGAGATCGCCCGGCTCGACCATTCCTTCGAGCGCGGTCTCTCGGATGTCAGCGCCACCTACAGCCGGCGCGCCGGATGGCGGGGTGGACGTGCTGAATCGCGGCTACGATGCGGCGAAGGGCGAATGGAGCGAAGCATCGGGCCGTGCCTATTTCCTGAATGACCCGAACGTCGGCAGCCTAAAGGTCAGCTTCTTCGGACCGTTCTTCGGCGGGTACCATATCTTCGCGCTGGACCCTGACTATCGCTGGGCCTTGGTGGCGGGCTATGACCACGACTATCTCTGGATCCTGGCCCGCGAGCGGAAATTGCCCCCAGACCTGTTGGAGGGCCTGGTAGACAAGGCCCAAAGCGCCGGGTTTGCCACGGATGCGCTGATTTTCCCGGGTGGCGCGACGCCGTGACGGGCGATGCTCGTTCCACGTTTTCATTTTGACGACCAACGCTGTTGCCGCCGATGCCTCCAAGATTGCACGAACATTTCCCGTTGCGCGGATTGAACAGCTTCGGCGTTGAGGCCCGAGCGCGCTGGTTCTGCCGGGTCAGCAGCGCCGACGACCTCGCCGCGCTGGCTGCCGATCCACGGCTCGCCGGGCTGCCGCGACTGGTGCTTGGCGGCGGCAGTAACCTGCTGCTGACCCGCGACTTCGAGGGCTTGGCGATGAAGGTGGAGGTCTCGGGCCTGCGGGAACTGGGCGATGCGGGTGACGCGTGGCATCTGGAGGTCGGGGCCGGCGAGAACTGGCACGCGACCGTCGAGCGGCTGGTGGCGATGGGCCGTCCTGGCCTGGAGAACCTGGCCCTCATTCCCGGCAGCTGCGGCGCCGCGCCGGTCCAGAACATCGGCGCCTACGGCCTGGAACTGGCCCAGCGCTTCGACTCCCTGACGGCTTGGGATTTCGCGTCCCAGCAGCTCGTGCGCATGACCGCTGAGGAGTGCGCCTTTGGCTATCGCGACAGCCTCTTCAAGCACGCCCTCGCCGGCCGGCGCCTGATCCTTTCGGTGAGGCTTGCGTTGCCCAAGCTGTGGCGGCCGCTGGAGGGCTACGCGGACCTGGTCCGGGAACTGAAGGAGCGGGGTGTGTCGCAACCGGATGCGCGCGCCATCTTTGATGCCGTCGTGGCGATCCGGCGCCGCAAACTGCCAGACCCAGCGATCATCGGCAACGCCGGCAGTTTCTTCAAGAATCCGATTGTCTCGCGCGAGGAGCACCAGGCCCTCATCGCGCGGTATCCGTCGCTCGTCGGTTTTCCGCAGCCCAGCGGTGCCGTTAAGCTCGCCGCCGGCTGGCTGATCGAAGCGGTGGGACTGAAGGGTGCCACGCGGGGCCGCGCCGGCGTCTACGAGCAACAGGCGCTGGTGCTGGTCAACCGTGGCGGCGCGACCGGCGCCGAGATCCTGGCGATGGCACGAGAGGTACAGGACAAGGTCGCGGAGGCGTTCGGTGTCTGGCTGGAACCGGAGCCGGTCATCATTTGAGTCGCGAACCTCCTCGCCCCCCGTGTGGCGCATGGAACATTGGCTCATGGAACAGGCGGTCTCACCGGGGCATTCGGTGCCGACGGCTCATCTGCTCCGGCGCAGACTCTCCAGGCCTGAGCCGGCTTCCCAGTGGCCGCTGTGCCGGCGGTTCAGCCTGTGCAGCAGGCACAGCCGATGGAACAGATCCTGGGTATTCGCGGAGGCCGCGAGCTTCCGCTTGGCGGTGGTCCGCATGGCGAGACCATCCAAGGCCGAGGGGTTGCGTGAGGGGATGTCTAGGCTCATTACAACAGCACCTTGAGCTGCTTCAAAGGGTTCGTGACCGAGCGAGGCGGGACGCTCTCACCACATGGTGGTAAAGACATGAGGTTTGCATGGGAATTATCCGGGGATGTTGTCGCCATTTCCTTGCTCCCGAGCAAATAGCTTGACGAGCAGATCGCCTAGCCGCCGACGTCTCCCGCAGGCAAGGAGGCAGCCGCCCCTGTACTCCATCTGTCTGCCGTCCTCCCAGAAGCGCGCTTCAGCGCGCGGCAACATGGAGCTTCCACTCCATCGTAAGGCCACTGAGAGTCTCGATGGCGTCTTGATCAGCCCTCGGTCCCCCGCTATGGTCGAATATCGGGTGCCGCTGGACGCGCAGAGGCGGATGGATTTCAGATCCGACGGGGGTTGTCGCGCCTCGGGGACAGCGCCGTCCCGTTGGTGGCAGGTGTCATCGACGCCGTTGACGTGCCAAATCCAGGCGAGACCGCTCCGGAGCCCGGTGCCATCCGCGTGCGCACACGGCGTACGCCTGGTATCAGATCCGCGTCGAATGCTGCTCCCGTCAAGCTAGCGGCGATCGTCGCACGCAGTCATCCTTCCAAAATCAAGGGGTCTATCTCCATGCGTCAGTTCAAGCTCTACCTCGCTCTCGTGCCCGTGTTCTTCCTCGTCGACATGCTCTGGCTCGGCGTCATCGCCGTGGAATTCTACCAGGCGCAGATCGGCCACTTGCTGAGCCCGCAGGTGGATTGGGCGGCGGCAGTGGCCTTCTACCTTTTGTTCATCGGCGGGATTCAGTACTTCGGCGTGCGGCCCGGGCTCGCGTCGAAACGCATCGGCGATGCGGCCTTCAACGGCGGACTTTTCGGGTTCTTCACCTATCTGACCTACGAGCTGACGAACCGGGCGACGCTGCCGGCCTGGCCGCTGACGATGGTGTTTGCGGATACGGCTTGGGGGGTGTTGCTGTGCGCCGTGGTAGCGA
The DNA here is from genome assembly GCA_963698775.1 of uncultured Gammaproteobacteria bacterium. Lineage (GTDB taxonomy): Bacteria > Pseudomonadota > Gammaproteobacteria > Chromatiales > Chromatiaceae > Thiohalocapsa. Next base: position 12,606 of record CAVOSE010000046.1, read on the forward strand.
GCATTGGCTGTTGGATCGGGCTGCGGATGGGGATGGGGGGCGCGGCAGAGCGGGTGCAGCAGCGCTGACACCGCTCAGCACCCGCTCACACAGTTCCCGTCCCTGTCGAAGTCCATGGTGCGGCCACTCAGTGGCAGATGGACCGGGACCGAGGACGCCTTGATGAAGGTCTCGGTCTTGGTGTTCGGGACGACCCTTCCGTCCTCGGTCGCGGCCTCATTGATATGGGAGGCGATGACCGCGGACGGCTTGATCAGCTGATTGATGACATAGGCCGCTTCCTTCGGGCCCGTGGTGAAGGTGTCGCCGATATTCATGACCACGAGCTTCGCCCCGTAGTGCCCTCGCACGACCGCGTCCTGCTCCGCGGTGATGCCCGTGTCGCCGGACAGGTAGACGACCAGCCCGTTCGAGAAGGTGAGCACGTAGCCGGTCGGCGGCCCCGCGTAGGCGGTCAGCCCCGCGGCGTCGAGCATGGCGCCGAGCTTGCCGCCGATGAAGTCCCCGGAGACTCCATTGGAATGCACCGCCGGCACGGTGGTGACGGACACGCCCCCGACCGTGCGCGACCCGCCGAAGCGTACCAGCTGCGATGCGGAGGGGTCGCCGCCGAGCGCCTGCAGCTTACCAGCGAAGAAGCGCGGCATCTCGCTGCCGGTGACGATCGTCGCGCCCTTGGCGAGCGCAATCTCGACGCTGTTGGTGTTCGGTGTCGCCACGACCGGAGTCTCGGGCTCGGCGCACGCACCGGCGTTAACACGTGCGATACGACGGTCACCGACATGATCACCGTGCAGATGGCTCACTAGCACCACGTCGATCCGGCCGAGACGCGGGTCTTCCGGACCGGCGACCGCGGCGGCCGGCGTCGTAGCAGGAATCGCGTGCCGCCGGGGTCTTCTAGGATTAGCGCCCGGTCGAACCGGCAGAGTTCGCCGTCGTGGCTGCCGATGGGAGTGATCTTTACCGTTTCGGCGATGGCTGACAGCGCTGCCGCGCCCAGCACGCACAGTAAGAGCGCGGACCGTCCAAAGGAGATGGGTTGCTTCTGACGCATGGTGGTTTTTCGTTCCTGTTTGATGATCTAGATTCGTTCCCAGAGTGCGCGCAGCCGCCGAAGGTCGTGCTCGGTGCGGACGCGCTCGGGAACGATGGGGCTGGCATGCGGATTCCCATCTCGGCCACGCGGAAGGCGAACACGTAGTCCGGGGCCAGGCCCATGCGCAGATCGCCGATGACGACACCCTGGTCGTCCTGCACGACCCTGTAGAGCCCCCTGGTGAACCATTGCAGCAGGCGTTGAACCGCAGGTGACCCGTCGATGCCCGCCAGCAGTTCGGGCCTGGTGCTGATGCGTCACGGCCAGCCCCTTCTCCGGGCTGACCAGGGACCAGATGCCCTCCGAACAGCCCACACCGTTCACGCCCACCACCCGCCAGAGAAGGGTGTTGAGGGGCGTGGGCTGGGTCTGCAGGTGCTCGTAGACCACCCCTCCGGGCGAGCAGGTCGCGCACCTGATGGTCGGCGTAGAGCTTGGCGCCGACACTCCAGGCTAGATAGACGCTGCTCAAGGCCAGACCCGCCCGGTTCCAACGCCAGGCTGGGGGCTGATGCGCCGAAGCATCAGGGCGGCGAGTACCCCAGCGACCAGCGGTAGTGTGTAGAGCGGGTCGATGATGAAGAGTGGTCGCCCAGCTCACCGGCGCACGGGTGGCTGGCCACCAGGGCCTGCGTGCCGTAGACGGTGAAGCAGTCGAGTAAGACATGCGTGCCGAAGACCATCAGCACCAGGCGGTACCAGCCGCGTCGATGCTCCACGGTGCCGGGGTGCAGCTTCAGGATGACGACACGACCGCGGGCGTCAGCGCGGCAAGGACGAAGAGCGAGTGACTCGGCCCGCGGTGCCAGGTGAGGCGCTCACCGGGTCGGCGGAAGGGTAGAGCACGTCTAGGTCCGGCAGGTACTCGAGAATTGCACCCCACAGCGGCGCCTTGGCACCGACGCGCCGGCCAAGGGTCGCCTCGCCGACCGCGGCACCGAGAAGGGCTTGGTGTGACTGAATCGATGACGGAGGGGATGGTGCTTGGCGCGCGGGATTCAATACGGCGGTCCGACGCCGACTCGTCTGATTGCTGCACACCAGTTCCTTGAGATCGGCACGCTCGCACTCTTTTGCGTCGTCGAAATGCACACCGAGCACGGCCCCGACGCAGAATGAAAACCGGCCTTGATCATGGTTCTGGCCGGCTGAACAACCGACCCTGAAGTCAGGCCATCCTGGCCTGAGCATCTCAGGGCTGGGAGCCCTGACTACAGACTGTGCACAAGCGATCGGCCGTAACGATGATCAAGGCCTGAAAACCTCAGTGACGATGCGCCGGCATGGCTCGGTAACGACGCCTCTGGGGCTGCGGACAAAGCGTCAGACGTTGGTTAGGCATCATCATTTGAAGGATGCGCTGGTAATGTTGCGGTTCGTCCCAGCCGCGGCACCTTTTATTGCCTGTTCGCGCAACTCAAGCAGATCGATGGATTACGCCCCCAGTGTAGGTGCGAGTTCAGTCGCACGCGGAAAGGCGTGGCGTGCCACGCCGTCAGGCGGCAGCGGCGGTGTACTCCCACCGCGGTCGATGGGCGATGTCCAACACCCGCGCGGTGACCAAGGCATACCCCAACGGCTGGTTCATCGCCGTGCAAGGACAGGCCATTCGCTCCGGGCGGAAGCTACCGCATCGGTTTGACGTCGACCGGTGGATACGCCTTGCGTGAGGGGCCGGTACGGAACTGTACGCACGGTTCTGTGGAGACGGGGCTCTCTGCCCCTCTGACCCGATCATGCGGTCGGGCTTGTGCCCTAGTTAGGGCATTAGTTTGCCGTGCTGCCATAGCTCATACTCGCTGATGTCGAT
>CAVOSE010000047.1:0-8925 GCA_963698775.1 uncultured Gammaproteobacteria bacterium
CCGGGGACCGACAGGCAGCCTTCGTCCATCTGTTCCTCGCCGGCGTGTGCGAGGATCTCGGGATTGATCAGGCACAACGGCTGGTTCTTTTCATCGGAGGTGTCGATGACGACAACCCGCTTGACGTTGACCTGTGTCGCGGCCAGGCCGATCCCCGGGGCCGCGTACATGGTCTCTAACATGTCGTCGATCAGCTGGCGTATGGTGTCGTCGACCTGCTCGACAGGTTCGGCGCGACGCCGAAGCCGTGGGTCGGGGAAGGTTGAATTTCCAGTTCGCCATGTTATGTCTCGGATTTGGTCAGGAATGTGTCGGCCTGTGGGCGACCACCGGCGCGTTGCGCTAATATCGTGATGATACACCATCAAGCAAGCCTGCTCCCCGCTGCCCAGCGATCCTGGAAACCTCCATGGGTCCGACTGTCGCACTCCGTCGCCGCGCGTGAAACCCAAGTCCACCCAGAAACCCCACCGGGACGTCAGGAGCCGACCTCGAGCGTCCGGCCCCGCCCTGTCCTGGCTGAGGCCCGCGGTCCGCCCCGCGCTCCCTGTTGCTCGTTGGATACCGCGGCAGCTGCTGGCGAGTATGTTACCTGCCCGCTCTTGCTGTTGTTCGCTGGACCGCTGGCGGCTCAGGTCGAGCTTGCCCCGGACGCGCCGCAGAGCTACGTCGTGCAGCCCGGCGATACCCCTGGAGCTCGCCGGGCGTTTTCTGCGCGATACCTTGGCGTTCGCCCGACGTCTGGCCGGCCAATCCAAGCGTTGCAAGTCCCAACAAGATCTTCCCGGCGATCCTAACTCGTCTACCAGGGCGGCAGCCCCCCGCATCCGCTCGTCGCGTGGCGGTGGCGGCATGCGTTACGGTCAAACTTTCACCGCGGGTGCGGGTCACGGAGTTGGATCGCGAGATACCGACCATCCCGGTCAATGCGGTCGCGCCCTCCTGCCCGGCCGGTGCGTCACCGAGTCCCGAGAGATCGACGATGCACCCTATGTAGTGGGCTTCCCTGACGGTCGGCTGTTGGCCGGGACCGGTGGCACGATCTTCGTCCGCAGCATTCTCAACGCAGAGAGCGATCGTTACGAGGTATTGCGCCCCGGCAAAGAGTATCGTGATCCAGAAACCAATCGTGTTCTAGGCTTTGAGGCGGCCTATGTCGGAACCGCGCGTATCGAGCGTCTTGGCGATCCAGCGACGCTGACCGTGACGCGCTCTCAACGGCAAGTGGCAATTGGTGACCGTGTCCGGCCAGCCCGCGACGACGAGCCGATCCGGAGTTTTTTCCCGCGGCCCGCCCCAGCCGGGTTGCGGGGCAATATCATCTCAGTGCTGAACGGCGTGTCCCAGATTGGGCAATACGATGTCGTGGTCCTGAGCCGGGGCGCGCGGAAGGGAGTCGAGGTGGGTCATGTGTTCGAGGTCTACCGCGGCGGCGAGCTGCGGCGCGACCCGGTGCGCAACAAGCGGACGGCTTGGAACTGGAGAAACGAAACGCCCCTTGACACCTCGTTCTGGTACGGCGACTGGGAGCTCGATGGTTGGAACCGAGACAAGCCCGACCCGGACGCGCCCTTGCCGCTGCACCGCCGAGCGGTGCGCATGGACGACACCTACATCGTGCCTGATTCGCGATCGGGTGTCGTCATGGTATTCCGTGTCTTCCCCGAGGTGAGCTTCGCGCTGGTCATGTCTGCTACCCAGGCGATGCATGTTGGTGAAATCGTAGCACCGCCGCGTGATCTTTGACGGGTGCTGACGTCGTTAGGGGTGCCCGGCCGGTGACCGAGAGCGAGCGTGAGCGGATCATCGACTGGCTGGCTCTGGCCCAGGCGCCGGGCATTGGTCCGCGGACCGTCGCGCGCCTGGTGCAGCGTTTTGGCAGTGCCGCCGCGGTGCGCACCGCCGGGCGCGGGGCCTTGGCCGAGGCCGGCGTCGCCGCGGCTGCGGCGGCGGCGTTCGAGACCCCCGATCAAGCGGTCGTCGACGCCGCGTTGCAGTGGGTCGAGCATGTTGGGGCGACGATCCTGACCCCGGACCATCCGCACTATCCGGCGCAATTGTCGACACTGGATGCACCACCACCGGTGCTGTACGTGCGCGGCGATGTCGCGCTGCTCGGCGAGCCGCAATTGGCCATCGTCGGCAGCCGTAACCCGACCCGCGGCGGGCTCGACACTAGCCGAGAGTTCGCGCGCTATCTGGCCGGATTGGGTTTGACCATCACCAGCGGCATGGCGGTGGGCATCGATGGTGCGGCCCATGCGGGCGCGCTGGAGTCGGGCCGCACCGTCGCCGTGCTCGGTACCGGTCCAGATCGCGTGTATCCCGCCGCGCATCGCTCGCTGGCGCGGCGCATTGCCGAGGTGGGCGCGTTGGTGACGGAGTTTCCGCCCGGGGTCGGTCCCCATGCCAGCCATTTTCCGCGCCGCAATCGGCTGATCAGCGGTTTGAGTCTTGGGACGTTGGTGATCGAGGCGGCGCCGCGCAGCGGCTCGCTGATCACCGCGCGCTATGCCGCCGAGCAGGGCAAAGAGGTGTTCGCGATCCCCGGATCCATTCACAATCCCCTGGCGCGGGGCTGCCATGAGTTAATTCGACAGGGGGCCAAGCTGGTCGACAGTGCCGATCAGGTGCTCGAAGAACTTGGTCCGCAGTTGAAACCATTTTTGGTCGACGTTCCGGCCCCGCGCGCCGCCTCTGCCCACCGGCCAGACCAGGTCCAGGCACTGGACCCCGACTATCGCCTGTTACTCGACTCCATGGGTCATGATCCGCTGGCTCCCGACGAACTCATCGCACGTTCCGGACTGTCGGCGCAGGCGGTTTCATCGATGCTGTTGTTGCTGGAGTTGCAGGGGCATGTATCATCTCACCCCGGTGGTCGCTACAGCCTGTGCAGGGATGGGCTCGGCGCCGACGGTCAAGGGCCGGCCGGCGTTTGCGCTGACTGATCCAATGAATTGCCCTGAATCGTGGCTGTCTCTCATCCCCCGTGTCGACGGCCGCGGGCGGGTTGCAGCCGATCCAAAAATTGGCCCACGGCCGCCGCGAGGTTGTGCATGTACGAAAACATGGTCGACGTTCTGATCTATCTGTACGAGAACTACATGGACGGAGAGACGCAGCCGCCCGTCGATCAAGACGAGCTGGAAAGCGAACTGTCGGAGGCTGGCTTTTCAAGCAGTGAGATCAACCAGGCGTTGACCTGGCTCGATGAACTGGCCAGTCGCATGGCCAGCACCGAGGACCCGCCCCGCGGGATCGATGCGATGCGCATCTACACCGACACCGAATGCCGGAAGCTCGACCTCGACGCCCGCGGCATGCTGTTATTCCTGGAGCAGAGCGGCATCCTCGATGCGCTGAGCCGGGAGTTGGTCGTCGATCGTGCCCTCGCCATCGACCAGAACGCCGTGTCGGTTGACGAGCTGAAGTGGATCGTCCTGCTGGTGCTGCTCAACCGCCCTGGGCGCGAGTCCGCGCTGAGCCAGATGGAAGACCTGATCTACGGCGACCAACCGGTTTACTTACATTAGTTTCGAGCTGCCGGAGCGCACTCGTTCAGACCCTCCCGCTCCGACAGTCGATGGGTTTCGCTACGCTCTGCCCAGCCTACGAAATATCGTTGCTTTGTAGGATGGGTAGAGGAACGAAACCCATCGCGCTCAGGCGATTTGTTCGGGGGAACTGAACGGTTACCAACGAGCAAAGTTCTTGGCCAGCGTTTTTGGTTCCGGGTCTATTGGCTCAGCCCTAGCGGCCGCTGTGCGGACGATCGTCTGTGGCCGGCATCCTGATTATGGCCCGCCGTCGCGCCGATCCCGGCTTGGCCCGACACTGGTCGCTTGACGGCCCCATTGCGCCGCGGCCCTTGACCGCGGTGCCCTTGCATCCCTACCTTAAGCACGACCCAGGGGTTTCGCATCTTCTAAAGGACCCCGCCGATCTGCTTGACCAAGGTCCGCTATGAATCTCGTCGTCGTCGAATCCCCCGCCAAGGCCAAGACCATCAAGAAATACCTCGGTCCCGAGTTCGAGGTCGTCGCCTCCTATGGCCACGTGCGCGACCTGGTGCCTAAGGAGGGCGCCGTGGACCCGGAGCACGGCTTCGAGATGAAGTACCAGATCATCGACCGCAACGAGAAGCACGTTCAGGTGATCTCCAAGCTGTTGAAAAAGGCCGACGCACTTTACCTGGCGACTGACCCGGACCGCGAGGGTGAGGCGATCTCCTGGCACCTGTACGAGCTGCTTGCCAAGCGCAAACAGATCGGCGATCGGCCGGTCTACCGGGTGGTGTTCAACGAGATAACCAAGCGCGCGGTGCAGGACGCGGTGGCGAATCCGCGCGAACTGTCGCTGGACCTGGTCAATGCCCAGCAGGCACGTCGGGCGCTGGACTACCTGGTCGGATTCACGCTGTCGCCGCTGCTGTGGAAGAAGGTCCGCCGCGGCCTGTCCGCAGGGCGCGTGCAGAGCCCGGCGCTGCGTCTCATCGTCGAGCGCGAGCTGGAGATCGAGGCCTTCGAGCGGCGCGAATACTGGACCGTCGAGGCGGATGCCAAGGCCGCAGGCGACGGCACGCCCATCGTTGCCAAGCTGATCGAGTTCGACGGCGATAAGGTGGAGCAATTCACGATCACGGATGCGGAGCGCGCCCATGTCGTCGAGCAGGCGTTGCAGCAGGCCGCCGGCGGCAAGCTCAGCGTGGACAAGATCGAGCGCAAACAGCGCAAGCGCAATCCTGCGCCACCGTTCATCACCTCCACGTTACAGCAGGAGGCGGCGCGCAAGCTCGGCTTTACCGCGCAACGCACCATGCGCACCGCGCAGCAGCTTTACGAGGGCGTGGACATTGGCGGTGGCGCGGTGGGCCTGATCACCTACATGCGTACCGACTCGGTGAACTTGGCCCAAGAGGCGCTGGCGGAGCTGCGCGACTACATCGCCGAACGCTACGGCACCGATCACCTGCCGCCCCAGGCGCGGGTCTTCAAGACCAAGTCCAAGAATGCCCAAGAGGCGCACGAGGCGGTACGACCCACGTCCATTCGCCACGTCCCAAAGCAGATCGAGGCGCACCTGAGCAAGGATCAGTTCCGCCTCTACGAGCTGATCTGGAAGCGCACCATCGCCTGCCAGATGGCCCATGCGGTGCTAAATCAGGTCGCCATCGATTTCGGCGCCGGTGCCGGCAACCGCTTCCGCGCCACCGGTTCCACCATCGCTGAGCCGGGCTTCATGGCGGTCTACCTCGAGGGGCGCGACGACGCCAAGTCCGCGGACGACGACGAGGAGCGCATGCTTCCGAACCTGAAGGAGGGCGATCAGGTGGACCTGACCGCCATTCGTCCGGAGCAGCACTTCACAGAGCCGCCGCCACGCTACACCGAGGCGTCGTTGGTCAAGGCGCTGGAGGAGTTTGGCATCGGCCGCCCGTCGACCTACGCGTCCATCATTTCGACTTTGCAGGAGCGCGAGTATGTGCTGCTGGACAAGAAGCGGTTCACACCGACGGACGTGGCGCGGGTCGTCAACAAGTTCCTGACCGAGCACTTCACGTCGTACGTCGACTACGACTTCACCGCCCGGCTGGAGGACGAACTTGATGCCGTCTCCCGCGGTGAAGAAGACTGGATTCCGTTGTTGGAGCAGTTCTGGAAGCCGTTCAAGGACCGCATCGAGCATACCCAGGAGAATGTCCAGCGCAGCGACGTGACCCAGGAGATCATCGACGAACTCTGTCCGAAATGCGGCGGTCAACTATCCAAACGCTTGGGCCGCAACGGGTTGTTCATCGGCTGCACCAATTACCCCGACTGCGATTACACCCGCGACCTGAACGCCGACAAGGCCGATGCCGAGGAGCCTGAGATCATCGCCGATCGCAGCTGTCCGGACTGCGGCTCTCCACTGTCCGTCAAGCGGGGACGCTACGGTAAGTTCATTGGCTGCACCGCCTACCCGAAGTGCAAACACATCGAACCCTTGGAAAAGCCCGAGGATACCGGCGTCCCCTGTCCGCAATGCAACAAGGGTACGCTGCAGAAGAAGAAGTCTCGCCGCGGTAAGATCTTCTACTCCTGCTCCACTTATCCAAAATGTGATTACGCAGTTTGGAACGAGCCGGTTGCCGAGCCCTGCCCGCAGTGCAGCTGGCCCATGTTGACGCTCAAGGTCACCAAGACCAAGGGTGCGCAAAAGGTCTGTCCGCAGAAGGAATGTGGCTACGCGGTAGCGGTGGAAGATGCGGACGAGGCGGATGAAGCGGTACCAGCCGCGTCCTGAACGGCGGGGCATCGACTCCGGAGCCCGCACTACTGGCGATCGGTCTGGCATCGTCGGTGCGACCGCCCATGGGTTGCGGATTGCCGCGCGGGCTGCTGGCGCCGGTGCCGTGGTTGCCTATCCCACGGAGGCCGTCTATGGCTTGGGCTGCGATCCCTGCAACGCCACCGCGGTGCGCCGCATCCTGGCCATCAAAGGCCGTGACGAGTCCAAAGGGCTGATCCTGATCGCCGCCGACTTCTCCGCGCTGGAGCCCTTCGTCGAGCCCCTGGCTGCCGACGCCATGGCTGCTATCCAGCGCACCTGGCCCGGTCCCAATACCTGGCTGCTACCTGCCCGGGCCGAGACACCGAGCTGGCTCACCGGCGTCCACGATACACTCGCCGTTCGAGTCACTGCCCATCCTGTTGCTGCCGCCTTATGTCGGGCTTGGGGACGCAGCGGCGGTAGCGGCGCGCTCGTCTCCACCAGCGCCAATCGCAGCGCTCGGCCGCCGGTCCGCAGCGCCCTCGGCGTGCGCCTACAACTCGGTGACGCGCCGGACCTCTTGGTTAGCGGACCCTGCGGCGGCGCGGATCGGCCATCGGTGATACGCGACGGGCGTAGCGGTCGCGTGTTACGAGGTTGACTCGTCGGTGGCCGGGATTGGGCATCGCGAAGCCAGTATCCTGGGACACAGCGTTGTCGGATAGCAAGGAGCTGCGACGCACTGACCCGCTGACGCATGGTTGTGGCAGCAATCGGCCACTATGTGCAGTTCGCAACTATGTGAAGCTGGTGGCGGCTGCCATCGCAAGTCGCTGTTTTTACTTGCTTGGTGCCGGGTGAGCCGCGTTGCAGCTTCACATGTTTCTTCGAGTTTCTGGAAGGTGGCTGCCACGGCAGGAAATCGCGATGAAGCCTGCTGGCCAACAGCCCGGCTGAAGCAACGGGCAGGACTCTAATGTCCGCGCGGAAAGCTGCTTGTCCTTATGTGCGATCACCCAACGTCCTCGCGCTCCCGACCGGTGGAGGGCGGCGCGTGGGTTCCGCGCGAGTTTGAAACTATGTGAAGAACCTCGTGGCCACAACACTCGCCAGCTCTGGAGTTGGCATAGGAACTTCACATAGTTTGGAACTACACATAGTGGCCGCTATGTGAAGCTTCACATAGCGGCCAACTGCGGACACCCAGCAGGACAGCTTACGCATCGGTAGGTAAGATTCAGAAAACCCTCTGCCTCGGACGGCCTGATGCTTGACGAGACCTTGGACTCGATGGAGTGCCCCGGCTGGGGCTGGGCGCATGCCATCCTGTCCCTAGGTTGACTGTCCCGGCCCCTCTGGAGTGTCCGTGCTTCTGCCCACTTCACCGCTCGTATCGCGCCGCCGGTCGGTGCTTGCCCCCTGTCGCCTCCGCCGCGTCCCTGTCTTACCTGTATTCTCGGGATCCAGGGCCGCTCTTGCCGGAGGCTGTGCGTGGACCAAATAGCCTCCGCATCGGCCTTCGCCGGGCTGACCGCCGCCGCGACCACCTTCGGTTTGATCTTCCTTGCCGAGATGGGCGATAAGACCCAGCTCGCCGTCGCTGGGATGGCCGGAACCCTCCCTGCCATTTCGGTTTGGATCGGCGCCACCCTGGCGCTCGGCACTACATCAGCGCTTGGTATCGTCGTTGGGCGGAAGCTGCTCAGACGCATCCCTCTGCATCGACTACACCAGATCAGCGGCATATTCTTCCTGACCCTAGCGGCCTTTGCTCTGACCAAGGGTGTCCAATCGAATCTGATCTAATGAGCAAATTGGTGATGTTCGTCCAGGTCATCTTCATCGACCCGGTGCTCGCCGGGCGCAATGCCATCGTGCTGGGCATGGCCGCCGCCTCTGTGCCAATAGACCGACGCCGGCGGGGGATCATCTGGGGCACAGCTGCGGCGGTAGTGGGTCGTTTGCTGTCGCCGATAGTAAGTCTCGGTCCACCGGTGGGCCGGCCAGCCGGCTGCGGTGCTGATGCATGTCAAATTGCAAGGCGCCCCCGGAAGCGGTATTCGCCGAGCGAATGATTCGGTTTCGGTTGATGCACCTGATGTATGTTTGTCGCTATGAACGAACGGTAATCCTGGAATTTCCTGCATCATCGACTTTGTAATCAGCCTGCCCGAAGGGCCGGAAGTCGATTGTCGGCAGGAACTCTAGGCATTCGAGGCGGGCAAGAAGATGGCGTAGGTGGCGACCGTTGAGCGGGCGCGGGTCCAGAAGGGCCGCCGGCAAGGCTAGCCACAAGGCGATGCCGACTTACTATGTGGCTCATCGAAAAGAAATTCGGCGCCAAAGCAGCCCGGGCGCACCGCCAGCGCGTCGAGGCTGCCAAGACTGACAGCTTGCGCCCCTGGTTTGAACGCATCCTAACTGCCGAGACAGTGGAGGCGCTGTTGCGCTGACTGTTGCGCTGGTCGAACTAGAAGCTGGGGTTGGGTTGGGTGAAGGGGTTTAGGTCCGACATCCATTCGCGATCATTTTGCAGTGGGCAACGGCCTCGGCAACGGATCTCTGGGCGGTCCAATCGCGGCTGCAAGTCGCTCCCAAAGGTTCGCGCTTGTTTCTGCTTCCAAGGGTAGTTACTTGGTCGGTTGCCTAACAACTTTAGAAAAGGGAGCA
>CAVOSE010000048.1:0-43395 GCA_963698775.1 uncultured Gammaproteobacteria bacterium
CGAGGGCTTGGCGGCTCCGCCGCCAGCGCCTCGGAGCCAGCTCGAAACTTGGCGGAGTTTTTGCATGCCTTTTGTGCAATTCCTTTTCCCTTAGAGAAAAATAATCGAGCTCAGATGGAAAGATCCTATCGTCTCGTCATTTCCTGTCCGGACCAGGTCGGCATCGTCGCTGCCGTTAGTGAGTTCATCGCAAACCATCAGGGTTGGATCACGGAGGCGCATCACTACTCGGACCCGGCCAGTCAGTGGTTTTTCATGCGTTACGTGGTGCGTGCAAGCTCCTTGCCGTTCGGGTTGCAGGGGTTTCGGGAGCTGTTCAATCCCATCGCCGAGCGGTTTGGGATGCAGTGGTACCTGGCCGATACCGGCGTCAACAAGCGGGTGGTGCTGATGGCGAGCAAGCAGGCGCATTGCCTGTCGGACCTGCTGTACCGCTGGCGCAGCGGTGAGTTGGACTTGGACATCCCCTGCGTGCTGTCCAACCACGACGACCTGCGCGGCTACGTGGAATGGCACGGCATCCCATATTACTACCTGCCGGTGGACAAGGACGACAAGGCTCCGCACTTCGCGGCCGTGAGCAAGGCCATCGAGGAGGCGCGGGCGGATGCCGTGGTGCTGTCCCGCTATATGCAGATTCTGCCCCCGGAACTGTGCCAGCGTTATCCGGGGGCCATCATCAACATCCATCACAGCTTCCTGCCGTCCTTCGTCGGTGCCAGGCCCTACCACCAGGCGTCAGAGCGCGGCGTGAAGCTGATCGGTGCCACCTGCCACTACGTGACCAGCGAACTCGACGCCGGTCCGATCATCGAGCAGGACGTGGTGCGTGTGAACCACCACAACACCGTCGACGACATGGTGCGTCTGGGCAAGGACGTGGAGAAGACAGTGCTCGCCCGCGGCCTGCGTTATCACCTGGAAGACCGCGTGCTAGTGCACGGCAACAAGACCATCGTATTCGCCTGAGGGCCGTCGTCAAGCCGGTACCTTGTCGGCGGCTACCGCCGGCAGCGTCATCCGAAACACCGTGCCTGCTGCTCCGGTCTCGCACAGTTCGAGTCGCCCGCCCAGGCTATCGACGATACTCAACGAGATCGGCAGCCCGAGGCCCGTGCCTTTGCCCGGCGGCTTGGTGCTGAAGAACGGGTCGTAGATCGCCGATTGCAGCTTCTCGGGAATGCCGTGGCCGGTGTCGGCAATCTCCAGCCAGACCGCACCGGGCGCCTCGCCGCCGCGGATCGCGATCTCGCGGCGTTCGGACTCGGCGACTGCATCGCGGGCGTTGATCAGCAAATTCAGGCAGACCTGCTGGAGCGCGCCCAGGTCTCCTTGAGCCTGCGGCAGGGATGTCGGGATCTGGTCGATCACCTGGATGTGGCGGGCACGCAGGTCCGCCGCGAGCAGATCCGTGGCGCGGTGGGCCACCTCTCTGAGGTCGACGGGCATCAGCGTCTCGCTGTTCGGCCGCGCGTAACGCAACAGGTTGCGGGCGATCGTGCCGATGCGCTTCAGCTCGCGATCGGCCTTATCGAGAATCTCGGCCAGTTCCGGCGGACTGTGGTCGCGGACGTGCTCGACGTAGTTGATGGCCCCCATCAGCGGATTGTTGACCTCATGGGAGAGTCCGGCAACCAGTGTGCCGAGCGAGCTGAGCTTTTCGCTTTGGATCATCGCCGCCTGCGCCGCCTCAAGGTCTCGGGTGCGCAGCCGGACCTTGTCCTCGAGCTGTTCGTTGACTTCGCGCAGCGCCTGCTCGGCGCGGCGCTGATCGGTGACGTCGATCCCGACCGCCACCAGATAGCGCGGCGAGCCGTCCTCGTCGCGTATCAGCTCGTCGTACCAGGAGATGTCTTTCAGGCTGCCGTCGGCGGCCAGAATCGGGTTGATGTAGCCGGATGTGTGCTGTTCGTTGAGTGCATTGCGAAACACCTCATGGATCTGGGCGCGGTCTCGTTCGGGTAGACAGGTATCGATCCAGTTGCGGCCGATTAGGTCGTCCGCGGTTCGGCCGGTGAGCTGGGCGATATAGGGATTGACGCGAACGATGCGGGCGTCTGTGTCAAGCACCAGGATGATGGCCCTCGCCGTGCTCAATACCGTTTCGACGAAGGTCTTCTCCTGCTCGAGGGCGTGCTGCGCCGCGCGCGTGTTGGTGATGTCGCGGGTCGATCCGCGCGTGCCGACGTACTCTTGCTGTTCGGAGAGAATGGGATGGTCCATGCGTTCGAGCCAGCGCTCCGTGTCGTCCGGCCGGAGAATGCGGTAGGTGAGGGACTGCGTCTGACGCTGGTGGACAACCTGCTGCATGTGCGCCTGCCAGCGACGATGGTCCCGCGGGTGAATGATCCGCTCCATCAGGCCGGGGTCGGTCATGAAGGCGGTGGCCGGATGACCGGTGATGCGCTCACAGGCCGGCGAGCAATAGCGCAGCTCGCCGTCGGCGTCGATCCAGGTCTCCCAGTCGAAGGTGTGATCGGCGATGTTGCGATAACGGACCTCGCTGGCGGCGAGTTCCCGAGCTCGCTCTCTGAGCATGTGTTCTTGATCGCGCGTCATCGCCTGCAGTTCGGCCAGCGCCTGACGTTCGCTGGTGATGTCGACATGGACGCCGAACATGCGCGTGGGCTTGTCGTCGTCGCCCAGAACGACGATTGCACGGGCAAGGATCTGCCGCCAGTCGCCTAGACGATGGCGCAGCCGAAAGGTGTCTTGCCAGACCATGGCCGGCTCTTTGAGGAAGGCGCGCAGGTGTTCCATGACACGCGGGTGATCCTCGGGATGGATCAGGCCGTCCCAGGTGTCGAAGGCATTGACCAGCTCGGCATCTCGGTAGCCCACCTGGGCCTTCCAGCTCGGCGACAACCAGAGGCTGTCGGCGCGGATGTCCCAATCCCACAGGCCATCTAGGGTCGAGTCGGCAAGTAATTGAAAGCGCTCTTCACTCAGCTTGAGCGCATCGACCATCGCCTGTCGCGCGGTCAGGTCGGTCAAGGTCGCGAGCGCGACGGCGACCTTGCCGTTGTCGTCTCGCTCGCAGGCGACGGTCAGATGGGTGGGTACGATGCGACCGTCTTTGCGGATAAAGCGCTTGTCGAGCTCATAGGCGTCGATCTCCCCCGCGAGGAGCCGCGCGAACTGAGCGACGTCGGCGGTCAGATCGTCCGGGTGCGTCAGATCGACCCAGGTCAGATCCCGCAGCTCGGGCTCGCTGTAGCCGAGCATCTCGCACAGGCAAGGATTGACGTGCAGCCAACCCTTGTCCGGCGATGTCAGGGCAAAGCCGAGATTCGCGTGCTCGAAGTAGGTGCGGTACAGATTGGTCGCCGGAAAGGAGTCCGGGGCGCCGATGCTGGTCACCCTGTTGGCTCCAGCGGTGCCAAGCCCCTTCGCCGCGCAGCTGGATGTCGCGCAATTGGCGCGCCGACACTTAAGGTCGTCTCATCGGCAAATTCTGGCAAGCCTGTGATCTCCCTTTTCGGTGGGGCCCGTTGCCCCCAAGCTTAGGCTCGATTGTGTGGCGGTCAGTATACCCCGATCCATTCGCTCCGACTTTCCCGCCTCGACGCATTCCCAAGGGTTCGCACGTCGCGTTCGGCAGCGCATGCCCCGATCCTCGTTGCCGCTTCGTCGTATACTTTTTGGCCTAAGGCCGATGCTGGCGTTTCTCGGTGCGTGCGCCGACAACCGGGAGCGCCGGTTGTCGATCCGGCGTTTTGCGCGGCTGCGCTAGGTACCAAGTCGCGCCGAGCCAACAACGAGCCTCATGCACCATCCCCTGCGTCTTTCAATCCTACTGTTGCTGGTTGGCGCTGCCGCCGTCGCCGGGTGGTGGCTGTCGCGCGCCGAACCGGTGTCGGTGCGGGTGGCTGCGGTGCAGCGCGGGCCGGTGGAGGCGGTGGTTGCCAATACGCGCGCCGGGACCGTGATGGCCTGTCGTCGCGCCCGGTTGGCGCCCGGTATCGGCGGGCAGATCGCGACGCTCGCGGTGCACGAGGGGGATCGGGTCGAGACCGGGCAACTGCTGCTGGAGCTGTGGAATCTGGATCGCAAGGCGCAGGTGACCTTGGCGGAGCGGGAGGCGGATGCCGGTGACGCGCGTGCCCGTGCCGCCTGTCTGAATGCCGATCAGGCGGAGCGTGAGGCGGCGCGTCAGGTGAAGTTGCAGGAACGCAAGATGGCCTCGGAGGAGTCCCTCGATCGCGCCATCACCGCGGCCCAGGCGGGTCGTGCCGACTGCGAGGCGGCGCGCGCCACGGCGCGGGTCGGCGCGGCGCGGCTGGGCGTGGCGCAGGCGGAGCTGGAGCGTACCCGGTTGACCGCGCCGTTTGCCGGCGTGGTCGCCGAGGTGTCCGGTGAGCTCAATGAATATGTCACGCCGTCGCCACCTGGCATCCCGACGCCGCCGGCGGTGGACCTGATCGACGACGCCTGCTTTTACATCTCGGCGCCCATCGACGAGGTGGATGCGGCCAAGGTGAGCCTCGGGCTCGATGCGCGGGTCACGCTGGATGCCTTCGGCGAGCAGGCCTTTGCCGGCACGGTGCGGCGCATCGCGCCCTATGTGCTGGACCAAGAAAAACAGGCGCGCACCGTCGAGGTCGAGGTGGTCCTCGCCGAGCTGCCCGCCGACAGCCCCTTGTTGGCCGGCTACAGCGCTGATGTCGAGATCGTCGTCGACCGCCGCGCGGACGCCCTGTATTTGCCCACCGCCGCGATCCGTCCCGGCGAGCCTGCCACTGTGCTGCTGCTGGAGCCGCTGCGGGAGCGCACGGCCGGCCGGCTGGCCGAGCGCGAGATCGAGACCGGGCTGGCCAACTGGGAGCACAGCGAGGTGCTGTCCGGGCTCGCCGAGGGCGATCAGGTGGTGCTGTCGTTGGATCGCGACGGCGTCGAGGTCGGTGCCGCCGCGGTCGCCGACGAGGACCGGTCGCGGTGATCGAACTTGCCGGTGTCGAGCGGACCTTTCCTGTCGGCGACGAGCGGGTTCACGCGCTGCGTGGCGTCGACCTGGCCCTGGCCGATGGCGCCTATGCCGCGATCATGGGGCCGTCCGGCTCCGGCAAGAGCACGCTGCTGAATATCCTCGGCCTGCTTGATCGCCCCGATGCCGGCAGCTACCGGCTCGATGGCGTCGAGACGACGGCCCTCGCCGAGGAAGACCGCGCCCGGCTGCGGCGCGAGCGCATCGGCTTCGTGTTCCAGGCTTTTCATCTGATCCCGCGCCTGACGGCGTTCGAGAACGTCGAACTGCCGCTGGTTCTGGCCGGCGTCGCGCCGCGCCAGCGGCGCGAGCGGGTCGCCGACGTGCTCGGCGCGGTCGGTTTGACGCCGCGCGCCGGTCATCGCCCGGACCAGCTCTCCGGCGGTCAGCGCCAGCGCGTCGCCATTGCACGCGCGACGGTCATGGAGCCGGGTCTGATCCTGGCCGACGAGCCCACCGGCAATCTCGACCGCGCCTCCGGCGAGGACGTGATCGCGACCCTGGAGGGGCTTAATCAAAAGGGCTTGACGTTAGTGGTCGTCACCCATGATCCCGCCCTCGGTGAACGCGCACGGCGGCGTATTCGCATGGACGACGGCGCGGTGTTGCCGGAGCGGCCTTGAGCGCGCTTAGGATCGCGCGAGGCGGTTCTGGCTGATGCCGAGCGGCGTCAGAAATTCCTCAAGGAGGACTTCGCCTGGGTGCACATTGTCGAGCACGATGTTCATGGTGGGTTCCCAAAGAGTTGCGCGCTAGTGGTAGTCGACGACCTCGACATCCACGGCGTCTCCGTCGCGCCAAATGAAGCAAATACGCCACTGATCCTAGCGAGGCTTCGCCTCACACCGACGAGTCATGATCACCGGTATCGGTATCGGTGTCGGTGTCGGTGTCGGTTCGGTATCGGTATCGGTATCGGTATCGGTATCGAAATCGTAGCGAGTGGCAAGCGACTCGATCCCGATCCCGATCCCGATTTCGAGGAGCCTCGGCAGTCCGATCCCGCATCCAAACTTGGCTCGTGTGCAAAACGTTTGTCGCTCTCAAGCAATCGCGTCCGCGATCGAGTATGACGCAAGCCGTGATGACTGTGCACTGAGTGCGGCGCGTTACGATGAGCGGGCATGCCAGCAGCCGCTGATCACCTCGTCGCCAAGGCCCTTCCGGAACCGATCGCTTGCACCGGCGCGTCGCTGGGGCACAATGCCCCGATGCGATCCGCTGATATGCTCAACACCGCCGGTCGTTCCCTGACCGCCCATGGCGCCCGCAGCTGGCTGACCCTGCTGGCGGTGGCCTTCGGCGCCGCGTCGGTGGTGCTGTTGTCGTCGCTGGGGGAGGGGGCGCGGCGCTATGTGCTGGACGAGTTCACGCAGCTCGGCACGCATTTGTTGATCGTGCTGCCGGGGCGCAACGAGACCGCCGGCGGGCCGCCGCCGCTGCTCGGCGAGACGCCGCGCGACCTGACCCTGCAAGACGCCTTGGCGCTACTGCGCTCGCCCTACGTGGCGCGCGTGGCGCCGATCTCCGTCGGTCAGGCCCCGGTGTCCGTCGGCAGCCTGGAGCGCGAGGTGACCATCCTTGGCACCACCGCTGAATTCCTTGAAGTCCGCCATCTCGAACTGGCCGCCGGGCGCTTCCTGCCCGCCGGTGACGCCGAGCGTGCGCCGCCCGTGGTGGTGTTGGGTCAGACCCTGGCCGCCGAGTTGTTCGGCAAGACCAATCCGGTGGGACGGCGGGTGCGGATCGGTGATCGGCGCTTTCGCGTCATCGGTCTGCTCGCCAGCGGCGGTGTGTCGCTGGGCGACAATCTGGCGGACCTGGCGGTGATTCCGGTCAGTAGCGCGCAGGCGCTGTTCGATAATCCGGCCTTGTTTCGGGTGCTGGTGCAGGCGCGTGGCCGGGCGGCGCTGGTGCCCGGTGCCGAGGACCTGCGCCGCATCATCCGCGAGCGCCATGAGGGCGAGGACGACGTCACCGTCATCACCCAAGATGCCATCCTTGGCACCTTCGATCGCATCCTCGGCGCGTTGACACTGGCCGTCGCCGGTATCGCCGCCATCAGCCTAGCGGTTGCCGGGGTGCTGATCATGAACGTGATGCTGGTGTCGGTGTCTCAGCGCACCGCGGAGGTCGGCCTGCTCAAGGCCCTTGGTGCGCGTCAGCGCGACATCCTGGGGCTGTTCCTGACGGAGGCACTGCTGCTGGCCGGCGCCGGCACCTTGGCCGGTCTGGTGCTGGCCTATGTCGCTGTTTGGGGCTTCAATGCCAGCGTTGCCGATTTTCGCCTGGTGGTGCCGGTCTGGGCGCCGCTGGCGGCGACGCTGGTCTCGGTTGGCGCCGGGCTGGTGTTCGGGCTGTTGCCGGCGCGTCGCGCGGCGAGGCTCGACCCGGTAGTCGCCCTGTCCGGGCGCTGATCGCGATGCGTACCCGCGACCTGTTCGGTTACACCCTTGGCGCTGTTCGCGCCCAGCACGGCCGCAGTCTGCTGACGGTGACCGGTATCGCCATTGGTGTCGCCGCGGTCGTGTTGCTGACCGCCATCGGCGAGGGCATTCATCGCTTCGTGCTGGCGGAGTTCACGCAGTTCGGCACCAATCTGATCGCGGTTGCTCCGGGCAAGACCAGCACCATGGGGATGTCCGGCGCGATGATCTCCAACGTGCGGCCGCTCAGCCTGGCCGATGCCCGTGCGTTGGAGCAGATACCGGATGTCGACGCGGTGGTGCCGGTGGTGCAGGGCAACGCCGCGGTGGAGGGGGGCGGGCGCAGCCGACGCACCATGGTCTTCGGTGCCGGCGCCAAGGTGCCGGAGATTTGGTCCATGCGCCCGGCCATCGGCCGCTTTCTGCCGGAGGGCGCCGGTGCCGCACGTGCCTTTGCCGTGCTTGGCTCCAAGCTCGCGGACGAGTTGTTCGGCGGCGGGTCGCCGCTGGGGGCGCGTATTCGCGTCGGCGGCGAACCCTATCGGGTCATCGGCGTGATGCAGAGCAAGGGCCAGATGCTCGGCTTCGACCTGGACGACACGGTCTACATCCCGGTCGAGCGCGCGTTGGCGATGTTCGACCGCGACAGCCTGATGGAGATCGACCTGCTCTACGACCGCGCCGCCGACAGCAGCGCGGTGGCCGAGCGGGTGCGCGCGCTGTTGCAGCGCCGACACGGCACCGAGGACTTCACCATCACCACGCAAGACCAGATGTTGGACGTGCTCGGCTCGGTGCTCGACGTCTTGACCGCCGTCGTCGGTGCCTTGGGCGGTATCTCTCTCGCGGTGGGGGGCATTGGTATCCTGACCATCATGACCATCGCGGTACGCGAACGTCGGGTCGAGATCGGCCTGCTGCGCGCGTTGGGGGCCGGGCGTGGTGAAATCCTGACCCTGTTTCTACTTGAGGCGGTGCTGTTGGCCCTGGTGGGCGGGGGCATCGGGCTGGTGGTCGGTGCCGGCGGTGCCTGGTTGATCGGCATTGCGGTGCCGGCGCTGCCCACGCACACTGCTTGGGACTTCGTGCTCATCGCCGAGCTGACCGCGGTGCTGATCGGCCTGACTGCCGGAGTTCTGCCGGCGCTGCGGGCAGCGGCGTTGGACCCGGTGGTGGCGTTGCATGACGAATGACGAGCGGACAGTGGCGCGGTGACCTTTCGGTAATTTTCAGAGGAGCGATCCAATGGCGAGTTGTGCGATTGTTGTCGGGGCTGGGAGCGGGACGGGTGCGGAGCTTGCCCGCTCGTTGGCCGCGGAGGGTTACGCCGTGGTGCTCGCGCGGCGCGAGGCCGCGTCGCTGGCGCCGCTGGTCGCGGAGATCGAGCAGCTTGGCGGGGCCGCGTTGGCGGTGGCGGCCGATGCGTCGGACGAGGCGCAGGTGGTGGCCCTGTTCGATGCCGCGGTCCAGCGTTTCGGGACGCCGGGGCTGGTGGTGTTCAACGTGGCCGGCATCACTATGGGACAAGTCGTGGATACCAGTGTCGCGCAGTTCGAGGATATGTGGCGCGCTTCGTCCCTCGGGGGTTTCTTGGTAGGGCGCGAGGCGGCCCGACACATGCTGCCGGCGCATGCGGGCTCGATCTTGTTCGTCGGCGCCACCGCGTCGGTTAAGTCCAGCGGCGGTTTCGCCGCCTTCGCTGCCGGCAAACAGGGGCTACGTGCCGTTGCCGGCAGCCTGGCGCGGGAACTGGGGCCCGAGGGCATTCACGTCGGCCATATCGTTATTGATGGCATCATCGATGTCCCTCGCGTGCACGAGCGTATGCCGGAGATTGCCGCCGCCAAGGGCAAGGGTGGGCTGATCGACCCTAAGAGCATCGCCACAGCCTTGTTGTGGATGCATGGCCAGCCGCGGGACGCCTGGACCTTCGAGCTGGACTTGAGACCCTTCAACGAACCCTGGTGATGGATCGGTGAGGCGCTGCTCAGCGTTGTCGGCCCTGCTCTGCCATACTCGGGCTTGGTTGCGGCAGTGGCCCCGGGCGCATGGCAGCGCATCGGGCATGTAGGGGCCGGCATCCAGATTCTAGGCGATTGCCGGAAAATCTTGTACCAGATGACGCCGGATTGAGGTTCGCCTTCAAGGAGCACGGGCAGGAGCATAGCCGAGCTCTGTGACTGCCGGTATGACACAGAAGGCGGGCGTCAAGACAAGTCAGCTGGTATGGGATTTGACAGAAATCGCCTTAGCTGCCAACTGGCATGAGAAACACGAAGGGACCGGCGCGAGCACAGGATCAGAACAAGCATGCGATCGGAGTTGAACGCACAAGGCAAGCCGTTATCAGCCCTGGGATCAACACCTCCAGCGGAACAGCTTCGTCAGCAGCAGGTCGACGACGAACTGGTGCGTTCTGTGTTCGACCAGGCGCCCACCGGGCTTGTCGTGACGGCGCTGAATGGTCTGTTGGTTACCGCGGCCGTCGCGCACTTTTTTCAGGTGGCGCTGGCTTGGAACTGGTTCGGCATTCTGCTCGTCGTCCTACTGTTGCGGGGCCTGACGGTCGCGCGCTTCCGCCACGACGAGTCCTGGCTGTCGATGACTGCCTGGTCGCGGTGGTTCATGCTCGGGGCCGGCGCAACCGGCGCCTGTTGGGGTCTGTCGGTCTACATGTTGCCCTGGGAGTCCTTCACCGGCGAGGTCTTCCTGTCGTTCGTGATCGCTGGCATGTTGGCAGGGGCTGTCCCCAGCCTATCGCCACGCCTATCGATCTACGCCGTCTATTTAGCCACGGCGCTGGTGCCCCTCAGCGTCCGCATGGTGCTGATTGGCGGCGACTTCGCGTTGACCTTTTTGGCGCTGATTCTGCTGTTCGGTGTCTTCATGATGGTCTCCGCGCGAGCGCACAATCACAGCCTGCGGTCGTCATTGGAATTGCGCGACGAGAACGCTGACCTGGTTGCGGAACTCACCGAGGAATCTGGCCGCGTGAAGCGCCTGAATGCCCGTTTGACGGGCGAGATCGCGCAACGTGAGCGCATCGAGCATGATCTGCGCATCGCCAAGGATCAGGCCGAGAGTGCCAGCGTGGCCAAGAGCGAGTTCGTCGCCAATATGAGCCACGAGATTCGCACACCCATGAACGGCGTTTTGGGCATGATCGAGCTGCTGTCGCAATCTGGCCTCAGTTCACAGCAGCGTGGCTTGCTGGAGGTTGCTCGAACCTCCAGCGAAAGCCTGTTGAACGTCATCAACTCGATTCTGGATTTCTCCAAGATTGAGGCCGGCAAGCTCGATCTGGAGTCGGTGCCGTTCGATGTCCGGGCCATTGCCGAGGACGTCGCCGCCCTGTTTACCGCCAATGCACAGACGGCGGACTTGGAGCTGGTGTGTTTCGTCGCGCCTGACGTGCGCAGCCGGGTGCAGGGTGATCCTACGCGACTGCGTCAGATTTTGACGAATCTGCTGGGTAATGCCGTGAAGTTTACTGAGCACGGGGAGGTCGCGTTACGGGTACGCGAGTTTGCGCGGACTGACGAGCGGATGACGCTGGAGTTTGAGGTCTGTGACAGCGGAATCGGCATGAGCCCAGAGCACATGCAGCGGTTGTTCGAGCCCTTCCAGCAGGCCGATGGCTCGATGACCCGTCGCTATGGGGGCAGCGGGCTGGGGCTGGCTATCACCAGACAACTGACCGAACTCATGGGCGGCACGATCGAGGTACAGAGCACGCTGGGACGAGGTACGGTGTTCGCGGTGCGGCTTCCGTTCTTGGCTCAGCCCGCCGAACCGCTGGCCGTCGAGTCCGCTGCCCTTGATGGGCGTCGCGTGCTGGTGGTCGATGACAATGCGACCAACCGAGAGATCCTGGGCCACTATTTGCGCGGCTGGGGCGTCGAACCGGAGCAGACCAGCTGTGCGGAACAGGCGCTGGCGCTGCTGCATGCGGACGCCGACGCGGGGCGTCGGTTCGATGCGGCGCTATTGGATTTGCAGATGCCGGGGCTCGACGGCCAAGCGCTCGCCAGGCGCATCAAGGCCGATCCATTGCTGGCGAGCACACCGCTGGTACTGCTGAGTTCACCGGGCACGTGCAACATCCAGGATTCCATCGATGGCCTCTTCGCGCTGAGCCTCAGTAAACCGGTTCGCTATGGCTTGCTGCGTGATGCCCTGTTTCAGGTGATCCATGGCACGACGCCGGCCTATGCCCGTAGCGAGGAATCGACACCGAAAGCCGATGCGCCGCTCGACGGTCGGGTGTTGATGGCTGAAGACAACCCGGTGAACCAAATGGTCGCCCTATCGATGCTAGAACGGATGGGGCTTGAGGTCGATCTCGCCAAGAACGGGCAGGAGGCGCTGCGCATGAGCGCGGCCAGTCGCTATGCGCTGATCCTGATGGATGTGCAGATGCCGATCATGGATGGCTTGGCCGCCGCGCGCGCGGTTCGAGAGCGCGAGCATCGCGACGGTCTGCCGCGGGTGCCGATCATTGCCGTCACGGCAAATGCCATGAGCGACGATCGCGAAAGTTGTCTGCAGGCCGGCATGGACGACTATCTGGCCAAACCCTTCAAGCGAGGCCAGTTGCGCGAGATCCTTGTGCGCTGGCTCGCGGCAGAGTGATGTGAAGTTACGGTAGTGGCATCAGCTCGGTGAGGCCGCCGTCGTTTTTGGTCTCGACCTTGCGGTAAAGATCGTACAGTGCCGCTTGCAGGGCCTCTTCGATGACCGGGTGGTAGAACGGCATGCGCAACAGGTCACCCACGGTCAGTCCTTGTTGGATGCACCAGCAGAGCAGGTGCGCGAGGTTCTCGCCCTTGGGGCCGATCATCTCGCTGCCCAGTAGTTGCCCGGTGCGTTTATCAGCGTAGACGCGCAGCACACCTCGATTTTTGCCCATGATCAGCGCGCGGCCCACCGGCGCGAACTTGATCTGTCCGATGGCGGTGGTGTCCGTGTCCAGCTCGCTGAAACGCTGGCCGACGGCGCAGATGTTCGGGTCGCAGAAGTTGATGAACAGCGGCGTCTTGCGCCGGAAGCGCTGGCGTTTTCCGTGGGCGGCATTCCAGCCGGCAATCCGGCCCTCGTCGCCGGCCTCGTGCAGAATCGGGCGCTCGCCGTTGACGTCGCCGGCAATGAACACCGGCAGGTCTGCGACCTGCATGCTGTTGCTGTCGAAGGCCGGAAGACCACGCTGGTCCAGCGGCACCCCCAGGTTTTCGAGTCCGAGCCGATCGCTATTCGGTACGCGACCGATGCTGCACAGCACACGGTCCACCAGCACGCTGTGCTCACCGGCGGTGACGCGCAGCCGGTCGCCTACCTCGGCGATCTCCGCAGCCTGTCCCAGGTGCAGCGGAAACTCCTTGCCGATCAGGTCGATGGCGGCCTGGGCCACCTCCGGGTCGGTGATGCCGGCGATGCTCTGGAGTTGATCGAAGCCGGTCACGTCGACGCCGAGCCGACTGAGGCTCTGGCCTAGCTCCAGGCCGATGGTACCGAGTCCGATGACCGCGACCGAGGCCGGTAGGTCCTCCAGCTCGAACAAGGTATCGGTGGTCAGGATGCGCTCGCCGAACTGGTGCCAAGCTGCCGGCACCAGCGGCCGCGAGCCGGTGGCGATGACCACCGCACCGGCACGGATGCGCTGCCCGGCGACTTCCAGCAGGGTCGGCTCAAGGAAGCGCGCATAGTCCTGGATGAACAGGTCCTCGGGCATGTCGTCGGTGCTGTTGGTCAGCACCCGGTCGACGAAGGTATCGCGCAGGTCTTGTACGTGCTCCATGGCCTCGCCGACGTCCAGCGTCAGGGCCTCGTGGCCGTCGACGCCGAACTTCCCGAGATGCGTCCGGCGGTGATAGTCCTCCGCCACTTGGATCATGGCCTTCGACGGCATGCAGCCGACCCGGGCGCAGGTGGTACCGGGTTCGCCGCCGTTGATCAAGACAAAGGTCTTGCCGGCCTTGCGGACCTGGCCCATGGCGTTGAGTCCGGCGCTGCCGGAGCCGATGATGGCGACGTCGACGTTGCGTTCTTCCATTTCAATAGCCCTTGTGTGTTGTCTGTATCTGTTGATTCTTTTTCAGGCGGCTTGGCGCACGGGCAGCGGAACCTGCCGCACGCAATGCCGATCCCGCATCGTGCCGTTTACAGTCTCTCGATGATCCGCTATTTTGGCGGGTTTTGAGTCCTCTCCGCATCTGCAATATGCCGGCCACCTGATCGGGGGTGGATGGCGGAGCGGCGCCCGTCCCGGTTTCGGTCCCCGGCCCCGGCCTCTGAACCCTGTATCCGTGAGTCCCCATTTGAGCGCATCCGCCAACATCCCAACCGCCGCGTCCGCCGAGCCGGCGCCGCTGCATTTCACCGTCGCCCCAGGTGGCACCCTACAAGGGCGCGTGCGCGTGGCCGGCGACAAGTCCATCTCGCATCGGGCCATCATGCTCGGCGCCATCGCCGACGGCGACACCGAGATCAGCGGCTTTCTGGAAGGCGCCGATAGCCTGGCGACCTTGGCCGCGTTTCGTGCCATGGGCGTGACCATCGACGGTCCCGAGCAGGGGCGGGTCCGCGTCGCTGGCGTTGGGCTGCACGGGCTGCGGGCGCCGGTGGCTGCGCTGGACATGGGCAACTCGGGCACCTCGATGCGGCTGCTGAGCGGCCTGCTCAGCGGCCAGTCCTTCGCGGTGACCCTGACCGGTGATGCATCGCTGACGCGACGCCCGATGCGCCGCGTGACCGAACCTCTTGCGCGCATGGGGGCGCGTATCGACAGCAGCGAGCAGGGCACGGCGCCGCTGCACCTGCGACCGGCCGACGGGCTGGTCGGTATCGATTACGCCATGCCCGTGGCCAGTGCGCAGGTCAAGTCGAGCCTGCTGTTGGCGGGGCTGTACGCCCAGGGCGAGACCTGCGTCAGCGAGCCGGCGCCGACCCGCGACCACACCGAGCGCATGCTCACCGCGCTGGGCTATGACGTGCGGCGCAGCGGCAACCGCGTCTGCCTGACCGGCGGCGGGTGCCTGACCGCGGCGCCCATTGCCGTGCCGGCGGACATCTCGTCGGCGGCGTTCTTCCTGGTGGGGGCAAGCATCGCGCCGGGTTCGGACCTGACGCTGGAGCAGGTGGGCCTGAACCCGACCCGCATCGGCGTCATCAACATCCTGCGGGCGATGGGCGCGCGGCTCGACATCGAAAACCCGCGTGAGGTCGGAGCCGAGCCGGTCGCGGACATCCGCGTGCGCGCCGCGTCGCTGCACGGCATCGCGATCCCGCTGGACCAAGTGCCGCTGGCCATCGACGAGTTTCCGGCCCTGTTCATCGCCGCCGCCTGCGCCGAGGGTGAGACCCTGCTGACGGGCGCGGAGGAACTGCGGGTCAAGGAGAGCGACCGCATCGCGGTGATGGCCGAGGGACTGGCGACGCTGGGGGTGCGGGCGGAGGTGTTGCCGGATGGCATACGCATCCAGGGCCGGGGCGCTGAGACTGGAGCGGTGTTCGATGGTGGTCGGGTGCAGAGCCACGACGACCATCGCATCGCGATGTCGTTCGCGATGGCGGCGCTGCGGGCTCGGGCACCCGTCGAGGTGCGCGACTGCGCCAACGTCAATACCTCGTTCCCCGGGTTCGCCGCGCTGGCGGCCGGCGCCGGGTTGGCAATTTCGGAGCAAGGCCGATGAACCAGCCATCTCATGACCCGATGCGAGCGCCGGTCATCGCCATTGACGGCCCGTCCGGCACCGGCAAGGGAACCATCGCGGAGGCCCTGGCGCGGGCCTTGGGTTGGCATGTGCTCGACAGCGGCGCCCTGTACCGTTGTCTGGGGCTGGCCGCCGAGCGGGCCGGTCTCGATCTGGACGACGGCGAAGCCATCGGCGCGCTGGCCGGGCGCATCAGGATTCGCTTCGATGACGACCGCGTGCTGCTCGATGGCGACGACGTGTCGAGCGTGATCCGCACCGCCGAAGGCGGCGTGCGTGCGTCGCGGGTCGCCGTGCACCCGCAGGTGCGCAACGCGCTACTGACCTTGCAGCGGGCCGCGGTGCGTCCGCCGGGGCTGATCGCCGACGGCCGCGACATGGGTTCAAAGGTGTTCCCGGACGCGGTGCTCAAGCTCTATCTCGACGCCAGTCCGGAGGAGCGCGCGAATCGTCGCTATAAACAGTTGAAAGACAAAGGGATGGATGCTAACCTGCCGGGCCTTGTCAGAGAGCTTCGAGAGCGCGATGCCCTCGATAGCAACCGTGCACACAGTCCGCTTACGATCGCAGAGGGCGCCGTCGTCATCGATTCGACACGGCTGTCTATCAACGAAGTGACCGAGCGCGTGGTCGCGGAAGCGCGTCGCGTCTTGTCGGGCGCGGCCACGCATTCAGACTGATAAGTGAACTGGTCGACGGCTGGGCTGTCGTCTATTTTTTTACTCAACCCCTTGTTTTCGAAGGAAATGGCTTCGTTGTGAAGTCGTAATTCGAACACGGGCCAGGCACTATGCCGGGAAACCTCCAACCCATGACCGAAAGTTTCGCCGAGCTCTTTGAAGAGAGCCTCAATACTACGCAGCTGCAGCCGGGCACCATCGTTACGGGCGAAGTCGTCGCCATCACCAATGATGCCGTTATCGTCAATGCCGGTCTGAAGACCGAGGGCATCATTCCACGCAGCCAGTTCCTGTCGCCGGATGGCGAGCTGGAAGTGGCCGTCGGCGACGACGTTCAGGTCGCCCTCGACGCGGTCGAAGACGGCTTCGGCACCACCCGACTGTCGCGCGAGAAGGCGAAGCGCTTCGCTGCATGGGACACGCTGGAGAAGGCGTTTGACGACGGCGACACGGTCAAGGGTCTGATCAACGGCAAGGTCAAGGGCGGCTTTACGGTGGAGCTCGGCAGTGTGCGCGCGTTCCTGCCCGGTTCGTTGGTGGACGTGCGTCCAGTGCGCGACACCACCTACCTGGAAGGCAAGGAACTCGAGTTCAAGGTCATCAAGCTCGACCGCCGCCGTAACAACGTCGTGGTCTCGCGCCGCGCCGTCGTCGAAGAAGAGTACAGCGCCGAGCGCGAGCAGTTGCTGGAGAAGCTCGAGGAAGGCCTCGAGATCCAGGGTGTGGTCAAGAACCTCACCGACTACGGCGCGTTCCTCGACCTGGGCGGCATCGACGGCCTGCTGCACATCACCGACATGGCCTGGCGCCGGGTCAAGCACCCGTCCGAGGTGGTCGAGATCGGCCAGGAAGTCATGGTCAAGGTGCTCAAGTTCGACCGCGAGCGCCAACGTGTGTCGCTGGGTCTGAAGCAGATGGGCGAGGATCCGTGGGTCAACATCTCCCGGCGTTACCCGGAAAGCACCCGCGTCTTCGGCAAGGTCACCAACATTGCCGACTACGGTTGCTTTGTCGAGATCGAAGAGGGCGTCGAGGGTCTGGTGCACGTCTCCGAGATGGACTGGACCAACAAGAATATCCATCCGAGCAAGGTCGTGGCCCTGGGCGACGAGACCGAGGTCATGGTGCTCGATATCGACGAGGAGCGTCGCCGCATCTCGCTCGGCATCAAGCAATGTAACAGCAACCCCTGGGATACCTTCTCCGCCACCTTTAAGAAGGGCGACCACGTCAGCGGCCAGATCAAGTCCATCACCGACTTCGGTATCTTCATCGGTCTGGACGGCGGCATCGACGGCCTGGTGCATCTGTCCGACATCTCCTGGGACGAGAACGGCGAGGACGCCCTGCGTCGCTTCAAGAAGGGCGATGAGGTCGAGACCGTGGTGCTGTCAGTCGACCCCGAGCGCGAGCGCATCTCGCTGGGCGTCAAGCAGCTCGACAAGGACCCGTTCTCCAGCTTCGTTGCACTGAACGAGAAGGGCAGCATCGTCAATGGCACCATCCTCGATGTCGACCCCAAGGGCGCGACCATCGACCTGGGCGAAGGCGTCGAGGGCTATCTGCGTGCCTCCGAGATCTCCCGCGACCGCGTCGAAGACGCCCGTGCGGTGCTGAAGCAGGGCGAGGCAGTCGAGGCCAAGTTCATGGGTGTCGATCGCAAGAACCGCACCATCTCGCTGTCGATCAAGGCCAAGGACTTCGCCGACGAGCAGGCGGCCATCAAGGGCTATGCCCGCGAGGCGCAGGCCGGTACCGCCACCCTCGGCGATATCCTCAAGCAGCAGATGGAAGAGGCTGCCAAGGATTGATCTCCTGCTGACGTTACCGTCTCCGACCCGGCGTTCGCGCCGGGTTTGATCCGAACCCGTATCGCAGGCATACCGATATGATGAAATCCGAGCTCATCGAGTTATTGGCCGAGGGTCAGAGTCACCTGGCCTACAAGGACGTGGAACTCGCGGTCCGCTGTATTCTGGAGCAGATGAGCGCAGCCCTCGCCTCGGGTGACCGCATCGAGATTCGTGGCTTTGGCAGTTTTTCGCTGCACTACCGGCCGCCACGTGTCGGGCGTAATCCCAAGACCGGCGATTCCGTCGCCCTCGACGGAAAATATGTCCCGCACTTCAAACCCGGCAAGGAGCTACGCGATCGCGTCAACGACGCCTATCAGGAAGAACTCGCCAGTCTTGAGTCCGATGTGGTTCCAAAGGCCGCCGTCGGCGTTGGCTGAATGGGGCCCAAACTTGACTCGATCCTGACACGACCCGGCAGTCTCCTGCCGGGTTTTTTGTTTCTGGGGCTTGCCCCCAGCGTCCGTCACGCCTCCCTCGTGGCGCATTGGTTCACCGTGCGTTCCGGTGGGCGTAGAGTGTTTCAATCTAAGATCGGATTGAATATAGGTTGATTCGGTGGCAACAGATATTCTGAGTTTGAGTCAATTCAAAGCCGACGCGAGTCGGCTGCTGCACCAGGTGCGCGATATACCTGCCACATTGGTGCTGACTCAGAATGGCCGCGCCCGCGCCGTGGTGCAGGGTTACGATCACTACCAGGCCCGCGAGCGCGCGGGCTGGCTCGGCCTGCCGGCGGCGCCTCTATCGTGATCCGTCCCCGGTTTCCTATCTGCCGGAGAAGTCTCAAGCATGGTCGTCAGCAGAACATATGGTGCGGAGAGGTTACAGGGTCATGAGCAGTTTGTTGAGCCGCGCGCCCAAACGTTTGTGGTACTGCACGGCATCGTCGTAGGCGATCTTCGTCGCTTGCGACGCCTCTGATGGTTGCTGCTGGCTGGCGTTCCGAGATCGCTTACGCACCTCCAGCAGCGTGGCCAATGCTGCGATCGACTCGGTTAACGCTTGAACGTACTCACTCAATGCGTTCTGGATTTCGCTGCCCCGGCGAATGGAAAGGTCCTCCTTCTTCAATTCGCTCAGGCCGTTGATTGCACGGCTCAGGCGCTGGTTCAATTCCTCGAGTTCTTGCTCATTCGTCAAGCAGCCGGGCGTTTGGCGTCGGGTGAGGTTGCGCATGAGCCTACCGGCACTGACGTGGAACAGCCTACGGTGGATGCGTAGGTAGTCGCTGCGGACTGCCGCAACCTCGTAGACGATCTTGAGTAGGTCTGACATATCCCTCGCGGGGCCAAGTTCAAGCGATTTTCGACGATAGGTAAGTAATCCAACACACAAAGCTCGTTGATCATATCGGCGATCCCGAAAAGTATAGTATTTTTTGCGTTTCGTTCGTCTTCGTGGATTCCTCGAAATCGTAGTCGGCAGGTAGGTTGTCGGCCGGGGACCATTCTGCAATGGCTCAGGCCCGAGGGTTCCCTGCAGGCGGATGGATCACCGGCAGGAAGGGACGCCCCTTGCCCTCGAAGAAGCGCATGAAAAACTCGAACAGCACCAGGCGGGTGGTCTGGACGCCGACCACCACAGTTTCGAGCACCACGATGACCAGATTGCCGATGATGACGACGAGCGCGGCGACCGCGAGGCTGTCCAGTCCGACGGCGACACCAACGATTGCGGATTCCAGCGCAGCGTGGGCCAGTGCGAAGGCGCCGACCCGCGCAAAGGAGACGGTATTCAACAGCAGCTGTAGGGTGCTCTCAAGCAGATGGCCAAGGCTTGCCGCCAGTGCCAGGGGCGTCGGTTCGTGCCAGAGGCGATTGATCACGCAGAGCACAACGCCGGCGACCGCGAGCCAGCCCAGGCGCAGGTCGGCGACGGCGAGCATTAGGCCCCAATAGGTCAATAACTGGGCGGCATCGGCGATCCCCCCGGAGCGCCCCTCGCCGCGCCAGCAGGTTTGAAGCGCGTGCAGCAGCACGCCGAGTGTCAGCACCAGGGCACCTGCAGCGACGGGGACCGCAAGCACCCGCAGAGGGTCGTCCAGAGGGTGCAGCCACAAAGGCGGGATCAGACCATGGAAGCCGAACACATCGCCGTAGACGAAGCCGAAACCCACCGAGGCCAGTCCGCAGACTACGAGCAATGGCCACATCCGCGTGCGTCGGCGCAGCAGCAGACCGGCGAGCAGGATCAGCGCGCCGTGCCCGACGTCGCCGCACATGTAGCCGAACAACAACGGCACCAGCACAGCGACCCAGGTGGTAGGGTCCGCATCGCGCAGACCAGGCACGCCGATGGTGTCGGCGAAGACCTCGAACGGCTGCAGCCAGTGCGGATGTCCGGTCACCGACGGCAAGGGGGCATCCTGGGGTGGTGGCATGAACTTCAGCTCCGCAGCGACACCGATCTCGCGCAACGTGCGGTTCATTGCACCTGGATCCGGCTCCGCGCTCCAGCCGGTGATCCAGCAGCATTGGTCATCACAGCGAATCTGCGCGGCGGTCTCGAGGAACCAGTCGATCCGCTCGAGCACCCCGAGCGCAGGGCCGACACCGCGCTGCGCAGCAAGCTCACGGAGCGCCGCTTCGAGGCCGGCGACCTGTTTTTCGGCTTGCTCGATACGAGTACTGAGTTCAGCGCATAGGGTTGGCGAGCGGGCGTCACTCAGAAAATCTGGTAACTTCAAGCAGCGCCCGCCGGCAGCGATGGCCTGATGGCACAGACGTTCGATCTGGTCCTGAACGGTCAGCACGAGTGCTGACGACCGCCCGTCTCCTGGAGGCAGTGGGCGCGAGAGGGTCGCGGAGGGCAGTGGAAGTTCGGACGTTTCTGGCCATAGCACGCAACGGGCGACCAGTGTTGGCCCCGCGTTCGTCAGTAGCTCCAGTTCAAGCTCCGATGCTCTGATGTCGGGTAGCCAGTGTTGCCAGAAGCGGAGCTCGTCGAGGTCGTTCTCGATTTGGTTGAGTTCCGCGAGCAGCGTTGCCGCTTCGGCCCGCCAAAGCTCAAGCTGGTGCAGAGCCGCGCGCGCAGAAACCTCAAGCGGTAGCGTACAGCAACGCCGCTCGAACACCGGGGCCGGCCAGAAACGCGCGTGATCAGCGGCGAACCGCTGCCATTGCCGACTGATCTCGCGCAGCGGCGCAATCTGGTCGGCCGTATCCTTTTCGCCCGTCCATTCAAATTGGACGCCGCCGCGCCGCGCTAGCGCCTCCAGCGCGTCATCGACATCGGCTTCCGGCACTACGAGCTCGAACCAGCTCGGCGGCAGAGGATGCAGGCTCATCAGTCACTCCCGGGGCGCTCAAGGCGCCGCCGATCGGCGACAGGCAACGCACCAACGCAAGCTGGGCTCGCGAGCAGCGCTCTCTTCGCCGCTCTGACTAGAGTGTAGTCAAGCGAGAATTAAAAGGCTCCGACAGGCGTCTCAAAAAGGGAGCAAAGGCTGTTGTTTGGTCGTCGGGCTGCGCGACGCCGAAGCGCCGACTGGAAAGTCGGTGCTCCTGATTGTTACCGGCTGTATTTCAGCGGATGTCCGCCGGCTGATCCTTACGCAGGTAGGCTTCTTCCTCTGGAGATAGATCCACCTCGTCGAAACCGGAGATCATGGGCATGACGTGATCGCGGAAGGAGTGCCCGGTGGTGAGCATATAGACGTGGATCAGGATGAAGGTCAGGATTGCGAAAGCCGCCGCCGTATGCACCAGCGCGACCCCGTTCAGCCATTGCGTCGCATGGGGGACGTCGCGCCAGGCGAAGTAGAACAGGTAGGCCAGACCGCTGATCCAGATGGCAGGAAACAGCACGATCTTGAGCATTAGGTAGGCCAGGGCTTGCAGCGGATTGTGTTTGCGCCAGTAAGCTTTGCGGTACGGATGGCGCTCGCCCCGGAAGATGCCGTAGCTGTAGAACCGCAGGACGCCCCACATGCCGGTGATGGTGGGGATGAAATGGCGCCATGTGCGTGTGGTGAACAACCAGAAGATGCTGAAGATCCACAGCAGCAACAGCGCCAGCGCGAAGCTGGTGTGGAGGGTCACGGCGTCCTTGAAGCTAAAGATGTCATGGAAGCCGTGCAGGCCGAAGCCGGTGATCAGCAGGCCGACGATGAGCAGCATCTGCGACCAGTGCCAGAAGCGTTCGAATAGGCTAAAGATTTTGACGCGTTGCATGCCCATCAGTGTTGCTCCCCTTTGGACTTCGGCGAGAAGAAGCGGATCAGTCCATGGATGATGATGCCGGCCAGGGTGCCGGCGACGATCAGGGTGCCGATGATGTCGAGCCAGCGGTTGTGGTCGCGGCCCGGCATGTAGACGCCTTCCACAGAGGCCAGGCGGCTGTTTTGCGGGGCATGGCAGTCGCCGCAGCCAAGTGCGTCTTCCTTGGGCGTGACCATGTGCGTGATGGGCCACCAGGAGATGGTCTGGATGAAGCCATAGTCGCCGGAATAATCGAGCCCGAAGTCAGCCATGCCCTTGGCGATGGCTGCGCCCATGTCGTAATTACCCCAGTAGGCCGCGTCGTCCTCGCCCCACAGGTGGGTGTAGACCAGTGTGCCGTTGCCCTTGTCGTAGGGCTGCCAGGTGTGCATGCGCTTGAAGGGCCAGATGCGCGAGCGCTCGTCTTCGCGGGAGCCCGCGAAACCGTTGATCTCGATCGACTCGGCCTTCGGATCGAATTGGGTGTCGATGGTGGTGTAGACCATCTGGCCGTCGAACCAGTCGTATTCCGGGACCACCTCTTCGGCGTAGGTGAAATCGCCCTTGATGGACTTGTAGGTGTAGCGGTGGTCGCCGTTGCCCTGGATGTAATTGTGCTCGTGGTAGCCCTCGCCGTTCTTGGTTTTGCCGGAGGTGCGCCAATCCCAGTCGACGATGGTGGCGACGCCGCCGCGGGCGAATTCGGGGATGTGGCAGGTCTGGCAGGCGATGCTTTGCACATGGTCGTTGAGCTTGAAGTGGGCGAGGGAGTCCACTGGATGCGGTTGCAGGCCGTGGCAGGACTCGCAGGTCGCTACATCGGTACGCTGGCCCGGCTTGCCGGTGCCTTCGGTATCTTTGGATACGACGTGATAGCGGCTGCCGGCCCAGACGTGTTTGTTGGTGATATGGCAGGCGGTGCAGGCGAAGTTGAGCCCGTCCTCACCCATATGCACGTCGAGCGTGCGCGGTGGTGCCTTCAGCGCCGATGACAGGTCGCCATGCTTGACATTGTCGCCGCCGCCGCCGTTGAAGTGGCAGGTGCCGCAGTTGGCCCGCTGGGGCAGGTCGACGCTCTGGGCGACCAGGGCCAGGTCGATGGGCGGCTTGCCCTCGAACATCACCGAGCAGGCCGGGCTGCCCTCGGAATTCGGTGTCTTGTAGTACGTACCAGTGGTCTCGTGGCAGACCAGGCAGTCGATATTGCTTTCGTTGCTGAAGTCGAAGGTCTCGTCTTTCCAGCCGTAGCCGGCGTGGCACTGGGCGCACATGCCCTCGTTGCCGCGTGAGTTGGTGCAGAAGTTATTGATCAGGTAGCGCTTGCCGAGCTGCTGATCGGTGTCCGGGTCCTTGTAGGACCAGGTCCAGTGGATGTTCTCCATGAAGTGTTTGCCGGTCTCGGTATGGCATCCGAGGCAGGCCTGGGTCACTTCGGGGCCGGACGCGAAGGGGCCCTGCAGTTCCTTAAACTTGGTGTGATCCGCTGTGCCCCCCTGAAGCGGTCCGGAGACCTGGGCGGGGGGTGGCGCGGGGGTGGCCGGTGGTGTCGGCCAATTGTCGATCGCGTTGGCCGCCGGGGCCGAGACGATGGCCAGCAACAGCGCAACCGCGCTCATGGGGGCTCGCATTTTGTTGTGCTCCTGAGGTGCAACCATGGGAAGGGCGTTGTTACTTCCGCCCGATGGTCGGTCAGGATCATGCACAGCTGGTCCCAAGGTGTCCGTGACATCTCGCAACCGTTACGCCAACCGACGTGGTTTGCTGCGTGGGATCAGGAAATTCGCTCCACGACTGCCATCCAGATCTCTGTACGGGTGGTATCCGAGATCCCTCCAGAGTCACCAGCCTTCGAATAGCCGCGCCGTCGCTACCCGCAGCTGACGCCGCGGGCGGTTGCGTAGAAGAGCGGGGCGGGCACCCTGGATTCGAATCGAACGCGACCGCAGCGCCGCCTCCCGCGATGAGCCTACTCTGAGTACCCGCCGCCGTACGCGCCGCTGCGCGCGAAGACGCCGGGTTTGCCCGCCGGCACCACGGTGACGCCGCTGGCGGAGACGGTGTAGAGCTTGCTGTCGGCTTCGCGGTCGTAGCCGATGACGCTGCCGGCCTCGATGATGTTGTGACGGTCGATGATGACGCGGCGCAGACGCGCGCCCTTGCAGACGCGCACGTAGTCCATGACGATGCAATCTTCCAAGACCACGTCCTCTTCGATCACGGCCTCGCGGCGGATGATGGAGTTGGAAATCCGCGCGTTCTCATGCACCACGGTCGCGGCCCCGAGCAGCGCATCGTTGATCTGTGCGCCAAGCACCCGTGCCACAGGGCCCTGGTAGTTGCTCGAGTAAATGGGCCAATCCGGATTGAAGGCATCGAACACGGGCTCGGCACCTAGCACGTCCTTATGGGCGTTGAAGTAGGCGTCGATGTTGCCGACGTCGCGCCAATACATCTTCGCCTCGTAGGGCTTGATGCCGGGGATGACGTTGCTGGCGAAGTCGTAGGCGAACAGCCGATGCTCGGTCGCGAGCAGGCGCGGTAACACGTGCTGGCCGAAATCGGTTTCGGCGGCCTGCTGCGATGCCTCCAGGGCTTCGATTAGCACCTTGCTGCTGAAGACGTAGTTGCCCATCGAGGCATAGGCGCTCAAGGGGTCTTCGGCCAACGGGGTGGGGTGGGACGGTTTCTCCTGGAACTCCATGATGCGGCCCTCGCCGTCGGCAGCGATGACACCGAAGCTCTTCGCGTCTTCCAGCGGCACCGGCAGCGCGGCGATGGTGACATCGGCCTCGCGCTGCTTGTGGAAGTCCACCATTTGCTGGATGTCCATGCGATAGATGTGGTCGGCACCGAACACGACCACGTAGTCCGGGGCATGCTCCTCGACCAGGTTGATGTTTTGCTTCACCGCGTCCGCCGTGCCCTGGAACCAGGACATGCCGTAGCGCATTTGCGGCGGCACGACCGTGACGAACTGGTCCTTGAGCAATGGCGAGATGGTCCAGGCCTTGCGCACGTGCTCGATCAGCGACTGCGACTTGTATTGCACCAGCAGATAGATGGTGCGGATCTGCGAGTTGACCAGATTGCTCAGCACGAAATCAACGAGACGATAGCGGGAGCCGAAGGGTACCGACGGTTTGGAGCGAGCGGCGGTCAGCGGTTGCAGGCGGGAACCTTGGCCACCGGCCATGACGAAAGCAATGATTCTGTCGGGCATCTGTCCTCCGGGCGCCGGTTTCGCGCCATTTGTCTCTTGATATAGCCGATCGTCTTCGTGCAGGTTTCGGGAGCCCTAAGGCACCATTGAGCCCGCATTGACCCCACATGATAAACCGCTCCCGCCTGTCTTGCTCAGCCACGGTTTAGTCATTGCGGGGAGCGGGTTTCACTGAGCCCAGTTGCACGACGGACGTGCCGCACGCAGAATTCCCCGCACCGGGTCGTGCGGAGCTTTCAGACTGTCGTGCGACAACGACACAACTTTCGGAGGACTACTGATGTCGAGCGCCCTTCTGTTCGCGTGGGCCACCGTTACCGTCTGGGGTAGGATGCTTGTGCGGACAGCCCGATGCTTGCTAGCTGCATGCCTCCTGTCGTCGACGCTCGCGGCCGACGCGCTGGCGGGTCCCAGCGTTGGTGCATTGTTGGCGGCCTGCGAGCGTGGTCTTGCGCAGGACAACACCGGCGTCGATGCCGCCATGTGCGAGTGGTACGCGGTGCCTTGCGACTGTAAGTTGACTAGACCCGGGTCCGTGCTGGAGCCCTGGTGCATGCCGGCGTCCGAGTCAATTGACCACGCCATGCGCGCGGTGGTCGGTCAACTTCGGCGCGAGCCGGATCAAGAACTTCCCGCGGAGCAGGCGGTACCCGCCATCCTCGGGCGGCTCTATCCCTGTCCGCGCTGATGCGACGACCGTCGTTCCAAGCGCTCGCGCTGGTATGAGATTTGACAGAAATCGCCTTAAACTGGCGGCAACCTGACAACAAACGCGGAAACCGCGCGGAGGAGACGCAATGGGCAAGGGTTTCAATGTGCCGCGGCGGCCGGTGGTGTTGATCATCATGGACGGTTTCGGCGCCAACCCCGCCAAGACGAACAACGCCGTCTTCATCGCCGAGACGCCCAATTTCGATCGGCTGTTTAGCAGTAATCCTCACACTGTGCTGCAGGCGTCGGCACGCGCTGTGGGCCTGCCCGACGGCCAGATGGGCAACTCCGAGGTCGGCCACATGACGCTGGGATCTGGGTGTGTGGTGCGCCAAGACTTGGTGTTGATCGATGACGCGATCGCCGACCATAGCTTTTTCGAGAACAAGGTGTTGGTGAATGCCGCGCGCCGGGCGGCGGAGCGGGGGAGGCCGCTCCACCTGATGGGGCTGGTCTCCGACGGCGGCGTGCATAGCCATGTGCGCCACCTGAGCGCGCTGATCAAGCTCGCCAAGCACAACGGTGCCAAACCCGCGCTTCACATGATCACCGACGGTCGCGACACCGCACCGCGTTCGGCCGCCACCTACTTGTGCGCGGTCAACGACGCATTGGAGGCGGCGGGGGGGTGCTACGCGAGCGTTTGCGGGCGTTATTACGCGATGGACCGCGACCAGCGCTGGGATCGCACCAAGCTCGCCTTCGACGCCTTCGTCCATGGCCAGGGACGACGTGCGGATTCGGCGCGCGACGCCATCGAGCAGGCTTATGCCGCAGGCGAGGACGACGAGTTCATCCGTCCGACCCTAGTCGATGGTGGCGAGCCGATTCTCGACGGCGACGTCGTGCTGTTTTTCAACTTCCGTAAGGACCGGCCGCGGCAGATCGTCTCGGCCCTGTTCCAGCGGGATTTCGATGCCTTCGACCGCGGCGGCTTCGAGGCCGCCGAGGTGTCCTGCATGATGGAATACGACCAATGGTACGGATTGCCATTCGCGTTCGATCACGAAATGCCGCCGGTGACCCTAGGGGCGATTCTCAGCGACGCTGGCCTGCCGCAGTTCCATTGCGCCGAGACCGAAAAATATGCCCACGTGACATTCTTCTTCAACGGCGGGCGCAGCGACCCGTTTCCCGCGGAAGAGCGCTGTCTGATCCCGTCGCCGAAGGTCGCCACCTACGACCTGCAGCCCGAGATGAGCGCCCGCGAGGTCGCCGACGCGGTGATTGCTGCGATTGAGAGCGATGCCTACGCCTTCATCGTCGTCAACTTCGCCAACGGCGATATGGTCGGCCATACCGCCGTGCGTGAGGCCGTGATCGAGGCGGTGCGCGTCCTGGACCGCGAGGTCGGCCGCGTCATCGAAGCCGCCGAGTCCCATGGCTTCTCGGTGCTTTTGACCGCCGACCATGGCAACTGCGACGAGATGGTGGATCCAGTCACCGGCGAGCCCCAGACCCGCCACACGGTGTATCCGGTCCCTTGTTTGGTGGTCGACGAAATCCCCTGGACCTTATCGATCGGCCGCGGTATCGAAGACATCGCCCCCACCGTGCTCGCGCTCATGGGACTGCCGCAACCGGAGCCGATGCAGGGGAAATCGTTGCTCCTCAAGCCGGTGAAACAGTGACATCGAGCGCGGCAGATAGTGCGGGGCCAAGGGCATTGGGTCTCTCTGTCGCAAATCGATAATTATTTATATGAATCAATATCTTGCCATTCTTCAGGATGTTGTCGACAACGGTGGCGACAAGGCCGATCGGACCGGTGTCGGTACCCGCTCGGTCTTCGGTCGGCAACTGCGGTTCGATCTGCGCGCGGGCTTTCCCCTGCTGACCACCAAGCGGATTCATCTGCGCAGCGTCATCCAGGAACTGCTGTGGTTCCTGTCCGGTTCCACCGACAATCACTGGCTGAATGAGCGCGGCGTGACCATTTGGGACGAGTGGGCCGCGCCGAACGGCGACCTCGGCCCGATCTACGGCGCCCAGTGGCGCAGCTGGCGGGCCCCGGATGGCGAGGTGATCGACCAGATCAGCCAGGTCGTCGGCGCCATCCGCACCGATCCGGACTCGCGTCGTCTCGTGGTCTCGGCCTGGAATCCCGCGGACCTGCCACTGCCCGACTTGTCGCCATCCGCGAACGCCGCCGCGGGGCACATGTCGCTTGCGCCCTGTCACTGTCTGTTCCAGTTCTATGTACAGGAAGGATGCTTGTCCTGCCAACTCTACCAGCGCAGTGCGGACCTGTTCCTCGGCGTGCCGTTCAACATCGCCAGTTATGCCCTGCTGACGCACATGATGGCGCAGCAGTGCGATCTGGAGGTCGGCGAATTCGTGCACACCTTCGGGGACCTGCACCTGTATCGAAACCACCTGACCGATGACATCGTCTACGCGCAACTGCGGCGCGAGCCCCGACCACTGCCGCGGCTGCTGATCCGCAGACGTCCGCCGAGCCTGTTCGACTACCAGCTCGAGGACTTCGAGTTTACCGGCTACGACCCCCATCCGGCCATTCGTGCCCCCATCGCCATCTAGGCCGGGGAAGCCCCAGCGCTTTCCCGTCAAAAAGGAGTTCTCGCTTGACCGAAGCCCTGATCGATTTCGCGTTGTTCGCCGCCAAGTCCCTGACCATTTTTGCCTTCTTCGGGCTGTTCGCGCTTGCGTTGGTGCGCGCGCGCCAGCATGCCGGCGATGCCGGTGACGAGGATGGTGGGCATTTGGAGGTGATCAGCCTCAACGACCGCTTTGCCGACATGGGCGATGCGATCAAATCCGCGACGCTGCCGTCCAAGGTCTACAAAAAGGCCGCGAAGGCCGAGCGCAAGGCGGAGAAGCAGCGACTCAAGGCGGAGGAGAAGGCGCTCAAGCGTATCTTCGTTATCGACTTCCACGGCGACATCATGGCCAGCGAGGTCGGCGGACTGCGGGAGATGGTGTCGGCCGTGCTCATCGAGGCCGGCGCCGACGACGAGGTGTTGGTGCGCATCGATAATGCCGGCGGCGCCGTGCATGAGCATGGCCTGGCGGCGTCGCAACTGTTGCGCCTGCGTCAGCGTGACATCCCGCTGACGGTCGCCGTCGACAAGGTTGCCGCCAGCGGCGGTTATTTGATGGCCTGCGTTGCCAACCGCATCATTGCCGCGCCATTCGCCATCATCGGTTCCATCGGGGTACTTGCGGAACTTCCCAACTTTCACCGCCTGTTAGAACGCAACGGGGTCGATTTCGAGCTGCATACCGCCGGTGAGTACAAGCGCACCTTGACGCTGTTCGGCGAGAACACCGACGAGGCGCGCAGCAAACTGCGGGAGCAGCTCGAGGACACTCACCAATTGTTCAAGTCCTTCATTCAGGAGTACCGTAGCGATCTAGACGTGGAGCGGGTCGCTACCGGCGAATACTGGCACGGTGAACAGGCGCTGGCGTTGGGGCTCGTGGACGCGCTCCAGACCAGCGACGACTACCTGCTGTCGGCGCGCGATGATGCGGAATTATTCAAATTGCGTTACAAGACCCGTAAGCGTCCGTTAGACAGACTACTCGGGGCGATGCAAGCCGGAGTCAGCCACTTGCTGGGTCTGCTGGCCGCCCGCTTCACGGCTCCGGCCGTGAGGTCGAAATTGAACTAGGCCTTGGGAGATGCCCGAGCAATCATGCGTATGAACGCCAATAGCCCAGTAATCGGAATGCGACCGACTCCTACCACGACCAAGTCGGTCTGGATACAGTTGCTGCCAGCTGCATTGGTTGCTGTGCTCGTTGGCCTCAGCGGGGCTGCCAGTGCGGATACCGCCGCCGATACCGGTGTGGGTGCCGACGCTCACCCGAACCAAAGCCCCGCTGCCGAGGTGCCGTCCGCCCCGGACGATAGCGCACGCCGCATTGCGCAGTTGGAGGCCCTGTATCAGGCCGCTGAGCAGGAGCGCGTGCGCCTCGCGCGGGAGAACTCTAAGCTCAGTGAGCGTCTGCGGCAGAGTGGCGCCTTGGAGGCGCTCTCGCAACAGGTCGAGAAGCAGACCGCGCTCTTGTCTCGCCTGGCGGGGAAGCTTGGAATCGGTTCCGGACCCGCTGATGAGTCGATGGGGCAGGGCGCCGACGACACCGCCTTGGTCGATGAGAACGCCCGTCTGCGCGTCGCACTGCAGGTCTCCGAGCGTCGGCTCGGACTACTGATGGAACAGTTCGCCGAGGCTCACAAGCTGCGTCTCGATGCCCTGGCCGAGGCTGCCATCGCGCGGGAGCAGAGCGCCGAGCTGGACGCCCGGCTGCGCCAACGCCAGCAGGCGGCCGACGAGGCGCTAATGCGAGCCGACAAGGCGGAGAAACTCTATGCCGCGCTCGAAGAGGCTCAGGCGCGCGTCAGTACCGAGAACGAGCGGCTGACCCGCGATCTTGCCACAGCCCGCGAGCGCCAAGCGGAGGCCATGCAGCGCATCGTCGAACTCGATAGCCTGCTCGCCGCGCGCAAGGCTCAAGCAGTCAGGATCAGCGCGAGCGCGGAACCGTCGGGGGCCCAAGTGGCTGACATCGGTTCCGCGACCTGGGCATCATCTGAGAGTGAGAGTGCCGACTCGCTGGCTAGGCGCCTCGAGCCGGTGGTCTATCAGGTGCGCGCCGACGACACGCTGTCGCGTATCAGCGCTTCGGTTTACGGCGATGCGAGCGCGTGGCCGCGGATCTTCGAGGCCAACCGCGACCAGCTCGCGACGCCCGACGACCTCGTCCTCGGCATGCGCTTGATCATTCCATGAACTGAATCACCCCATTTCATTGGCTCCCACCGGTGCGGTATGGCTCCCGCCTCCTTTAGGAACGATCAGGTCGACCCAAAAGGGCCCAATGCATCCACGCCAGTTTTTTGCGACCGGCCTTTGCGGGCATGACTACCGCATCGCCTACACCTTTGGCTGGTTTCCACTGCAGCAATACCTGGTCCAATTTCCCGGCGGCAAGCTGCAGGCGTTGGGCATCGCCTGGGATGGTCGCACCCTGGAGGAAGGCGGTCAGGGCTGGTTCCATCTCTACCCGGACGAGGCCGACATGGGCGCCGCTCCTACACCGGTGTCGCCCAACGGGGCTACGGGCGCAGCTTCAATACCGCCGGCGGCGTCGACGGCGGGGTTGCCCGCGGCGAGCAGCGGAGCGTCGATACGGCACGCGTCGGCAACAAACTGTACGCAGGCTCGGATGGACGGGTCTATCGCAACACCGGTGACGGCTGGCAACGGCACACCGACGACGGCTGGCACGATGCCGGTGACGGTAGCGGATGGGCAGGTCGCGAGCAGCAGGCGCGCTCGTTCGGCGACGAGCGGCTGAACAGCGGTTTCGGCCTCGGCGATCGGTCCGGCGGCGGCGCGTTGGGCGACGACCGCATCGGCGGGCGTAGCTTAGGTGGCCGCTTCGGCGGCGGTGGTTTCGGTGGTCGGTTCGGTGGGGGAGGTTTCGGCGGGAGGCGCTGACTGGCGTTGCGCGGGGGCTAGCCGCTCTGAAAATCGGCGAAAAAAAGGCCATTCGTTTGAATGGCCTGGTTAATCGCCTTAGCGGCGGAGCCTTACTTAATGAACAGCATTTCCTGATAGGTCGGCAGCGGCCACATGTCATCTGCCACCTCGGCCTCCAGCGCGTCGGCGTGCACACGGGTCTGGTCCATCAGGCTGCGGATGGTGGTGGCGCAATAGTTCAGGTGCTCATCCTCCGACGCGAAATCGTGCTTTTCGACCGCAGTAGCGAGTTCGCTGACGCAGGCCATCATCGCGTCCATCTCGGCCGCGATCTTGGTGGCCGTTTCCTTGCCAAGGCCAATGCCCATCGCGGACAGGCTGGCTGTGCTCGCGGCCAAATCGGTGAGGTATCGGGCTGCTGCCGGGTAGATCATGGTCTTCGCCATGCTGATCACCAGCTTTGCCTCCACCGTAATGGCCAGCACGTACTGCTCGGCGTAGACGCCGTACCGACTCTTCAACTCCACCGGGGTCAAGACGCCGGTGTCTTGGAACAGCTTGACGATTTCGCTGTCCTTGAACACCGGCAACGCATCGGCGGTGGTGGGGATGTTGCGCAGGCCACGCTCTTCGACCGCCATGCGATGCCACTCTGACGAGTAGCCGTCACCGCCGAAGACGACGTTACCGTGCTCGTCCATGACCTCCTTCAGTACCTTGAGGATGGCCACGTTCAGTCCCGCACCGGCGCTGATCTCGGCATCGAGTCTGTCCGCGATCCAGTTCAGCGAGTCCGCCAGCATGGTGTTCATCGCGATCAGCGGACCGGCGACGGACTGGTTGGAACCGACCGCGCGGAACTCGAAACGGTTGCCGGTGAAGGCGAACGGTGACGTGCGGTTGCGGTCGCCGGCGTCCTTGCTGAAGGTCGGGATGGTCGGCAGACCGACATCCATGATGCCGCCGT
Organism: uncultured Gammaproteobacteria bacterium; assembly: GCA_963698775.1. Classification (GTDB taxonomy): domain Bacteria; phylum Pseudomonadota; class Gammaproteobacteria; order Chromatiales; family Chromatiaceae; genus Thiohalocapsa. The sequence continues at coordinate 32,203 of CAVOSE010000048.1, forward strand.
CCTTTGAGCCGGTCAGCTCACCCTTACTGATCTGTTCAAAGACGTCCTCGAGCTGGCTGCCGAGGTAGACAGACATGATGGCGGGCGGTGCCTCGTTGGCACCGAGGCGATGGTCGTTGCCGGCGGAGGCGATGACCGCCCGCAGCAGCGGCCCGAACTTGTGCGCACCGCGTATCACCGCCCCACAGAACAGCAGGAATTGGATATTGTCATGGGGCGTCTTGCCCGGGTCCAGCAGGTTACCCTGGGTGGCGTTTCCAATCGACCAATTGACGTGCTTGCCGGAACCGTTGATGCCGGCAAAGGGCTTCTCGTGCAGCAGACAGGTCAGGCCGTGACGCTTGGCCGTGGCCTTGAGGATGGTCATCAACAGCTGCTGATGGTCGGCGGCGACGTTGGCGGTTTCGAAGTAGGGCGCGATCTCGAATTGCCCCGGTGCCACCTCGTTATGGCGGGTCTTGGCCGGGATGCTGAGTTTGTAGAGTTGCTCTTCGACGTCCTGCATGAACACCTGGACGCGCTCGGGGATGGCGCCAAAGTAATGGTCGTCGAACTCCTGCCCCTTGGCCGGCGGTCTACCGAACAGCGTTCTGCCGGCGAGCAACAGATCCGGCCGCTGCACCGCGAAGTTGGTGTCCACCAGGAAATACTCCTGCTCGGCCCCGCAGCTGGAGTTGACCGGTGCGATTTCCGCCTCCCCCAGCAGTGACAGCACGCGCCGAGCGGCCTTGTCCATCGCTGCATTGGAGCGCAACAGCGGCGTCTTCTTGTCCAGCGCCTCGCCAGTCCAGGAGATGAACACCGTCGGCAGACATAGGGTCTTGCCGTTGTCGGTATTCATGATGTAAGCGGGACTGGTGACGTCCCAAGCGGTATAGCCACGCGCCTCGAAGGTGCCCCGGATGCCGCCGTTCGGGAACGAGGAGCCGTCGGGCTCGCCTTTGACCAGGAGACTGCCGGTGAACTCGGTGATGGCCGCACCGTCGCTGTCGGGCATGATGAAGCCGTCGTGCTTTTCGGCGGACAGGCCAGTCAGCGGATAGAAGACGTGCGAGAAGTATAGCGCTCCCTTCTTGATTGCCCAGTCCTTCATGGCCGCAGCCACCGCATCCGCTACCGTGGGATCTAGTTCGGAGCCGGTCTTGATCGTCTGTTTCAGCGATTTGAATACCGCCTTCGGCAGGCCCGCCTGCATCTTGGCAAGGTTGAAGACATCACTCGCCCAGAGATTCTCCAGCGGTTCTGGCGCCTTGGGCGGCATCGGCTTGCGGTTGGTGATTTCGTAGGTGGCCTGAAGGCGGGATGCGTTTCCGGACATGTAGACTTTCCTCGGGGGGTTGGTGGAGCGCGAGGGTGCGCTGCAATCCTTCCTAAGGCGTCAGCAACATGCGCGCCACATTCCGAAAAGTGACACAGCCGCCCGAGCGGTAGACGTCGGTCGAAGCGATTTCGCAGAAAAACTGTCAAGAATACAGGCCATTATCGGCACTTACGCACTGATTGCATGCTCCTGGAAGGTGCGTCCTCGAGACGCCGGTAACCTCGCCATTCTCCACGACGCACCGTTCTGATGCCGCGTGCCCCGATATAGTCCGTGCGTTACGGATGGTTTTGCGTCGCTTTGGCACGCGCCAGTCTGGCAATGAATGCCGCTCTCGGGGCCTTGGCTCAAACGTTGTCCGTCTGTCGAATACCGAATCGCAATCCGGCGATCGCGACAAGAACCTCGCGCAGAAAGAACAACAGCGCAATGATGAATACCAGCATGGCCGTCACAAACAGCAGCGCCACCGCCATCGACGCATCGAAGGTCACGAACGAGCCCAGAAACAAGATGGCGATGACTGCTGACACCAACAGCGCGGTCAAGGTGCAGAGGCTGATCGACGTGCTGATCAGCCTCGCCCGTCGCGACAGGCAGGCCAGCTCGGCATGGCTTTGCTTGTTGTCCGCGTCACGGTCAAACACGGCGAGCTCCAGCACCCTCGCGCGATCGACGATGCGACTCAGGCGATTGGTCATGACCGAGAGCATCCCGGCGATCCCGGTCAACAAGAAGACCGGGGCAACGGCCAGTTGAATGACGTGCGCGATCGTCTCGATGGGTGATACCTGGAGCATATGCATCTTCCGATATTGGAACTTGGATTTTGGCAACAGATCGGATTGACGCCGGGCCAACGATTCGCTGCTAGCCGAAACCAGTTCTGCGATTCTGCCACTACTGCGCGTCTTGTTGCTGCTCAATGTGCTGCTGTTCGCACTGATGGTTTTCGACCATCGTTGATAGGGCCTGAGCAACGGGGCGCCTGTCGCGAAATGCCAAGCGGCATCCATGCAAGCCGCGCACAATCGCAGTGCCACTGAGCCTTCGCCTCGGCACCCCCCCGGACGGCAACTGGCGGCAGGCCGAGACAACCTGATCCTTCAAGAGGGGTTGGCCGGATGGATCCCCCATCGACCCATGTGGCCGGGCGCGCATTGGCGCTCGCGCTATTCGCAGCCCCAGCGCTGGCGATAGCGACGAGCACGAACGAGCACGACGGCCGTTGGCATTTCTGACTCGAGCCCTACCTTTGGTTGCCGAACGCCAACCTGAATGTCGATACAACCGTGAGCGGCCTGCCCGGACCCCGCGGCGGGCAGGTGCGGTCGGTCGATGTCAGCGCCAAGGCTGAGCCGAGCGACTATCTGAGCAACCTGCAGATGGCGGTGATGTTGATCGGCGAGGCCCGCAAGGACCGATGGTCCCTGTTTACCGATATCGTCTACGTCGACTTCGGCGACCAGGACAGCCGCGTGCGTTCCGTCACCGGCCCGCTTGGGGAGCTATCGACCGATATTTCCCGCAAGGCCAGCATCGCTGTGAGCACCACCGTCTGGACGCTGGCCGGCGGCTACACCGTGGTCCAGACCCCGACCGCGAGCGTGGACCTGTTCGCCGGATTCCGTTATCTCGTCATGGAAAGCAGCCTGAAGCTGAACGTGCAGGACAGCAGCGGGCGTTTCTACCGTGCCAAGTCGGCGTCGATGGATCAGCAGCCTTGGGACGGTATCATCGGCGCCCGCGAACGACATCGATCTGCGCATGACCGGCCCGGCGCTTGGTTTCGGTTTTCAATGGTGACAGACGGTCGGCGACAAAGCTCGGCGTCAGACTCGGGTGCAATCATGACCGCACCGGCAGGCCACTAGGCCGGGGCCAGCGCGCATGAAGCGCAGCAAATACGGGGTCGCTGATGCGGTGCACTCTCTGGCCGGAGGGGGCCGGATAGGCTTTGGCGCAGGGTGGACTCGGACGGATGCGAAGCTCGCTTGCAGCGCCGTTAGGCCGCCGACGATGCCGAATGCTCTTTGGCTGACAAGCAGCGACCGCGGCCAGCGATGTCCGCGGTCGCTATCAGTAGCTCGAAAAAGCAGAAGTTAATCCGCCTTCTCTTCCTTGGCCTCAAGCTCCATCTTCGCCTTCATATTTTCGGCGACGCAGTTGGCGACATAGTCGTCGAGCGCGTCGGCGGCGACCTTCTCTTCCTCTGCCAACTGGCGACAGTAATTATCAATCTCCGCCTCATCGACCATAGCGAACGCTGTCAGGGGGCTCAAAGCAAAGGCACAGATCGCGAACGCTGCCGTTGTATGCTTCTTCATTCGGTCATCTCCTAACGATGGGGAATTATGTCGACAATCGACCTCGCCGCTGTTCGTCCGGATGGCGGCGCCGGCCCATCGCGGGAGGCGCAGTATTCGGACCGCGACGGTCCGTCAATCTACCACGATGCTGATTCTGTAGAAACTCTGACCTTGCGCAACGCGGTTGCGCTCGGACAAGCACGATCACCAGTCTCCAACCAAGTACAGCGGCGCAATCACGGGGGCGAGCGGCGCGGTCAGCCCGCCCCACCTGGTTTTGGCCAGGATGGCCAATCAATTGGAAACTTCTCAGACGAGTGCTGGAAAATCTTGTACCAGATGACGCCGGATTGAGGTTCGCCTTCAAGGAGAAGCGGCAGGAGCATAGCCGGGCTGTGCGGCTGCCTGTGCGACACAGAAGGCGGGCGTCAAGACACGTCAGCTGGTATGAGATCTGACAGAAATCGCCTTAGTCCGGGATCTTCAGTGTCGCCCCGGTCTTGATGCCGGCGCTTCCCAAGCCATTCGCCGCTTCAAGGGCACGGTGTCACCGCATTGTAATGGTCCGATGGCTAGTTCATGAGGGTGGTATTCACTGCGGTGTAATTTGTCCCGCGGAAGGGCGGAGGCTCCGTTTCTTATGGATCGCGCGATCCGAAGTCGTGGCCACGCGGGGCGGACGGCGCGCCTCGGTCCGCCCCGCGCGGTCCCGTTCAGTCGACCAGTTCGATCTCGCTCGGCCGCCAGGACTTGTCGAAGTAGGCCGGCAGCGGACTGTAGAGCCGCAGGATGTTGAACCAGCCCTTCTCCGGGTCGGTCTGAATCCAGTTCCCGCGGGCGACACCCTCGGGCTGTTCCGGGCTGAAGTAGACCGTCGTCGTGCCGTCTTCGTCCGTCTCGGCGGCTGGCGACGGGTAGCTCTGGGAACCGGCTCGCGGATACTTCTGCGGCGTCTGCAGCATCGAGCGGGTCTGGTTGTCGTACAGCGTGAACGACCAGAACGCCGCTGCCGGAATGTCTTTGGGCAGCGTCACCTTGTAGGTCTTGGCCCCGTCGAAGACCGCGCCGTTCGCGTCACGGAAGGCGATCAGGTACTGCGAGCCCACGCCTGGGATCTGCATGATCATCGCCGGGCTGTCGAGTGTGTAGGCGTAGTAGAACGCCGTGCGACTGTCGAGCGTGCGTGCGCCGGTGGGCGGCAGCGGTTTGAACTCCCCGTCTTCGAACGGCGCCGGAGGTGTCTCGAACAGCGCGCCGCCTTCCCACAGCATCAGGCTCCACTGCGAACCCTCGTAGTGAGCCCATTCAGGATGCACATCCGCGAACTGCCATTGCAGCGCGCGACCGACGCCTTGTCCCACCGCGGCGGCGTCCGTCAGGATCTTCTTCATCCGATCATCGGGAGCGAACTCCTTGCCATGCACGATACCGATGGCGGCAAGCTGACCGGCAAGCTCCACGTCATAGCTCGTGGCTGGCTCCTTCTGGACGTTCTCGTTGATCCACGCGAAGAAGCCGTAGTCGCTGGGCGGGATGGTATTGAACGACAGCCCACTGCCGTTGATGAATCTCATCTCGGGGATCTTGGGCTCGCCGGCCAGCTTGATCCCGCCCTTCAAGGCCTCGGCAATGGGTGTGCCGAAACTGCCGGGGACGTAGGGATAGATCTTCAGATTCTGCTTGACGTTGTCGACAGCCGGTTTGGGATCGTTGCCGTCCGCGATGAAGGCCCGCAGCGCATAGAGGATCGTATTGGTTCTGGAATGGGCGATGAAGTAGCCGTCCTCGGGCAACGGGCCGTCATAGCCGGGTCCAACGATCAGATACTTGCCGCCAAGCCCGCGATCGGGTCCCGGCTTGCCCACGTCGATTACCCACTGGAACCACATGTCGTTGATCGCGCCGAGGCCGTCCGTGGGCTGCTCGATCACCATCGGACCCTTCGAGAGGTCGACATAGCCAAGGTAATAGACGGTGTCGGCGTTCCCGGTCAGGAACAACGAGTTGGAATCCATCAACTCCTCGAAGATCACGATGTCGCCGCTGCCCGCGCCAACCTCCTGAAACCCTTTGACCAATCCGAGCGCCGAGGCGCCGCGGAAGCTGTTGTTGTAGACGTTGAGCGCGCGGGTGAAGTCGAGCGTGTCGAAGACCTTCTGCGCGGTTTCCACGCTTGGGACGCCGTCGCTGAACTTGAGTGTTCCGATGCGGGTGTCGATCGCATCCGGCGCCGACAGGGATTGGACCGACGCCGCCTTTAACGATGGGATAGCATCCGGGCTTGCGTCGGCACGGGCCTCCGGGGTGCCCGCCGCGGCCAGCATCAGCTTGTCTCCGGGCTGGATCACGTTGGACTCGAGCTTGTTCTTCGTCTTCAGGGTCTGCAGCGGGACCCCGAAGCGCTCACCGATGGCGGTCAGGTCGTCTCCGGCGGCAACCTCGTAAGTGGCCGTCGCACCGTCATACTCGCCGCGAGCGTGTTTGCGCGGTCCTTGGTCGGCGGCCTGCGCGCTACCGACCGCCAAGCAGGTCATCAGCGTCAGGGTCACAGACGCGGTTCCGAGCCGACTCATTAGGGGCGATTTGAGCAGTGAGGATTGATCGAACTGCATGCGTCGTTTCTCCATGGCAAAGCGCATTTGGGGGAAAGAACAGTGGCGGCCGGACAGTGGTCCTGGTCAGGACCTGGTCGCTGGATGCCTCCGGCCTCCAGATAGTGAGCCGCCGTCGCAGCCTAGAGGAAACAGCGCGCGACAGATACAAGTTTGCGTGATTTCTGTGTCGATGACATGAGAACAGCCTCGATGGCACTGCGTCAGCTGGACACTTGGGTCGAACGCTTGGCAACGCGAGCGATATCTGTGCAGCAGCTCGTCGATCACCGTGGACTGGACGATCGATAGCAGGAAGCGCTGGACGGCGCCGGTCCACCTCGGCGTCGGCCTCGGCGTCGGCAAGATCCTCAGGATCGGCAAGCAGTCTGCTAGTATCACGTTGAGGGGCGTGTCGAACGTTGTACGCCCGAACATCAGGCCGAGCTGGGCGTTGAACTTCCAGTTGGCGCTGTTCTTTCCGTAACCATAGAGGAGATCAAGAAATGGCAGAAATCATTACCGCCGTGTATGCATCGGCGGACACACTCCCGAATGTACGTAATGACCTGATTTCAGTGGGCATCCCGCAGGAGAAGATCCGCGTCGACCATGACAAGAAACAGGTCCAAGTGATGAGCCCGACGACCGCTGAGGCCGAGATCGAGGAGATCCTGAACCGGCATTTACCCACCGAAATCCACACGAGCTGACCCGCGTAGGAGGACATTCCTCAAGCCGCGAGCGTGCGCGAGTTCAGGCAAGTTCGGTGTGAGCCGGCCTGACGCGCGGCTCTCAACAGCCGCATCGCACTAAAGCAGCACTCAGAGCAACCCGACAGGAGACCCGCAATGACCGACATCGAAAATATCGAGATGACGCGCTATCACCGGGAAATCGTGGAGGACCTTCGGCACATGCTGAAGAAATACAGCCGCATCATGGAGTGGGATGTACCCGATGCGGTGGACGAGGGCGCTACGCGTAAGCTGATCCTCCAGTCGTTGAGGGATGCCCTCACCGAGGTTGAAGCCGAAGGCTGAACGCGCTGGACAGGGCGTGGCAAGTGTTCGCGGAATGGGCGACCAACGCGCTTCTCATACCGCTCGCGACGCGAACGGCGATCCGCTCGACGGCGGCAAGCGCTACCGGCTGCATCTGCCCCCCAACGTCCCGGTCAAGGATCTCTGGTCGCTCATCCTCTGTGGCGACCAGACCGTTTTCTCCGTCGTCTTCGGCACTCCCCCAAGACCGTGCACGCGGACGACGTCCACTGAGTCCGCTCGGCGTGGACAGTTCCGTTATGCTTCAGCCGTGTCACGATCGATTGGTTGGAACGAACCCTCCCTGCTGGGCTTCAATTGGGGCGTTCCATCGGCCATGAACATGCTGAAATTGGGAGCACCATGGGATTCGAACTCGGCTTTTGGGACTACCTAACCTGCGTCACTTTCGCCCTGTCTGGGGCCTCGGTGGTCGCTTTCGGGGTCTGGCTGGCCGGGCTGCCCGGGCGAATCACGATCGCCCGCAAGCACCCGTAGGCGGAAGCGGTCAAGCTGCTGGTCTAGGCTGGTCTGCTGCCGACCATCTACCCCTGGGTCCAGGCATTCATCTGGGCCTACAAGCCCACCGACGTCGTCGACATCCACCGCTTCCCGCGGGAGGAAGCGCGCGCGACCGAAGAGGAGATCGCACGGCTCCGGGGCGCGCCGCCCGGCTCGGCGGCACGAATCAGAATATGGTCATCTCGTGGCCGAAGGTCATCAAGGACAAGGGCGGGTTGCGCGAGCAGTTCGTGCATGTGATCGACTTCGTGCCCACGTTCCTGGAGGTCACCGGCATCGCCGCGCCCGAAACCGTCGATGGCATCAAGCAAGAACCCATTGAGGGTACCAGCTTCGCCTACACCTTCGACGCGAAGAATAAGAACGCGCCGTCCAGGCATGTGACCCAGTGCTTCGAGATGATGGGCCAGTGGGCGGTCTACCACGACGGCTGGTTGATGAGCAGCAAGGCCAATCGCGCGCCCTGGAAGGCCTTAATGCCGACCAACGAGGAACCGTTGAACAACCAGGTCTTCCAGCTCTACAACCTGAACGAGAGCTGGAACCAGTCCGACGACATTGCGGCACAGCACCCGGAGAAGGTCACGGAGATGCGGGCGATGTTCCTTGAGGAGGCAAAGAAGTATCAGATGCTTCCGCTGGATCGAGTTTGTCTATGACGGCATGGGCTTGGGCACGATGGCCTACAACAACTTCTCCGGCATCGGTCGGCCGGGCGTAGGTACGCTCAAGGTCGATGGCAAGGCCGCGCAGACCCTGAAGATGGAGAAGACGATCCCGATCATCCTGCAGTGGGACGAGAGCTTAGACGTCGGCTCCGACACCATCACGGGCGTGAACGATGTGGACTACCTGCCTCCGTTCCCGCTCACGGCGGAGTTGAACAATCTGACCATCACGGTTGATCGGCCGGTGCTGTCGCCGGAGGAGAAGAAGAAGCTGGAAGAAGGCTTGAAGAAGGTGGAAGCCGGTCGCGAATAGGTGACCAGCGACACCGGTCGTGAAGCGCGCGGGGCACTCCCGGAAGGGAGTGGCCCGCGTTTGCATTTAACCTATCTGGCCAACCTGGCCGGTCCGCAGATTGTCGTAAAATCGCAACGCGGACGCTGGCAAGCCTGGCAAACTCCTCGCGGATGCAAGGCCACCACCTCAGACGATCTCGGACATCAGTCATGCTCACATCCGCCCCCTTTTGTCGGACGCTATCCGCACTCGCCGTGCTTGGCCTGTTGGCGTCTCCGGCCACCTCCCCCGCGGCAGACAAAGCCGATCCTCACGACGGTGACTGGCATTTCAGCCTAACGCCCTACCTGTGGTTGCCGAACATCAACGGCAGCCTCGACGGACACGTTTTGGGGTCAAACCTCGGCGATTTCAGCGTCAGCACCGAGGTCGGTCCGAACGACTATCTGCAAAACCTCAAGTTCGGCGCTATGGTCACCGGCGAGGTACGCAAGGGCGATTGGTCGGCGTTCACCGACATCATCTATATCGACTTCGGCGATCAACGCTCGAAGGTGCGCAACATCACTGGTCTCGAGGGGCGGGCGCTGAGCAGCATCCAGCGCAACGCCACGACCAGCCTCTCGGCAACGGTCTGGACACTGGCGGGCGCTCGCACCCTGGTGCGCAAGCCCGAGGGTAACCTCGATCTGTTGGCCGGGTTTCGCTACGTCGGGATCGATACCGAGCTCAAGTTGAACATCATTGGCTCCGACGGTGTTGTCGACATCAACTCACGAAGCTCCCGCGACCTGACCGAGTGGGACGGCATCGTCGGGGTCAAGGGGCAGATCCGGCTCGGTGAGGGCCGCTGGACCATGCCCTATTACATCGACGTCGGCGCCGGATCATCGAACTGGACCTGGCAGGCATTGCTAGGCGTTGGCTATGCCTTCGATTGGGGAGACGTCAACCTCTCCATCCGCAACCTCTCCTACGACTTCAGCGGAAAGCATGACGCGGACCTGCGCATGACCGGCCCGACCCTGGGAGCAACCTTCCGCTGGTGACTACCCAGTGGCCTTGATCATCGTTTGGTCCACTTGCTGGCGATCCCTGCGTAGTCAGGGCTTCCAGCCCTGATTCTGTCAGGCCAGGATGGCCTGACTACGCATTCGTTAGCCGATGTGGACCCAGGGAAGATCGAGGCCATGGTTGCTTTCGGCGCGCTGGCCGCCGACCAGGGTCGAGGCGCTAAAGGGAGACGACAATCTGTCATCGGACGACATGGCGAGCAATTCGCGTAGTATTCGCAAGCGGCACGACTCGTCCGCCGCTTGCCAACTTTCAACCACCAGGAGATCGCAAATGAAGACCACTCTGCCGGGAATTTCGGCTCTAAGAGGCGCACTGAAATGACAACGCCACGCATGCTGGGAAAGCACTCTGCACGCAGCCTGTCCGTCGCGGCACTGTCCTTGATAGTGATGTTGGGGACATCCATGGCGGCAAGCGCCGATGAGGCGGACGCCAAGCGCTTGCTCAAGGCCATGTCCGACTACTTGGCGGCGCAGCAGGCCATCTCGTTCGCATACGACGCCGTCCTTGAGGTCGTCACCAAGGAAGAACAGATCCTCGCGCTGGCGAGCTCGGGCACGGTCGCGCTGAATCGACCCGACAAGATCCTCGCCACGCGCTCCAGCGGGTTCGCCGATGTCGAGATGTCCTTCGACGGCAAGACCCTGACCGTGCTGGGCAAGAACCTGAACATCTATGCACAGCAGGATGTACCCGGCACGGTCGACAATCTGGTCGACGAGTTGCGCAAGCACAACCGGCCACTGCCTGCCGCGGACTTGCTGTTGGCGGACCCCTACGAGGTCCTGATGCAGGATGTCGACGACATCAAGGACCTTGGCAGCGGCGTGGTCGGTGGCGTCGAATGCGATTACCTCGCTTTTCGCGCCAAGGACGTCGACTGGCAGATCTGGATTGCTCAAGGCGAGCGTCCCTATCCATGCCGCTATGTCATCAGCTCCAAGTTCATGGACGGTTCACCGCAGTACAGCATTCAGGTCAGGGACTGGAAGACCGGCGACGAAGTCGCAGCCACTGATTTCAGCTTCACGCCTCCCACTGATGCCAAGCAGGTCGATCTGAAGGAGCTTGAGGGTGCCGATGAATTGCCGCAACACTTCCAGATAGGAGAGGCTCAATGAAGGCGTCGAAACGATTTGGTGTCATGCTGCTCGCGGCGATCGCGGCCATTGGCGCATCGGAACTGGGCGAGCGGCTTGCAGTCCCCGGTGTTCACAGCTTGATCCCGACTGCTGAGGCCAGAGTCGGGCGCCCACTCACGCCGGTGAGCGTTGCTGGGGTCGGACGTCGCACGGTGCGACGTTGCGCGGTAGGCGTTTATAACTGCTAGCAAGGCTTCGCCTCAGACCGACGAGTTGGGAGAAACG
>CAVOSE010000049.1:0-22129 GCA_963698775.1 uncultured Gammaproteobacteria bacterium
CGGGTTGAGCCTCTACTTTCGACGAATGGCTGCGAATCATGACCAAAGACGAACTGCTCGCGCGGATCAGCGTTGATCCCAAAATCTGCTTCGGGCAGCCATGTATCCGCGGGCATCGAATCTGGGTGTCGATGATCCTGGATTTGCTCGCGAGTGGATGGACCTTCGCTGAAATCGTCGACAATTTTCCCGGCATAGATGATGCCGACATCCGTGCCTGTATCGCCTACGGTTCTGAAATGTCGAGGGACCGCTTCGTCGACCTAGATCACGCAGTAAACCATTGAAAATAAAGCTTGACGAGAACCTCGGCGAGCGTGGCGCCGCGCTCTTTCGCAAAGCTGGCCATGATGTGGAGACTGTCGCAGACGAATCCCTTTCCGGCTCGGCGGATCACGAACTGATTGCCGTTTGCGCGCGAGAGCGCCGTTGCTTGGTCACGCTCGATCTGGATTTCAGCAATCCGATGGTATTCGATCCCGGCCAGTATGCCGGGATCGCGGTGTTGCGGCTGCCTCCGCGGAGTCTGGTCTACGACCTCTGGGATGCGTGCCAATTGCTCATCGATGCATTAGCGTCCGAACGGATAGAAGGGCAATTGTGGATCGTCCAACGCGGTCGCGTACGCCAATACAGGCCAGAATCTCCTGAGTAGTTTTTCGAAACTGATGTCAAAGAAACGCAAACAACTCCCTCCCGACCCGGTCGAGGCACGTATTGAATCCTTGACGCATGACGGTCGTGGGCTGACCCACATCGACGGCAAGGCGGTGTTCGTGCACGGCGCGCTCGCTGGCGAGCGCGTGGTGGTCCGCTACACCCGGGTGCAGCGCCGCTACGACGAGGGCATCGTCACCGAGGTGCTGGAGCCGGCGGCTGAGCGCGTGGCGCCCCGCTGTGCCAGCTTCGGCATCTGCGGCGGTTGTTCGCTGCAGCACATGGACCCGGCGGCGCAGATCGCGGCCAAACAGGCGATCCTGGCGGACGTGTTGCGGCGCATCGGCAAGGTGGAGCCGGAGCGCTGGCTAGAGCCGTTGGCGGCGGAACATTGGGGCTATCGACGCAAGGCGCGCCTCGGGGTGCGTTGGGTGGCGAAGAAGGGGCGCGTGCTGGTGGGCTTTCGTGAGCGGGGCTCGGCCTTCGTCACGGACATCACCGGCTGCGACGTACTGCATCCGAGTGTCGGTGATCAACTGCCGGCGCTGGCCCGGCTGATCGAGCGCTTAAGCATCCGCGAGCGGGTGCCGCAGATTGAGGTGGCCATGGGCGACGGCCCGGTGGTGCTGGTGTTTCGTGTCCTCGACCCGCCGTCGGACGCCGATGTCGCGCTGTTGCAGGCGTTTGCCGCCGAGACCGGCTTCCACCTCTATCTGCAGGACGGCGGGGTGGAGACGGTCCAGCCGCTGCCGGGGCAGGGCACCGAGCTGCGTTACAGTCTGCCGAACCATCGGGTACATATCGACTTCGATCCGCTGGACTTCACCCAGGTGAACCTGGAGCTGAACCGGCTCATGGTGGACCGGGCGCTGGACCTGCTGGACCTGCAACCGGACGATCGTGTATTGGACCTGTTCTGCGGCCTGGGCAACTTCACGCTGCCGCTCGCCCGCCGCGCGCGTACTGTCGTTGGCGTCGAGGGCGACGAGGGCCTGGTGCAGCGGGCGCGACGCAATGCCGAGCGCAACGCCATCGATAACGCCAGCTTCCACAGCGCCGATCTGTATGGCGACATCGAACAGGCGCCGTGGCGACGCGAGCACTTCGACAAGGCGCTGATCGACCCGCCCCGCAGCGGCGCGCTGGAGGTGCTGGACCTGCTGGCCGAGAGCGGGGCGCGGCGCCTGGTTTACGTCTCCTGCTATCCGTCGACGCTAGCGCGGGACGCGGACCGGTTGGTGAACGGGCTGGGCTATCGCCTGGTGGCGGCCGGCGCCATGGACATGTTCCCGCATACCGCCCACCTGGAATCCATGGCGCTGTTCGAGCGCTGACACGGCCCACCGCAGGAGACAGACATGGCAACCGAGATCGAACGCAAGTTTCTGGTAATCAACGACAGCTGGCGCGCCGACGTCGAGTCCGAGGCGCGCGTGATGCAGGGCTACCTGTCGGAGGGTAAGACGGCGACGGTGCGGGTGCGCATCAAGGGCGAGGCCGCCTTCCTGACCATCAAGGGCAAGATGCAGGGCATCAGCCGCTCGGAGTACGAGTATTCGATCCCGGTCGCGGATGCCGAGGCCATGTTGCGCGAGCTGGCGGTGTCGCCACCCATCGACAAGACCCGCTACCGCGTGCGCTGCGGCGGCCATGTCTGGGATCTGGACCTGTTCCATGGCGACAATGCCGGTCTGATCATGGCCGAGGTGGAACTCGACAGCGCCGATGAGCCGTTTGAGATGCCCGCCTGGGCCGGACAGGAGGTGTCGGCGGACCTGCGTTACTACAACGTGAATTTGGCCCGCACCCCCTACACGCGCTGGTAGCGACGCAGCCGGGTTCGACATGCATCGGCGACTGTTCACCGGCGCCTTGTTGGCCTCCCCGTTGCTTGGGGCTCCATTGCTGAACGGTTGTGGACATCGCGACGGGGCGGGGGACGCGGGCATGATCCGCTTCGGTATCGCCAACCCGCCGCGCAATCTCGACCCGCGCCTTGCCACGGACGCCACCTCCGAGCGACTGAACCGGCTGTTGTATGCCGCGCTGGTGGATTTCGACGACGCCAGCCGCCCGGTGCCTGGCATCGCCCGCTGGCAGCAGCTCGATGCCACCCGCTACCTGTTCCAACTGGGGCAGGATGGGCGCGCGTTCAGCAACGGTAGCGCCCTGGCCAGTGCCGACGTCGCCGCCACCTATAACTCTATCCTCGCTCCAGCCAGCGCCTCGCCGCATCGGGCCTTGCTGTCCATCATCGAGCGCATCGACACCGTCGACGACGACCGCATCGCGTTCCAGCTGCGCGAGCCCGACCCGCTGTTTCCAGGCTATCTCGGCATCGGCATCCTGCCGGCGTCGTTGATCGCGGCCGGTCACGGCTTTCAGCGCGACCCGGTGGGCAGCGGCCCGTTCCGCTTCGAGGCTTGGCCGGAGCCGGGCCGGGTGGCATTGACACGGCGCACCGACGGGCAGCCGTTCGAGTTCGTCACCGTCAAGGACCCCAATGTGCGGGTCATGAAGCTGCTGCGTGGCGAGATCGACCTGGTACAAAACGACCTACCGCCGGAGCTGGTGGGCTTTTTGCGCAAACGAGCGGGTATTCGCGTCGAACGCGCCGACGGCAGCAACTTTTCCTATCTGGGCTTCAATCTCGAGGACCCCGCGACCGGAGACCTGAACGTGCGCCGTGCCATTGCCCACGGCATCGACCGGGCCGCGATCCTGCACTATCTGTTTCAGGACGGCGGGCGCGCGGCCGAGGCGCTGTTTCCGCCGCGGCATTGGGCGGGGACGGCGGCGCTTGTCGCCCATGCCCACGACCCGCAACGGGCGCGGGAGCTGCTCGACGCCGCCGGCTATGACGACGCCAACCCGCTGCGGCTCAGTTACAAGACATCCAGCGATCCGTTTCGGCTGCGACTGGCGACCGTCATCCAGGCGCAGCTCGCCCGCGTCGGCATCGACCTGGATGTGCAGAGCTATGACTGGGGGACCTTCTTCGGCGACATCAAGGCCGGTCGCTTTCAGCTCTACGGCCTGACCTGGGTCGGCGTGCGCATGCCCGACATCTTTCGCTACGCCTTCCATAGCGCCTCGACGCCGCCGGATGGCGCCAACCGCGGCCGTTACCGCAGCGCGCAGGCGGACCGGCTCATTGAGCAGGCCCGCGCCGAGGGCGATCAGCAGCGACAGGCCGCGCTATACCGCGATTTGCAGACACTGCTTCATGCGGAAATGCCCTATGTGCCGCTCTGGTTCGAGGATCAGGTTGTCGCCACCCGCACGGCCATCCGCGGCTATCGCCTCGCGCCCGACGGCAACTACGACGCACTGGCGCAGGTCGACCGCGCGACAGAAACCAACAGGCACTCATGAGGCGATGTCGAAGACCACGTCCTCATAGACATCGGCGATCGGACAGTCGAAATCCAGCGATGCGAGTTCCAGGCGATCGCCCTCCGCCACTGGGCACAGCAGCCAATGGTCCTCGCGACGGCGGAAGACATCGATGGACCGGTGCTCGGCATCGATCAGCACATATTCGAGCATGGAATCGAGCTGCCGGTAGCGCGCAAACTTGGCGCCGCGGTCATAGGCCTCGGTGGAGGGCGATAGCACTTCGATGACCAGCGTCGCGCGCTGTTTTGCCTTCGACTCGCCTGCATCCGCCGGATCGCAGGTAACGAAGACATCGGGATAAAAGAAACTCTCGGCGCGCGCAACCCGCAGCTTCATGTCGGAGATATAGACCCGGCAAGGTCCGCCGCGGACATGCGCGCGCAGCATTGCTGCAACATTCAAGGCGATCGTGACATGTGCCTCGTTGGCGCCGGCCATGGCGAAGACCTCGCCGGCGACATATTCGTGCTTGATCGGCGATACTTCCTCGCCGGCGAGATAGTCTTCGACACTGATGAACAGCGGCTGAGTAAGACTCGACATGATCTTTCTCCAGCAAAATGCTTGGACCTTGATTACAGCACAAGACGGGACGTCAGACGATCCGGCGATACCCCGGAATTTGCTGCCAGACGATCAACACGCCCTAACCAGATAGCGGGAGAATTATAGATGTCGACGAGAAAAATCCTTCGCCTTGCGTGCGCTGCCGCGTTGCTGCTGGCGGCGGCTCAGACGGTCTCCGCCGGTGCGACACTGGACGCGGTCAAGGCGCGCGGTTACCTGCAATGTGGCGTCAACACGGGCCTGCCCGGCTTCTCCAATGCCGATGAGCAGGGCAACTGGACCGGCTTGGACGTGGATGTCTGTCGCGCGGTGGCGGCCGCCGTGTTCGGCGACGCCAGCAAGGTCCGGTTCACTCCGCTGACGGCCAAGGAGCGGCTCACCGCGGTGCAGTCCGGCGAGGTGGACCTGCTGTCGCGCAACACCACCTGGACCCTCAGCCGCGACACCGCCCAAGGGCTGCACTTTACCGGCATCAGCTACTACGACGGTCAGGGCTTCATGGTCTCCAAGAAGTTGGGCGTCAAGTCCGCCCGTGAGCTCGACGGCGCGGCGGTCTGCATCCTGGCCGGCACCACCACCGAGCTGAACCTGGCGGACTATTTCCGCACCCACGGCATGCGCTACGAACCGGTGGTGTTCGACACCGGAGATCAGACTGCCCGCGGCTTCGAGGCCGGTCGCTGCGACGTGCTGACCAGCGACCAGTCCCAGCTCTACGGCCTGCGCATCAAGCTCGCCGAACCCGACAAGGCGGTCGTACTGCCGGACGTGATCTCCAAGGAACCGCTCGGCCCAGTGGTGCGCCAAGGCGACGACGACTGGTTCAACATCGCCCGCTGGACGCTGTTCGCGCTGGTCAATGCGGAAGAATTGGGGGTGACCTCCGGCAACGTCGACGCGATGAAGACCAGCAGCAATCCCGAGGTGCGCCGCTTGCTCGGCGTGGAGGGTGCCACCGGCACGGGCCTGGGGCTGGCCGACGACTGGGTCTATCAGGTGGTCAAGCAGGTTGGGAACTACGGCGAGCTGTTCACACGCAATGTCGGTGCCGACTCACCGCTGGGCGTCGAGCGTGGCCTCAACGCGCTCTGGAAGGACGGCGGCCTGCAGTACGCACCGCCGTTTCGCTGACGGGAGCGCCGGTTTTCCAACCGGCGTGCAACAGGCGACGCGATCGATGACGACCCCGCCCAGAGAAGCCGGTGCTGGCAGCATAGCGCCGACTGGAAAGTCGGCGCCCCCAGTCGCCGCGCATCGCCAGCCTGCGGTGATGTGTGGCGAGGTCTCAGGGCGCGAAGGCCGCAAGAGTTAGGCGCACATGACCGATCCTTCCAGAGATACCCGCATCCTGCGACGCTGGACCGGCTGGAACGACCCGCGTCTGCGCGCGCTACTGTTCCAGCTCGTGTTCCTGGTCGCCGTATTGGGGCTGCTCGGCTTCATTGTGCACAACACGCTGGCGAATCTGCACACCCGCGGCATCAGCACCGGGTTCGACTTCCTCGCCAACGAGGCCGGTTTCGGCATCATCCAGACCCTGGTCGAGTATTCCGAGACCTCGAGCTTCGGCCGCACCTTCCTGGTGGGCCTGCTGAATACCTTGCTGGTGTCCGTGCTCGGCATCCTGCTGGCGACGCTGCTTGGCTTTGTCATCGGCATCGCCCGGTTGTCGGGTAACTGGCTGGTCTCGCGACTCGCTGCCGTCTATGTCGAAGTGTTTCGCAACATCCCGTTGTTGCTGCAGATCTTCTTCTGGTACTTCGCGGTACTGCGCGCCCTGCCCCGGCCGCGGGACAGCCTGTCGCTTGGCGACGCGGTGTTTTTGAACCTGCGCGGGCTGTACCTGCCGCGACCACTGTTCGAGCCCGGCTTCGGCTGGGTGTTCGCGGCGCTGATGCTCGCGGTGACCGCCGCGCTGCTGCTGGCGGCCTGGGCGCGGCGACGACGCCTGGCGACCGGCCAAGGCCTGCCGAGCGGCTGGATCGGGCTCGGGCTGATCCTACTGCTGCCCTCCCTCGCCTTCGTGCTCACCGGCGCGCCGCTTGGCTGGGAGTTGCCCGCGCTCAAAGGCTTCAACTTCCAGGGCGGTATCACCGTGATCCCGGAACTCGCGGCGCTGCTGCTGGCCCTGACCATCTACACCGCCGCCTTCATCGCCGAGATCGTGCGCGCCGGCATCCTGTCGGTACCGAAGGGCCAGACCGAGGCCGCCGCGGCGCTGGGCCTGAAGCGCCGTCATGTGCTGCGGCTGGTGATCATCCCCCAGGCCCTGCGCGTGATCATCCCGCCGCTGACCAGCCAGTACCTGAACCTGCTCAAGAACTCGTCCCTGGCCACCGCCATCGGCTATCCGGATCTGGTCAACGTCTTTGCCGGCACCACGCTGAACCAGACCGGCCAAGCGGTGGAGGTGATCGCGATGACCATGGCCGTGTATCTCAGCATCAGCCTCAGCATCTCGCTGTTCATGAACTGGTACAACGCGCGCATCGCGTTGACGGAGCGCTGACATGGGCAGGTCCGTTGAGCAGGCGCGCCCGCCCCGGCGCAGCATCGGCCCCATCGCTTGGCTGCGACGGAATCTGTTCTCGTCGCCGCTGAACTCCGCGCTGACGCTCGCGGCGCTGTACCTGCTCTGGCTGACACTGCCGCCGCTGATCCAGTGGGCCCTGATCGATGCGGACTGGATCGGCAACAGTCGCGCCGACTGCACCAGCGGCGGCGCCTGTTGGGTGTTCATCGGCACGCGGTTGAACCAGTTCCTGTACGGCTTCTACCCCGAGGCCGAGCAGTGGCGGGTCAATCTGGGTCTGGGCTTCCTGTTGCTGATGATGGCGCCGCTGTTCGTCGCGCGCTTTCGACGCAAGTGGCCCCTAGGGCTGACACTGGTGTTCGGCTATCCGGTGTTGGCCTACGTGCTGTTCTATGGCGGCTGGTTCGGGCTGCCGGTGGTGGAGACCCATCAATGGGGCGGGCTGATGCTGACGCTGGTGCTGGCGGTGGTCGGCATGGTGCTGTCGCTGCCGTTGGGCATCCTGTTGGCCCTGGGCCGGCGCTCGCAAATGCCGGTGGTCCGCGCCGCCTGCGTCACCTACATCGAACTCTGGCGAGGCGTGCCGCTGATCACGGTGCTATTCATGGCCTCGGTGATGCTGCCGCTGTTTCTGCCCGAGGGTGCGACGCTAGACAAACTGCTGCGCGCCATGGTCGGCATCGTGCTGTTCCAGGCTGCCTACATGGCGGAGGTGGTGCGCGGCGGCCTGCAGGCCATTCCGAAGGGGCAGTACGAGGCCGCTGAGGCGCTCGGGCTCGGCTACTGGCAGGGCATGGGGCTGATCATCCTGCCGCAGGCGCTGAAGCTGGTGATTCCGGGCATCGTCAACACCTTCATCGCGCTGTTCAAGGACACCACGCTGGTGCTGATCATCGGCCTGTTCGATCTGCTCGGCATCGTGCAGCAGGCCTTCGCGGACCCGAAATGGCTCGGCTACTCGGTGGAGGGCTACCTGTTCGCCGGGCTTCTCTACTGGGCTTTCTGTTTCAGTATGTCCCGCTACAGTCAGGCGCTGGAGCGGGAGCTCCGACGAGGACATGAGCATTGAGAAACCCCGAACACCTGCCGACACCGGACACCGGCCGACCCATGATCGAGCTACATGGCGTGCACAAATGGTTCGGCGAGTTCCACGTGCTCAAGGGCATCGACCTGACTGTCGCGCGCGGCGAGCGTATCGTCGTCTGCGGCCCATCCGGCTCCGGCAAGTCGACGCTGATTCGCTGCATCAATCACCTGGAGACGCATCAACAGGGGCGAATTTTGGTCGATGGCGTTGAGCTGAACGAGGACATCAAGCACATCGAGCAGGTGCGCAGCGAGGTCGGCATGGTGTTTCAGCAGTTCAACCTGTTTCCGCACCTGACGGTACTGGAGAACTGTTGCCTGGCGCCGATCTGGGTGCGCCGGCAGCCGAGGCGGGAGGCGGAGCGGATGGCGCGGGAGTACCTGGAACGGGTGCGCATCCCAGAACAGGCGGACAAGTACCCGGGGCAGCTCTCCGGCGGTCAGCAGCAGCGTGTGGCCATTGCCCGCAGTCTGTGCATGAATCCGCGCGTGATGCTGTTCGATGAGCCGACCTCGGCGCTGGACCCGGAGATGATCAAGGAGGTGCTGGACGTGATGGTGGAACTGGCCGAGGAGGGCATGACCATGCTCTGCGTCACGCACGAGATGGGCTTCGCCCGCACCGTGGCGGACCGGGTCATTTTTATGGACGACGGAGAGATCGTCGAGGAGGCGCCACCGGAGACCTTCTTCGAGCATCCCCGGCATGCGCGAACCCGGCTGTTTCTGAGCCAGATTCTTTAGTCGGTCAATACTTGCCGGTGGCCTTCATGATCAGCTTGTGGATGCTGTGATAGGACAGGCCGGGGTTCAGGTACATCACGGCACAGGTGCCGGTGCGTAGATTGATGCCCTTTTCCTTGGCCAACGCGACGGCCTCCGGCGTGTCGTGGGCCATGTGCACCCAGACGTCCTTGATGCCGGCGTCGGCGGCCGCAGCGACCCAGTCCTTGGTCTCGGCCTTAGGCACCTCGACGATGACTCCTTCGACGGGGGCGGGAAGGGCTGCCAGGCTGGCAAAGGCCTTGTCGCCATCGATGGTGTCCGCGCTAGGGTCCACGGCATACGCCGTCTTGCCCAGAGCCTTCAGCTTGCGCAAGCTCAGCATCGGGAAGGGCTTGGCCTGGGAGTGTCCGACCACGGCGAAGCTGCCTAGGGTAAAGAAGGTTTCGTAATTCGATGCCATCTTGTCTTCCGGTTGGGTGATGCTGTTGTGGGGCGGATCGCCGCGGGAGTCGGCGGGGGCAAAGGTAGGCGGGGCCGACCGACAAGCCGATTTCGGCTCATTGCCGCGACGACTTGCACGAGAGCAAGCACTATACTCGGTCGACGGTTGACCGTCGTTGAAGGGCATCAACGCGGACTAGGCGGGCGCGCAGATGAGGGCCGGGAGGGCGTCGAAGAGCCGTATAGAACGGCTGCCGGAGAGGGCTTAAAAAGAAGGCGCATCCGTGCGCACAAGGTGCTGATTCTATCGGTGTATCCGGAAGCACCGGCCCTCTGCAACCGTCCCGTTCCCTGCGACGGCGTGAACGCTTCGGGCCGACTTAGGATATCGCTCATCAGCAGCATCCCCATGTGAACTATTTCACATAAAACCTGGCATTCCTCGTGCTTATGTAACTTGTCTGGCCACCGCCATTCAGAGCGCCAGGTCGATACCGCTGACCAGCACCCCCGGCAGCAGCGCGCTGTCGGACGAGCGGCCGTGGTAGGTCTCGGCGGACAAGACCAAATCGCGCTCGCGGGTCAGGGCCTCCAGACGGTCGCCCAATAGCCGATACAGCGAGTCGTCGAAGCGCATCACCGCCAGCGGCGCGGCCAGTTCGCCGTCCTCGACCCAGAAGGTGCCGAAGCGGGTCATGCCGGTGACGCGACAGGCGTTGCGGTCGGACCAGTTGCAATACCAGAGGTTGCCGATGTAGAGCCCGGTACCGAGGCTGCTGAGTGCATCGGCCGTGGGCAGGTCGCCCGCAGCCATTTCGATCGCCTCGGGATATTCGGCCGCGGCGTTGACCGCGGCGCCGTACTCCTTGGCACTGCGGGCATCGACCAGGCATTGCCCGAAGCGACCCCCATTGATCAGCGGCACGCGTTCGGCCTTGGCAAAGCCCTCGGCGGTAAAGCCCGCGGCGAGGCCGCGCTCGTTGGCCTCGGTGATGTTCAGCGCCGGGTGCAGCGCCACCTCGCCGTTAGCCAGCGCCAACAGTGGCGTCTGACAGGTGCGATGGTCGCGCAGACCAAAGCCGCCCCAGGCCAGCATGTCCATCAGTTCCTGCACCGCGGCGGGTGCCAGGAAGGCGCGATAGCGGCCGGGTTCGATGCGCCGCTGCGGCCTGGCCATCACCTGCAGGCGCTCGCGCTGCTGTTCGATTCGCTCCCGCAACTGGCCGGGGTCCCAGGCAAAGCCGCTGTAGGCGTCCTTGACCGCCTTGTCGCGATCCAGATAACAGCTCCAGTCCAGATTGAAGCTCTCGCTCTGGTGCCAGCAGCGATGGCCGATGGAACTCGCCAGCCCCTCGCCGATGCGACCGGCGGCCCAGATGCCGACCAGGTCGAGCCCGACGGCCAAATCGGTCAGCGTGGCGACCGCCTCCGTCGTCGCCGGCAGATCGGCGCTGATGACACGACTGGATTCAAGCGGCGCGTCGCTGAAGTGCAGATAGGGGTCATCGGGGACATGCGGCAGCCGCTCCCGCAGTCGCTCCAGCAGCGACCGGGCCAGCGCCAGATCGGCATCGGCGTTGCCGCTGAGCTCACAGTCACCCTCTACCTGCTTGCCGCCGTCGATCAGCGTCAGGCCCAGCGCCGCGCTGCGCACATTGCCGGCCTGGCGCACGTGGTTCTGATTGAGGCGCACGAAGTCGGAATCTTCGACGCCGAGATTGGCAAACAGCACCTCGTCGCCCTGGGTGCCCGCGAGCAATCGGTCGGCGAGGGTAAAGAATGCGTCCTGGTTCATAGCCCACCTCCGAACACCTCGACATCGCGGAACAGGCAGGGCGGTGACGCGTGGCCGACATAGACCGACTGGTTCGGCTCGCCCTTGCCGCAGTTGCGCACGCCGCGCACCTCCAGCGTGTCGGCGCCGCCGACGCCGTCGAGGCTGCGCCAGAACTCCGCCGAGATGCCTCGGTAACCGGGATTGCGGACCAGGCCCTTGAGCTCGCCGTCTTCGATCAGTCGGCCGAGTTCGCAGCCGAACTGGAACTTGTTGCGGCTATCGTCGATGGACCAAGAGCGGTTGGTGTCGAGCAGCACACCGTGCTCAACCCGAGCAATCAGCTCATCGAGTCCGCCCTCGCCGGGCTCCAGATTGATGTTGGCCATGCGGTCGATGGGCGGCCGGCTCCAGTCGCAGGCGCGGGCATTGGCGGTGCCGGTCAAGCGCGCCCGGCGCTGCGACAGCGCGCCTCCCAAGGGCCGCTCCAGGATGCCGTCGCGAATCAGGTGCACGCGCTTGGCGGCGGTGCCGTCGTCGTCGGCGGCATAGCTGACCAACTCACCGGGTACGCCGGGATCGAAGGTCACGTTGAGCAGCGATGAGCCATAGCGGTAGGTACCGAACATGTCTGGCGTGACGAACGACAGGCCGGCGTAGTTGCGTTCGTCGCCGAGGATCCGATCGAGTTCCAGCGGATGGCCGATGGACTCATGGATCTGCAACGTCATCTGGCTCGGCAGCAGCACCAGGTCGCGACGCCCGGCCGGGCACTCCGGCGCCTCCACCAGCGCGATCGCCTCGCTGGCGACCAGCGCGGCATCGTCCACCAGCCCGCTCGCGGCGATGCGCTCCAGGCCGCCCTGCTGGGCATGGTCGGCGCCGCCGCCGCGGCGCGTCTGGGTCTGGCCATCCACATGGGCGGTCGCCGACAGCCCGCAGTGCACGTACTCCCAGCGCTGAGCGATCTCGCCGCCATCGGACGTGACCAGCAATTGCGCGGTGCGATGATGCCCCAGCCAAACCGCACGCTCGACGATGCGTTCATCGACGTCGAGCCCGGCGCAGGCCTGTATCAGCACCGCGAGTTTGTCTTGTAGCGTCCAGGACTCCCAGGGCTGCGCCACCGCGGAGCGGAACTCGGCACGCAGCGCGCTGCGCGGGTACTGCCGGGCATCGAACAGGCCGAGCCGATCGTGCAACGCCGCGAATCCGCGGGCACGCTCGAAGGCCGCGGCCAGCCCTGACCGACTCAGGTCATTGGTGGCGCCGTAGCCGATGCCGGCGCCGACGACAACGGTGATCATGCCGCCGCGGGAGAGTCCTAGGCTGCTGGGTTCGGCGACGTCGTCGCGCACCGCGAGCCCCTCGCTCGCCTCGTCGACGAGGCGCAGGCTCCAGTAGTCGGTGTCCGGCGTCGCCACGGGTACCGTCGCGGCAAACGTGGCCGCGATCTCCTGCAACTGGTTCAGTGGTTCAATCTGGTGCTTCATAGTGTGAACGAACAATGGTCTGCCGGTGGTTGTCGGGCCGATGCCAATCAGCCCGATGCTTAGTTCAGCATAGATCCGCCCGAAAGAACCCGTATCGGTGCTTTGGTTGCGCGGACGCCCGGGGCTTGGCTGTTCGGCTGCCCTAAAACCGCTTGAGGGCCACAAATGTGTGCAGACGAGTCAAGTTTCGATGCGACATCGGACAGGCAAAGGCCCCCCCAAAAAATCGAAATCTGGGTCGGGATCGAGCCACTCGCCACGATTTCGATACCGATACCGATACCGATACGACCGATGCCGATGCCGATACCGATGCCGATGCCGATGCCGATGCCGATGCCGATACCGATGATCGCGACTCGTCGGTCTGAAGCGAAGCCTCGCGAGCGAGATCCTCGTCATGGCGACGTCGCGACCGCGTGCTAACATCCGCGCCCATGTTGACCTATCCCGATATCGATCCCGTCGCCGTTGCCATCGGCCCCCTCAAGGTCCACTGGTACGGCCTGATGTACCTCGTCGGCTTCGCCGCCGCCTGGCTGCTCGGCCGTTGGCGCGCCGCGCGCCCCGGTTCGACCTGGACCGCGGACATGGTCGACGATCTGATCTTCTACTGCGTCATCGGTACCATCGCCGGCGGCCGCCTGGGCTACATGTTCTTTTATGGTTTCGACCAGATCCTCGCCAATCCGCTGAACGTGCTCAAGGTCTGGGAGGGCGGCATGTCCTTCCACGGCGGTCTCATCGGCGTGCTGATCGCCATTGGGCTGTTTGCCCGCAAGTATGGGCTGCGCTTCTTTCAGGTAGGAGACTTTCTTGTGCCGCTGGTTCCCCTGGGTCTGCTCGCCGGGCGCATCGGCAACTTCATCAACGGCGAGCTTTGGGGTCATGCCACCAGCGTCGCCTGGGGTATGCGCCTGCCCTGCGAGCGCTTCCCGAGCGCCTGCGCCGGACTGCCACTGGACGCCGCCTGGAGCCTGCCGCTGCATGCCTCGCAACTCTACGAGGCGACGCTCGAAGGCTTGGTGTTGTTTTTTGTCCTGTGGTGGTTTTCCAGTCGCCCACGCCCGCTGATGGCGGTCTCGGGGCTGTTTCTGCTGCTGTACGGTCTGTTCCGCTTCGGCGTCGAATTCGTCCGCTTGCCGGACGCGCACATCGGTTATCTCGCCTTCGACTGGCTCACCATGGGCCAGGTGCTGACGTTACCGATGATCCTCGCCGGGGGGCTGTTGCTGGGGCTCGCTTACGGTCGCCGAGACACCTCGCCAGCGCCCTGAAGCCGGTGGTTTTCGCGTTGGTGCCCGCGGCCTAGGCGCCGAGACTGGGCAAATATGCCGATTCCGCCCTGCAACTCGGTCCCCGGTAGGTCGGGTTAGCGATAGCGTAACCCGACAATCAAGCAGTTACGGGCACGCGTCGTCGGGTTACGCTGCGCTAACCCGACCTACGGCGAATACTTGCCCAGTCTCGCCGTCAGTTACCGCTCTGAACAGACACGAACTCGCGCCTGGACCGCAAAAGTGCTCCACCGCGACCGTGACGTTGCGCCGTCATCGGGTAGAATCAGGGGTTGCCCAACCAGTGTCGGTAAACCGCCCGAACCCATCAGCAATGGCCAAGAAACCCAAGCGGCGCATCGCTCGCCATAGCCCCAAAAAGGTCCAACTCTCTGCCAAGGAGTTGGAACAGAAGGCCCGCTCGGACCTCGACGGCGGCCGTTTTCGGGATGCGATCGGCGGCTTCAAGGCATTGCTGAAGGTCGAGCAGCGCCAGGAGTGGCAGTCCGCCCTCGCCGATGCCTATGTGGGTCGCGCGCAGGAGCTCAGCGCCAAGGGCATGCTGAAGGAGGCGCTGGTGATCTGGGACAACCGCGCCAGCATCAACACCGCGACTGCGATACACCCAGACCATGCAGCGCTGCTGATGCGCACCGGCGGCGTGGATCGGGTGCTGGCGTTGTTCTCGGAAGCCTCCGCGCTCCCAGCGGACGCCCGCGATTCGCTGCGACCGTTGCTCGCCGCTCACCTGATCGCTGGCGACGAGCGCATTGAGGCCTTGCTCCCCGCCGACGACCCCGTTCGCCGCCATGGCGATGCCGCACGTGACGCCCTTGCCGCCTATTGCGCCGGCGATGACGAGGCGCTGAAGGCAGCACTGGCAGCGCTCCCGTTCCGCTCGCCCTATCGCGATTGGGTACAGATCCTCAAGGCGCTGCAATTGGTGGCCGATCGGCCCGACGAGGCCCGTACGCAGTTGGCGCGCATCGACGACGAATCGGCCTTTGCACCGCTGCGGCGAGCGGCGCAGCTCGCGTTGCTGCCGGAAGATGCGTTTCTGGAGTCCGTCACCGGCGTCGGAGAAGCTGCGCGGCGGTTCGCCTGCGCCCTGCGCGGCTGGTCGCCGGCACGCGTCGCACTGCACCAGGAATTCGCCCGAGTGAACGCCGAGGCCAAACCCCGTACCCTGATGCGCCTGCTGTATCGGCATCGTGCCGAACTGGGTGACGACTGGGTCAGGCAGCAGGCATTGCGCCTGCTGAGCGTCGATTTCCCCTATCGCTTGGACTGGTTGGCCGCGGAGGGCGCCGAGTCCGTGACGCGAGCCGAATTCCAACAGGTCGGGGCCTGGTCGGTTGCCCTCGACGACAACCCGTGGGAATCGTACGACTACTGGTCGCGGCTGGCCCACGAGCTGATCGCGGCAGCATCCCCAGACGACGATGCGCTGCATCGTCTGCGCATCGCGACGGCCCTGCGAGCCTGCGAACGCCACAACAAACTGCTGCAAGACGCGGAGCCGTCCGATGATCCGGACGACCTGGATCGCCTGGTAGCTCAGCAGCTGGAAGACAGCCTGGATTGGGACCCCGACGACCGCGAGACCTATCTACGCTTGATCGACTACTACCGCCAGGGCAAGCGCCTGAAAGATGTCCGTCGCCTGCTGGCACGAGCAGCGGAATTCTGGCCACGCGATATGTCGATCCTCACCGCGTCGTTTCACACCGCGCTGGACTCCGGCGCCTTCAAGAAGGCCGCCGGCATCGCGCGCACGATGCTCGACATCGACCCGATCAACACCGGCGTGCGCGAGCGTTTGGTCGACGCCTTGCTGGCGCACGCGCGCAAACAGCTCGCCAAGGGTCGCCCCGACTTGGCCCGCAAGGAGGTCACGGATGCCGCCGGTTGGGCGCGCAGCGGCCCCGCGCGCGAGCGTACCGAACTGTCCTTGGGACTGATTCAGCTCAGAGAAGGCCATTCCGCGGGGGCGGAGCTGCTGCGCGATACCGTCGCCGGCATCGGCGGCGAGCTCGACGGACGCGTCGCGCTGGCGCTGGCGGCCGACGGGCTCGGCATGTCACCGCAAAGCCTGCAAAAGCGGACTGGACTGCCGAAGCTAACGGTCAAGGGACGCGATGATCTGCTCGCTACACTGCATCGCTTGCGTGGCCACCTGGAGCGCGGCGGCCAGCTGTCGCGCGACCTCACCGACTGGCTCGACCAGACGCTCGGCAAAGCGCCCTTGAAGGATTTGGACCACCAACAAATGGAGTCGGCCTGCGACACCTTGCGCCGCTGCGACCTGCACAAGTCCCGCCTGCGCGCCGCCCGCGCCGCGCTCAAGCAATGGCGCGGCATGCCGGTGTTCGAACTACACGCCTTCGAGGCCGAGTATCCCCACGGCTTCACGGGCTATAGTGACAAACCGCTGTTGACATTGAAGGGTGCCATGGAGCGGGCGCGGGCCGAAGGCGACAACCGCACCGCGTTGCGGATCGAGAGCGCACTGCGCTCCGCAAACCCGTTTGGCGGGGGCTCGCCATTCGGCTTTCCGCCACCGCCGTCGATGTTCTTAGACGACCTGTTCGACGACGATGACGACGATGACGACGATTTCTTCGACGGGCTATTCCCCGACATATCGCCCGGTCCCTTCCCTGCTCGGGGCGGCTCGGCAAAGGACGAAGCCGAGCAGTTCATTCAGCTAATCCGCATCATCGGCATCGATAAGGCGTTCGAGATCATCGGCCTACCGCCGAAACTGCGGAGGGAAATGAAGGCGCTGGAAAGCGAAATGGGCGAGGATGCAGTCATGGAGGTGTTGCTGCAATTCTTGAAGCACGGCGCGATGCTTGACGACGATGCCGGCAACCCGCCGCCACGCAAGCCGCGACGCCGCTGATCGGCTAACGCCAAGATCGGCAAATACAAACGCCCCGAGAGCGATCAACCGGATCACCCCAACAACAACGACCAGCTGAGCCTGTTCTGATGCGCGACCCCTACCTGATTCTCGGCATCGGCTACGACGCCGACGATGCCGCCGTCGAGTCCGCCTACCTCAACGGCATCAAACGTTGCCCGCCGGAGCGCGACGCCGAGCGCTTCGCCGCCCTGCGCCAGGCCTACGACCTGCTGCGCACGCAACGCCGCCGGGTGACCTACGCCATGTATCACGGCGAACCACCGGAAGCGGCGGACATCCTCGACAAGGCGGTACCCATCGGCCCGCCGGGGCGACCGGACGCGGCCACCATCGGCGCCCTGCTGCGCGGTGAGCCATGATGAACGAGGCCATTAAGGAGCAGCTCGCTGCCCAGTTCCGCGCCTACCTGGATACGACCGACGGCGCCAACGCCGACGACCTCGACACGGAAGACGCGGGCGCGGACGCGCCGGACCTGTTCACGTTGTTGTCGGAGCTGGCCGCGCTGAAGAACGAGGTCAAGCTGGAGTCGCGTCAGGTCAAGACCGCGCTGGACCAGTTCCGCGACCTGTTCGATACCCTGCGCGATGGCCATGCCCGGCTTGCCGACGAACAACAGCAGCGCGCTCGGCAAGAACAGGCCGCCGCACAACAGACGCAAAAGGCGCTGCTGCTGGAACTGTTGGAACTGCGGGACCGCGTCCAGGCCGGTCACGACCAGTGCCAACGCTTTCAACCGGGCTGGCTCGGCCGGCGCCAGGCGCGCGAGTTCGTCGCCTCCATGGCCGAGGGCATGGCCATGAACCTGCGCCGTCTGGACGAGACCCTGGCTCGGCGCGGCGTTCAGGCACTGCCGGTGCTGGGGCAGCCGTTCGACCCGCACAGCATGCACGCGGCGGAGTTGGGCGACGACGCGGGCCAAGCCGCGGGCATCGTGCTTGGGGAGCTGCGAAAGGGGTTTCTGTTGCAGGAGCAACTGCTGCGCACCGCCGAGGTGGTCGTCAACCGGCCCGGTCGTAAGGAGCAGATAACGGGGCAGGCAGCGATTCAGCAGCTGAAAGGGCCTTAACCCGGCAGGGCCGGAACCATAAACGTGCTGGACGGCTTTGCTCGTTGTCGTTGTCGTTGTCGTAATCGCCGGGGCACTCGATTACGACAACGACAACGAAATTTCTGCGACGGTTTAGGCCGGGTCTGCGGCGTGACGGACTAACAAGCCCTTCGCAGCCGGCAACTCGGTCGGCCACCCCTGGGTGTCCGGCGACCGATCAGCAATCCTCAATTCAACCCGACAATGGAACCAAGACATTGAGCGAGATCATCATCGGTATCGACCTCGGTACCACCAATTCCGAGGTGGCCATCGTGCAAGACGGGCGGCCGCAACTCATCGAGGTCGACGGCGCCAAGATACTACCGTCGGTGGTCGGACTCGCCGACGACGGTACCCTGCTGGTCGGTCAAGCGGCGCGCAACCAGTACGCCCTGTATCCGGAGCGCACGGTGCGCTCGGTCAAGCGGCGCATGGGCGAGGACACCCGTCTCGACATGGGCGATAAGTCCTACACGCCGCAAGAGATCTCGGCGCTGATCCTGCGGCGGCTGAAGCAGACCGCCGAAGACCATCTCGGCCAGCCGGTCGGCAAGGCCGTCATCACGGTACCGGCCTTCTTCTCCGACTCCCAGCGTCAGGCGACGCGCGATGCCGGCGAGCTGGCCGGGCTCGAGGTGGTGCGCATCATCAACGAGCCCACTGCCGCCGCGCTGGCCTATGAGGCAACGCACGAGGAGGCCAAGAACATCCTGGTCTACGACCTGGGCGGTGGCACCTTCGACGTCTCCGTGGTGCGCATGAATCAGGGCGTCACCGAAGTCCTCGCCAGTCACGGCAACAACCAGCTCGGCGGCGACGACTTCGATGCCAAGCTGGTCGCCCACGTGGTCGCGCATCTGCGCGACGGCGCCGGCATCGATCCCAGCGACAATCGCGCCGCGATGGCCCGTATCAGCCGTGCCTGCGAGACGGCCAAGATCACCCTCAGTGACGCCCCCTTTGCCGTCATCGAAGAAGAGTACCTGCTGGAGCACGACGGCAAGCCCGTCAACCTGTCGCTGGAGCTGGAACGCGTGCAATACGAGGAGATGATCGCCGACTACGTCGACGAGACCCTGGAGGCGGTGCACATCGCCCTGAAGGGCGCGGAGATGGCCGTCGCGGATATCGACGAGGTGCTGTTGGTCGGCGGCGCCTCGCGCACGCCCGTCATCCAGCAACGCCTGGAACAGGCCATGGGCATGCAGCCACGCGCCGATGTCGACCCGGACCTGTGCGTCGCCGCCGGCGCCGCGATCCAGGCCGCCGTCATCGGCGGCGAGCAGGTCGCGTCGGTGCTGGTGGACATCACCCCGTACACCTTCGGCACCAGCGCCCTCGGCGAGCTCAACGGCGAGTACTATCCGTACAAATTCGTCCCGGTCATCCGCAAAAACACCCCGATTCCGGTGACCAAGAGCGAGGCCTTCGAGACCGTCATGGACGCCCAGCCCATCATCGACGTACACGTCTATCAGGGCGAGCATGAGGACGCCCTGAACAACACCGAACTGGGTTCGTTTCGCATCGAAGGCCTGAGCGACGTGCCGGCCGGCAACGTCATCGTCATGACCTTCGCACTGGACCTGAACGGCATCCTGCACGTCAGCGCCAAGGAGAAGCGCACCGGACTCGAAAAGCAGATCACCATCGACAACGCCACCGCCCGTTTCGAACAGCAGGAGATGAACGCCGCCCGCGCGCGGCTCTCGTCGCTGATCGAGGGCGAGAGCAGCGCGGTACCCAGCGACGCCGCCGCCGCGGAATCCGGCGAGCGACGCGAAGAGACCCAGGCGCGCGCGCTGATCGAGAAGGCAGAGCGCCTGATGGACAACGCCAACGCCGAGGACAAGGAAGACATCGTCAACCTGATCGAAGCGGTCCAGGACGCCCTGGCCGCCGACGACGGCCCCGCCCGCGAGCGCGCCGTCGCGGAACTGTCCGATCTGGTCTTCTATCTGGAGTCCTGATGCAGCGCTGCCCCAACTGCAACGCGCGCGGCGACGGCAGCAGCACCTGTCGGCGCTGCGGCATGGACCTGAGCCTGCCGCTGCGCGCCGAACGGACCGCCGAACGCCTCACCCGCCTAGCGCTGGAGCGGCTCGCCGTCGGCGATTCGGCCACCGCCGCGGAGGCGCTGGGGCTGGCCCAATCGATGCATCGCACCCCCCTCGCGGAGCAGCTACTCGGCCTTATCCGGCAACGGGAGGCGGAAGGGCGTAGGGCGCTCGAACAATTTCTCCCCCGTCGCTCCCGGACCCTGCGCCCAAGCGCAGCAGAGCCGCCAAGGGACACGCCGCCCCGCCGCATTGACGGGGGGCTAGGCCTTGAGCCAAAGGGCCCGCTGCTCTCGGCGGACTGAGACCATCTTCCACCGAAACCGGTTGAACCCCGCGAACCCGCAGGCGAACCCGCCGCAGGCTATCGGCCCCCGGGTACGCCAACTTCAGTCGGCTCCTGCTTTCAGTCATTTCGCCCAGCCCTTGGGTGTTCCCTGTAAGATCCGACTCCGCACCCGCGGGAGGAGATTGTGTTGAGCTTTCGGTGACTTGGCCGGGGAGGGCGTCTGCGTCAGCGAGTGCCGTGAACGTGGCCCGGCTCAGTCGATTCCGACAGACTCCACACGTTTTGCGATCCTTCGCAACGCGCTTTGGCAGACGGGCCGATAGAGCGGCGCCCAGCGCGGGACCAGAAAGCTCACGCGGCAACGGTCGGGGTCGAGGGGCTCCACCCGGTGACCGGTCGCGTCGATACCGGCGACCCGCCAGGCCCATGCCTCGCCAGCTTGCCAGGCGGTGATCTCGAACGGGAGCCAGAGGCCGAGCGTGGTCTGCACGCGCCCGCGCATGCCGGGGCCGATGAGCCGATCGGGCGCATCCACGGCGCGCACGCTCGGCCCCCAGCGCGGCCACTCGGCGGTGTCGATGAGCAGACGCCAGGCGACGTGGGCGGGGGCGTCGATGTCGAGGCTGACGCTGTGCATGGATCGGCTCACCCGCGGGATTCAATGCGCAGCGGAAGCCTCTAGCGCCTCGCGCTGCTCGACGAACTGAGCGATGGCTTGCACGCGCTCTCGGGAAGGACCGTTCAACGACTTGCCGTATCGTGCATCGTAGTGCTCGCAATAACGGGCGGCAAGCTGGTAGCCCGCGGCGGATTGATCGCCCGGTGAGCGGCAGATCTCAAAGGCCATTTCGAGGAGCAGCACCGACCAGTCGTTGACGATGCGTACCGACCCGTAGCTTATCCGTCGGTAGTCGGAGTGAAACGCCTGCAGTCTGGCATGCAGCGCGTTGATGGCTGGACGATTGAGCGTCGTGCTCTCTTGGATCTTCTCGAGCAGCGTTCTCGCGTCAGTCACCAACGCCCGAGCCTCGTCCGACGACCGGGTGATGTCGCCTGTGATCCGATCGATCATCCACAGCGCAAACGCCTCCGCTCGCCCCTCTTCCCTGAACCACTTCTTCAAGACCGTGAGGCGCTGGGTTTCTGTCGACCCCGTCCGATCGATCTGAGTGGCGATGGACGCGAGTTTGTCATGGATGGTGATCGGCATCGGGAAGGTAGTGACGTGGCGTTTGGCAAAGCTTATCGTTTCCTGGCCTACGTCCGCCGCATTTTTTCTTGTTTGGGGGACGGTTCGATCGCGCCGATCTGAGCCTGGGCCTGGCACGCCGCGAAGCACGTCGGTGTCGACAGGGTCAGCGCGGCGAGTGCCGCAACCAATGCTGATGCGCACATCGATGCTCCGACCGGTCGGACTCTGCTCTCTATTCGGCCTCAAGCCGCCCACCGCTCCGACAACACCTCCGCCTGCTGCAACACCGTCTGCACGACATTGCGCTTGCCGCGGGAACGAATCTCCCCGTTCAGCAGCTTGCGCAGGGCCTCGGTCGCCAGGTTCTGCTTCTGCATGCCTTGCACCTCGGCGAGGAACTCGTCCGAGAGGATCGAGATGTCCGGGGACCTCATACCGACGGCTCGCAGGATGTCGACGATCTCGGTGGAGACCACGGCGCGGCTGACGATCTGAGCGATGGCCAACTCCCGCTCCTTGGCGGTCTTGCCCGAACCGTTCGCAGTCTGGGGCACGGGCTTGGCAAGCGCGGCGCGCACGGTCTGGAAGAACCCGACCTCGTCGCGAATGCTGC
>CAVOSE010000050.1:0-45066 GCA_963698775.1 uncultured Gammaproteobacteria bacterium
CAGGACCACATCCGTGCCGCACAATCGCGTGTTTAGGTCTGTCCAAGCCACCATAGGAAACAATACGACAATGATGCTCGTGTTTAAGCGATCAGCACCGCCGTCATGGCGACGATTCGCGACCGCACTGGCGGCCGCGGTTTTGTTCTGTACCGGCAGCCTTCAAGCCGCCGATAACGGGCTTCGCAATCACGCAGGAGGCACATTCGATGCCGCTACCGGTCGCTATGAGGTCGCCAAGGGCGACGATCTGGCGGGGATCAGCGCACGCTTCGGTGTCTCGGTCGCAGATATCACAGCAGCCAACAAGCTCGACTCGGACATGATCGCTATCGGTCAGGAGCTGGTGGTGACCACCGGCGCCCCAGCGACCGAGGGCGCGGCGACCGACGCCCCCCAGGCCAGCACCCAGGTCAGCCCCCTGGTGGCCTCCCAGGTCACCCCCCAGATCACAGGCGTCCTAGGCTCGCCCGGTGCGACCACCACCATCCCGGGGAACCAATTGCCCGCGCCCCAGCCTGCCTTTGGCGGCGTGATCAAGGACGATGCGCTGCAATCCAAGCAATGGTGGGCACCGCGCATCGTGCCGCCCAAGGGTGCACCCGACATCCTGCTCATCCTGACCGACGATGCCGGCTTCGGCGTGCCCAGCACCTTTGGTGGCGTCATCCCGACGCCGTCGATGGACCGCATTGCGAATGCGGGACTGCGCTACAACCGCATCTTCTCCACCTCGCTGTGCTCGCCGACGCGCGCGGCGCTGATCACCGGGCGCAACCACCACTCGGTGGGCTTCGGCGTCATCGCCGAGCAGGCGACTGGATTCCCCGGCTACAACAGCGTCATCGGCGCCGACAACGCGACCATCGGACGCATCCTGCGCGACAACGGCTATGCGACCAGTTGGTTCGGCAAGAACCACAACACACCGACCTACGAGGCCAGCCAGGCCGGACCTTTCAACCAGTGGCCGACCGGCATGGGCTTCGACTACTTCTACGGCTTCGTCGGCGGCGACGCCAACCAATGGGGCCCGAACCTCTTCCGCAACACCACGCAGATCTATCCGTGGATCGGTCACGAGGGCACCCTGAAGATGGACCGCTCCGATCCGAAGGCGGCGATTTGGCCAGTCACCGGTCAAGAGAGTTCCTGGAATCTGATCACCGCGATGGCCGACGACGCCATCGCCTGGATGGATCGGATTCACCAGACCGACCCCACTCAGCCGATCTTCGTCCACTACTGCCCCGGCTCCTCGCACGCGCCGCACCACCCGACCAAGGAATGGGTGGACAAGATCAGCGCGATGCATCTCTTCGACGACGGCTACGAGAAGCTGCGCGAGCGGATCTTCGAGAATCAAAAGAAACTCGGCGTCATTCCGCCGGATCAGGAACTGACCCCCTGGCCGAAGGACATCCTGACGCCCTGGGACGAGCTCTCGGACGACGCGAAGAAGCTCTTTATCCGCCAGGCGGAGGTGTTTGCCGCCTTTGTCGCCTACAGCGACCATGAAATCGGCCGCGTCATTCAGCATTTCGAAGACCTGGGCAGGCTCGACAACACGCTCGTCATTTACCAGAACGGCGACAACGGCACCAGCGCCGAGGGCGGGCCGGAAGGCACCTTCAGCGAGGTGGCGTTCTTCAATGGCGTGAAGCCGCCCGTCGACGTGCAGATGAAATTCTTCGAGGCATGGGGGACGGAATTCGCCTACAACCACATGTCGGCCGGTTGGTCCTGGGCCTTCGACACGCCGTTCGACTGGTTCAAGCAGAACGCGTCCCGGCTCGGCGGCATCAACCAGAACATGGTCATCTCCTGGCCGGCGCGCATCAAAGACAAGGGCGCGCTGCGCGAGCAGTTCATGCATGTCATCGACCACGTGCCAACGATCCTAGAAGTCACCGGTATCGCGGCCCCCGAGGTCGTGGACGGTATCAAGCAGAAGCCCATCGAGGGCACCAGCTACGCCTACACCTTCGACGCGGAAAACGCCAAGGCACCTTCCCGTCATACCACCCAATATTTCGAGATGATGGGCCAGTGGGCGATCTACCATGACGGCTGGCTGATGAGCACCAAGGTGGACCGCGCGCCCTGGGACGCCTTCTCAGCGGCCAATCCTGATCCGCTGAACAACCAGGTGTTCCAGCTTTACGACCTGAAAACCAGTTGGAACCAGTCCGACGACATTGCCGCGCAGCATCCGGAGAAGGTCGAGGAAATGCGCAAGATGTTCGTCGCGGAAGCCAAGAAGTATCAAGTCTTCCCGTTGGATGCCTCGGTGGGCGCCCGCGTGGCCGCCCCGCGTCCGAGCCTCACCGCCGGTCGCAACGAGTATGTCTACACGGCTCCGATGACTGGCTTACCGCAGGGTGACGCGCCCTATCTGCTCAACACCTCCTACACGATCACTGCGGACATCACCGTCCCCGAGGGTGGAGCAGAGGGCATGATCGTGACCTCGGGCGGGCGTTTCGCCGGATTCGGGTTCTACCTGCTCGAGGGCAAGCCGGTCTTCCTGTGGAACCTGCTCGACCTCGAGCGCATCAAGTGGGAAGGACCGGAGGCCCTCGCGCCCGGCAAACACAGCATCGAGTTCGCGTTCATCTACGACGGCCTCGGCGCGGAAACGATGGCCTTCAACAACTTCAGCGGCATCGGTCGTTCCGGCACCGGCGCGCTGAAGGTCGATGGCAAGGAAGTCCAGACCATCAAGATGGAGAAGACCATCCCGATCATCCTGCAGTGGGACGAGAGCTTCGACATCGGCTCCGACACCATCACGGGCGTGAACGATGCGGACTACCTGCCGCCGTTCCCGCTCACGGCGGAGTTGGACAAGCTGACCATCAAGGTCGATCGGCCGGTGCTGTCGCCGGAGGAGATCAAGAAGCTGGAAGCCGGTTTGCAGAAGGTGGAAGCCGGCCGCGAATAGGCGACTAGCGAAACCGGTCGTGAACCGCGCGGGCCACTCCCAGAAGGGAGTGGCCCGCGTTTGCATTTAGGCGATTTCCAGAAATGGCTGTACCAGACATTTGCGGGCGAACCTCGTAGGGGCGAATTAATTCGCCCCTACAACACCGAGTGCTACTGCATCAGCTCGTCAACCGTGTGTTCGCAGGATCAGTGTGAGCGAAAGCGTCATGAAGAAACGTAGTCTGAGAACGGTATCGATACTCGCACTTGCCCTCGGCGTCTCCGCCGAACATGCCATCGCACTGGATGTGGCGTCTCCGACGGTCGCGGCGGAGGCGCCAAGCGCCGAGTCCGACTCCGGTTACGACAGCCTATTGGGCCTTTGGGTACGCCCCGACGGCGGCTACCTGATCGCCGTTCGCGGCGTCGACAGCAGCGGCAGGCTCGACGCCGCCTACGCGAGTCCCCATCAACTACCGTTCGCGAAGGCCGAGGCGTCGCGCGACGGTGATACGATCAACGTCTTCCTGGAACTGCGAGCCGGGGGCTACAACGGCTCCACCTACAACCCGGAGAACGATATGCTCAAGGGCGTTTACTACCAGGCGGTCGCGCAGCAGAAGTACGACATCTATTTTGAGCGCGCTAAGGCAGGAGCGGATATGCCGATGCCATCGACACGATAATTCTGCCGTCGGCAATCGGCTCCCTGCTGTGCTGACGGAATCCTTGTTGTCTGCAACGCCATTGGGCAGCGTGGGCAACCGCGAGCGGAGAGGAGAAACACCGACTCAGAAAGACCACAACCCAATGAACCAACAACCGGAAAGCTCCAGACGCTGAGTCATCCTAATCCTGCAGGCCCCTCCGGCTTCGAAGCTCGATGGGTTTCGCTGCGCTCTACCCATCCTACGAGATCTCAGAGGCGTTTAGGATGGGTAGAGGAACGAAACCCATCGCGGTCAGGTGATCTGTGCGGGGGTGCTGAACGGCTACAAGTCATCAACAGGGCAATCCAATGAGCAAACAAACGCCAGAAATCCAGACCAATCGCCCGAACGCCGGCAAAGTACACCGTCTGTTGCTTGCCGTCACGGTGGCCGCAAGCATTGGCGGCTGCGCCAGCGGCATCCAGGAAGACCCGTCCGGCGCGAACGCGGTGACTGTTAAGCCCGGCCAGACCGCCAACTGCGCGACATCGCCCTGCGCGATCAGTCTCGTGATGCCTGCCGGCAGCGGCAGCTATGAGGTCACCGGCAACAGCGTCACAATCGGCACCTACCCGGCGGGGGAAACGGTCAATCTGGGTAACTACTACCAATCCCAGGCATTGGCCGTGGAGGGTGCCGATGTGCCAAAGGCCTACGTCTATATCGATCAACTTTGACATCCCGCGGGACGCATTGCCGGGGGAGAAGACGGACCCAGTGCATTGCAGACCCTGGATCTGTCCGGTAAGCAATCCGGCCCAGGATGTGAATCAGCTTGCGAGACGACCTTGGCGGCATGCAAGAAATCCTGCCGGATACCACCGCGCGTGGCGACGTCAGGCACTTCGGCGAGCCGGATGTGTCGGTATCGGTCTGTATCAGCGACTGCGAGAGCGAGGCATCGATCTGCAACAAGGGCTGCTGACGCCTGACCTGGGACGCCGAGCGTGATCGCGATAGCTCGCACGGGTTGCCGGGTTCAGAGGTTCACCCCGGCCAGCTAGCTAGCCTTGACAGTCTTTAGCTCATTGGGCTGATGTCGCTGAAGGATTTCGGTGATTTCCGCGTGGGTGGCGTCGGCGATCATCACCTGGACCTGGTGCTTTTCCTTGTCGACGCGAATCGCCTCATTTGGAATACCGGTTGAGGCTAAGTCGTCCACGACATTGGTTACGCTGGTCGATGAATCGTAACGGGCAGTGATGATGTCGCTCATGGCTCTTTTTTCCTGTTTTGGTCAGAGTGCGGTCTTGAGTAGGCCGCCGAATCGCTCGATGCCACTGCGAATATAGTCGACGCCGGTGCTTGCGTCACCCTGAACTCGGTTGCGCTGGTTCTTGGTCGGTAGTGCGAATCTCGCTGCCGAGGCCGGTCGATGGTCGGGGCCGATCGCCGGTCGCTGATAGAGCAGGGGCTTAGGCACCGATAGGGCGTGGCGGCGTCAGGGCAACTGCAGTCTTTCGGCTCCGGGGCGGAGTTTGCGGATGATCGGGCCTTGCCGCCTGAGCGTCTCCGGCAAGTCCTCCAGCGCGGCCTCCGCCTCGGCGCGGGTTCCGTAGTCCCCGAACAGCAGCGGGTACCAACCGCGGACTGGCTCCAGCGTGCTGCTTTGATCGAGGATGCCCTCGCGGCGTGCGGCGACAGCGAGGGTGGCCATTCGGCGGAAACTGGCGAGTTGGATCGCGTAGCGGGGGCCCGCGGGGCCGGTTGCGGGCACCTCGGTCGGGGCTGTCTTCGGTGTCGGCGGCGCGACTGGATTCGCGGGCTTTTCGATGCGCGACTCAGGCGGTTTGGAGGCCGACTCTTCCCGATCGCCGAGCCCCGCGATGGTCGGGGTCTCAGCCAGTTCGGGCAGATGCGCCTGATCAGGTGCCAGAGATGGGGCTGACTTGGTGGTCGGCACTTGGGCAGGTGCTGAAGGTCGGTCGGATTCCGCAGTGACGTCTGGTGGTTCTTGGACGGTTGCACCGGCGACCCGCGCTTGCAGGTCGGTGTCTTCCATCACCGCTTGAGGCCGACTCTCGGACGGAATTAGCTGGGCTAGTGGCGCCCCAAGGAGCAACGCGGTGACCAGGGTGGCGGCGACCGCGAGCTGGCGGCTCGAGGGTCGGCGCAACGGAGCCGCCCCGTCGGATTCCGCAAGCAGCATGGTATAAATGGGCCGACCACCCAGGGCCTCCGCGACGAAGGTGGCGGTGAGGCAGGTGAGGATGACGGGCAGGATCAAATCTCCCGCGCCGGTTAGCTCGATGGCCAGGATGATCCCCGTCAGTGGTGCGCGAACGGTTGCGGCGAACAGGGCCCCCATGGCCGCGACGGCGAAGAGCCCCGGCCCCAATACGTCCCCCACCGCCGGCCCAGGGGCGAGACCCTGGACCAGTGCGTCGACGACGGCGCCGACGACGGTGCCCAGCGCCAACAGCGGCGCGAAGATGCCACCGGGCAGCCCGAGGCCATAGCTGCCGACGGTGGTCAGGAGCCGCACCGCCACCAGCGCCACCAGCGCCAGCAGCGCCATGGGATGGTGGATCAGCGCTTCGACCAAGGACTCCCCGCCGCCAACCATGTCCGGAAAGAACCAAACTAGGGCACCGAGCGCCATTCCGGCGAGCGCGACGGGCAGATAGCCAAAGCGCCCGCGCAGGCCTTTGAAGGCTCTGACCGATCCCAACAACAGGGAGTTGAAGATGACGCCGAGGGCGCCGATGGCGACTCCGAGCACGACGAACAGCGGGAGCGCCCAGACGGGCGGGATCTCGATCGGCGGCAGCGGCAGCACCGGTCCCTGTCCGAGCAGCCAGCCGCTGACGGCCACTGCCAGACAGCTCGCCAAAATCACCGACTGAATCGTGGCGAAACCGTACTCGAAATGCTCGCGCAACTCCTCGGTGACGAACACGATGGCGGCGAGCGGGGCGTTGAAGGCGGCAGCAAGTCCGGCCCCGGCCCCGGCGGCCACCAAAGCATGCTGCTGGCGCTGACCGAGCCGCAGGCCCTCGGCTGACATCTGGCCGAGCGCGGCACCCATGTGCACCGTCGGCCCCTCGCGGCCGAGCACCAGACCGGAGCCCACTGCCAGGATGCCGGCGACGAATTTGACCGGCAACACCCGCCGCCAGTGCAGACCTCGATCACCGGCGAGGATGGCCTCCACCTCCTGGACACCACTGCCGGCGGTCTCGGGGGCGAAGCGCCGCACCAGCCAGGCGGCGCTCACCAGCACCAGTGCACCCACCCCCATGAGGACGAGCCAGCCGGGCACGGGGCTGTTGTGCAGCAGACCATGGACACCGGAGCGCAGTCCACCTGCCTGATCGAGCAGGGCATGGAACGCTGCCCCGACCAGCCCGGCGAGCAGACCAGTCAGGGCTGCGGCAAGGTAGAGCCGCCAAGGCGCTCCAATCGATTCCGGGCGTCCGTTCACGCAGGTATTCATCGCGGCTGGGTGGCGTTTTCGCTCGCGCTGGTGATCGGCGCAGGCTACAGCAGCGCCGGTGAATCGTTGCGCGGACTATAACGGTTATCCGGCCCCTTCGACCAGGACGGCACCAAACCCCAGCGCAGAGAGGTCAGCTCGAGATGGCCGCTGCCGCCAAGACGCACCGCCAGCACCGGCTGGGTCGGGGCGACGTTATAGCGCGGGGTGATCCCCTCCGGCACGCTCTCCAGACCAAAGCTTTGGGCCAGGGTATCGGCATCGCTGCACTGGGCGAAGCGTCCACACATCGGTCCGCAGGGGATCTTGGCTTGCCGTGACTTGCTTAGCCGATTTCTGTCGAATCTCATACCACCTGACTTGTCTTGACGCCTGCCTTCTGTGTCGCACCGGCAGTCACGTAGCTCGGCTATGCTCCTACCGGTGCTCCTTGAAGGCGAACCTCAATCCGGCGTCATCTGGTACAAGAGTTGCCGGCAATCGCCTTAAACCTTCAATGCGTCGGCGGCCTGTATTTGCTCATCGGCGACGACGGCGCGAATGGTGCAGCGTCTCCGTCGTCAGTGGCCGCCGCGCGCATCACGTCAGCCCTTGCTCGCAAGCCTATGCTCGAAATGGCTCAACAGCCGCGAGCGCAGGGTCTTCTCCTTGTGCTTAGCGGCGGCGGACAGACGCTTGTCGGCGACGCCGATGAGGGTCTCCTGGGCGCCCTTGGCGCTTTCCTCGGCGGGGACGCGCTGCACGTAGCTGCCATCGGGCTGCATGTCCCACGCTGAGCGCTGATCTGCGAATTGCACGTCGAGGATCAGGCGCAGCTCTTGGCGTAGCTCCGAGTTCTCCACCGGTGCGTGCACCTCGACGCGGCTCTCCAGGTTGCGACCCATCATGTCCGCGGAGCCGATGTAGTATTCGTCGTCGCCGCCGTTGCGGAAGTACAGGATGCGCGCGTGTTCCAAGAAACGCCCGACGATGCTGACCACGCGGGCATTCTCCGATAGGCCGGGTAGGCCGGGTCGGAAGCGGCAGGTGTCGCGCACGATCAGGTCCACCTTGACGCCGGCGCGGCTGGCCTTGTAGAGCGCGCGGACGATGTCCGGATCCTCCAGCGCGTTCATCTTCATCTGGATCAGGCCATTTCCCTGTTCGTGATGAATCTCGACCTCACGCTCGATCTTGGCCAGGATGCCGCGCTTGAGGGTATAGGGCGCCGCCAGGATCTTGCGGTAGCTCGGCGGTGGCGAATAGCCGGTCAGGTAGTTGAACAGCTCAGTCAGGTCGGCACCGATCTCTTCGTCGCAGCCGAACATGCCGAGGTCGGTGTAGAGCTTGGCGGTGCCGCCGTGGTAGTTGCCGGTGCCGATGTGATAGTAGCGACGCAGTTGGGCGTAGTCGCGGCGCACCACGAAGATGAGCTTGCAGTGAGTCTTGAGGCCAAGTACCCCGTACGTGACGTGGATGCCCTCCGCCTCCAGCCGCCGCGCCCAGCCGATGTTGGCGGCCTCGTCGAAGCGCGCCTTGAGCTCGACCATCACCGCGACCTGCTTGCCGTTTTGCGCGGCCTTGATCAGGGAGTCGAGGATGGAGCCGCCGGAGGTTCGGTACAGCGTCATCTTGATGGCCAGCACCTTCGGATCCTTGGCGGCGCTGGAGAGGAAGCGCTCGACCGTGGTGGCAAAGGATTCGTACGGGTGCTGTAGCAGCAGCGGTCCCTTTTCGCGGATGATATGGAAAATATTGCGCCGGTCATTGCCGAGCAGCGGGTGGTCGCCGGGGCGGTGCGGCTTGTCATGCAGGTCGGGGAAGTCGAGCCCGGCGAGTTCGAACAGGTCGCGCTTGGCCATCATGCCGTGAGCCTCGTCGACGTCTTCGGCCTCGTTCAGGCCGAGTTCGGCGGCGAGCATGCCGCGATGTACCGGGTCCATGCCGGCCTGCACCTCCAGGCGCACGATGGGTGCGAAGTGGCGCTCGCGTAGCTCGGTCTCGATCAGCTCCAGCAGGTCGTTAGCGGCCTCCGCTTCCGGCTCGACGATGGCGTTGCGGGTGACCCGGAACAGCTCGCAGCTCTGAATCTCCATGCCCGGGAACAGCATGTCGAGGTTGTTGATGATCAGGTCGTCGAGGGTGACGAAGGTGTTGATGCCGTCGACCTGGATCAGGCGCTTGGAGACGTCTTTGCTGACCGGCACCTTGACACGGGCCATGTAGCTTTCGCCGCCGCCGGGGTAGCGCAGCGTGACCAACAGGTTCAGCGCCAGGTTGGAGATGAACGGGAATGGGTGCGCCGGGTCCATCGCGAGCGGCGTGATCATCGGGAAGATGTCGGTGCGGAAGTGCTCACGCAGGCGCACCCGGTCGTCTTCCGGCAGCGCGTCCAGGGTTACGAGACGGATGTCGTGGGCCTCGAGTTCCTCCATCAGATCGGTGAAGATGCGGTCTTGATCGGCCTGCATCTCGGCCAGCAGTTCGCGGCATTCGGTGACCTGCTGGCCCGGTGTGCGACCGTCGACCGTGGGTGTGTGGACGCCGGCGGCGATCTGCTGCTTGAGCCCGCCGATGCGTTTCATGAAGAATTCGTCTAGGTTGTTGCTGACAATGGCCAGGAACTTGACCCGCTCCAGCAACGGTGTGCGCGGGTCCTCCGCCTCGTGAAGTACGCGCTGGTTGAATGCGAGCCAGGTGAGCTCGCGGTTCATGTAAAGCGACGGGTCGTCCAGATCCGGCTCGGACGCGGGGGTCGGCGGTTCCGTGTCGATTGTTTCGACTTCGCCTGCGATCTCGATTTCGTCGTCCAGCACTGTGTCCACGTTGATGTCGTTCATTGTTTTATCCCCCTTTGCGCATACGCTGTCTCGTGATGTCTAACCGGTAATCCTAACAACGCTGAGAAAAAGTTGTATCAATGTTTTCGATCGTCTCGCCAGACTCCGCCGCCTTACGTAGCCCCAATGCGCGCTGTTGGGGCAGCCACGCATGAGCGAACTGTCGCATAACCTGCCACAGGATCGGCCATCGGACAGCCGGCGCGACCGACTCTTCGCGGACGCTGATTCCTTGGTTTACGATTTTGTCTTCGATCAGCATGTCGCTCGTGTCTTCGCCGATATGCTCGACCGTTCCGTGCCCTGCTATCGCGAACTGATCCGCCTTATCGGCCTGGTCGCCGCGCGTCATGCGGGGCCGGGCGCGCGGGTGTTGGACCTAGGGTGTTCGCTGGGGGCCGCCAGCGCCAG
This sequence comes from uncultured Gammaproteobacteria bacterium, assembly GCA_963698775.1. GTDB lineage: Bacteria > Pseudomonadota > Gammaproteobacteria > Chromatiales > Chromatiaceae > Thiohalocapsa. The sequence goes on from CAVOSE010000050.1 coordinate 10,302, forward strand.
CATCCTGGCGCGAGTTCCGGACCCGGAACTACGAATCCTCGCAGTGGATAACGCACCGGCGATGATCGACGAACTGCGTCGCCGGTTATCTGATGCTGTGGCCTGCGGGCGCGTCGAGCCCCGCTGTGCCGATGTCAACGAGGTTCCCATCGACGACGTGCAGATCGTTGTGCTCAATTTGACCCTACAATTTCTGCCCCGCGTGCGGCGGCTCGAGCTGTTGCGACGCATCCACGCGGGTCTCGCATCCGGCGGCGTGCTGATGCTGGTGGAGAAAGTGGATTGGCCCGATGGCGCCGTTTCGGGCCTGATGCATCAACTACATGCTGACTTCAAGCGCGCGCACGGCTATACCGAACTGGAAATCAGCCGCAAGCGCGCGGCGCTCGAGCGGGTGTTGCTGCCGGACAGCATAGACGCCCATGAAGCGCGGCTCCGCGACGCGGGCTTTGGTCGTTTTGAGCGCTGGTTCCAATGTCTGAACTTTGTCGGTTGGCTGGCATGGCCGTGAAGGCCGTTCCCGGGTTGCTGGCGCCGTTTTTTGAACGACTGTCGGCATCGCCGTTGGCGCCCTGGATGGAGCCTTTGCGTTGGCAGAGCGTCGAGCGCCTAGCGCCCGAAGGCCACGGCGACATGCCGGCCTGGATCGCGGCACTGGAAGCCTTACCGCATCTCGAACCGGCGACCATCGATCTACGTGCACCCTGCGTCACCGTGGGGTCCGCGTCTCCGTTAGACGATACCTTGCGTGAACAACTAGCTCGCCAGCTTGACGCCTTCCATCCTTGGCGTAAGGGCCCGTTTTGTATTCATGGGGTCGACATCGATGCGGAATGGCGCTCGGACTGGAAATGGGCCAGGCTTGTGGATGCCATCGCACCGTTGCAAGATCGTCTGCTGCTCGACGTCGGTTGCGGCAACGGGTACTACGCCTACCGAGCCCTCGGGGCCGGCGCGCGGCTGGCGCTCGGCATCGATCCCACGCTGCGCTTCGTGTTGCAGTTTCTTGCCGTCAATCACTTCATTGCCGACGAACGTGTGGCCGTTTTGCCACTGGCGGATGAGGACCTGCCGGCGGATCTGACGGGCTTTGACACGGTGCTCTCGATGGGAGTCCTATACCACCGTCGCGATGCTGCCGCGCACCTCGCGACGCTGCGTCGGTTGTTGCGTCCAGGCGGGGAACTGGTGCTGGAGACCCTGGTGCTCGACCAGCCCGGCCGGGGCGTGCTGGTACCCGACGGACGCTATGCGAAAATGCGCAATGTGCATGCGATTCCGACGCCGGACGCCCTTTGCGACTGGTTGCGCGCCGCCGGCCTCCAGCGGGTGCGGGTGATTGATCTGACGCCGACCACCGTTGCCGAGCAGCGGGCGACGGCCTGGATGCGTTTCCAGTCCCTGGCTGACTTCCTCGATCCGTCCGATCCGGCGCGGACCGTCGAAGGCCATCCGGCGCCGGTCCGGGCGATCTTGCTGGCGCAGCGCTAGTGATTGGCCACTCGACCTCAACCTGCAGAGACCGTTGGAGAGACCGTTGACCAGCTTCCCAGACCAGCTTCGGCTCAAGGAACGGGCGGAAGAGGACATCTATTTCGCGCGCCGCGATCGCGAACTGATCGAGGCAATGCACCGCCGTCAGCGCACGTCGTTGGTTGAAGTCCGATCCGGCGGTCAGACGGGCGTCGACCGTGGGGCGTTGGACGCGGTGCTGGCGCTGCCGACGGGGGCCGGCATCAGCGCGGGCGGCTGGTGCCCGCAGGGCAGGTTGGCGGAGGACGGTGTGCTCGATGTCCGCTATCCGCTACAGGAGACGCCGGATTCAGACCCGGCCCAACGGACCGAATGGAATGTGCGCGATGCGGACGCGACGCTGATCCTGCATCGGGGCGCGCTGTCTGGCGGCACGGCGCTGACGGCCCGGCTCGCGGCGCGGATGTCGAAGCCTTTGCTTCAGGTCGACCTGAATCGCCCGCATTCGATCGACGAGATCCGCGTCTGGTTGGAGCAGCAGGGGGTACGCGTGTTGAATGTCGCCGGGCCGCGGGAATCGGGGTGTCCTGGTATCACAACTGAGAGTTACCAGCTGATGCGGCGTCTCCTCGCTGCGCTTACCGAGCACAAGGCCCCGTCAGCAGCCTGATTGGATGCGCCGCTCAGCCTGAGCGTTGGCAACGATCTGGGCGGTCGATGCCGGCCATGGCGGCGGCAACCCGTTCGCGTCAGCGCCGATGACGCTTGTCGTTGTCATTCTGGCCAATCACCCCGAACATACGGCCTCGTCGGGATGCAGATACTCACCGGTGGTTGGGTGCAGACCGGCCATAGCCCGATAAGCTAGATAACCTGACGAATGGATGAGCCGCGTGCGCACTGCGTTTAAAGTCCTGTTACCAATTTTGATCCTCGCCGTAGCCATCGGCGTCTTCCGCATGCTCAAGGCGACCAAACCGGAGCAAGAACCTCCGCAGGTCCAGGAACGCATCTGGCGGGTCGAAGTGGCGCCTGCGCGGCTCGGGCAGCTTGCCCCCGAGCTGGAGCTCTACGGGCGCGTCGAGACCCCCGATCTCCTGCGCGCGGCGGCGTCGGCCCCGGCCTGGGTGGACGAGGTGGCCGTGCGCGATGGCGATAGCGTGCGCGAGGGGCAGGTACTGCTGCGCCTCGACGAACGTGACTTCTTGCCGCGGATCAGTCAGCAGGAGGCGGAAGTTGCGGTCCTGGAGGCCGAAATCGCCAGCGAGCAAAATCGGTATGAGACCGACAAGCTGGCGCTGGAGCAGGAACAGCGCCTGCTCGAGATCGCGCGCAATTCCGTTGCCCGTCAGCAGCGGTTGAAGACGCAGAAGGTCGGTGCCGAACAGGCCCTCGATGAAGCGACGCAGGCCGAGGCGCAGCAGGCGCTGACGGTGAGCAATCGCGAAATGGGCCTGGCCGACCATCCCAGCCGGTTGACTGCGCTGAAGGCGCGGCTGGCCAGCGCCCGTGCCCGCCTGGCCGAACTCAAGCTGGAGTTCGAGCGCGCCACGATACGGGCGCCCTACGACGGCGTCGTCAGTGGTGTCGAGGTGACGGCCGGCGATCAGGTGTCCAAGGGAGCGGTGCTGCTGCAGCTTTACGCCCTCGACAGCCTGGAGGTCCGCGCCCGTATCCCGGCGCCCTATCAGGCCGAACTCATCGACGGTCTGGGTGGCGAGGCGCCGCTGCTGGCCACGGCCAACGTCGGGAACACGCGCATCGCGCTGCGGCTCGATCGGCTGGCGGGCGAGGCAGACCCGAGCGGTGTCGACGGCCTGTTCCGGGTGGTCGATGACCCGGGGCTGCTGCGTCTCGGCCAGATGTTGACCCTGCGGCTGGATCGCCCGCCGCGTGCGGATAGTGTCGCGGTGCCATTTCGTGCCGTCTACGGCGGCGACCGCCTATACAAACTCGTGGATGGCCGTATGGTCGGCGTGAAGGTCGAGAGTCTCGGCGGTCGTATCGACGGAGATGGCACGGAGCAGTTGTTAATCCACGCGCCGGAGCTGCAAGACGGTGATCTGATCGTGACCACGCACATGCCCAACGCCATGGACGGTCTGCGCGTGGAAACCACTGCTGATGCGGCTCTTGCCAAGACTGCCGCTGGTGCATCGACCGCTGCAGAGTCGGGGGCGCAATGATGGAGCCCATGAAGCATCGCAGTGATCTGATCGGGCTGTTCGCCCACCACAAGGTCGCGGCCAACCTGCTGATGATCATCATGATCATGAGCGGCGCCTTCGCGTTGGATCGGCTTAATGTGCAGTTCTTCCCGACCTTTGAGCTGGAAATCGTCCAGGTGCGGGTGGTCTGGAGCGGGGCCAGCGCTGAGGACATCGAGGACGGCATAACCAACCCGCTGGAACAGCGACTGCGCACCGTCGACAACCTGGACAAGATGACCTCGACCTCGAGTCAGGGTATCTCCGCCATTACCATGGAGTTCGAGGAGGGGACGGACTCGCTGTTGGCGCTGGATCAGGTGCGCCGCTTCGTCGACGAATTTCGCAACTTTCCGCAGGACGCGGAAAAGCCCGAGGTGTCGTTGCTGACCCGCTACGAACAGGTGGCGCGGCTGCTGATCACCGGTCTGGATGACCCGGCCGAGATGCGCGGTCTGGCGCGGCGCTTCGAATCCGAGCTGCTCGACCAGGGGCTGGACAAGATCGAGATCAAGGGTCTGCCGGACGAGGAGATCGGCATCCAGGTGGCCAACGAGCAGCTCCAGCAGATGGAGCTGAGCCTGCAGGAGATCGGCCAACGGGTCGGGGCCTTCAGCCGCGACCTGCCCGCCGGTTCCGTCGGTCGCGGCGAGGGTTCGCGGGAGCTACGCAGTCTAGACAAGCGCCGCGATGCACTGGAGTTTGCCGACCTGCCGGTGCGCAGCGACGATGAGCTGCGGGTGAATCTGGGCGATATCGCCGAGATCGAGCGCGGGCCGAGCGACAACACCGTTGGCGTCTCCGTCGACGGCAAACCGGCGGTGGAGATCATCGTCCAGCGCTCGGAACAGGGCGACACCTTGGAAGCGGCCCGCAACCTCGCCGAGTGGTTGGACAACACCCGGCCGACGTTGCCGCCGGGGGTCGAGATCGCGGTCTACGACGCCTCTTGGGAGTTGGTGCGCGACCGCATCATGCTGCTGGTGCGCAACGGCATCGGCGGGCTGGTGCTGGTGGTGCTGATCCTATACCTGTTTCTAACTGGGCGGGTGGCGTTCTGGGTCGCCTGGGGCATTCCGGTGTCGTTTGCCGCGACGTTGTTCGTCCTCTACCTGTCCGGCGGTAGCATCAACATGATCAGCCTGTTCGCGCTGATCATGGCGCTCGGCATCATCGTCGACGACGCCATCGTCGTCGGCGAGGACGCGATGGCTCACTACCAGATGGGCGAGGCGCCGCTATTGGCGGCCGAGGGCGGTGCCCGGCGTATGCTGGCGCCCGTCATCGCCTCGTCGTTGACCACCGTCGCCGCGTTCCTGCCCTTGATGCTGGTGGGCGGGCGCATCGGCAACATACTCGGCGCCATCCCGCTGGTGATCATCTGCGTAATTATGGCCTCGCTGGTGGAGAGTTTCCTGGTGTTGCCGGGGCACTTGCGCAATGCGTTCGTGCATTCGCATAAGGTCAAGCCCAAGTCGATTCGCGCCCGCCTCGATCGCGGCTTCGAGCACCTGCGTGACCGCATCTTTCGGCCCTTTGCCGTCGTCGCCATTCGCAATCGATTCGTCACCGTGGCCGGTGCCTTGGCGATGTTGATCGTTGCCGTCGGGCTGATTGCCGGCGGTCGCGTCAGCTTCGTCTTCTTCCCGACACCGGAGTCGCAGATTCTCAGCGCCAATGTCACCTTTGTCGCCGGCACGCCGCGCGCGACCGTTGACACGTTTCTGGCGCATCTCGAGGAGACGTTGTTGCGCACCGAGCGCGAACTCGATCAGGGCAAGCTGATCAATGTCGTGTTGGCCTACCATGGCTCAAAGGGCAGTGGCGCGGCCGCCGACCAGCTCGGTGGTCTACAGATCGAACTGACCGAGCCGGATAGTCGCCCCGTTCGCAACAATGCGTTTATTCGCGCTTGGCGCGAGCGCATCGTGCAGCCGCCTGGGCTCGAGACCCTGAACATTGCCGCGCGCCGAGTCGGTCCGCCTGGCCGCGACCTGACCATCCGGCTCACCGGCGCCGATGCCGAGCAGCTCAAGTCCGCCGCCATCGATCTGTCGGAGACCCTCGGCGGCATCGACGGCGTGCTCGAGGTCGAGGACGACATGGCCTACGGTCGCGAGCAGCTGATCTATTCGTTGACGCCCGCCGGCGAGGCTCTGGGTTTGACCGTCGCCGACCTGGGTCAGCAGTTGCGCACCGCCTTCGATGGCCAACTGGTGCAGATCTTCCAGGACGGCCCGGATGAGGTGGAGGTGCGGGTGCGCTTGCCGGAGGCCGAGCGTAACCGCCTGAGCAGTCTGTATCGGCTCAACGTGCGCACGCCGGACGACCGCTCGGTGCCGCTGACGGCGGTCGCCGAGTGGCGTTCTCGGCGCGGTTTCGAGGTGTTGCGGCATGCCGACGGCAAGCTGGCGGTGGAGGTCACCGCCGATGTCGATACCACCGCGAACAACGCGAACTTGATCATCGCCGCGCTGGAGGAGGGGCCGCTGGAAGAACTGCGCCGCGACTACGGTATCGACCATTCCTTCGAGGGACGCTCGGCGGATCAGCGCGACACCCTGTCGGACATGCGTAAGGGACTGATCCTGGGCCTGATCCTGATCTATCTGATTCTGGCCTGGGTGTTCTCGTCCTATGGCTGGCCGGTGGTGGTGATGGCGGTGATCCCATTCGGTCTCACCGGCGCCCTGTTTGGGCATTGGGTCATGGGGATCGATCTCACCATCCTGTCGCTGTTCGGCATGTTCGGGCTGTCTGGAATCGTCGTCAACGACTCGATCATCCTGGTCAGCTTTTTCAAGAACCTGCGCGCCGAAGGCATGGCGGTGGGCGAGGCGCTGGTGGAGGCCGCCTGTCAGCGTCTGCGCGCGGTGCTGCTGACCTCGCTGACCACCATCGCTGGGCTCACGCCGTTGTTGTTTGAGAAGTCCTACCAGGCCCAGTTCCTGATCCCGATGGCCACCTCCATCGCCTTTGGTCTCGCCTTTGCTACGGTACTGGTGCTGCTGGTGATCCCGTCGCTGTTGTCGATGCACGAGAGTGCCCACGGGCGCCTCAAACGCTGGCTTAAGCCCGCCGAGCCTGTCGTCACGCATTGAGGGTCCTCAGGCGTCCAGCGGGTCTGCTTACCCCCAGAGGGCGGGTATGGGGCACCAACAAGTTCGGCAAGGCGCTATACTCGAGCGCGAACCAATTTGCCGCTGAGCGGAGCCTGGCCATGACCGCCCAACCCGTCCCACGGCTCTCCTTCGACGACTGGCTCGCCATTGAGCGCGCAGCCATGAACCAGCGCAGCGAGTTCGTCGCCGGCGAGGTCTTCGGGATGACCGGTGCCGCGGAGGGGCACCACCTGATCGTCGAGGTGCTGTCGAATTCGACGGAGGCCTATGACCGAGGTGACAAGTAGGCGAGACCGCGAGTCTTGGCCGAATGACAGCCGCCAATGACGCTGACCCATGACTCCTAAACCCTAACCATGGCTTACAACCCCGCCGGGTTGCCAGCATGCGGGCGCATCACCGAGCTGGCACGCCCACAGCAGCGGTTGGCTCCCAATCACGACCGAAGGAATCGTCAGGATGTCGTCGACAGCCCCATTTTTCGAGATCGCGCTAGGCATCGGACTCGCTGCCCTGGCAATAATGTCCCTTCACCTGGTGTTGCTCAGTGGCGTGCGCCTCTGGGCACCCACGCGTTCGCTGCCGGAACGGCTGCCGCCCGATGACGATGCACTGCCTGAGGTGCTGATTCAGGTACCGCTGTTCAACGAGGGCAACCTCATCCGTCGCTTGGTCGCTGCTCTTACCGCACTCGATTGGCCAAGGGCGAAGCTACACATCCAGATACTCGACGATAGCACCGGTGCATCGCTGGCAATCAGTCAGGCTGTGGCGCAGGAATTCGCCGCTGTGGGCTGGCATATCGAACTGCAGCACCGGACCCGGCGCAGCGGCTTCAAGGCTGGCGCGCTGGCGGCCGGCTTGACGACGTCTGATGCGGCATTTGTCGCGATTTTCGATGCTGACTTTCTACCGCCTCCCGACTTCCTGCGTCGCACCGTCGGTGCACTGCTCGCAGATCCCGGGTTGGCCTATGTGCAAGCGCGTTGGCTGCATTCGAACCGAAATCAGAACCTGCTTACGCGTGCGCAGGCGCGGTTATTGGACGGACACTTCCTGGTCGAACAAGAGGCGCGCCAACGGCTTGGGCTACCGACGCCCTTTAACGGTACCTGCGGCCTATGGCGTCATGCCGCGATCGACGAGGCCGGCGGCTGGCATGGCGATACCCTCACCGAAGACCTCGACCTCAGCCTGCGTGCGCGCCTGGCCGGGTGGCGCAGCGGCTATCTCGCGGATCTCGGTGTGCCGGGTCTGTTACCCGTATCGCCGCGCGCCTGGCGTATGCAGCAATTCCGCTGGACCAAAGGGTTCATCGAGTGCCTGGTAAAGCTCGCCCCGTCGGTGTGGTCCAGCCCCCGTCTCGCGACCTGGCAGAAGTTGATGATCACGCTGCAACTCGTTCAACCACTCGCGTTCCTGGCCGGCTGCCTGACGATTACCGCCAGCATCCCATACATTGCCGGCATGGCGGCGCCAGGCCCCGTCGTCACTGCGCTTGCATTGGGCATGGCCGTCGGCGGCATGGCCGGGCCGATTTCGTTGCTGCTGATCGGCGCTCGTACCAATTCGGCTTCGCAGCAGTTCCGGCAGTGGGCGGGCGCGTCTTTGTGGCAGGGTGCGGCAGCGCTGCTTCTGACCAGCGGGTTGATATTGTCTAATGCGCGAGCGAATCTGGAGGCCCTGATCAGACATCGCAGCGACTTCGTGCGTACGCCAAAACCCGCCGACGCGGCAGGTACCGCCGTGCGCCTGCGCAAGCGCGCCGGTGTTTTCGATCTCACGGCGGGCGGTGCCTTGTTGGTCTTCGTGCTGCTACAGCATCCGAGTGCCGTGCTGCCGCTTGGGCTGGTGATCGGCGGCTTGCTCGGATTCGGGCTGATGCAGATCAGCGAGGCCCGCGCGCAGTCGCCGGCGGCCGCGGGTGCGATCCTGGACGGCGATTAGACGGTGGGCTAGACGCGACGCCTGACACGCCAGCAGTGATGAATGCCCGGGTGGCGCGCAAAGTCCCGCGGTACGGTCGTCGCGGTCACGTCCTCGATCTCAAGGTCCGCGAGCGCTTCGGTATCGAGCCGAAAGCGACGCAGGTTATTGGAGAAGATCAGTTCGCCGTCATCGGTGAGCAGTTGCAGCGTGGCGCGGATCAATTCAACGTGGTCGCGTTGGACGTCGAAGGTGCCGCGCATGCGCTTGGAGGCGGAAAAACTCGGCGGGTCGAGGAAGATCAGGTCGAAGTAGCCGCGATAGGCGCGGGCCTGGTGCAGCCAGTCGATGCAGTCGGCCTGGATCAGCTCGTGGTCGCGACCGCTGAAGCCGTTCAGGGACAGGTTGCGGCGCGCCCAGTCGATATAGGTGCGCGACATGTCGACGCTGGTGGTGGAGCGCGCGCCGCCGCGCGCGGCATGCACGCTGGCGCTGCCCGTATAGCTGAACAGGTTCAAGAAGCGCCGTCCCTCGGCCAGACGGCCGATCAGCCGGCGTGTTTCGCGATGATCCAGGAACAGGCCCGTGTCGAGATAGTCCTCGAAATTGACCAACAGCCGCAGTCCGTCCTCGACCACCTCGTGGAAGCGGCCGTTGTCGGCCAGGCGCTCATACTGCGCCGTGCCTTTCTGTTGTCGGCGTACCTTGAAGAAGATGTCCTGCTCCGGCACCTCCAGCACCTCGGGGATCACCGCCAATGCCTCGCGCAGGCGTCGGCGTGCGTCGCGCGGGTCGACAGTCGCGGGCGCGGCATACTCCTGGACATGCACGAAACGGCGTTCGGTGTGGTCCGTTTCGCCCGAGCCGTAGAGGTCGATGGCCAGGGCGTACTCCGGCAGGTCGGCGTCGTAGAGCCGGTAACAGGAGATGTCTTCGGCGCGTAGCCATTTTTTCAGGCCCTTTTGATTCTTGCGCAGCCGATTCGCGAGCATCTCGGCGCCGGGCCCGCGCTCGGCGGCGGGCAGCGGGCGGGGTTTGTCGGAGACGTGGGCCGTGGCGCTGATCTCGAAGTGCAGCAACCGGCATTCCACGGGACCGTTGTAGAGCGTATGAAAGCGCTGGGCCCGCAGTCCCATCCGCTTGCCGAGGTCCGGGTTGCCGGTGAAGACGGCGGCATGCCAGCCGTCGAAATGCTGCTTCAGCCGCTCGCCCAGCAATGCGTACATCGCGGGCAGATGGCTGTCGCCGCCGAGCCGCAGGCCGTAGGGCGGGTTGGTGACGACCAGGCCGGGGCGTTCTTGTCCGAGCGGACGGCTGTCGGCGAGGTCGGCCTGTTCGAAACGGATGAATCGGGTCAGGCCGGCGCGTTGGGCATTGTCCTGGGCCACCCGCACCGTTCGTGGATCGCGGTCCGAGCCGCGGATCAGATTGCCGGTCGCCTTCAAGCGCTCGATGCCGGCTTGCTGTCGCCGGCGCGCCTCTGCCAACAGTGCCTCCCAGGCGGCGGCATCATGCCCGAGCCAGCCGGTGAAGCCCCAATGGTCACGCAGCAGGCCGGGGGCGATATCCGCGGCGATCATCGCGGCCTCAATGGGCAGCGTGCCGGAACCGCACAGGGGGTCGAGCAGGGCACCACCATCGGCGGCGATGGCGGGCCAGCCGGCGCGCAGCAGGATCGCCGCGGCCAGGGTCTCTTTTAGCGGTGCGGCGCCACCTTCGGCGCGATAACCGCGCCGGTGCAGCGAGTCGCCGGACAGGTCCAGCGACAGCGTTGCCTGATCGCGGAACAGGTGGCAGTACAACGCCACATCCGGGCGTTCTGTATCCACGTCTGGCCGGGCGCCGGTTTGATCGCGAAACTGATCGACGATGGCGTCTTTGATCTTCAGTGCCGCGAATTTGCCGTGATCGATGCCGGAACGCGCGCTGTCCGCGTGCACCGCGAGCGTCCGGTCGAGATCAAGGTGCGCGGCCCAGTCGATACGGCGCACACCGGCGTAGAGGGCGGCGGCGTCGACGGCCTCGAATTCCGCCAATGGCAGCAGTACGCGATTGGCGACGCGGGACCACAGGCAGACCCGATAGGCATCCGCAAGCGTGCCGCCGAAGCGTGCCCCGGCGCGGGTCTCGGTGACGCCTTCGATGCCGAGCCCACGCAACTCCTCGGCGAGTAGGGTCTCCAGGTTCCGGGCGGTGGTGGCGAAGAAGTGCTGTTGGGGCATGGGATCGGTCGCTTGAGGAGGAAAGGGGCGGCGTGTGCTTCGGCGGCTTGCTGTTTGCCGCGCTTACACCTCGCTCGGTAGGGCCCGAACCGTGTTGGGCAGATGCTCACGCAGAGTCTCGGCGAAGGCATCCAGTGCGGCGCGGCGCGGGAAGCTGCGGCGGTACACCAGCGAGATGCGGCGGAACGCGGCGTCGAAGGCCAGCGGTCGAGCGATGATGCCGCTGTCGGTCATCCAGCCGCCGCGGATGGCCAACGCCGGAACCAGCGTGCAGCCGAAACCGGCACCGACGAGTTGCAATAGGGTCTCCAGGCTGGCGGCACGCAGGTCCGCCATCTCGCCGTCGCGGGGGCGGTCCGCCAGATGACAGACCTCCATGACCTGGTGGGTTAGGCAATGGCCCTCGGACAGCAGCAGCAGGTCAATGCTTTCCAGGTCCGTTTCCGTGATCTCGTCCTTCTCGTAGAGTGGATGATTGCGCGGGTGTGCCAGCCAGAACGGCTCTTCGAATAGCGGGATCGCGGCCAGGTCCGGGTCCGTCGTCGGTGTTGCCAGCAGCGCGGCGTCGAGTTCGTGCTGCTGTAGCCGGCGCAGCAACGAATCCGTGATCTCCTCGAACAGCACCAGTTTCAATTGCGGAAAGCGCCGCTTCAACGGCACCAGGATCAGCGGCATCAGATACGGGCTCAGCGTCGGGATGGCGCCGACCCGCAGCGGCCCCGCCAGCGGGTCCTGGTGGGCGCGCGCGACCTGCTCGATGGCGTCCGCCTGTTCCATCAAGAGCCGCGCGTGGGCAAGCAATTCCGTGCCGATGGGGGTGATCTCCACCGAGCGATTGGTGCGCTCGAAGATGGTCACGCCGAGCTCGTCCTCCAGCTTCTTGATCTGTCCGCTCAGGGTCGGCTGGCTGACGAAGCACCGCTCCGCCGCGCGGCCGAAGTGGCGTGTCTCGGCGACGGCGAGGATGTATTTGAGATCGCGTAGGTTCATCCGATCACATCCACTTGTTGCGCTTGAATAGGATCTAGCGTGCGTCCACGCAGCGCTCACGGTCGCAGCGTACCAACACGCTGGAGCCGTTCTCGCAATGGACCCGGTGTAGTTCGCTGGAGCTGTCGCCGGAAACGAGTTCGGCGCCGATCTCGTCCAGGCTGCAGCCGCGTGCGACCGCGAACTCTTCCGCGTGATAGGCCCAGGTGCCGACCTCGATGTCGACGATGGCCGGTCTTCTCGGTTGGCCTGGCTGTTGCGTAGGCATAGTGGGCGCTGCTGGAAGGGCAGGGGACGGGCTGATCGGTGCTGTGCGGACCTTGGGCTGGCTGGTGCCCATGCTTGGCGCTGCGGCCTGATCGGCATCGGCGGCTGTGGTTGGCGTATCCAATGCTCGGTCCGACGGCGCCTCGCGCGCGCTGGTCGCGTTCGCGGGGGGCTTTAGCGGCCGGGTCTTGGCGGTCTTTGCCCATTGGGTTTGCAGCGATGCCAGCGCGTTGGTGAGATTGGCCCAGTAGTTATGGGTCACGTTGGTGCTCCATTCCTTGGATGAGCCGGCGTACCAGACCTCCTCGGCATAGAGGTAGGTGTTGACACCGGCGGGCGTTGAGACGAAGTCAGCACGGATGCGCAGGAGCGTCCGGTCTGGCACTACGGCATTGGGCGGACCGCGACTGGCGGGCTCTTCGAGGGTGGTCTCAAAGATGACATAGGTGCGCTCGGTCTCGGCGACACGCCAGCCCTTGATCAGCGCTGCATCCAGTGCCAAGCCCTTGGCGCGGGGCACTGATGCGCCTTCGAGAAAAGTGGTCGGACGATCACCTTCGGCGGCGGCACTCACAGGGATTGCGGCGGACAGGCCAGCGATGGAGACCGTTGCCACAAACAGCACGACCGTCAAGGATGCGTATCGACGGTGCGCTCGGCTGTCGCTCCTATTGGTGCCCTGACCGGACACCACCGCCTCGTCGGTCACCTCACGCCTTCGCAGACGCCACCCTGGCACTTCACCAGCATGTTCGCGGCGCCAGCGCAGGCAACCTCATGCAGTTCAAAGTTGGGGGTGTCCTGCAAGAGCGTGGCGCCGCGATCGTCGATGGCGCACCCGCGCAACCGCGCATAGTCTTCCGCGTAGTAGGCCCAAAGCCCCTTGCGACCACTGTCGTTGAGCACCAGCATGTTGTTCCGCGGCGCCGGCTCGGGCGCAGGGGCAAGCGCCGGCGTGGCGCTGCTGGGGAGGCCTTCGGCGCTGGCCGCGGGCAGCGCCGAGGGCACGTCCGCGACGGAGCCGGTGGTTGCTACCGAGGCGGTCTCGGTGCCGACGGTTGGAACGGCTTGCATTGTGGTAGCGGCTGGTGGCTGCTGCATGGGCACGGGGGCGACTGGCACGGGTGCAGGTACCGGGTCGGGCGTCTGGGGGGAAGCCGGGGGCGGAAGTGCATCAGGTGCGCTGACCACGAAGGGCTCGGCGGTTTCCGCAGCGGCGGTCGGAGCGTCTTGAGACTCGGTCTGTTCGGCCACGTCCTCTTGCGAGGGCACGGGTACCGTCGAGGCAATCTTGCTGCGGCTGTCGATCCAGGCCGACTGTAGCGAACTCAGCGAAATCAGCAATTGATTCTCGTACTCGGTGGTGTAGTCGGTGCGCTTTTCATCGGCTGTGCCGGGATTGCTGACGACAAACGCCTTGAGCGCGACGATGGTGCCGTCGGAGCGCTCCACGAGGTCGGTCTCGACCTCGATCTGGGGCGCCGCCGCGGTGGACCCCAGCGCCGCCGTTTGCGGGGATGTAGCCGGTAGCGCCCTGACGAGCAGGAGCCGGTTTGGTTCGGCGCTCTTGATGGTCCAGCCCTTGGAACGCGCCGTGCCCATGGCGACGGAGCGTGCATGATCGAGTGTGGCACCGCTCAGCATAGTCTGCGGTAGGTTTGAGATGTTGCCAATCGGTACGGCGCCTGATGGCATCGAGGAGCAGCCCGCCATGGTGAGCGAGACCGACAGCAGTACGACAAGAACGATCAGTGACTTCACCGATGACTCCAAAAAACAGCGATAGGTATGCGGTTGCGGCGGCGGCACCATTCAGGCGACGAAGCCGTAGACCGCGACTGGAATAGAACGCGCATGCTAGCACAAGCCACGGCGTTTCAGCGGCTTAGCGCTAGGCGGCTCATCGTCTCGGCCGCGGACGGCAAAGACAATAGGGCCAGGCAAAGCAGCGATGCGATGGCGGCGAGTGGGCGACCGGACCGGGCGCACCGCTGTGATCGGCTTTGCATGGGGTTCGGCGAACGCCTGAGCGGGCGTCTCAGCGGTGCGCTTGAAGCGGTCGGCAGCATTGGGATTATCCGTGGCTTCATTGGGTGTCTCCGGTCATGGCACCGAAGGGGAAGACGCGAGCCCCATGATGTCACGGAGTTCGGCGCTGCTGACCACGTGGCAGTAAATCATGTTCATGATCTCCAACTCCTGCTCGTGCAACGCATCGGTACCGGCCGCGCAACAGTCTTCCACCAGCACGACGTTGAAGCTCTCGTCCGCCAGGCTGCGCACTGTGGAGCTGACGCACTGGTCGGTATAGATGCCGGTGACGACGACGTTGCGAATGCCCATGTTCGCCAATAGCAGGCGCAGGTTGGTGCCGGTTATCGCGCTGTCGGTGGTCTTGGTGACGACGATCTCGCCGGGTGCCGGCGCCAGTTCGGGAATGATCTGTGACGCCTCACTGGTGGTTGGCATCAGCAGGTTGTTCCACCCGGGCATCTTTTGGCTCAGGGAACGGTCTCGGCCGTCGTCGAGGAGGCACGCGATGCGGGCGTGGAGCACGTCGATGCCGTTGGCGCGGAAACTGTCTTGCAGCGCACGCAGGGTCGGTATCACGGTACCGCGCATGCGGTCGTGGAAGGGTGCCCAACGTGCCCGCTCGGCCGGGTCGTCATGCAGCACCATGCCGTAGTTCTGCACGTCGATGCAGAGTAGGGCGGTCTCTTGCGGCGACAGCACCAGGTCGGCGGGCTCGGGCGCGCCTTGGTAGTAGAAGGAACGGTGTGCGGTCTTCCAGGACATCTTGGACCCCTCGAAGTCATTGGCGGTGTGTTGCGACTAGCCGCCACTGTGCCAGAACAGGTCTAGTGATCAAAGCGCCGATCAAGGCGTCCGCTCGACGGCCCGCGGGGTCTTTCGGGTGCCGCCGCATCCGGCAGGGGATCGCGGGCTTGCGCATTTTCAATGCAGCCGCGCGCGTATTCCCTACAATTTCCATCAAGAATCCCGCACCAAGAGTCTTTGCCTCATGAATCAATCCGCCGCGGTCGCCGAAGGGCGATTGCCACACCTCCCGATTTCGTTCTTTGCCATGGTTATGGGCCTGTGCGGCCTGACCATCGCCTGGGAGAAGGCCCAGCACGTGTTCGGCGCCGACCTGCATATCAACTCATGGCTGGCTGGAACGAGTGCGATCGTCTTCGTTGTCCTTGCCCTGCTGTATCTGGCGAAACTGTTGCTGCATACGAGCGCCGTGCTGGGCGAACTACGGCATCCGGTCAAACTGAACTTCTTCCCGGCCGTTTCCATCAGCCTGTTGCTGTTGGCCATTTCTTTTTTGCCGATTGACGCTCGCATCAGCGAGCCCTTGTGGCTGGTCGGCAGTTCGCTGCACCTGGTCTTCACACTCTATGTGGTGAATGTCTGGATCCACCATGAGCATTTCGAGATCAAGCACATGAATCCCGCCTGGTTCATCCCGGCAGTGGGCAACGTGCTGGTGCCGGTGGCTGGTATGCAGCTCGGCTACATCGAAGTCTCTTGGTTCTTCTTCAGCATCGGCATGTTGTTCTGGGGCATCCTGCTGACCATCATCTTCTATCGGGTCCTGTTCCATCACCCCATCGACGAACGGCTGATGCCGACCCTGTTCATTCTAATCGCACCGCCTGCGGTTGGATTCATCGCCTACACGCGCCTTACCGGCGGTGAGCTCGATACCTTTGCGCGCGTGCTCTACTACGCTGGCCTGTTTCTGACCTTGCTGTTGTTCACGCAGGTCCGTCGCTTTGCTCGGCTGCAATTCTTCCTGAGTTGGTGGGCCTACTCGTTCCCGCTGGCCGCCATCAGCATCGCCAGCATGGTCATGTTCGAAATCACCGGTATCGATGGCTATCGCTGGATCGGCTCCGGCCTGCTACTGCTGGTGACCGCTATCGTGATGATGTTGTTGGTGCGCACCGCTGTCGCGGTGGCCAAACATGGCATCTGCGTGCCGGGGCATTGACCCGCCACCCCGCTATGACTGAGGTCCGCACCGTTTGCTGCCCCATGGGGCACCTCGTTAAAACAATCCAAATCGGAGATCAAACATGAAACAGACCCTGCTGCAGGAAAAGTATCCCGTCTACACTCTGGAGGTGGCAAAGTCCGAGACCAGCTACTCCGACGTGGATGGCATCATCCGCTATCTTCATGGCTGCGTGGATGACCATGAGATCTCGCGCTTCATCGCCGAGTTCGATCATCATGCCCACACCAGCGCGTTGCCCCAGGGCGAGATCGCCGAGGGCATCGTCGCCGCCAAGCACATCGTCTTCTGCTTCGGAACGCATTTGCCCAATGCCCATGTCATGGCGGTGCGCCCGCGTTCCATCGGCGTCGTCGAGCAGGGCGACCGTTTCGTGATCAGCTTTCTGGAGGCACCGATGCCATTGGCGAACAATGCGATGGAGGCGTGGGTCAAGGCTATCGTCGACAAACGGGAACCCGCAGCGGCCTAGCGTTAGGTCCTATGCCAGTTGATCCGGCTCTTGCCGATTGCGCGAAGTCGGTTCGATGCCAGTCTCCTTCGGCGCTTCAACCTCGTTCCCATCGAAGCTGAACTGCCCGCCGTGCATTTCGCGAAGCGGCCCGATGAGCCCTGCTGGCAGGCGCGGCATTGCGCTAATTAACGACATCAGCAGTGACGCGAAATAGGGCACCGACTGCACCAGCAACACTGCGGCCCAGACCTTGACGTCCGGCATGTAGCTGTCCTCGCGCTGTAGCACCGCGAAGGCGCCGAGCCAAAAAGCGACGACCAGAAGGACTTCTTCACGGGCATCCGCGAGCACCCGGATGAAGGTGGGGGCCTTGGCCATCTTAGGGGTGCGGAAAAAGCCGAGGCCACCAGAAAAGACGCCGGCGTACATGGCCCGAGCGATGGTGTGTGACAACGCGAGTCCGGCAATGCCCGCGGCGATACTCTGACGCCAGGTGGCCGCAACCCGTTGCCGGTACAAGACAAAGCTCTTCACCATCTTGAACGCGAACAGCACCAGCGGTATCACCGCGATGCTCATGTAGGGCGGCGTGACTTGGAACGGGAACATCACCATGGCCACCGACCAGGCCAGCGCGGCGAAGTTGAACAGCAAATTGAAGCCGTCGGCGAGCCAGGGCAGCCAACCGGCCAAGAAATGCCAGCGCTGGCCCGGCGTCAGTTCGGTTGCGCGCAGGCCGAGCAGTTCGCGTCGATGCGCGCGCAGGATGCGCACGGCGCCATAGGCCCAGCGGAAACGCTGCTTCTTGAAGTCCGCGAAGCTGTCCGGCATCAGTCCCCGACCATAGGTAGCGGGGATATAGAGCGCCTTGTGACCTTGCTCGAAGAGCCGCAGCCCAAGATCCGCATCCTCGGTGATGCACCATTCCGCCCAGCCGCCGACGGCGTCCAGGCATTGGCGGCGGATCATCGTCATGGTGCCATGCTGGATAATGGCGTTGCGCTCGTTGCGCGTGACCATGCCGATGTGGAAGAAGCCTCGAAATTCGGCCAGACACATGGCCTTGAAGGCGTTCTGATCGCCGTCGCGATAGTCTTGAGGGGCCTGCACGATGGCGACGTCGCCTTCGTTGAACGCAGGCACAAGATCCCGCAACCAGCGTTCTGTGACGATGTAATCAGCGTCGATGACGGCGATGATGTCGGCGCGTGGGTCGGTCTCTTTGAGGGCAAAGTTCAGCGCGCCGGCCTTGAAGCCCGCCAGTGGGTCGACGTGGAAAAACCGAAACCGGTCTGGGTAGGCTTCGTTTAAGCGTGCGCAGTGGTATTGCACCGGTTGCCACACCGCCGGGTCCTTGGTGTTGTTGTCGATCACCAAGACCTCGAAATTCGGGTAGTCCAGCGTGGTCAGTGCGTTCAGTGTCTCGATCAACAGCTCCGGCGGCTCGTTGTAGGCCGGCACATGCACCGAGACCACCGGCAGCCAGGGGTCCGGTACGTCGCGACGTGGGAAAGCACGCCGCCAACGCTTCAGCCACAAGGATTCGGCCCACTCATGGGCCTCCGCCGACAGCAACACCAAAACGCCGAAGCCGCCGAACAGCAGCAACAAGCCAACGATCGCGGTCGCCGGCGTCATGTACTGACGGGTGTAGTTGTAGACCAGCCAGACCGCGGCGGTTGAGATGGCATAGGTGACGACCGCTAGGAAGCCTTTACCCGAAGAGGATAATGTGGCGCTATCGCGATACAGAAACACCAAGATCAGCACCGCCATGCCGACGGACAAGGCGGACAGCTCCTGCCAGTCCGGAATACGCACCACTGGCTGCGTCAGCGTGAATTTGGGTTCGCGGTCGGCGTCGTAGACGCCCCAATAGGTGCCGATCGCACCCTCCACCTGCACCTTCCAGGGCTGATCGAAGGCCTCGATCACGTAATAGGTCAGTCCTTCGCGTTCGGCCCGCGCCAGGAACCGGCGCAGGAATCGGGTCTGATTGGCCTGGGATGCCTCGGCGCCGCCGTTGCGTCGGCCGTTACTGGGCCAACCGACCTCGCCGACGATTACCTGCTTGTTGGGAAACGCCCTTTGCACCTCGTAGAGGCGATCGAACGAAAAGTCCACCGCCTTGTCGATGGAAATGCCCTCCCAGTAGGGCAGCAGATGCACGGCGATGAAGTCCACGTGCTTGGCTAGGTCGGGATACTTGAGCCAGACGTGCCAGGGCTCCGCGGTGCCGACCGGGACGTCGGTGATGCGGCGGATGCGATCCAGATAGCCGATCAGCTCCTGCGGTTTCACATCCCGCCGCAGAATGGCCTCGTTGCCCAGCATGACACGCACGATATTGTTGTTCCATTGCCGCAGGACGCCTTCAAGCCGCGTCAACTCCTCTTCATTGGCGTTTGGGAACGGGCCGATCCAGGCCCCGAGGGTTACATTGAGTCCGTGCGCCTTGGCCAGGCGCGGGACTTGCGCCATGGGGCCTTCGAGCGTGTAGGTGCGGATGGCGTAGGCCTCGCCCTCGAGCAGCGCCAAGTCCTCGTCGATCTCGTGCAGCGACGGAAAGATCTGGCGTGTCGGGTCGTCGTCCGCCCGCATGGGCGAGAACGAATAGCCCTGGATGCGCGTGGGCCAGGGCGGCTCCACGCTCGGGCGGTTCATCATCGCCCAGAGGCCCACCGTCAGCAGCGCGATGACCAGCGGGATGAGGATGCTGATCGAGCGCTTCATGGTGTCGGTGCCCCGTTCGATTCGCCGAGGCCGTGGGCCGTGGCCGGTTCGGGCTTTGGTCGTGCGAGCAGCCATTGCCAGCTATCGCCGATGGGTTCGATGCCGTGATCCGCGCCGACGGCGTCGCGCAGTTCTTGACTCGGCAATAGCATGACGATGGCGTCGAAGCCCGTCGGTAGCTCGACCTCGGCGCCGGCTCCGTGCTGGCTCCAGATGCGCACGTGGCCATCGAGATGATAGGCCAGCGAAATCAACTCGCCCTCGGCGACGCCGCTGGGGCTGACCGCAACCAGCGGTCGCTCGAATGCGTTGATCATACGTGCGATGGCGATGTTGTCGGCGCTGAACTGCTTGCTCCACCAGGTTTCGGCCTGCTGAATGCGCCATTGCGACCAGAGACCGAAGGGCAGCAGCAGCGCCAGGGCAAGCACGCCAACGGCGCGGGCGCGCCTCCCTTGTTGTAACGCTGCGCCAATGCTCCAGGCCACCATCAACTGAATGCCGAGCAAGGCCGGTAGCCCATAGCGGACATGCAGCGACCGGCTGCCGCCGAACAAGAGGTCGGGACCGAGCACAATCCCGAGGTAGACCAGCGTCAGCAGCACCAGCAACCACCGCTGCGGGCGCGGCGCCTTCAACAGGTAGTAACCGACGGCGATTGTCAGCGGCAGCAGCAATACCAGCGATGCGGGCGGTGGTTCCTGAGCCGGGGAGAGGTCGAGAAACGCCCGTGACAGATGACGTGCCCAGGAGAGTAGATTCCGCTGGGCGCCAATCGCCCGTTCCATCCACTCGGTGTGATTCGCCGCATTGTCGAGTCCCGACAGCAGCACGATGATCCAGGGCAGGAACAGCGTTGATGCGATGCCGACCGCAATCAGCCAGCGCCGGATCGGCAAACCGGTTGGCCGCAGCAGGCGCCCGGAGGCCGCGCTTCCCGTCAGCCAGCCGTAGGCCGCGTGCACCGGCAACACCAACGCGAACAACAGGTGGCTGTAGAGACCGAGCGTCAGGAATCCACCGTACAGCCACCAGTCACCGGCGCGGTTCATGCGCAGTGCACGCAACAGCGCGGCGCTCGCGGCCAGCACCAGCAGTGTCCAAAGCGCGTATTGGCGCGCCTCCTGTGCATACAGCAGATGCAGTGGCGAAACGGCGATGATGGCCGCCGCCACCCAGGCGCCGGGTCCGCGACCAAACAGCGTGCGCATGAGCCAGAAGGCCGCGAGCGGCAGCAGCACACCGAATGCGGCCGAGGTGCCGCGCAGTGCCGTGACCGGGTCGATTGGCAGCAGGGTCGTCAGGCGGCCGAGCAGGTAATACAGCGGCGCGTGTTCCGGGTGTTCCGCGAGTGCGCTGAATGTCGCTGCCCAGCCGAACCCGGTGTCTGGTTGCTGAAACCGCAGCACTTGCTCCGGTGTCAGCAATTGCCCGCTGAACAAGGTGTTCCAGGCGTCGCCTGGGTAGCCAAACACGCGCACGAGGGTAAAGACCTCGTCGTGCCAGATGGGAAGGTGATCGAGACCGATCAGGCGGCTGGCAGTGCCGGCGGCAATGATTGCCAGCAGGACCGCTGTCGCGACGGCCCAGTCACGGCCGTCTTGCGAGGCGCTGGGGGAGGACGGGGAGGCGCGGTACTGCATTTGCGAAGCGATGGTTGAAGGGCAGGCGCTGATCCGGTTCGGACGCCTGTGCGGTTCCGTTCGGGAGCATGCTCGATAAACATTAGGTCAACCATGATAATCCATAACCGCCGCGACCGGACAAACAACCCTCACTTGTTGTCCCTGCCGGCCGGATTTCCACTGCACGCCTCAACAGCTCTGGCAGATATCGCGGGTGAATTGCTCTAGTTTGTGGGTGTCGGCGGCGAATAAGCGGATACCCTCTGCGAGCTTCTCGGTGGCCATGGCGTCTTCGTTGAGCCCCCAACGGAAGCTTACTTCGTCGAATTGCTGCCTGGGTATGTCCATCGCGCGGGCGGCCTCGGGATCGAGCTTACGCGTCAGGTCGCCGTCGGATTCCGCCAATTCAGCGAGCAGTTTCGGCGCGATGGTGAGGTAGTCGCAGCCGGCAAGCTCCAGGATCTCATCGACATTGCGGAAGCTGGCGCCCATGACGATGGTCTCGTGGCCGTGACGTTTGAAATAGTTGAAGATCTGGGTCACCGACGTGACGCCGGGATCCTCATCCGCCGGGTAGCCGGTGACGTTGTCGGCATTTTTGTACCAGTCCAGGATGCGACCGACGAAGGGTGAGATCAACGTTGCGCCCGCCTCGGCCGCGGCCACTGCCTGGGCAAACGAAAACAACAGGGTTAGGTTGCAGTGAATGCCGCGGCTCTCAAGCTGTTCTGCTGCACGGATGCCCTCCCAAGTCGAGGCGATCTTGAATAGCACGCGCTCGCGCGGGTCGATGCCGATCTCCTCATACAGTGCGATCAACCCTTCCGCGCGCGCGATCGTGCCGGCGGTGTCGAACGATAACCGGGCATCGATCTCGGTGGAGACCCGCCCCGGCACGATCTTGAGTATTTCGGCACCGAAGTTGACGGCGAGCTTATCCATGGTCCAACGTGCGTGCTCGTCGGCGTTGGTACCCTTGTCCTTGCCGAACGCGACGGCGTCTTCGACCAGGTGCCGATAGGGTGACATTTGCGCAGCCTTGTACAGCAGCGATGGATTAGTGGTGGCGTCCTGGGGCTTGTACTCCGCAATGGCCTCGAAGTCGCCGGTGTCGGCGACTACCGTCGTCATGGTCTTGAGTTGGTCGAGCTTGCTCATGCTGTTACCTTCTGTCAGGATTTGATCGGCGCCTGGCAAGCGCGGCCGGGGCTTGTCGGCGGGGAAGTTGATGCTGCGATACCTTACCGAATTGTCGTGGCCGGGTGATAACAATGAAAGACCGGGTTTTCCCTATGTACGAGTCGAAAACCAGCGGATGATCCTCCAATCAATGGATTTTTGGCTGCCCGAGGACGTACAGCAAGAAGCGCTGCTAGACAGAGTTCGCGCCGTCCTTTGCTGCGCGGCAGACGGCGAGAGCGAGACGCGGTTGCGTTATCTGGACAGCTTCGATTGGCGGTTTTTCCTCGCCGGGGCGGCGTTGGAAGAGCGTGCCACGGGGCCCCATCGCGAGCTGATTTGGCGCGACCTTCAGACGGGCGCCACGGTTGCTCGACAGGCGATCGACGATGGCCCAGACGATACTCCGGCGTTCATCGCTGCGGTGCCCCCAGGACCCGTGCGACGGCTGCTGGAGCCGCTGCTCGGTGTCCGTCGCCTGCTGCCGATGGCCAGGATTCAGGTTCGGTCGTGTACATTGCGCGTGTTGAACGATGACGACAAGACCGTAGCACGCATCCTCATCGAACAGCACGAACTCGTCGCGGACCATGAAGGTTCGCGACAAGGACCGCGGGATGGGCTGCCAGCGCTGCTGCGCTTGTCGCCCGTGCGCGGATACGCCCGCGAGTTGGCGGATGCCGAACGCCGGTTGAGCAAGGCCCTTGATTTAGCGATGGACCTTGACCTGCATCCGACGCCTGCCGCGGCACCGCTGTTTCAAGCGGCCATGGCCGCCGCGAGGCGACAACCGGGCGCCTATTCCTCGAGCCTCAGCTATCAGTTGGATCCCGGTCAGCGCGCCGACGCCGCCGCCAAGGCGATCCTGTCCGGGTTGTTCGATACGCTGGAGGCGAATGTCGACGGCACGCGGCGGAATCTGGATTCGGAATTCTTACATGATCTGCGGGTGGCAACCCGGCGCACGCGCTCGGCGCTGTCGCAGATCAAGGCGGTTTTCCCGCAGCCGATCGTCGACGATTTCAAGGTCCGTTTCGCCTGGCTGCAGCAAGTCACCGGCCCGATGCGCGACCTGGATGTCTACCTGCTCGATTTCCCGGGTCTGCGAGACAGTCTGCCCGCGGCGATGCGCGACGACCTGGAGCCCTTGCGTGACTGGCTTGGAAGCCACTATGCCGAAGAACAATCGCGGCTCGCGACAGCGTTGGACTCGGGGCGGTTCGCCGATCTGAGGCGCGACTGGCGTGCGTTTCTCTCCGCCCCCGTTTCGACCTCGGCAGCAGGCGGCGCTGAGAATGCCGAACGCTCGATCAAAGCCGTAGCTGACCGCCGCATCCGAGGCATGTTCAAGCGGGTGCTGCGCGAGGGCAGGGCGATCACCGACGCGTCCCCCGCGGTCGAACTGCACGAGTTGCGCAAGAGTTGCAAGAAACTACGCTACCTGATGGAATTTTTTCAAAGCCTCTATGCCGCTGGGAAGATCCGCCGCTTGATCAAGCAGTGCAAGCTGCTGCTCGATAATCTCGGCAACTTCCAGGATCTGGAGGTACAGGCCGTGCACCTCGGGGACACGGCGCGACGTATGCACGCCGAGGGCAGCGCCGGGTCTGGCACCTTGTTGTCCATGGGAGTGCTGATCAACAATCGGCTCGACGGCCAGCGACGGGCGCGGGCGGAGTTCGCCCAGACCTTTGCCCGCTTCGATACGGAGGCCAACCGGACCATGTTCGATGCCCTGTTCCGCGCTCGCAAGGGGGCTGCCGCGCATGCCGAAGAAGCCTCCGCGCTTTCCGTCGCCCATGATGCCCCACCTAGCCATGTCCGAGCGGGCAAAGGGGCGTCCGTGGCATGAAGATCATCGGCGTCTACAGCATCAAAGGCGGAGTCGGCAAGACGTCCACCGCGGTCAACATGGCCTATCTAGCCGCTGCCGAGGGCAACCGCACATTACTGTGGGATCTCGATCCCCAGGGTGCGGCGAGCTTCTATTTTCGCATCAAGCCGAAGATCAAGGGCGGCGGCAAGGCCTTGCTGAGCGGCAAGCGCGAGCTAGACGACGTCATCAAGGGCACTGATTTTGATCTGCTCGATCTGTTGCCCGCGGACTTCTCGTACCGCAACATGGATCTGCTGCTGGAGGGTGCGAAGCGGCCGACGCGGCAGCTCCATCGGCTGCTGCGACCAATCCGGCGTGAGTACGATCTGGTTTTTCTCGACTGTCCGCCCAGTATCTCCCTGATGTCCGAGAACATCTTCCGCGCGGCGGATGCGCTGTTGGTACCCTTGATCCCGAGCGTCTTGTCCGTGCGCACGCTGACCCAGCTCACCGAGTTCCTTGAACAGAACCGCAGCCACGGCAAACTCCGTCTGGTTCCGTTCTTCTCCATGGTCGATCCGGCGCGCCCGCTGCATCTCGACACCATGGCGCGGCTCGCGGAGCAATACCCGGAACTGCTCAATGCGTCCATCCCGCAGGCGCCGGAGGTCGAAGGCATGGGCCTGCACCGCATGCCGCTGCCTGCTTACGCGCCTTCGAACATCGCCGCGCGGGCGTACCAATCGCTCTGGGCTGAACTCGGCGCGACCCTCTGAGGCTTCATCGAGCACCGTTGCACCGCGCCATGCCTATCAGGTCGGCAGTGCGTTGACCTGCACGCTCACGTTCAAGATCGGCTGCTGCCCGACCGGCCCCAGAAAACTGCCCGCCACCGGCGGCACGGCCTCCGGGTGGCGTGCGACCGCGACCCCGATATGGCGGTTACCTGTGACCTCACCGCTGGTCGGGTCGAAGCCCTTCCAGCCCGCGCCGGGCAGGTAGGCCTCCGCCCAGGCATGGGTGGAGGCATTGCCGGCCTCGGTTGCGGGCGCGAACAGATAGCCGCTGACGAAGCGGCTCGCCAGACCAAGGAAGCGGCAACCTTCCATAAACAGCGCGGCGAAGTCACGGCACGAACCGCTCTTGTTCGACAGCGTCAGCGCCGGCGGTTGCACGCCGGGTTCCTCACGCATTTGATATAGGCAGCGACTGGCAATTTCCTGGTTCATGCGATTGAGCATCGCGAAGGTTTCCATCGGCTGCAACAGGCCCAGGCTCCCAAGCCAGCCTTCTACCGCGCTGCGATCTTGCGTCGACGGGTAGGCTGGCTGCTGGAAGGGCGCCAACTCGATCTGTTCCTCATCGATGTACTGGAATGGGTGCATCACCGCATAGTCATCCACCAGAAAATCGAACGGATTCTCCTCGTAGTGTTGGATCACGACGCGGCTGGCGATATGCAGCCGCTCCGCGGGCTCATTAAAGCTCGCCAGTGCCACGGAATTGTCGAGCACATCGCGCTTCCACTGCAGCACATGCACTGGGCTGATGTCCAACAACGAGGACTCGATGCGGACATTGTGGTTTTCTCGCGGGCGCAGCAGCAGCCGGTGCGGAAGCAGCGATACCGGGCTCGCGAACAGGTATTCGGTGGTGTGACTGATGTTGATGCGTCGCATAGGGAATTGCTGATGCCGTGGTTGCGTTCGCAGATGGCATGGCGGTCGCGTAAGCCTGTGCCCGTGTAGGAGCCTCGTCGATGTATCTGGTGTTCTCGGATGCTGGGAGACTCCCAAAGAAAACGCCTGGTGTCTAGCGACGCTCCGCCTCAGACCGACGAGTCGTGATTGCCCCTTTGGCAAGGTTGACTCATCGCCAAACATTTGGCGCCCTCAAGAAATCCAGGGCCGATCCGAGGATCGGCTCCAAAAGCCTAGCAAGGCTCGGGCTGCTCCAGCGCCCGCAGACGCTCGTGCAGCGCGTCGATGTCCCGTTGTTGGCGCTTGACCAGCTTGAGCAGTTCCGGCAATTGCGACAGAGCCGCCAGCTCGCGCAGGGTGTTTTTCATGGGGCGTGCCGGGGTGCCGAATACGGTGGCGCCCGCCGAGATATCCTTGGTGACCCCGGATTGGCCGCCAACGCGAGCCCCGGCGCCGACGTTGACGTGATCCGAGATGGCCACCTGTCCGGCGATCACCGCGCCCTTGCCCACGGTGCTGCTGCCGGCAATGCCGGACTGGCTGACCAGGATCACATGCTCGCCGATGTCGGTGTTGTGGGCGACCTGCACCAGGTTGTCGATGCGAGCGCCACGGCGGATGCGGGTCTCGCCGAGCGCGGCGCGATCGATGCAGCAGTTGCAGCCGATGTCGACGTCGTCTTCGATCACGACCGTTCCCAATTGTGGGATCTTGCGGTGGCGCTGACCGTCCCACTGGAAGCCAAACCCGTCGCTGCCGATGACCGTACCGCTGTGGATCACGCAATTGGCGCCGATTTGGCTGTCCGCATGCACCGTCACATTGGCCTCGAGCACGCAATCGTCACCGAGGCGCACCCCGCGTCCCAGCCAGCAGCCGGGTCCAATGACGCAGCGTGCACCGACGCACACATCCGCGTCGACCGCGCTGCAGGCGCCGATGGTCACGTCGCTGCAGATGCTTGCGGTCGCGTCTACCTGCGCGCTGACGTGGACCCCGGTCGCACCCGCCGCTGGCAAAAAGCACTCCGCGATGCGAAAGAAGCTCTTGCGCGGCTCCGGCAGTCGGATCAGCAGCGGGCTCGGGAGTGCTGGGAATTGCTCTGAGACCAGCACGGCCCCGGCTCGGCTGGCCGCTACGCGCGCGGTCTGTGAGCTGTCCTCGGCGAAACACAAGTCAGTGGCCGACGCGAGTTCCAGCGTGTTGACGCCGAGAATTTCCAGCGGGAGCTTGCCCGTTTCCGAACCCGCATCGGGTAAGGCGACGTCGAGGTGGGCAGCGAGCCCAGCGAGGTTGAAAGCCATGTCGTCACCTGTTAGCGCGCTTGCGCGCGGTTGCCTGTCGAAAAAACGCATCCCTTTGCCCGCATTCAGCCGCGCCGTTTCGGCCGCACTGCCTGGTGCTGACGAGGTATATGGAGTCTGGTGGGGTCGTCAAGCCAGCGCTGACGACGCGATACAAGATGCCAGCGCATCGGTGTGTGCGGCTGAAAGTCGCACCGAAGCCGGCAACCGATTGACTTAATAAGCCTGGCAACGGCAACTGCCGAATCTAGATTCAACATTCGCGCAGTTGGAGGCTTGGCTTAGGTGGAGCAGATATCATCCTCGGCTGATGCGGTCGTAGTAGCGGGCGCGGTAGAGCAGACGCGCACCTTGGCGATTATCGTCGGCGAAACGGCTGCGGCTGTGCAGAACATTGTTGCAGATGACGCCCCAGCCCGGCTCGAGGCGGGCGCGAAAGACCGGCGTTCGGTCATCGTCAAGCACCTCGCGCAACGCGGCGACGGCCGCCGTGGTCGCGGGGTCATCGTGCCAATCGATGTTGCGACGCCGATCAGTGTAGCGCATGTGCAGGTGGCCATCGTCGTCCGCGCTAAAGACCGGTCCGGTGCTGACCGGGCGCAGTTCGACACCGTCGACGACGTTCGGCGGAATCGACATGGCCTGCGCCTGCATCAACGCCTGGATGTGGGCGGGGTCGCGATCGCGCAGCCCGATATAGGCCATGTCCGGGTCGATTAGCCGGTTCTCGCCGCCTTCGGCGGCGGCTTGCACGCAATGCAGTATAAAGGCGCGTATCTGGCGTTTCGGGGGATTGTAGTAGCCGTCGGTATGCCAGGCGATGGGGCGATCGGTATAGGGAATGAAGCCGCGATGCAAGGCGTCAGTTTGGACCCGGATCGCGCTGATGGCGTCGTCGTCGGCACCGGGATTTTGGTCGAGACGGTGCAGACCGAACCGTTCACCGAGCAGGCGTGGAATGTCTTTGTCCGGATCATCGCCGGTGCCGCTGACATAAATGGCCATGTTGGCACGCGAGCAGCGCTCCAGTATGGCCCGATGCTCGGCATCGCGCAGTCGGCGAGGATCGGCGACCTCGACGATCAAGGCGTCGAGATCCGACGGATAATCCGCGATCTTGGCCTCGCGCCATGCGGCATAGGCGTCGTCGTTTTCCAGTGACAGGTGGCTATGATCGCGCGGCATTGCTTGTTGGTAGGCTCGGTGTGAATAGGTAGGCAGGAATGCTACACCGGCCCACGGCGCCGGTCATGTCGCCGCGCGGCACCTATACTTCAGGTGGGTTCAAGCAATGACGGAGACACAGATGACGCAGCAGGCTTATCGGCATTTGTTACTGGCCGTGGATTTCGCGCCGGAGTCGGAGGTGGTCATCGAGCGCGCGGTGGCCATGCGCGATGCGTTCGGTGCGCGGCTGACGCTGGTGAACGTGGTGGAGTACGTGCCGCCGGGGACCGAGTATGCCGGCGGCGCCTTCGTCGCCGAGCCGGTGTTACCCGAGGAATTTCAGTTGGAGCAGGAGTTGATCGACATTGCGGTCAAGGACCTTGATGTCCTCGGTGAGCGCATCGGTGTCGCCCCCGCGGACCGCATCGTCGAATTTGGGCCTACCGGGCGTAGCATCGAACATGTCGCCAAGGACCAGGGGGTAGATCTGATCGTGGTCGGCGCCCGAGATCACAACTGGCTCAGCAACCTGTTCGGTTCCACGTCGCGGGCGCTGCTGCGGCACGAGGTCTGCGATCTGCTGGCCGTGCGCATCGGGCCCCAGACCAAGGACTGATTCCCCGGTCTTCGGAGCCTCCGTGGCTGCGTCTCAGCGCCCAGAGACTCTCACACGGAGGTGCGGAGACACGGAGAGAAGAAAGACGGATGCCGGTCCGCAAATGTGCGCGACGCATCTTTATCCTCTCCGTGTGTTCCGTGGCTCCGTGTGAGCCATCCTTCTCGCATCCGCCGCTGGGGATCGGCAGCCAAAAGCCGGGGCTCGAGAAAATCGCCGGAAATCGCGGATTTCGACAGGCTAACCTTGTCCCCCCGCATCCAATACCCGGTTCTCCAGTGTACCGATGCCTTCGACGCTGACTGCGACGCGGTCGCCCTGTGCTAGAAACACCGGCGGCTGGCGCGCGAAGCCGACGCCGGGTGGGGTGCCAGTGAGAATCAACGTGCCAGGGACGAGTGTGGTGTCGCGGCTCAGAAACGCGATCAGCTCGGCAACGCTGAAGATCATGTCCGAGGTGCAGCCCTGCTGCATAGGCTGACCGTTGATGACGCAGGCGACCTGAAGCGCCTGCGGATCGGCGATCTCGTCGGCGGTGACCAGCACCGGACCCAGCGGGCAGAAGCTATCGAAGCTCTTGCCCCTAATCCATTGGCCGCCGCCGCCGTGCTTTTGCCAGCGCCGGGCGGAGACATCGCAGGCGCAGGTATAGCCGAGCACGTGGTCCAATGCCCGGTCGACACCGACGTCGCGGGCCGTGCGACCGATGACGACCGCCAATTCGGCCTCGAAGTCTACCTCGGGGCCATGCGCGCACGCCGCAGGCAGCACGATCGGGTCGCCCGGGCCGATGACGGCGGTGGTCGGCTTCATGAACACGACCGGGTTTTCCGGGATCGGCGCGCCGGTTTCGGCGGCGTGGGCGCGGTAGTTCAGCCCAATACAAAAGATGTTGCGCGGCTCCACCGGCGCCAGCAAGCGGCCGATGTGCGCGGTCTCGCCGGTTGGCCTGAGGTTGCCGATGGCATCGGATGGGAGCACGGCCGCGGTGGTCTCATCGATCTGGGTACCGCGGAGGATGCGGCCGTCGGGGGTCTCGAAGCGAATCAGGCGCATGGCATTTACGGATCGGTGTGAGTGGTTCGAGTGAGCATGGTGCAGCCCGGCTGCGGCATCCGGTGTCGTTATCCGCCCATGCTGCGCGGCAGCAACCGCGAGGCGTTAGCCATCGTGCGGATGTGACACCTTGGCCGTCGTCGGCGCTTGGGCTGTTGGCTCTTGGGATGTTTCTGGGGCCGCCTCCGGCCAGCGGATCACCAGGCCTGCCAACACGCCCACCGGGGTTTCGCCGCTCAGTGCCTGTACCTCGGGTTTACGATAGGCGCCATCCAGGAGTCGATAGATGGTCAAGACCCGGTCGGTGGGATGCAGCAGCCAGTACTCGCGCACGCCGTGGCGTTCGTACAGGGCGCGCTTTTTGGTCTGGTCCTTGACGGCGGTGCCGGGTGATAGCACCTCAACGATCCAGTCCGGCGCACCGCGGCAACCGGCGTCGTCGAGCTTGGCAGGGTCGCAGATCACCGCCACATCCGGTTGTACCACGGTGTCCACCCGCGCATCGACTTCGTCGGCACTCGGTAGGCGGACATCGAACGGTGCGACATAGACCTCGCAGGGTTTGTCGCGCAGCTGCGCATAGACTTGAGCGCCGATCTCCAGCACCAGTTTCTGATGCATGCGGGTCGGTGCCGGGCTCATGTCGTAGGCCTTGCCATCGATCAGTTCCCAGCGTTCGTCATCGGGCCACTGGCAATAGTCGCCGTAGGTGAAGCGACACGGGGTCGATGCAGGCTGTGGCATGGTGGGCGATCTCCGTGCTGTCCGGGTAGGCTGTGGGCCGCCGGTTGCAAGTATAGCGTCTGCGATGATAATCCCGCGTGGCAGTCCGAGTTGGATGTCGCTGAGAACCAAGAGTCACCATGTCTGAGCTGGAATCATTCCCTGTCCCGCACGTGCCTGATTCGTCCGAGGGCCGCCATGGCGAGACAGATCACTCCCGCGCCAGCGCGCTCCCGGATCTCGCCCTCGACGGCTGCCTGCTTCGCGATCGCGTCGACCTGTCGCGACGGTTGCGCGGGCTGCGGCGGCGCGCGCGTGACGGGCAGCCGGTGGACCGGGGACTCGCGCAGATCGTCCAGTCCATCGCCGCCTCGCGCGCCATCGTCGCCCAGCGCCGTGCCGGCATCCCGGCCATCGCGTATCCGCCGGAGCTGCCGGTCAGCGAGCGTCGTGACGAGGTGGCGGCGCTGATCCGCGACCACCAGGTGGTCGTGCTGTGCGGCGAGACCGGCTCCGGCAAGTCCACCCAGTTACCGAAGATCTGTCTGGACGCAAGCCTGGGGCTCGGTCGCGGCATCTTCGGTCGCATCGGTCACACCCAGCCGCGGCGCATCGCCGCCCGCAGCCTGGCCAGCCGGGTATCGCAGGAACTCGGCACCGAGCTGGGTACTACCGTCGGCTACAAGGTGCGTTTCCACGACCGGGTACAGCCGGGCACCGCGGTCAAACTGATGACCGACGGCATGTTGCTGGCCGAGATCCAGCACGACCGCTATCTGAACGAATACGACACGCTGATCATCGACGAGGCCCATGAGCGCAGCCTCAATATCGATTTCCTGCTGGGTTGGCTCAAGCAGCTGTTGCCCAAGCGCCCCGACCTGAAGCTGATCGTCACCTCCGCCACCATCGATCCGCAGCGATTCTCCAAACACTTCGACGACGCGCCGATTATCGAGATCTCGGGTCGAACCTACCCGGTCGAGGTCCGCTATCGCCCGCCTGAAGAAGACTCCGCTGGCGAGCGCGACGACGCGATGCAGATGGCCATCTCGGGCGCCGTCGATGAACTCGCCAAGGCCGAATCAGGTGGGGGCAGGGGCGACGTGCTGGTGTTCCTGTCCGGCGAGCGCGAGATCCGCGAGACCGCTGAGACCCTGCGCAAGCACCATCCGCCGTCCACCGAGATCCTGCCGCTATTCGCCCGCCAGGGCCCGGCGGAGCAGGCGCGGGTGTTCAAACCCCACGGCACCCGCCGCGTGGTGCTGGCCACCAATGTCGCCGAGACCTCGCTGACGGTGCCGGGCATCCACTACGTGATCGATCCGGGTTTTGCCCGCATCAGCCGCTATAGCCATCGCAGCAAGGTGCAGCGCCTGCCGGTGGAGCGCATCAGCCAGGCCTCCGCCAACCAGCGCAAGGGCCGCTGCGGGCGCATCGCGTCCGGCATCTGCATCCGGCTCTACGAAGAGGACAACTTCGACGCCCGCGCCGAGTTCACCGAGCCCGAGATCCGTCGCACCAATCTGGCGTCGGTCATCCTGCAGATGAAGCTGCTCGGCTTCGGCGCCATCGAGACCTTCCCGTTCCTCGATCCGCCCGACGCCAAGCTAATCTCCGACGGCTATCGCACCTTGGAGGAGCTAGCGGCGATCGACGACAGCGGCCAACTGACGCCGCTCGGCCGGCAGCTGGCGCGCCTGCCGGTGGACCCGCGCATCGGCCGCATGCTGCTGGCCGCCGGCGAGCACCACTGCCTGCGCGAAGTGCTGATCATCGCCTCCGCGCTCAGCGTGCAGGACCCTCGCGAGCGACCCCTGGACAAGCAGCAGGCCGCCGACCAGATTCACGCCACCTTTCAGCACGAGGACTCCGATTTTCTGACCCTGCTGAACCTGTGGGCCTTTCTGGAGCAGGAACGCAAGGCACTGTCGCGCAGCAAGTTCCAGAAGCAATGCCGGCAGCATTTCCTGTCCTGGAACCGGGTGCAGGAGTGGCGCGACATCCACATCCAGTTACGCGAGCAGATGCATGAGATGGGCCGACCCGGAGAGCATCGGGAGAACGACACCGAGGGCACCTTCGAGCAGGTGCATCGGGCCTTGCTGACCGGACTGCTCAGCAACATCGGCCTCAAGGATGAGCAGCGCGAGTATCTGGGCGCCCGCGGCGGTCGGTTTTACATCCATCCCAGCTCGGCGCTCTTTAAGGCGGGGCCGAAGTGGATCACCTGCGCCGAGCGGGTCGAGACCACACGCCAGTACGGACGCATCGCCGCCAAGGTGCAGCCGGGGTGGATCGAGGCCGCCGGCGCGCATCTGATCAAACGCAGCTATGCCGAGCCCCACTGGCAGAGCAAATCGGGCCAGGTCGCCGCCTTCGAGACGGTGACCCTGTTCGGCGTCACGCTAGCCAGCCGCCGGCGCGTCAACTACGGCCCTATCAACCCGGCCGAGGCGCGCGAGATCTTTCTGCGTTTTGGTCTGGCCGAGGGCGACTTCGAGACCCGCGCGCCGTTCTGGCGTCACAACCTGGACCTGATCGATTACGTGCGCCATCTGGAGGCCAAGTCCCGCCGGCGGGACATCCTGGTGGACGAGGAGGCCATCTACGCCTTCTACGCCGAGCGCCTGCCGAGCGGGATCTACTCAACGCCGCAGTTCGAGCGCTGGCTGCGCAAGGCGACGCAGCGCGACCCGAAGCTGCTGCACATGCGCATGGCCGACGTCATGGCCCGCGATGCCGCCGAGATCACCGCCGCGAGCTTTCCGGACAGCCTGCGCGTCGGCGCCACCGAGCTGCCGTTGGAATACCACTTCGACCCAGGCCACAACGCCGATGGCGTCACACTGGTCGTGCCTTTGCCGCTGATCAACCAGGTCTCGCCGGAACGCCTGGAATGGCTGGTGCCGGGGCTGATTGAGGAGCGCGTCACGGCGCTGTTGCGGAGTCTGCCCAAACAGACGCGCAAGGCCTTTGTGCCGATCCCGGATACCGCCGCCAAGGTCGCGGCCAGGCTTAGCCCGTCGGATCGGCCGCTGATCCAGGCGCTGGCCGAGACCCTGTACGAGCTGACCGGCGTGCGGGTGCCCGAGGACGCCTGGGACGCGTCGGCGCTACCTGAGCACCTGCGCATGAAGGTGCGACTGGTGGATCAGCAGGGCAGGGCGGTCGCCACCGGCGACGATCTGGTCCAGCTCAAGCGCCGACACGGCGGCACCGCGGTCGACGCCGCGGTCGCCGAAACCCCAAATTGGAACCACGCCCTGGAGCGCGACGGCATCACCCGCTGGGACTTCGGCACGCTGCCCGCGCATGTCGATACCGAGCGTGCCGGTATCCGGCTGCGCGGCTTTCCGGCGCTGGTGGACCGCGGCGACCAGGTCGCCATTCGCCTGCTCGACTCGGAGCAGACCGCCGGCACCGCCATGCGCACCGGCCTGCGCCGACTGATCATGCTGACCCTGGCGAAAGACCTGCGCACGCTGCGCCGCAACCTGCCGGGGCTCGACCGCATGCGCCTGCAATACGCCAAGGCGCCGCTGCCCGAGGGCCGGTCCGCGCAGGGGCAAGCGCGCGACGGCGGCCGCAACGACAGCAAGCCAGTCGACCTGGCCGATGAACTGGTCGCGTTGATCCTCGACCTGACCTTCACCGAGTGCCTGCCCGCCATCCGCGATCAGGCTGCCTTCGAGCAACGCATCGCCGAGCGCAAGGGCAGCCTGCTCAGCACCGCCGACGAGGTCTGCGGCATCGCGGCCGGCATCCTCGATGCCTACCAACAACTGCGCAAACGTCTTGCAGGTATTACCCAGATCAACTGGATGCCATCGGTGCTGGACCTGCGCGTCCAGCTCGACGCGCTGGTGTTTCGCGGCTTTCTGCAACAGGTGCCGTTTGAGCACCTGAAGGACTATCCCCGCTACTTGAAGGCAGCTGATCAACGCACCGAAAAGCTCACCCACGCCGCCGGTCGCGACCAAGAGCGCCTGCGCGAGCTGACCCCATTGCTAGACAGATGGCGTGAACGCACCGCCGCCGCCCGCGCTGCCGGTCGCGCCGACCCCAGGCTGGACGAGATCCGCTGGCTGCTGGAGGAACTACGGGTATCGCTGTTCGCCCAGCAACTCGGCACCGCCGGCCCGGTCTCGGTCAAACGCA
>CAVOSE010000051.1:0-10906 GCA_963698775.1 uncultured Gammaproteobacteria bacterium
TTGAATTTCGACGAAACGACATTCCTTGCATCGTTGCTGGCGGAGTCAAACAGATCGTCACCGAGTCCTCAAAATCTTTCGACTCGCGATCTCATTCACCTGCTGAGGCGGGCCGAGGCAAGAGCGAGTCGGCTGGAGTTGATGCTCAACGGCATCAACCCGCAAGCTGGTCCAGCGGGTCGGGAATCGGGTATTGCAAGCACTGAAGTCACATTTCCCGGTCGTATCACAATCCCCATCACCGAGGGTACTGGCGAAGTCTCTTTTAACCTTGGCGAAGAGCCGCTGTATTACGAGTATTCTTTCACAAACAACAGCGACGAGGTCGTCGCGGCACCAATCCTATACGACCGATTTCTCTGGTACAGTGCTGAAGGCTTGATCGCATCGGGCGGATTTCGTCGAATCCCCAATGAAACCGACAGGGCCTTGGCGATCTGGGAATTCGTCGTCAAACATCGCTACCATTTCATGCCTGCGACCTCTGGTGAAGAGGTTCGCGATATCATCAAGTTCCTGTCTATCTACGGCTACGGGTTTTGTGACAATTCGTCAAGAACGCTTGCCCGTCTTGCCGACGAAGTGGGGTTAAAGGGACGCATTTGGTTCCTGCAAGGACATGTGGTTCCAGAAATAAAGGCGGATGGACGCTGGATTTTGCTTGACCCG
Organism: uncultured Gammaproteobacteria bacterium; assembly: GCA_963698775.1. Classification (GTDB taxonomy): domain Bacteria; phylum Pseudomonadota; class Gammaproteobacteria; order Chromatiales; family Chromatiaceae; genus Thiohalocapsa. The sequence continues at coordinate 670 of CAVOSE010000051.1, forward strand.
GATTTGCAGCTCTATTTTAACGACCCAGCTGATCCCAAACACATCTTCGGCGTCGAAGATTTGGTGGCTGATCCCTCGCTGTTTCGGCATTTTACGGTGGAAAGTGGGAAATCGGGGCCGGCATCCCTGCCGGAGTATCAGGAGTTCCCGGCCCAGTACAAGGAGTTCTTTTTGTCGACGGAAGACAATGAGGTGATCGAGCAACTCTGGCACCAAGGCGTTCAAGTGAAGGCGAGCGCAGATTACCTGATCGAAGATCGACTAAGGCCTGGCGAACGCATTTCTTTTTCAAATTTCAATTGGGGAAAGTACTTTCTCGGGAATGGTCGTGACATGGTGCCATTTTTCTATAATGGTTATTACGACTTACAACTGAGTAAAGTGGCTGCCGATTTTGCTACGTCTGATGTTCTTGTCTCAAGACAAAAAGATGGCTGGCACTTGAAGAATCGATCGACGACGAAATCTTCGACCGTCGCGCTACGGAACCGGTATGGGTTCCCGATACTCGGGGCGGCCCTGCTCGGGACTGTTCGCACTATTCGCGGCGACAGCAAGATCATCGTCGAAGACCATTCGAATGTCGCTCGGTCGGAGTTTGTGCAGCGTACGCGTGCCCCGATCGTCATGGATAGCGCATTCTCTATGTTAAGCGCGACACCCACATACGAATTTTCACTGCGATTCGAACTGGGACCAAATGCCGAGATGCTACTAGGCACGGACGCGAGGCTGGTCAGTGAATTTCAGTTCTCAAATCTAGTGCTGGCTCCGATGAAGCGTGGAGTCAACACTTTAAAGCTACACGCGCAAGAGCCTCCCTCAGGGGACTTAACGTTAGAGCTGCGATATTGCGTCGCTAACTCTTCGGCGGACCATGCTTGTGCTGACTCAACGAGTTCCGCCCAGCGTCCACGAAGTCGTTAGTCAATTGCTGTGGGCGGGCTGGGCTCCGCGGCGCAGACCAGTTCGCAGTCGGGTTGTCGAAGATCGTGACCGCGGAGATGCATGTCGCCAAGTGCATTGGGCCAAATCGAGATCGCGTGTCGTTGGCGGCCACTCTTGGCGCAAACTGAGTTCCGCCTCGCAAGTCTCTAATGTAGGCCCTTGCCCGGCGGGATTGGGGGAATAAAGGGCTGCCCGGTCTTATGTCGGTGTTTGCCCTTGGGTCACTCACGGGGCGCTTGTTGTTTGCGCGTCTTGTCGAGCCTCTCTAGCCCTGTCAATAGACCTGTGAGCTGGTCTAAACGGACCGAATTGGGCCCATCGCTGGCGGCGTTGTCCGGGTCGTCGTGGACCTCCATGAACAGCATCGCGACGCCAACGCCGATGGCGGCGCGGGCGATGACGGGCACGTACTCGCGCTTGCCGCCCGACGCGTTGCCGAGCGCACCGGGCATCTGCACCGCATGCGTGGCGTCCATCACCACCGGGTAGCCGGTCTTGGCCATCTCGTACAGGCTGCGGGGGTCGACGATCAGGTTGCCGTAGCCGAAGGTGACGCCGCGCTCTACCAGCGCGATCTTGTCGCAGCCGGTCGATTCCAGCTTATCGACGACATTCTGCATGTCCCAGGGCGCCAGGAACTGGCCCTTCTTGACGTTGACGGTACGGCCATACTCGGCCGCCGCGGCCCCGACCGCGAGCACGAAGTCGGTCTGCCGACACAAGAAGGCCGGAATCTGCAACATGTCCACCACCTCGGCGACCGGGCGGCACTGGGCCTCGGTGTGCAGGTCGGTCAGCACCGGGCAGCCGACGGTCTCGCGAATCTCGGCGAGGATGGCCAGGCCCTGCTCCAGACCGACGCCGCGCCTGCCGCCCAGGCTGGAGCGATTGGCCTTATCGAAGGACGCCTTGAAGATGTACGGGATGCCGAGTTCACCGGTGATGGTGGCGATCTCGCGGGCGAGCATCAGCGCATGTTCACGGCTCTCGATCTGACACGGTCCGGCCTGTAATGCGAACGGCAGGTCGTTGCCGATGGTGATGCGCTCGGAGATCTGGATGTGTTTCATGCCGGTGCTCTTGGGATGAAAATGGGGATGGGGAAGGCGTTGCGGGCGTCGGGTCAGGGCGTGAGCGATTCGACGTCAAACGCGACCAGGCTGCGCCGCTCGCGGCTGAACTCGACGCCGATCAGGTGGATCGGCTGGCCGTCCGCGCGGTACTTGTCCGCGTAGCCGCGCTGCTTGATCTGCGCCAGAGCGCTGCCGTCCGGGGCCAGTTCCACCACCTTGAACTCGAAGAGGTAGACCTGGCCGTTGAAGCGCACTGCCATGTCCAGGCGTCCGGAGTTGCTGCTGTCCTCCGGCGTGATGTCGAGCCCGAGCGCGGCGAAGTAGGCGTAGAACAGGCCGGCGTAGTAGCCCTCGTACGTGGCGATCCGGTTCTTCCGATACCAATCGGTCGGGACCCCCGCGAACAGCGCGGCGAATAGGGTCTCGATGCCGGCGAAGTCGTTGGCCTGAAGCAGTTGGTAGAGCCGGCTGGGCCGCACACCGGGGTCAGCGGGTTTGGGCGCGATCTGCTCCAGCAAGGCGCCGGTCAGGCTGGCGCGCACCTCCAGGTTTGGATAGCACAACTTGTATTCCACCAGCGCGCCGAACTGTCGCACCGAGTCGATGGTGAGATAACCGGTCTGAAACAACAGCGCCTCGGTGGCAATGTGATCCACGTCGAAGGTCGACAACAGCGCCTCGCTGGCGACCAAATGGCCGAGTTGCGGAATTGAAACTTGGCGCTCCAGTAACAGGTCCACCAGGAAGGTCGGCGTAGCGGTTTCGAACCACCAAGGTCGGAACTGGCGCTCCTGAAAAAGCAGCAGGACGTCGAACGGGTTGTAGACGGCCTCGCCGGTCCAGTTGTAGCCGTTGTACCACTCCCGAATCTGCTGCCGATCGAGCCCGTCCAACTCCGGCCTGAAGATGGCATCCAAGTCAGCCTCGGTGTAGCCACAGATGGCTGAGAATTCCCGTGAAACGGTGATGTCACGCAGGTTGTTCAACCCGGAGAACAGGCTCACCTTGCTGAACTTGCTCACGCCGGTGAGGAAGGCGAAGCGGATGTGGGCATCGGCGTCCTTGATCACCGAGTACAGGTTGCGCAGGCCGTCGCGGATCTCGCGGGCGGCGTCCGGGCGTGTCAGGTTGTCGAGGATGGGTTTGTCGTACTCGTCGATGAGCACCACGGCGCGCTCGCCAGCGACGTGGTTGGCCTGCTGGATGAGCTCTGCGAAACAGCCTGCGATGTCGTCCGGGTCACCGCAAGTAACGCCGAGGGTGTCGCGGTTCCTGCCCAATTGGGCGCGAATGCGACGGTCGAGTTCTGTCCTGCTTTGCACCACTCCACCGCCGAAACTCAGGCGGACCATCGGAAACCGCCGATTCCAATCCCACTGATCGTGTGCCTCAAGCCCGCGGAATAGGGGCTCGTTACCCCCGAACAGTTCCGCGAGGGTATCCAGGAACAACGATTTGCCGAAGCGTCGTGGCCGCGACAGAAAATAATGCGTTCCTTGCTCGATGAGACGCAGCGCGAAGCCGGTCTTGTCGACATAGTAACAGTCGTCCTCGCGCAACTTGGCGAAGGTCTGGATGCCAATGGGCAGCTTTCTGCGCGTCATTGATCTCGCCTCGGCAGTCTGGCGGTTGCGATGGGCTGGGCGATAAGTCTAACGCGTCGGCGCGCTGGCAGACGTACGGCGTTAGTTCGTCGGCATGGCGGGAGGATATCCTGGGTTCGGCGTCGCCCTGCCCAAGGGACCGACGGACTGCCACGCGCCGGTTGGACCACCGGCGCTCCCAGTGGCCGCTCCGCGGCAGATCAGGCGCTCGTCAGCGCGCGGGGGCGAGCAAGGCGCGCCAGAGCAGCAACAGGCTGGAGAGGACCAGTACGGCGGCGACGGCGGGAGCCAGCAGCGGAATGGCCGGCGCCGCCGAGGGCAATACCAACAGCGCGGTCGCACATCCCGCGAGACCCACCGCGGCGACCGTCGCCAGCATGCGCTGATTGTTGTGCTTTAGCTCGCTGCGGATGGCCTGGAGGTCGGCCGCGGGGCTGTCGGGCTGCAGCGCGGCCCGCCGGTCCAGGTGATCGACGATACGGGTTACGGCCACCGGCAGATCGGGCAATCGCTCGGCCAGATACGGCCAATTGTCCATCGTGCGCTGCACCAGCGTGCGCAGGCCGACCTGTTCGCGCATCCAACGCTCCATGTAGGGCTTGGCGGTGGTCCAGAGGTCCAACTGCGGGTAGAGCTGGCGGCCCAGGCCCTCGATGTTGAGCAGGGTCTTTTCCAGCAGCACCAGCTGCGGCTGGATCTCCATGTCGAAGCGCCGCGCGGTCTGGAACAGGTTCACCAGGAAGGCACCGAAGGAGATCTCCGACAGGGGCTTTTCGAAGATTGGCTCGCAGACGGTGCGGATGGCGGACTCGAACTCCTCCACCCGTGTGCCCTGGGGCACCCAGCCGGATTCCAGGTGTAGTTCGGCGACGCGGCGATAGTCGCGGTGGAAGAAGGCCAGCAGGTTTTCGGCCAGGTAGCGTTGGTCGTCCTTAGTCAGGGTGCCGACGATGCCGAAGTCCACCGAGATGTAGCGTCCGCTGGACTCGACGAAGATGTTGCCCGGATGCATGTCGGCGTGGAAGAAGTTGTCGCGGAACACCTGGGTGAAGAAGATCTCGACCCCGCGGGTGCCGAGCGTGCGCATGCTGATGCCTTGGGCCTTGAGCGCGCCGACCTGCGACACCGGCGTGCCGTAGATGCGCTCCATCACCATCACGTTGGCGCGCGTCCAGTCCCAGTACACCTCGGGGATGTACAGGTCCTCGCTGTGCTTGAAGTTGCGCCGCAGCTGCGAGGCGTTGGCCGCCTCGCGCTGCAGGTTCAGCTCGTCGAAGATGGTCTTCTCGTACTCTTGCACCACCTCCACCGGGCGCAGGCGATGACCGTCCGGGAAGTACCGTTGCACCAGGCCGGCAAAGCTGTACAGCAAGTCAACGTCGCGGCGGATGGTCCGGTCGATGCCGGGGCGCAGCACCTTGACGATGACCTCTTGACCCGTTTTCAGTCGGCCCGTGTGCACCTGGGCGATGGACGCCGATGCCAGCGGCTGTTCGTCGAACGCGTCCAGCACCGCTTCGACTGGCCGACCCCAGGCCTGCTCGATCAGCGCACGTGCCTCGGCGCCCGGAAATGGCGGCACCCGATCCTGTAGTTTGGCCAGCTCGATGGCTAGGTCCTCGGGCAGCAGGTCAACGCGGGTAGACAGCAACTGGCCGAACTTGATGAAGATCGGCCCGAGCTCTTCCAGCGCCAGGCGGACCCGGACCGGATAGGCGGGCAGGTCACGCTTTACCCAGTGCCAGGGCGCCAGGTAGAGCAGGAAGCGCAGGGGCCGAAACAGCCGCGTTGCGATGACGACTTCGTCAAGCCCATGCCTGAGCAAGACGACATTGATATGCAGCAGCCGCAGGGCCTGCGAGGGACGGAGCATGGCGTGGCGCCGGATGGGTTAGGGTTGGCGGATGCGCGCAGCAAGGCGTTCGACACGCGCAGCGAGCCGTTCCACATCATCGCGCAGGCTGTCGACGTCGGCCAGAAAGCCGTCCAGTTCCGCATTGCCGGGCAGCACGCGGGCCTCTTCCTGCAGATACTCGCGCAGGTCTTGGGTCAGGGTCTCGCCGGTGCGTTGCGCCCAGCGACCGCTAGCGCGTGCCTGGAGGCCAATGCGATGGGCCAAGGTGTCGCCGACCAGCTTGGCCAGCAGTTCTTCCCAGTCGATGTCCAGCCCCTGCACCACCTCGCCGAGGGTCTGCGCGACGCCGTTGTCGCCGTCGATCTCGATGGCCCCTTCGAAGACGGCGTCCTCGCGGTGCTCGCTCAGGGCCATGCGCAACAGCGCCGCTGGCGTGCCGCGCACGGTGCAGTCGGGTGGTGCATCATAAGCCCCGTAGAGCAGCAGACCGGCCTCGCCGGGGACGACATAGATGCGTGTGCCGAAGCCGATCAATTCCACCAGCAACACGCGACCCTGGATCGGCGCGAGCCGGTGCGCCCCCTCCGCGTCCAGCGCCAGCACTGCGTTGATCGCGCCCTCGATTGCCGCGAGCACGGCCTCAGGGATCTGGATGCCCTCGCTCTGCGTCTGTTCGCTTGTGCCGTCGTCGTCCCAGTCCATGATCGTGCTCAGATCTTGTAGCCGCGGTGAATGGCGACAACGCCGCCGGTGAGGTTGACGAAGCTGCAGCGCTCTAAACCCGCCTGCTCCATCATCGACAACAAGGTTTCTTGATCCGGGTGCATGCGGATCGACTCGGCCAAGTAGCGATAGCTGTCGGCATCGCCTGCCACGAGCTTGCCCATCACGGGCAGGAGCGAAAACGAGTAGAGATCGTAAGCGCGTGCCAGCGGTGCGATGACCGGATGCGAGAACTCCAGCACTAACGCGCGACCACCAGGGCGCAGGACGCGAAACATCTCGCTCAGCGCGAACTGCTTGTTGGTGACGTTGCGCAGCCCGAAACCGATGGTGACGCAATCGAAGTAGTCGTTGCCGAACGGCAGCGCCTCGGCGTTAGCGATGGCGTAGTCGAGATTGCCGACCACCCCGGCGTCCACGAGCCGCGAACGTCCTTGGCCGAGCATCGCCTCGTTGATGTCGGACATCACGACCTCGCCGTCCGGGCCGACGATCTTGCTGAACTTTTCAGCCAGGTCGCCGGTGCCGGCGGCGAGGTCCAGCACCCGCTGTCCGCGCCGCACGCCGGCCATCTCGACCGCTCGGCGCTTCCACAGCCGATGGATGCCCATGGACATCAGGTCGTTCATGATGTCGTAGCGCGTCGCCACCGAGTCGAATACCGCGCGCACCCGCTCCTGTTTCTCCCCAACCGGGACTTCCTGGTAGCCGAAGTGGGTGGTCTTGTCGTCGGACATGGGATTAAGCGTGCTCCGTTGGGGTGAGGCGATGATTCTACAGGGATGCGGGCGGGTGGGGTTTGCGGGATGTCAGTTTGGGAAAGTTTGAAGTGTGAAGTTCGAAGTGTGAAAGGGTGGATGCGACGTGCCAGGGGTTGGGCGGCACGAGATGCTTTCCTCTGTCCGCCGACTCTCGAGCCTTCGCCTCAGGCCGACGCGTGTTCCGGTATCTGTATCGGTATCGGTATCGCTATCGCTATCGAAACGAGTGGCAGGCGACGATCCCGATTTCGACCCCGACCCCGATTTCGAGAATCCCCGCTGGTCTTAGGCTGCGTCGAAACTTGACTCATTTGCAAACACTTGCTGCCCTCAAGCAATCCAGGCTACCGCTCCTTTTCGGCGGGTGCTCATTGTTGCGTCGCGCTGATGCGGCCGTTACGAGGGGCGCACCTTCCGCTTATGGCCCGCCTTTTCGAGTTCCTGCAAGTAGTCCTTCCAGAGCCCTTCTTGGTTCTTCCCCAGGCTGTAGAGGTACTCCCAGGAGAAGATGCCGGTGTTGTGCTCGTCGTCGAAGTGCAGGCAGACGGCATAGTTGCCCACCGGCTCGATCTTGTCGATGTTCACATCCTCCTTGCCGAGCTGCAGCACGCGCTGGCCGGGCCCATGGCCCTGGACCTCGGCGGACGGCGAGTAGACTCGGAGTAGTTCCACCGGCAGGTTGAAGTGGCTGCCGTCGTTAAAGGTGAGTTCGAGCACGCGCGACGTGCGGTGTAGATTGAATTCGGTTGGGGTTGGCATGGAATGGCTCCGAGACTGAGGTGACGCGTAGGTGTCGCGCCTGATCACCCGTGTCAGTTGGGGAAAAGGGGCAGAACTTCAACGGGGATGGGCCTCGGCTGCGGCCTTGGATCCGCTTCGCGTCACGGCCGGCTGCCAGCTCGGTGTTCCCAGCCCCCGGAGACCGTGAAAGTATTTCAGAAATCCACAAAAAGAGGCTTAACCACGAAGGACACGAAGAACACGAAGGTGAAAAGGCATTGGCCTTCATTGTTTTTCTTCTTCGTGATCTTCGTGATCTTCGTGTGCTTCGTGTGCTTCGTGTGCTTCGTGTGCTTCGTGTGCTTCGTGGTGAAAATCATGTTCTGATCTTTGCCGCGAATACGAGCACAGTCTCCCCGATGCACCAGCCCCGCGGTTCACAAGATGTATTGCGACAGATCCTCGTCCGCGGCCAGTTCGCCGAGGTTCTGGTCGACATAGGCGGCGCTGATGGTGATCGGCACCCGGTCCAGTTCGGATGCGTTGAAGGAGACATCCTCCAGCAGCCGCTCCATGACCGTGTGCAGCCGGCGGGCGCCGATGTTCTCGGTGCGTTCGTTGACCTGGAAGGCGATCTCGGCCAGGCGCCGGATGCCGTCCTCGGCGAATTCCAGTTTGACGCCTTCGGTGGCGAGCAGGGCCCTGTATTGGTCGGTCAGCGATTCGTCGGGCTCCGTCAGGATGCGCACGAAGTCGTCGGTGGTCAGTGCCTGCAGCTCGACTCGGATCGGCAGTCGGCCCTGCAGCTCCGGGATCAGGTCTGATGGTTTGGCCAGGTGGAAGGCGCCGGAGGCGATGAACAGGATGTGGTCGGACTTCACCATGCCGTGCTTGGTCGAGACCGTGCTGCCCTCTACCAGCGGCAGCAGATCCCGCTGCACGCCCTCGCGCGAGATGTCGCCGCCGCCGCTTTGCTCGGCGCGCCGGGTCACCTTGTCGATCTCGTCCAGGAAGACGATGCCGTTTTGCTCCACGTTGGTCATGGCGCGAAGCTTCATCTCCTCCTCGTTGACCAGCTTCGCCGCCTCCTCGTCGCGCAACAGCTTGAGCGCGTCCTTGATCTGCAGCCGGCGCTTCTTGGTGCGGTTGGAGCCCAGGTTCTGAAACAGGCCCTGCAGCTGGTTGGTCATCTCCTCCATGCCCGGCGGGGCCATGATCTCCACGCCCAGCGCTGACTGGCTGACTTCGATCTCGATCTCACGCTCGTCGAGTTCGCCGGCGCGCAGCTTGTGTCGAAACTTCTCGCGTGTGGCCGACGAGGCGCCGGCGCCCTTACTGTCTTCCTCGAAGCCCGACGGCGGCGGCAGCAGGGCGTCGAGCACGCGCTCTTCGGCCGCCCCCTCGGCCCGCTCGGCGTTGCGCTCCATCTCCTTTTCGCGCTCCATCTTGATGGCGATATCGGCGAGATCGCGGATGATGGACTCCACATCGCGGCCGACATAGCCGACCTCGGTGAACTTGGTCGCCTCGATCTTGATAAAGGGCGCATTGGCGAGCCGGGCCAGACGGCGCGCGATCTCGGTCTTACCGACGCCGGTGGGACCGATCATCAGGATGTTCTTGGGCGTGATCTCCGAGCGCATGGGCTCGGGGATCTGCATGCGCCGCCAGCGGTTGCGCAGCGCGATCGCGACCGCGCGCTTGGCGGCGTGCTGACCGATGATGTGTTTGTCGAGTTCGGCGACGATTTGCTGGGGAGTGATCTCGGACATGATGCCTACCCTGATGGATGCTGGTGCCGGCCGCGGTCCGGTGGCCGTGGCTGCGATGGGACGCGGGTGCTGGTGTCGGACGCCGCCGCCCGTGTCGGCCTAGGCGTCGATGTTCGGTCGGCGTTGCCGTCAGGCCTCGCCGAGTTCTTCGAGCACCAGGTTGTGATTGGTATAGATGCAGATGTCGGCCGCAATGCCCAAGGCGCGCTCGACGATCTCGCGTGCGCTGAGTTCGGTATTCTCCAGCAGCGCCCTGGCCGCCGATTGGGCAAAACCACTGCCGGAGCCGATGGCCATCAGGTCGCGCTCGGGCTCGAGCACGTCGCCGGTGCCGGTGATGATCAGTGATGCCTCGTGATCGGCCACGCACAGCATTGCCTCCAGCCGCCGCAGCATGCGGTCGGTACGCCAATCCTTGGCCAGCTCCACGGCGGCACGGGTCAGGTGGCCCTGATGCTTCTCCAGTTTGCCCTCGAAACGCTCAAACAGCGTAAAGGCGTCTGCGGTGGCGCCGGCGAAACCCGCGATGACGCCGCCCTTGTACAGCCGTCGTACCTTGCGTGCATTACCCTTCATCACCGTCTGGCCCAGCGAGACCTGGCCGTCGCCGCCGATCACCACCGAACCCGCCGCGGCGCACGGAGAGGATGGTTGTGCCGTGAAACTGTTCCATCTCGAACCTGTGGTTGTGCCTGTCAGGCCGGACATTCTACGCCGGTGCGGCCGGTTTCAGCAGGGTGGGGTGCCGGTTTTCAACCTGCGCGTGGCATCAGTGTCGGAC
>CAVOSE010000052.1:0-43879 GCA_963698775.1 uncultured Gammaproteobacteria bacterium
CTGGCCAGCATCACGCCGCCAAGGACCATTACCGCCAATGTCCCGAAGAAATAGGGGAGGGCGATCGCCGCAACTCCCAGCAAAACCGAGACGACTGCGAAGATTCTCGTCGAAGCCATGGCTTAGCTCCTGCTGCAATGATGGATGTGCCCGGCTGGCCGGCAGCCCCAGGGCGGCTGGCCTAGCCGAGCGAACTGCATGTCCGTGAGGATAGCGGAGCCAATTATACCGCGGGCGCCGAGGAGTCTTCGTGCAAGCGTTGTCCGGGCCGATAGGGAATGGTGGCCGCATGGGGCAAGTATGGTCTTTGCTCGAGTTTGCCTGGTGGATTTTTGCGCTACTCGACTCTAACTCCCGCAGCTTTCCGCTTTCTACGTTTGGAGTTTACGATGTCACGTCTCGCCACCTTTGTTTTGGCGCTCTTGCTGCTGGCTGGAACGGTCCTCGCGCAACCCGACGTCGAACGTCTGATCGATGCTCAGGAGGCGCCAGCCGGGGTCGGTTTTGAGATCCCTCGAAGAGGACGAATACGCCCTTGGTTGGGCCTTGCCGCTAGTGCAAAGAAACGCCGAACGTCTCAGGGCGCAGTTCCCGGAGTTGCCAATCGCCGTGGTGAGCCATGGCCTGGAGCAATTCGGACTGCTGACTTCTGAGCGCTTGGGGCCGCTGTCGACGATCCATCTCGAGGCGCGTGACCTGGTTGGCGTCGGGGTCGACGTTCATGTCTGCGGGGCTCATGCCAGCCAATATGGACATGCGCCGGAAGGCTTTCCCGACTACGTCGACGTTGCTGCCTCTGGGCCGGCTCTGCTAAACGACTATCGGTCCCTCGGCTTCGAGGTCATCCGTGTTGAGCAGCCGGAGCCCTAACGTTCATCGCACAACGCCGGCCTGCAAGATCAAATTGCGTGTCATCAAACCGTCACATTCTGATGATAGTTTTTGATGCCTGATAAGTAGACTGAAACAGTCAAGCAACAGGAGGTAAGACCATGTCGAGAAAGCCCCAGCCCGTCGTACAGGCGGCAGCCGTCCTCACCGGCACTCTGTTCTTTGCATCGGTTGCAGTTGCAGCCACCGCCGTGGTTACGAGCGGTAACGACGCGGGTCCGGAGTCACTCCGCGAGGCCCTGGCCAGCGGTGCGGACACGATCTACATCCGGCCCGCGGTCGGACGCATATCTATCGACAGTACACTGAGCTACGACGGGACGACCCCGTTGCGCATTGTTGGCGGTAGGGTAACGATCGAGGGGACCGGTGACTTCACACTCTTGCAGGTATCGAACGGCGCCGATCTCACCATCCGCAACCTCAATTTTGTCGGCATTGGCGGGTTCAGCGTGGAGGCACAAAGTACCGGACTGGGTAAAGGTATCTTTATAGACGTACCGGAAGAGCGGACCGGTGTTGTCACGCTGAAGCTAACAAACGTTTCCGTGTCCGATGTCGCTTATCATGGTATACACGTATCCGACTGTGACGTCGGAGATGCCTGCGGATCAGGAGAAGAATTTCTCGGCACTGGCTCGCCGGCGGGAGTGGACCTCAAGTTTAGGGGTGTCGGCGTCTACGATGTCGGTTATGGCGTGTTTGATGCCGACGGTGTGCGGGTTGACGAGCGCGACGCTGGCGGCATCACTATGTCTACGTTCAGGTCAGAGTTCATCGGCGCCGGTGCCGACGGCATCGAACTTGACGAGAATGGTGAAGGCGATGTCGTCGTTTCCACCAGCAACACCCGCTATATCGACAACGGCGGCTATTGCGACCCCATCGACCCCGAAAACCCGCCCTATCGTGACGAGTTGTGTGTCGAAAATGACGATGGTGATCTGGTGCTGGATTTGGATGACGCCCTCGACATCGACGAGGGTGGTGATGGTTCAATCCGGTTGACGGGGAGAAAGATCTCGCTCGACGGCAACTACGACGAGGGACTCGATCTCGACGAATCCGGCGATGGCGATATTCAACTCAACCTCGTCAGGGTCGACGGCGAACTGAACAACGACGAGGCGATCAAGGCCAGCGAGGAAGACGCCGGTGACCTTATCGCCAAGCTGCGTGACGTCACGGTACTCCAAAGCCTCAACAACGACGGTATCGAGTTCGAGGAAACCGGTAACGGTGACGTAGTCGCCAACCTGCGTGCGACCGAGGCGCGACTGAACGATGGCAGCGGAATCGAAATCGTCCAAGCGGACGCCGGTGACCTTGAGGTTGTCGTAACGGGGTCAGTTGTAACCGACAACGACAACGACAGCGATGATTTGAAGGTCGAGAGTGACACCGCAGGTACCCTAAAGGTGCGCGGATCAGATATCGGCAGTATCGACACGAAGAACGTCGAGGAGATTTGATCTTCTCGATCGCTCCTCCGTGGCCGCTGCGCGGAGGAGGGTTGCTGAGCGGGGTCAGACCAAGGGCCGCACCGCGTCAAGAGTCCGTTCGCCAACGAGAGGAGGCAAACGTCATGCGCTTGGCATACCGATGCTCGGAAAATTTACATATAAAGTAAGGTTATTGCAGCATCCGAATTGCTGCGTTGCCCGTCGTGCCTGGCTGTGGCAGCCTTGCGAGACCTACAAGAAGTCAACTGAGGATCAGTCCACATGCGCGTTATTCTGCTCGGCGGCCCTGGGGCCGGCAAAGGTACACAGGCCGGTTTCATCAAAGAACACTTCAAGATCCCACAGATTTCCACTGGCGACATGCTCCGCGGTCACGTTAAGTCCGGCACCGAGCTGGGCAAGGCGGCGAAGAAGATCATGGACGAGGGCGGCCTGGTGTCCGACGACATCATCATGGGCATGGTAAAGGAGCGCATTCTCGACGCCGACTGCAAGAACGGCTACCTGTTCGACGGCTTCCCGCGCACCCTGGCCCAGGCCGATGCGCTGAAGGAAGCGGGGGTATTCGTCGACGCCGTGGTCGAGATTGATGTTCCGGATGAGGAGATCATTAAGCGCATGTCCGGACGCCGCGTCCACATGGCCTCGGGTCGGACCTATCACGTCGTGTTCAATCCGCCGAAGGAAGCAGGCAAAGACGACGAGACCGGCGAGCCGCTGATCCAGCGCGACGACGACCAAGAAGATACCGTGAAGGCGCGTCTGAAGGTCTACCATGATCAGACCGAGCCGTTGATTCAGTACTACTCCACCTGGGCAAAGCAGGGCGGCGACGGCGCACCGGGTTACGTCAAGGTCAACGGTATCGGTGACGTGAAGGAGATTCGCGACAGCATCATCTCTGGTCTGGAAGGCTGATTGTCCGGGCGCAACCGGGGGCGCCGAATGGAAATTCGGCGCGTCGATACTGGCTGAAACGCTGAGGCATCAGACCCAGCGTTCACGCCGAGATGGGTGCGCCAATCGCCGGTTGGAAAACCGGCGCTCCCCATTTCCGATACACGTCCGTTGCTCCCTGGCGCCAGCCTTGGCGCTATAGGCGGCTGGTTGCTCCTCGACCGCCCAGCGGATGCGCTCGGCGATGCCTTTGCCGATACCCGGTACGGCGGCAAGCTCGGCGATAGTTGCGGTCATCACGCCCTCAACGGTACCGAACGCGTCGATCAGTCGCTTTGCACGCTCGGGCCCGACTCCTGGAAGGCCTTGCAGAATGTGGCTCTGAATCCCTGCCTTTCCGCGCGGGCGATGACCTGGGCGCGGCAGGCTGCCGCTAGCGCGCGCCCGACCTTGCTCTGCCGCGCGCAGGATCAGGGCGGCGGTCTCTTCGGGATTCATGGCGCGCAGCAGTGGGATACCGAAGGACAGCGCCACAGTCATGATGCCCCTTGGATCGCCTCCCTGCGCATCTGGCTACGTGCCAGATCCCGCGAATTTCCCTCCAGGATCAGCACGCCGCGTGCGCGTGCGCGAGATAGCCGCAGCCCCTGTGTGAACAGACGCCCGTCCTTGATCGATGCCGCCAGATCGACCAGCGTCTTGCGCTCGAACAGGAGGCGCGTCGTCCACGAAATAGTCGCCGATCGGGAGGCGTTGTACCCGCACGATGGCACGCGGGTCGCGTTGAAGCGCTTTGGCGACCGCGCCAGTGGATTCGCGATCGTCGACCAGAATCGAGAAGGTCTGGTGCATGACTGGTCCTTTGCCATGGTCGAGGTGTTCAGGTCCCGGCTGATCGGTTGAACCTCGTGGCCACGGATCGGCGGCGACATCCGGCCGCACGTGGAATACGCCTTGCATTTTGCGTGAAGAGACCTTTCTTATCAACAGGTTGATCGCACGCGATAGATGTATCGGATTCGCCTAGCGGGCGTCGATCGTGCTTTTCATCGGCCACAACACCGGAGCTAAGAGCGGCACCGAGGTCGTGAGCAGGTCCGGCCCCGACATCTCTGTGTCTGGAGGCCCCGGGTTGGACCTTACGAAAGTTTCATGTCTCAACCCTTGCGGGCGCTGCCCGCCGTGCTGTGAAATGCCGTTCGTCCGACGCATGGTCGGATGCGGTTTCGGGTCCAGACAAGTGAGGCGTTTCGGGCGCGCTTTGGGTGCTCCCGGCTCTATGCCCTCATCGTCGAGGGCCGCGCCTCGAAATCCAAACAGCAACGATTCAAGCGAAAGGGAGACGAAGATGATCGAAGTTCGCGAGCTCTGCCGCAATTACGGCGAGCTGATGGCGGTCGATCGGGTGTCTTTCGACATCGGCCGCCGCGAGATCGTCGGTCTGCTCGGCCACAATGGTGCCGGCAAGACCACCATCATGAAAATGGTCACCGGCTTTTTGGAGCCCAGTAGCGGGTCCATCGCCATCGACGGGCAGGACATTGCCATACATCGGCGCGCAGTCCAGCGGCGCATCGGCTACTTGCCAGAGAACTGCCCGCTGTATCAGGACATGACCGTCGTGGAGCAATTGGACTATCAGGCGGCGCTGCACGGCATTCCGCACGGGCAGCGTGCCGGCGCCATGCGGCGGGCCATCGAGCGCACCGAACTCGGGGCGAAGGCAACCGCGCTGGTCGGCACCTTGTCGCGGGGCTATCGGCAGCGGCTCGGCGTGGCGCTGGCGATCCTGCACGAGCCGGACATCTTGATCCTTGACGAGCCCACCAACGGGCTCGACCCGTCGCAGATCCAGCACATGCGGTCGCTGATTCGCGAGTTGGCGCGGCATGCGACGGTGATCATTTCCACCCACATCCTGCTCAAGGATGAGGCCATCTGCGCGCGCGTGCTGATCATGCGCGCCGGGCGGCTGGCGTTGGACAGCGAGCTGGCAGCAATCGGCGCACGGCCCAGGTTGCTGGTGACCCTGGATCGCGGACCAGGCGAAGTCCGCGCGCTGATTGGTGCGGTCGACGGCGTGACCGACGTCATCCACCTCGACGACGATGGGGTGCGCCGGCGCTACGCCATAATCGCCGCTCGATCCCGCGGCGATCGCGCCCCGGGTCGCTGCTGCTGCTGCCGCGCGGGGCTGGGCCTTGTATGCCCTGGAACAAGAGCGACGCGACTTGGAGGCCCTGTTCGGCGCTGTTTCGGGCGCCGCTGCAGGAGGGGCTTCTTCCCCGACCTGACGGGTCTGCCGGAGACGGTACTCGGCAGCTCAGAAACTGCCAAGGCCCAGGAGGCGGCCCATGTCTGACATCCTGCGCGTGGCCCGAAAGGAGCTGCTGGGGTTCTTCGGCTCCCCGGTGGCCTATCTGTTCATTGGCGCCTTCCTCGCCGCATGTCTGTTTGTCTTTTTCTGGGTGGATGCCTTTTTCGCCCGCAATATCGCCGACACTCGGCCGCTGTTCGACTGGATGCCGGTGCTGCTGATCTTCCTCGCCGCGGCGCTGACCATGCGTCTGTGGAGCGAGGAGCGCCGTGCCGGTACCTTGGAGGTGCTGGCGACCTTGCCAGTGCCCACATGGCATCTGGTGCTGGGGAAATTTCTGGCGGCACTGGCCTTGGTCGCGGTCGCCTTGGCGCTGACCCTCCCGCTGCCGATCACCGTGTCCATCCTCGGCCCGCTCGACTGGGGCCCAGTGCTTGGTGCCTATCTGGCGACGCTGCTATTGGCCGCGGCCTACATCGCCATCGGCCTGTTCGTCTCGGCACGTACAGACAATCCCATCGTCGCGCTGATCGGGACGGTGCTGGTGTGCGCGGTGTTTTATCTAATCGGCTCCCAGGCACTGACGGGTCTCCTCGGACATGGCGGCGGCGAGCTGCTCCGGCTGCTCGGCAGCGGCGCGCGCTTCGAGTCCATTACCCGCGGCGTCATCGACCTACGCGACCTGTACTACTACCTCAGTCTGGTGGGGGTGTTCCTGGCCCTGACGATCTACAGCCTGGAGCGGCTGCGCTGGGCCGATGATGCCGTGGACGGCGATACCAGGGCCGGCCATCATCGCTGGACCCTGATCACGGCCCTGGCCGCCGCCAATCTGGTGGCCGGCAATCTCTGGCTCCAGCCCATCGGCAGCCTGCGGGCGGACCTCACCGAAGGCTCGCTGTATACGGTTTCCGATGCCACGCGCAATTATCTCGGTCAGCTGCAGGAACCGCTGCTGATCCGCGGCTATTTCAGCGCCGACACCCATCCGTTGCTGGCACCTTGGTGCCGCAGTTGCGCGACCTGTTGCGTGAGTATCAGGTGGCCGGCGGCGGTAGGGTGCTGGTGGAGTTCGTCGACCCGCAGCAATCCCCAGAGCTGGAGCGTGAGGCCGGGGAGCAGTACGGCATCCGCCCGGTGGCATTCCAGACCGCGGACAAGTATCAGTCATCGGTGGTCAATTCCTACTTCGACATCCTCGTCAAGTACGGCGACCAGTACGAGACCTTGGGCTTCCAGGATCTGATCGAGGTCAAGGTCCAGGGCGAGACGGATCTGGAACATGCGGCTGCGCAATCCGGAATACGATCTGACCCGCACCATCAAAAAGGTGCTTTATGGCTACCAGGGCGGTGGCGATGTCTTTAGCGGTGTCGGCGAGCCGGTCCATCTGCGCGGCTTCATCTCGGACTCGGCGACGCTACCGGAGCCACTGCCGGCCCTGCGCACGGAACTGGAAGGGGTATTGAGTGAGCTCCAGGCCGGCTCCGATGGCCGCTTCGACTACCTGGCAGATCCAAGACCCTGCCAAGGACGCGGACCTCGCCAACGAGATCAACGAGCGGTTCGGCTTCCAGCCGCTGGTCATCGGGCTGCTGGACCCGGCACCGTTCTACTTCTACCTGGTGTTGGAGCACGGTGAGCAGGCCGTACCCGTGCCGCTGCCCGAATCGCTCGATCGCGCCGGCCTGGAGCGCGCCATCGAGGCCGGCATCCGTCGCTTCGCACCCGGTGTGATGCGCACGCTGGCGCTTTTCACGCCGACGCCGGCCCCCGCCGGATTCATGGGCGGTGGCCCGAGCGGTCCTGGCTACACACTGCTGCAAGAGAGCCTGCGCGAGGGCTTCTCTCTCCGCGAGACGGACCTGACCTCAGGTCCAGCCCCAGACGATGCGGACCTGCTGCTCGTGGTTGCGCCGGAGGATCTGGACGAGAAGCAGCAGTTCGCCATCGATCAATTTCTGATGCAGGGTGGCACCGTCGTGATCGCTGGGTCCAGCTTCCATGTGGACCTGGGCGGCAGCGCCATCAGCGCCCGTCCGCAGCTGACCGGATTCCGAGGACTGGCTCGGCGGCCTCGGTGTGACCTTGGAGCCCAGCTTGGTGCTGGACCCACAGAACACGCCGTTCCCGATCCCCGTGCAACGCAACCTCGGGGGCTTTACGGTCGAGATCCAGACCCTGGATTATCCCTATTTCCCGGACGTACGCGACGATGGTCTCAACGAGGACAGCGGCATTACCGCCAACCTCGGACAGATAACCATGAACTGGTCGTCGCCGATCACGGTAGACGCCGAGGCCAATGCCGAGCGTAGCGTGACCCCGCTGATCGAGAGTTCCGGCGGCGCCTGGACCAGCGATTCCGCGGAGATGCAACCAGACTTCGATGCCCATGGCCCGCTCGGCTTCGCCCGGCGTAACGACACGGGCCGCAAGCTGCTTGGGGTCGCCATCGAGGGGCGTTTCGAGTCCGCCTTCAGCGGCAAGCCATCGCCGTTACTGGCGGAGCCGACCGCGGAAGGGGAGGGCGACGACGCCGCCGACGGCGGACCCGGATGCCGATTCCGACGCATCGACCGATGCGGCGACCGTCGTTTCCGCCGTGGTCGAGCACTCCCCCGCTTCGGCACGCTTGATCCTGATCGGCTCGTCTACCTTCTTGAGCGACACCGCCATCAGCCTGGCCACCGAGGCGACCCAAACGCGCTATTTGAAGCCATTGGAACTGGTGCAGAATACCGTCGAATGGTCGTTGGAGGATCGTGGTTTGCTGTCGTTACGTGGCCGGGGCCAGTTCGGTCGCATGCTCGAGCCGGTCGGGCGTGAGGGTCGTATGTTCTGGGAGTATCCCTGAATTACGGCTTGGCCCTGGGTGGACTGGCACTGGTCTATTGGGTGCATCGCAGGCTGCGTCGGCGCCGTGAGCAGGCTTACGCTGAGATGCTTGCGGGAGGCAAATGATCCATGAGCGAGACGATTGTGAAGAACTCGATGTTCCGGTTCGATCCGAGCTGGCTGAAGGCGCTGAAGGCGCCCGTGGCGATCGCCCTTGCCGTCGCCCTGGTGGCGCAATTGCTGCTGGCGTTGTTAGTCGGCGGCGGCTCGCAATGGCGCCGGCTGCTACCGACGTCAGGCTATTGGCGTTCGACAAGGACGCGGTCACGGGTATCGACATTCGCGCCGGCAACGAGGCCGACGGCGAGGCGTCAGCGGACGCTCACTCTGATTCGCGACGCGGACGGTTGGACACTGGCGGATCTGGATGGCTTTCCCGCCAGCGACACCAGGATGCAGCAGCGGCTCCTTGGACAGCCTGGCGAGCCTGACTCGACCATTGCCGGTGGGGACCAGCAGCATGCCCGCCAGCGCTTCAACGTGGCCGACGACGACTTCGAGCGTCGCGTCACGCTGCGCGGCGACGATGGTGAGTTGGTAACCCTGATCGTCGGTGATTCGCCGGGCTTCCGCCGTCTGTTCGCGCGCGTGGCCGGTGAGGATGCCGTCTACGATCTACGCCTCGCCCTGACGGACCTCTCAGCGGACAGCGACGACTGGATCGATCGGGGGCGACTCCAGCTCGATCGCGGCAAGGTCCAGCGCGTTGCCGGTGCCGATTGGATTCTGATTCGGGGCGATGACGGCTGGCAGCTTCAGGACAGTGACCAGTCGCCGGACACGGATGCGGTGGATGACCTGCTCGGCAGCCTGACCTCGCTCGGCTACAGCGGAGTCTTGGGTACCGATGCCAAGCCGGGAATCGGCCTCGATACGCCGGCCGCGACCTTCGCTATCGGCCTAGCCGACGGCGCTACGCGCAGCTATCGTGTCGGCGCTCTCGCCGACACCGACGACTACGTGCTGAAGGTCGGACGACGACCGTTCTACCGTCTGGCGGACTTCGAGCTGAGCGGGTTACTCGACATGACCGCAGCGACGCTGCTCGGAGAAGCCGTGACAGAGCTGGATGATGCATCGGAGCCAACATCAGAGCCGGCGTTAGAGCCAGCGTCCATCAGCGGATCTGAACCGAAGTCGGAGTCCGCCGCTGACCCGGGCACCGAGCCAAGGGTTGAGCCAGCGCTAGACGCCGAATCGGCTTCATCCGCCGTCGATACGGACGCAAACGAGCAGCCGGCACCGCAGGTGGAGTAGGGGGGCGGCCTTTAGCGCAGATTCGGCGGCATTGAGAGGGCGAATGAATTCGCCCCTCCAGCCGAACTAGGCCTATCCGGCCCAGGATCTTGCGGAGCGAAGGACCGGCCCTGGACCCATGCAGGACTTGCCTGCGCACTGGCCAAATTCGGCCCAGCGACCCCACATTGCTGGTCATACGCAAGATTATGTAAAAAAGTCTACCACACCACTTGACATAATCTTCTGGTGATACTACTTTACATAACACAGGCGCTCCTCGGAGGTCTGTAGACAACGCGGTTCGCAAGAACGCATTTTAGCATGTTTGCTCAACTGGAGAATATGTCCATGACGACGATCGACTTTTCACCCCTGTTCCGATCCATGATCGGATTCGACCGCCTCTCGAATGCCTTGGAGACGGCCTACCGCACAGAGCCGGGCGGTTATCCGCCCTACAACGTCGAGGTCTGCGGTGAGAACGACTACCGCATCACCATGGCGGTTGCCGCTTCGGGCAGAAGTAGCTCAACCTCGAAACCCACGAGAACGTGCTGACTGTTTCCGGCGCACGGGCGGACGAACAAAAGCAGGACACCAAGTTCCTGTATCGCGGCATCGCCAACCGTAGCTTCGAGCGTAAGTTCCAGCTCGCGGACTATGTCCGAGTGATCGATGCGCGACTCGAGAACGGCCTGCTGCACATCGAGCTACGCCGTGAAATCCCCGAGGCAATGAAGCCTCGCAGCATCGAGATTCGCGGCGACGGCGGCAAGCTGATCGAGGGCCAAACGGAGGCCCCGGCGGAAACCCCTCATACGCAGGAGCGGGTCGCTGCCTAAGCGATAGGTTGAACCTCACGAGGTGACGACGAAGGCCGGGCGCAAGCCCGGCCTTCGCTTTTGTCCGAACCATTTTGATACTCGGTGCTTGCAAGGCATTTTTTTGTTCAATCCAGACTCGCAGAGCTGGTTGAACTTCCAGGAGATCACGGAGGATGCCGACATGGTGCCCTTCCGCCTGTTTCCCCAGGTCCGTGACACCGCGATCGTTGCAGCCGATGGTCTTGGTGGCTTTGGTTGTGGTCGCAGATCCCCACCACGTTCCTGCAGCCCGCCGACATGGATGCCGCAGGCATCGACGACCCGGACACCCTCCTCACCAGTTACAAGGTCCGGGTCAGCAAGATGAACGATAGGGCGGGCTGGCGGACGTGCCGAGCGTATTCGTCACTGCCGGTCTCAACGTCGCCTACGTCTACGCCATCGCGTTCCGCCATCACGATCGTGCCGTGCTGGTCTTCCTCTTCCGGGAATCTGATCAGACAATCGCGGTGCTGAAAGTGGCCGGTCGCCAGGCGGTCGATGCCGAGCGACTGGAGGCGCTTGTGGGTTGAGGCCGAAGTCGACTACCACTTACCGCCCCGGTAAGGCCATCAAAACCGAAACGCGGTCACTACCAATGCGTTGGGAGTTTGCGTTCAATGACGAAGTGCTTGTCCTCAATGCTCAGGTAGCCGCCCAGTTTCAGTTCCTTGAAGATGCGATTGACCATCTCGCGCGAGCAACCCACCCGGTCGGCTATCGCTTGCTGAGTTAGCTTCGGCGTCATCAGTCGGCCCTGCGGGTCTTCTTCCGCCCCATCGTTAAGGATCTTCGCGACGCGGCCGTAGACATCCAACAGCGCCATATCGGCCAGTTCATCGCTGAGGCGGCGGACCTCAAGGGTGAGGTGTCGAATGACGTTGTAGGCGACGGCCGGGTGCAGTGCCAAACAGTGCTTGAACTCCGACTTGCTCAGCACCCGGAATTGGCAATCGGTCAGGGTGATGACCGATGCCGTGCGCTGCGTCTCGCCGAGCAGCGCCAGCTCGCCGAAGTAGTCCCCGGGGCCGAGTTCATTGAGGGTTATCTCCTTGCCGTCTTCTCCGGCGACGAAGATGCGTACCTGACCGTCGCTGATGAAGTACAGCGCACCGGATTCATCGCCGCGCTCGATGACGATGGTGCCGCGCCGACTGCGCTTGACGTTGGTGTAGGCCTCGATCTTGCCGATATCGGCGGCGTCGAGTGATGCGAACAGCGAGACGGCTTCGAGCATTCGGGGGTCTCCGGAGGTCGGTGCAACGATTCCGTCGACAGACCGCGGGCCGTGCAGCGCGCGGGGCACAATGTCCGTGTGCGCTTTCGGTGGTCGCGTGGCGCAGATGCGCGCTCCGCCAGCCTTGCACGGTTAGGATCACTCCGATCCTGGTCGGGGTCTCACGGCGCCGCACAATCGACGCTACGGCCCAACAACCCCTCCAGCGTTCCCATTCGCCGCTCTAAGCGGGTCACAAATTCAATGCCCCGGCTTTTCCGGAGATTGTGGCTTCAGACCTCTCGGTAGATCTCCGCGCCTTCTTTGACAAACTCCGCGGACTTCTCCTTCATGCCGGTCGCGATCGCCGCTTCCACATCATCGAGCCGATGCGCCTCGGCATAGTCGCGCACGTCTTGGGTGATCTTCATGGAGCAGAAATGGGGTCCGCACATGGAGCAAAAGTGGGCGACCTTATGGCTGTCGTGGGGCATGGTCTGATCATGAAATTCACGCGCGCGCTCCGGGTCCAGGGACAGATTGAACTGGTCCTCCCAGCGGAACTCGAAGCGCGCCTTGGACAGGGCGTTGTCGCGCAGCTGGGCACCGGGCAGGCCCTTGGCCAGGTCGGCGCCGTGGGCGGCGATCTTGTAGGTGACGATGCCGTCGCGTACATCCTGCTTGTCGGGTAGGCCGAGGTGCTCCTTCGGTGTGACGTAGCAGAGCATGGCGGTGCCGTACCAACCGATATTGGCGGCGCCGATACCCGACGTGATGTGGTCGTAGGCCGGGGCGATGTCGGTGATCAACGGGCCAAGCGTATAGAAGGGCGCCTCGTAGCAGTCCTTGAGTTCCTTGGTGACATTCTCCTGGACCATCTGCAGTGGCACATGTCCGGGGCCTTCGATCATCACCTGCACGTCCTGCTCCCAGGCGAATTTGGTCAACTCGCCCAGGGTCTCGAGTTCGGCGAACTGGGCACGGTCGTTGGCATCGGCGATGCTACCGGGGCGCAGACCGTCGCCGAGGCTGAAGGAGACGTCGTAGGCCTGCATGATCTCGCAGATCTCGCCAAAGTGGGTGTAGAGGAAGTTCTCCTGGTGATGCGCCAGGCACCACTTGGCCAGGATCGAGCCGCCGCGGGAGACGATGCCGGTGACCCGGTCGGCGGTCAGCGGCACGTAGCGCAGCAGCACGCCGGCATGGATGGTGAAGTAATCCACGCCCTGTTCCGCCTGCTCGATCAGCGTGTCGCGGAACATCTCCCAGGTCAGTTCTTCCGGCCGACCTTCGACCTTCTCCAACGCCTGATAGATGGGCACGGTGCCGATCGGCATCGGTGCGTTGCGCAGAATCCACTCACGCGTCTCGTGGATGTTCTTGCCGGTGGACAGATCCATCAGCGTATCGCCGCCCCAGCGCGCCGACCAGACCATCTTCTCGACCTCTTCCTCGATGCTGGACGTGACCGCGGAGTTGCCGATGTTGGTGTTGATCTTCACCCGGAAGTTACGGCCGATGATCATCGGTTCGAGTTCCGGGTGGTTGATGTTAGCCGGGATGATGGCACGCCCGCGGGCGACCTCGTCGCGGACAAACTCCGCTGTGATCTGATCTGGCAGCGACGCGCCGAAGGAGTGACCTCGGTGCTGGCGTAAGACCTTTTCGTAACGTGGGTCGGCGCGCAGTTCATCGAGCTTCATGTTCTCGCGTATCGCGACGTACTCCATTTCCGGCGTGATCATGCCCCGGCGTGCGTAATGCATCTGCGTGACGTTGGCTCCGGCCTTGGCACGACGCGGCAGGCGGATGTGCTCGAAGCGCAGGTGCGCGAGCTCGGGGTCGCGCTGACGATGCAGGCCGAATGCGGAACTGGGCGCGCTGAGTTGCTCCGTGTCACCGCGCTCGGCGATCCAGCCCGCACGCACATCCTGCAGGCCGGCCAACAGGTCGATCTGAGCGGTTGGGTCGGTGTAGGGGCCGGAGGTATCGTAGACATAGACCGGCGGGTTTTCCTCGATCCCCTTGCTGGTTTGTGTCGGCGTGAGTGTGACCTCCCGCATCGGCACGCGAATATCGGGTCGGGAACCGGTGACATAGCGCTTGTGTGAGGCTGGAAAGGGTTTCGTGACCTCGTCGGATAGGCGGGCCGTGGTTTGGACGAAGTCTTCTGGAATGGCGCTCATGTGGTTCCTCGATGTCGCGGCCAGGTGCTGCCAGCAGCAGCCGCATGACTTGTAGTGGCGGGGGTTTGGAACCAAACCGGAGGGGGCGCGAGCAGGGCGGGGTGCCGACTCGCCCATGCTTCCCTCCGCCGGTATCAGCCGGATCAGGTTCCAAGGGACTGTCTCAGCCCGCACCAGCGGGCACCCCCAGCAGGACGTTGGTGGGAAGCTATAGAAAGCGCCGACGGATTTCAACCGTAAAGCGTATCGCCCGGCGTCGTTCGCCAGCGAATCGCGCCAGAGGCACCGGGAAGCGTCAGCCGGTGGCGATATAGCTTTCCAGGTGATCGATGGTCGATTGCTGCTCCGCGATGATCGCCGCGACCAGGTCGCCGATGGAGACCATTCCCACCAGCTCTTCGCCCTGCATCACCGGCAGATGGGGGGTGCGATGTTCGGTGATCAGAGCCAGGCAGGTGTGCACATCGGTGCTTGGCACCACCTTCGGCACGCTTGGGCGCATGATGTCGCGGACCCTTGTGTCGCGGGACGACCGACCGGCCAGCGCGACGCCACGTGTATACTGGCGCTCAGAGATGACACCCACCACCCGCGCGCCCTCCATGACGACCAGCGCGCCGACGTCCTTGTCGGCCATTTCGGCGATGGCGTCCAGCACGCTTGCGTCGGGGTCGATGGTCCAGACCTGGCGGCCCTTGCGATCGAGCAGTTGTGAGACTGTCTGCATCTGTTGTTCTCCTCGGTGTTGGCGCGGGATGTCCGAGCCGTCGGTCGGCTCCCGTCTCTGTGATTTGGCGGCCGCTTGTCATCGCCGCCATGCAACCTTCAGCATAGCCGAGTTACGGCGAATCGTAGCCCTGTCTTTCCACAAGCGAACAGACCAGGCGAAAAGACGTGCACGCCTCCGTGCTTTCGGGTTAGGGTTTCGGGTCGCATAGGAGCCGGCGCCGAGGTCTTGATCCCCACCTGGAGACCTTACCGAGGCATGATTCCGTTGACAGATCAATCTAACGCTGAGGAGCCTGTATGTTTACTAAATCCACGAATTCCCGCTTAAGCTTTGCCCTGCTGGCCGCGATGACCCTAGGACTCAGTGCTTGCGGAGACGCTGATCAAGCCCCGACCGAGCCCGCTCCCGCGGCACCGGAGACCGGCGCCACGGATGACACCAAGACCAGTATGGACGTGGTCAAGGAGAAGCTCGATTCCGCTACGCAGAGCGCCGCCGAGGCTGGCGACCAAGCTGCGGCGGCGGCCGCTGTCGCGGCGCAGACCTTGTCGGAGAAGGGCGGCGAGATGGCGGACGCGATGACCGAAAAGGGCAACGAGATGGCTGATGCCGCTACCGACAAGGCACGGCAGATGATCGCCTCGGTACAGGATTATCTCGCCGACAATGATCTCGATTCTGCCCAGGGCATCATGGACAAGCTGAGTCAGGTCAAAGACTCGTTGCCAGAGGCCTTGAAGGCCGAGATCGAAGCGCTGCAGGAAAAGATCGCAGCGATGACCGACGGCGGCAGCGCCGGCTAGGTCCTGCTGTCTTCCCCCTGCCTGGCGCCCTGCTGGCGTGCTGTTGGCGTCCGGCAGGGCATCATCGACATAGGTCATCCTGGACACGGGCGCACTCGCCTAGAACCACTGCTTGCTGAACTGCTTGCTTGGAGCCCCGCGAAGTGGTCCCACAGCGTTTGGCGCCTGCATGTCGATGTCGATTCGGGCGACTCTGTTACCACGGAATGCCCGCCGTCGCAGGTTTATTATGTTTCTGTATAGCTAAGGTTTAAATAATTCATTCATACAATATTGCGTTGAATCGCGATCCGGCTTATTCCTAGTAGATTGCTCGGCAACCCCCTGCCGACACCACTGCTGGCTGGAGGAAGATAAGATGAGCGAGCGTATCGACGCCGGCGGCCTCAAGGTCGCAAAGCCCCTTTATGACTTGGTCGCCACCGAAATTGCACCGGGCACCGGGATCACCCCGGACGCCTTTTGGGTCGCATTGGCCGACATCGTCGCCGAACTCGGCCCGCGCACCCGTGACCTGCTCGCGCGCCGCGACGCGCTGCAAGGGCAGATCGACCAGTGGCACCTTGCTCGCAGAGGCCAGCCGTTCGATCCGGCGGCCTACCGTGCCTTTTTGACCGAGATCGGCTACCTAGAGCCCGAGGGACCTGACTTCAGCATCACCACCGCCAACGTCGACCCGGAGATCGCCACGATCGCTGGGCCACAGCTGGTGGTGCCGGTGAACAATGCCCGCTATGCCCTGAATGCCGCCAACGCCCGCTGGGGAAGCCTTTACGATGCCCTGTATGGCACCGATGCGATCCCTGAGGATGGCGGCGCCGAACGCGGCGGCAGCTTCAACCCGGTGCGCGGCGAACGGGTGGTTGCCGCCGCCAACGAGTTCCTCGACGCCAATCTGCCGCTCGCTGGCGGCGTGCCGCATGCCAAGGTCGACGGCTATCGGGTCGAAGACGGACTGCTGCGGGCGACGCTGGCCGATGCCACCACGATCGGCCTGGCGGACCCGAGTCAATTCGCCGGCTATCGCGGCGATGCCGATGCGCCGACGCTGGTCCTATTGCAGCACCACGGGTTGCATATCGAGATCCTCATCGATCGCGACGACATCATCGGCGCCGCCAGCGCCGCTGGCGTCAAAGACGTCGTGT
This sequence comes from uncultured Gammaproteobacteria bacterium, assembly GCA_963698775.1. GTDB lineage: Bacteria > Pseudomonadota > Gammaproteobacteria > Chromatiales > Chromatiaceae > Thiohalocapsa. The sequence goes on from CAVOSE010000052.1 coordinate 16,652, forward strand.
TGGAATCCGCCGTCACCGCCATTCAGGACTGCGAAGACTCCGTCGCCGCGGTCGACGCCGAGGATAAGGTTGGGGTCTACCGCAACTGGCTGGGCCTGATGCGCGGCGATCTCAGCGCCAGTTTCAGTAAGGGCGGGAAGATGACGCAACGCCACCTGAACCCGAATCGCGTCTACACCGCTGCCGACGGCGGCGAGCTGACGCTGCCTGGCCGCAGCCTGATGCTGGTGCGCAACGTCGGCCATCTGATGACCACCGACGCGGTGCTCACCGCCGACGGTCGCGAGATCCCCGAAGGCATCCTCGACGGCATGGTCACCGTCTTCGCGGCCTTGCACGACCTCAAGGGCCAGGGCAGCATCCGCAACAGCCGCGCGGGCAGCGTCTATATCGTCAAGCCCAAGATGCATGGTCCAGACGAGGTGCAGCTGAGCGTCGACCTGTTCGCGCGCATCGAAGAGGCGCTCGGTCTTCCGCGCAACACGCTCAAGATCGGCATCATGGACGAGGAGCGGCGCACCACCGTCAATCTCAAGGAATGCATCCGCCGGGCCTCCGAGCGCGTCATCTTTATCAACACCGGCTTTCTCGACCGCACCGGCGACGAGATGCACACCGACATGGAAGCCGGCCCGATGCTGCGCAAGGGCGCGATGAAAACCGCGCCCTGGCTGCTGGCCTATGAGGACTGGAATGTTGACGTCGGCCTGGCCTGTGGACTGCGTGGCCGCGCCCAAATCGGCAAGGGGATGTGGACCATGCCGGACGAGATGCGGGCCATGCTCGACACCAAGATCGGACACCCCAAGGCCGGCGCCAATTGTGCCTGGGTGCCGTCACCGACCGGCGCCACGCTGCACGCGACGCACTACCACCAGGTGGACGTGGCTGCGCGCCAGGCCGAGCTGGCCGCCGCCGGTCCCCGAGCCAGCTTGGACAGCATCCTCACCATCCCCGTTGGCGACCCCACCGAATGGTCGGCCGAAGACATCCAGCAGGAACTCGATAACAACTGCCAGGGCATCCTCGGCTACGTCGTGCGCTGGATCGATCAGGGTGTCGGCTGCTCCAAGGTGCCCGACATCAACGACATCGGGCTGATGGAAGACCGCGCCACACTGCGCATCGCAAGCCAGCACATCGCCAACTGGCTGCACCACGGCGTGGTCGACAAGGATCAGGTCGTGGCCACCCTTAAGCGCATGGCCGCGGTGGTCGACCGCCAGAACGCCAACGATCCGCTCTACCGCGCCATGGCACCGAGCTTCGACGGCATTGCCTTCCAGGCCGCTTCGGACCTCATCTTGAATGGCCGTGAAGAGCCGAATGGCTACACCGAACCAGCGCTGCATCGGCGTCGACGCGAGTTGAAGGCACGAGGCTGAGCTGACGTTGCTAACGGAGGAGTTCGGCAGCTTCTCGGACAACATCGAGAGCTTCGGCGGTGGATCGAGGACGAGGATGGCATTGTGACTGACTCCGGGATTCAGTGGCGCAAGTTGGTGGCTTGGCGGATAGCCCCCTAGAGCCCCGATCCCGCCTGACCGAGGTCATCCCATCTGGGAGGGTTCGCTGGAGCCTGCGCCGCATTCGGACCTCCCAGGCCAGCCTGTGCTCGGCTCGGTGCTGCCGTCCGAGGTCGTCCAAGGTGCCAGCGCCTTGCTCGTCGATCAAAATGGTCTAGCGATCGATGCCAGCGACTCGAGTCTGGCCGCGGAGATCGATGCGGTGAACACCAAGACCGGCGCTGCGGTGCGGTAATGGAGCACCGCCGAAGGCCTGCAGGCGTTGTCCGCTGACGGTGCCGTCGCCTCGGGCACCGACCGCACCAACGCCTTGGTGGAACAGGTGCTGGCACAGGCGGGGGGAGGGGGCCAGGTGGTGCGATTCGCGCATGAGCGCCTGCAGGTGCTCGCGGCGCGCATCCGCCACACCGGTTGGCTCTTGGTGCTGACCTTGCCGCTGCCGAGCTGAGCTGAGCGACGGCGTCCGCGATCGTTGACGGCGAACCCTTCCCGCAAATCTGGATGCAGGACGAGATGACTGTGCCCGACGGCCCCGCCGCCTGCTACAGCACGCTGCCGATCCGTGTGATAATCGCGGCCATGCGCGGTCGGCGTCTTCGCCGACATCTCCGACTGCGTGGTACCTTCTGTTGCAATCACCTGATGTACGGCATCCTCTAACATCTTGCGAGCGAGGGTGCGCCGATCCGTGCCGGCTGGATTCACTTGCCGTGGCTACCGGAGGTCGCGGCGCGGCCGGAGAACCTTGGCGTGCCGAGCATGTCGGCCGAGACGGCCACGCTGGCGCTAGAGGCTGGGCTTGCGGCGATCCTGCGTCATCCTGTGGACAACACAGAAGCGAGTCCTTAGCGACTTCAGACCTGAGCCCGGACCAAGGGGGCCTCGTCCGCACATGGACCAATGCATGGCACTCTAGATCACTACTTCCATTCGGGAGTGACGAAACCTGACTCGGCGAGAAGCGCGCGGTCGAAGGTCACAACCGCCTCGGCACCACTCAGCGCCGCATGCTCGGCGATCAAGTAGTCCGAGAAGTCGCCCTTGCCGGCCTCGAAGCGGCGCAATGCCCGGTTCACGCAGTCGCGTGAATCGATCTCCAAATGACGGGCCGCAAGAACTCGGTGCAGCACGGCGGCTACTTCGGCTCGGCTCAACCGATAGCTGCGGCGCAGCACCCAAACGGTCTCAACGATTACGATTTCAGGAACCAGTAAGACCGTCTCCGCTGCCAGGGATTGCTCAATGAAAGCGAGAGCCCGGCGATGCTGCTCGGCGTCGTCCGCAACGAGAAATCGCACCAGCACGTTTGTATCGAGCGCGATCATTCGCCCCGGGCACCATCCGCGATAGCGGTCTCCATGTCCGCGAGCGTCACACCGTCGACACGCGGCTTCACCGAGCCGGCAAGGCTCAGCAGGTCGCCGGTTTCCGGAACGACCTCCAACACGCCATCGTCTCGGACGCTGAACGAGAGACGATCACCGGGGCTGAGACCCAGGCGCTGCCGAATGGCGAGTGGAACCGTAACTTGGCCTTTAGATGTTATCGTTGATGCTGGCATTCTTACTTTCCTGCTTCGATTCTTACTCGACAGTATGCTGTCGCACCCGACCAGTCAAGATCCGCATCCAGCTGCGGCTCGGAAAGCGGCTACGCGATCTTGCCCGCTTCGCCCAAGCCAAAGCCGCATGCGATGATCCGCTGAGTCGGCTTCGTCGGGCTCGCACATACCGTGAGGTCACTGGCACGAATACAGGTTGCACCGAGGCGCACGAAGGCATTGAACAGACTCCAATTCGAATAGTGATACTCGGGAAAACGCCCGGCCTCGATCAACGCGAAGATGTGTTGCTCAGCGGTCAGCGAGCCGAACTGCTCACGCGCCCTCAAATTCTCGACAATCTCGCCAACCGCGTAGTCCACCACGGCCGACCCCAGGCGCTCGCGCTCTTCGTCGAGGTCAAGCAGCCCCCAGGTGTCCGCGACGGCCAGCGGGCTGATGTGAAACATGCGGGCAACTTCCGTCCCAATTCGCCAAAACTCCGGTCGGAGACAAGGCGACACACAACGTCGTCGCGAGACGATACTACCGCAGGGGCTCGTCGCCTGTTCGGCGCGGTCTCTCTGCGTTCGAGATCAATCGCTTTGTTGCGCCGAATCAACAGCAACCTGATCCATCCCATCCGCTGACCCGGTCGAAATCGCTATACTTGCGGGCTTTGCCGCCGAGCCTGATTTCCAGACCCGGCACATCGCATCCAGCGGCCATGACCGCAGCGGCCCGGAGAACAGAACATGCAGCAAGTGACCGATGACGTCGTCCGCCGCCAGGCCGGTAGAGACACCATTTACACCATCGCGTTGAGCCCTGACGGCAGTCGTCTGGCGTCCGGCAGTTGGGACAATGACGTCACACTGTGGGATGTCGCCAGCGGCCGTGAGTTGGCGCGTTTCGACGGTGGAGTAGGGCGGCTGTACTCGGTTGCTTTCAGCCCCGACGGCAGCCGGCTCGCCTATGCCGGCAACGACGGCAGCGTGCACGTGCACAACGTCGCCGATGCCAGCGAACTCTGGCAGGGCAAGCGCCACAGCGGGCTGGTCTACAGCGTCGCCTTCAGCCCCGACGGCACGCTGCTGGCCTCCGGCAGCGAGGACGGCAGCATCTGTATCTGGGACGCCGCAAACGGCGAGCTGCGGCATTTCATCGAGGGCCACTCGGTCTACGTGCAGGCCGTCGCCTTCAGTCCGGACGGCAAGCTGCTGGCCAGCGGCAGCCGCGATTGCACGCTGGCGCTCTGGGACCCGGACAGCGGTAAAGAGCAAGACCGCATCGAGGTGGTCACCAACGGCATCAACAGCATTGCCTTCAGCGCTGACGGCAAGCGGGTGCTGCTCAGCAATGTGGACGGCTCCGTCGGCCTGTGGGACCTCGAATCCCGCGCCCTGACGCTGGAGATGACCGGCCACCGCTATCCATCCTGGTCCGCGGTGTTCCATCCCGTCGACGGCAGCATCGCCTCGGGTAGCGCCGACAAAACCATCATCTTCTGGGACGCGCAGACCGGCGCTGAGCACAAACGGCTGGAGGGTCACGAGAAGGACGTCTACAGCATCGCCTTCAGCCCCGACGCCAGCCTGCTGTTCTCGGGCAGCGCCGACGGCAGCATCCGGGTCTGGCCGCTGGACGTCAGCGCCGAGCAATGGCAGCCGATGGCCAGCGCCTGGCGTGCGGCCGATGCCGAGGATCAGGCTCGGCGCGCGGCCGAGCAAGTCGCCGCCGTTCCCGCGAAGAAGCAGAAGGGCCTGTTTGGGCGCTTGTTCGGCTCCTGATCTGAGCCACGCCGTGTCGGGCATCGAAGGCTGACGACAGCAATCGTCTAAGGACCTGCACGCCGCCCACGAATACCCCTGGGCACCACCGCCTGCTCGGCGCGCTCGAACAGCCAGCTGACCGCGAGCGCGAACAGCGCCGCCGGAACGGCGCCTTCCAGGATCAACGCGGTGTCGTCGAGCCGAATTCCGGCCAGGATCGGCTGGCCGTAACCACCGGCGCCGATCAGCGCGCCGAGGGTGGCGGCGCCGACATTGATCACCGCGGCGGTCTTGATGCCGGCCAGCACCGTCGGCAGGGCCAGCGGCAGCTCGATGCGACGCAGTCGGGCAGCGGGCGGCAGGCCCAGCGCATCAGCGGATTCCAGCAAAGACGCCGAGATGCCGGTGATGCCGGCGTGGGTATTGCGCACGATGGGCAACAGACTGTAGAGAAACAGCGCGACCAGCGCCGGCCCGGCGCCGATGCCGAACACCGGGATCATGAACACCAGCAGCGCCAGCGCCGGGATGGTCTGCGCCACGCCGACGGTGCCGAGCACGAGCTGGCCGAGTCTGCGCCGATGCGCGGCGACGATGCCGAGCGGCACCGCCACCAGCACCGCCGCGGTCAGTGAGACGCCGACCAGGAACGCGTGCTCCCAGGTATAGCGCAGCAGGCGTGCGATGAATCCATCCGCCGTCGGCGTTCGGTCGATGCCGAGTTCGGCGCGCAGCAGGCCGGCGGCGACCTCTGCCTCTGACTGGCCGTCGAGCTTCACGCCGGCGTTCATCGCGATCATCCGCGGCGCATCGATTAGGCCGACGCTGCGTTTCAGCGCTGTAATCGCCTCAGGTCGGCGCTGCTCAAGATCGATTCGATACAGCAGCAGCGCGTCGTAGCGACGGAAATAATGGCGGTCGTCGTCCAACGTGCGCAGGTCGTAGTAGGCGATCTCGGCGTCGGTGGTATAGAGCTCGGTGATGTCGGCGCCGCCGGAGCCGAGCGCACGATAGGCAAGCTCGTGCTCGACGCCGCGGACGTCGCGCTGGGGTAGGGCGTAGAAGTCGCGCAGCCCCGGCCAGCCGTCGGCACGGTCCATGAACTCGTTGCCGAAGCGCAAGCGCAGGTTTGGGTGGGCGCGCAGGTCGGAAATGCGCACAAGCCCCAGCTCGTCCGCGCGGGGTTTGGGCACACCGAGGGCAAAGTTGTTCTCGAAACCGATGCCGCCGCCGAGGCGGATGCCGTCTTCGGCAAGCCGTGCGGCCAACTGCTCGCGCACCGTCGCCGGGTCCGCGGAGGCGTCCAGACCGGCGTCCGCGAGCACCTCGTGGATCAAGGTGCCCGAGTATTCGACGTAGGCGTCGATCTCGCCACTGGCCAGCGCGTTGTAGACGATGCGCGTGCCACCCAGGGCGCGCCGATGCCGCACCGGAATATCCGCATCCACCACCAGTGCCGTTAGGACTTCTCCAAGGATGATGCCCTCGGTGAACTTCTTGCTGCCGATCGAGACCTCGTCATCGGTGCGGGCGCAGCCGGCGATTGGCCCCGCCAGCAGGCCCGCGACCACGAGGCTGGCCAGCAGTGCCGGTAACGCCACGCGCGGCAACATCATGCGGGTTCTCCGACCGTATCCAGGTGGCTGCGCTGGGCGCGTACAAATTGCTCGACAAAGGGCTCCGCCGGCCTGGTCACCATTTCCCGCAGGCTGCCGGCCTGCACCACGCGCCCGGCGCGCATCAACACGATGGTCTGTGCCAAGAAGCCGGCCTCCGCCAGATCGTGCGTCACGATCACTACCGTCTTGCCGAGCGCCGCGAAGACCTGCTTGAGGTCTTCCTGCAATTCGAAGCGAATCATCGGGTCCAGCGCACCCAAGGGCTCGTCCAGCAGCAGCACCTCGGGGTCGAGCATCAGCGCCCGCATCAGGCTCACACGCTGGTTCTGACCGCCCGAGAGTTCGAGCGGATAACGATCCAGCCCGTCCAACGGAAAATGCGTCAGCTCGGCCAGCTCGCCCAGGCGCGGCTCGATGCGCGCGGCGTTCCAGCCGAGATGCGACGCCATTAGCGTCACATTCTCGCGGGCGGTCATATGCGGAAACAGCCCGCCTTGCTGAATCACATAGCCCATCCGCCTGCGCAGGTCGCGCATGATCTCGGGGTTCAACGGCTGCCCGTCGAATACGACGTGCCCGGAATCCGGCACGATAAGGCCGATCAGCGTCCGCAACAGCGTCGACTTGCCGCAACCGGACGGGCCAATCAGCGCCGTCGTGCCGCCCGGTTCGATCGACAAGGTCACCGCATCCAGTGCCGCCGTCGACCCATACGTTTTTGTAATCCGATCCAGCTGGAACATCGCCACAGGCCCGTTGCCATCGAACAAACGATCGGACACTCTCCGCGAGGGCGTCTTGCTAGTCAAGCCTTCCGACGGCATTGGTGGTGTCCGCGACCGATGCTCGGAGTCCGCGACCACCGTGGGTTCAGCTTGGACGCCGACCGCTTCGGCGCGGCGTCGGCGCTCATCATCGCTACGAGCCGGAGTAATCAAAGGCCGGGAAACGCGCGTACCTGGTCGTCTGGGACTCAAACCCTGCGCTCGGAACGGGACGAGTAGACCCAGCGGCAGGGGAACACCGCTATATCAGGAGCGCCGCGAACTGAGGTTTGCCGGCGGAGGACCGCGGTTCATGGCTCGCCAAAACGCAGCGTGCGCATGTCGCGAGCACCGGGCAAGATGCGCGAGATGATGACTTCGGTGTCGGTGAACCGGTAGTACATCGCGTCGTCATGATAGAAGTAGACGCGGAGATCTTCGGCCAATCGATCCCGACGCGGCCCGATCTCCGGAACAAATGGCGATGCCCGGTATGTCTAATGATGTTTCCTCAAACGATTGAGGACTGCCAACGCAGAAAAGTGTTCCCTGCGCTCCTCGAAACCGACATCGATGTCCATTGGCACGTAGTCGTGATCCGCTCGACGGTCGGACTGTTCGAGTTCGGCCTCATCGTGAAGCGTATGTCGGGACCACTCTCTCCAGATACGGCTGTTGCAGTTGATGGAGTTCATTGGATTGCTCATTGCGATGTGGTGGATTGAAGCAATTCGACGTCAACCCCCCCTTACTTCGACAAGTATAGTGCACTGAGCGCGCCGTGAGGCCTCATTCCGATGAGCATCAAGGCTAGCCCAACGCCTGGAGCGTTAGCGCCTTGGTCGCGGCCTGGGCCTTGAGCCCGACAACGCGGGCTAGTAGAGGTAGCTCCGGGGATGGCCCCCAACCGCTACAGAAGCATCGGCGTTACTGAAGGACAGACGCTGTTGCAACGCCCGTAGGGAGGAAGGATTTGCCGCGAAAGCTTCGACGAGTAACTGGGCTTCCGGGCAGTCCTTATGCGCCCCGAGCCCTCCTGGCCTTTGTTTTCTACTGCGCATAGTGTATGACGCAACGCGTCCCTGGATAGTTGCCTCTCGGTAGACGGTCAACCCTTCTTGAGCATGAATTTAGAACATGCTGCCGGGGGCCAAGGGCCGGAGGGCGAACCTGAAGCAGACACTGGAACCTGCTACCGCTCTCCCGGAAGAAGACAAGGTCGGGATTATCAAGGTCGTCGATGGCTACTGCATGGCCGTTGGACTTCGCCAGCAGTTCGCTCCGGGCAACACCAACAGACTGCCGTTCAACCTGACCTGGTACCGGGAGCCGCCGACGGGTGTGGGAGTACTAGACGACCAGCCGGATTCCGTTGGGTTCTTCGCTGTCGAGCACGCCGTAGGGAACTGTCCATTGGGCGTCGATGTCGGACCGCGGTGGGTTCAGGCTGCGCAGCAGCGAGTCCACCATCAGAGCACGCTCCTCGACGGGCAGCGCCATCGCCTGCTCAATCAGCTCTTTGGTGTTCATCGGTCATCACCTCGGGTTTGGAGAACGGTGAAGGATCAGGGCAGTCCGCGGTGTCTCGGCTTCATTAAGGCGCTTGCGCAAGCGGGCGAGATTACGAGACGGCGCCTGGTGCGTCCAGCGGGCAGTTTCGGCCCCGATACGCACCACTTGTGAAATGTCGCCCGCTGCGCACTCTACGCAGCTTCGCCAAATGGTGCGCGTCTAAGCCCTTGTGCAGGCAAGCGTTTGTCCTGGAATTCGGGGAAAAGGCGTTGTGGACGCACGCCTGCCTCCCAGGTGCGCACCAAGAATTGAAGGTCTCCGCCGCTGGCTTCGGGCACCCCCTCGCGGTCGTCAGCGTCGCACCCTGAGGCTTTCCGGCGGCAGACCGCAGGTCATGGCTCGCCGAACCGCAGCGCGCGCACGTCACGAGCACCATGCACGACGCGCACGATGATGACTTCGGTGTCGGTGAAGCGGTAGTAAAGCGCGTAGTCGCGATGGAAATGGACGCGCTGTCCTTTGGCCAATCGATCCCGACGCGGCCCGATCTCCGGATTATCCAAGATGGTCTCGAAGCGCGCCTCGATCTCCCGGATCAGCTTCGATGCCGCCGTGCGATTATCGGCGGCGATGAAGCTCCAGATCTCGATCAGGTCCTGTTCGGCGCTCTCGGTCAGTCGGAGTTCGCGGCGCGGCTCTGCAATCGTTCTTCTCCCCGTCGAATGATCCGTTCAGCGTCGAAGTCGCGCACTCGCCCGGCTTCGATGTCGTCGAGGCCCTCCTGGATCGCCACACGGAGGTCGGCAAGCTCTTGCGCTTGAAGCGCGCGCTTGTGGCGCCAGTCGCGCAAGGCCTCGCGGATAATCTCGCTGCTGGAGGCGTACTCGCCCGCCTCGACGGCACCGCGCACGGCCTGGGCTATCTCGGGGGTGAGGGTGATGGTCATGCGTTCCATGGTGTTCATAAGTATGACCATATCATACTTGACCGCCGATGCTCGCCTGTGGGGACGGAGGTTTCTTGGGCCAAGGATCTCACCGTCCGGCGGCTGCTGAATGGTGAGGTTCGGCGCAGTATCGTCGCATGGGCAGTAGGAAAAAGAATGAGGCGCGTTGATGTGGAAGTCTAAAGCGGTGGTTGTGGTCCGTAACCGGCAGGCTGGCTGGGTCCGGACACGGTCACCGCGCATCGCCGTCAGCACCGGCGGCCGAGGCTTGCCGGATCGGCAGGACGTTCTCGGGCAGCGCGCCCATCTGGTCGAGGCTCTCTAGCGCCTGCGGGTGGTTGGCGAAGAATCGTAGCCAGGCCCGAGTACCTCCCAGCTCGCCGACGGCGCTCAGCATCGCGCGATGCGACGCAACCAGTCAGTCGCACGGCTGGCCCTGAACGCAGCGCGTCCTCGCTTGCGCGGGCCGATCAGCGGATGCGCGTGGGTCAGCCGCTCGGCGCGCATCCATCGCGCCACCGTCTCGGCGTTCTCGTCCGTCTTCGCGGAGACCGCGGCGATGATATCGAGGGCATTGCGGAGGTCTTCGGCCGTGATCTCCCACGGCTCTTTGGGCAAGCAGCAGGTCGCGAGGCAGCGCGTCGGCCGCGCCACGTTGTTGGCCGCGTGTCCTGGGGTCTTCTTCTCGGCAACCAGATGCTTGACGATCAGAGCCCGCATCAGATCTTGCCAGCCGCGGGGCAGGGCAGTCGCATCCATCGATGTCTCGGCGATCGGCTCGGCGGCGATTGATCTCGGCGAGGGTCTTGGCTCCGCCACTCCGGCTCGGCGGCGCGGATCGATCGCTCGACCTCGTCGTAGTCGTCGAAGTAGCGAATGACCTGCGGCAGCTGCGACGCTTGGCGGGTCAGCTCGTGGCGAGTGGCCTCCGACAGCCCGGGGACGTACGCGACCCCCGTCGGGCTCGGCACCTGCCTGGGAGCTACCATTGGCTCTCGATCTCCCGTAACACCTCTACGTGCTCGTCGAACGCGTCGCTCCAGATGCGGCCCAGCTCGCTTTCCCAGTAAGCCCATGCGGAGTGGCGCGGCATCTCGGACTCGTGTGACCAGCCGAAGAACACGCGCAGCTTCGACAGCGCCTCGTCCTCGGCCACCGCGAGCTTGCGCAGCGCGTTCAGCCGGTTCAGTTTGGTGCGCGATTCGGGCAATCTTCAGGCTGCCCCCCACCAGTTCTGAAACTTCGTGATGTCAGCGCAAGTTACAGATGTCCGGTGGCGCGCAAAGTAGAAATGTCCGGTTGGTGGACTGAGGCCCGGGACGTTGCGCCGAGTTCGGCGATGACAGGCGGGCCTGGAAGGCGGTCCGGAGGGCGCTCGGACGGACTCGCCGAACTCGGCACGATGGGCAGCAAGTTCCAGGTAGTGGTATATATTGGCATTGCGTCGCCTTGAGGTTCTCGTCATGACCAAGAACACCAGCGTCACCCTCGGTGATCACTTCGAGACCTTCGTGGACAACCGCGTCCAGACAGGGCGGTACGCGTCGGCGAGCGAGGTGGTCCGCGCGGGACTGCGGTTGCTTGAAGAGCACGAGACGCGCGTCGATGCCTTGCGCAAGGCGCTGCAGGAGGGCGAGGACAGCGGCCTCGCTGACTATTCTCTCACGGGGCTGATCGAGGAACTGGATGCCGAAGACGCCCGCTGACGGCGACCTTTCGCCTGACCCGCAAGGCGCGCGACGACTTGAAATCGATCGCGCGCTACACGCAGAAAGCCTGGGGCGTTGCGCAGCGCAACACGTATCTGGCGCAGCTCGACCGACGCTTTGCGTTACTTGCGGACTCGCCGACCGTTGGCCGTTCCTGCGATGCGATCCGTCTCGGATACCGCAAGTATCATGAAGGTCGGCACCTCATCTTCTACGTGCTGATCCCGGAGGGGATCAAGGTCGTTCGCATCCTGCATGACTCCATGGACGCCGAGCGTCACCTCTGATGTATGCACCGACTCTTTTTCCTACTGCCTGACGGCAGCGCCATGCGCGACGATTACGACGCCACGCGTTGCGCGAGGAGCTGCGGGCGACAACCCTTTAGCAGGGAGATCAACCGACGGCCGGGTTGGCATCGCGGAAGCGTTCGACCGCCAATCGGCGTTGGCCGCGTCGGGTCGGTGCCTTCTTGGTTGCTTGCGGCTTTGCCAGAGACCGGCCTCCATCAGCCATAGCCGCAGCGTCTCCCTGGAGAGGTCGAGCTCGTGCTTCTCCGCCAGCTTCTCGGCGATCAGCGTTGGACCGAAGTCCGCGTAGTGCTCACGCACGAGGCTGAGAACCCTGGTCTTCACCGCATCGGCACATGAGTGATTGCTCCGACGACCGCGCCGCTTGGAGACCAGCGCGGCCGGGCCGTCGCGTTCGAAGGCATTCACCAGCCGGCTGATGTGCCGCGGCGACAGGCGCCGCTCGCGCACGCGCTCGATGACGGTGAGTCTGTCCAGTTCTATCGCACTCATGGTGAGCAGATCCGGTGGTCGCATGGCGGGCACCTGAAGGCCGGAGAATCGTGCCTCCAAGGGTGCCGCAAGCACGGCAACCGGACATTTCTACTTTGCACAAACCGGACATCACTATATTGCGCCTACACGTGATTTGCGCATAATGTATATTATGTAAAGTCGCGTTATACCGCTGAGCGCTTCGTCGATGCGGACGACATCGCCGACGCCATCTACGCGCCTTTGATCGACGACCGCCGCATCGGGTAACGGTCCGAACTGACCGGACTGCGTCTGGTGACCCTGTCGGCGGTGGCGACCGAGCTGGGCATAGCCCTCGGGCTCGCGGTGCGCTGCGTACCTCTGACCGCGGCAAGCTACGCCATCTTAGCTGGTCGCGCACGGGTTCCCATTCAGGACGCCGTTCCAATTGCGGCATTGATCGCCGAGGTGCTCGATGGGCGCAACGCGGCTCTCACCGACGGCATGCAGTGAGCGCTCGGTCGGCCGCCACGCGACTCCAGCGACTATGCAAGGGCCATGGCAACGACGGGGGTCTGGAACCTGAAAGAGGCGGAGGCTTGGATTAGTAACGCGGCGGAGTCTCCCGCCCTACCCGCTTCGTCCTCACATGCAGTCCCCATAGGGCCAGCCGCGCCGGTTCGCTGATAGGCTACCACGCCGGCCAGCACCTGGAAGCGCAGCGATCGCCCGGAGACGGGGTGGAGTTTCGTCGCGAACCCGAGCGGCGTTTTCCATCCCTGACTTCTGACAACGAGCGGCTGCGCACGGGAATCAATCCAGGCGGATAAAATCCTTGTTGCCGCGGCCTCGGACGCGCCGGCAAACCTCGTAGCCCTCGCGGCTTCCCTCGTCGTTGGTGTTGCCCTCGATGGTGGCGAAGGTGCCGTCGGCGCGATAGTCGAATGCAAAGCCAGTGTGCGTCCAATCGCGTGAAGTCCGTCTGACCAGGAATATGCAGCAGGCTCCCAGGTTGTCATCCGACCAACTTGCGGCTTGCCTATCAATGGAATGCTCGGAGACGAACCGTCCCTCCTCCTTTGCCTGCATGGCCATGAGATCACACGAAAAGGAGCCCCGGATTGGTGTCGGGACGCCGTGGATCTCCGCGGCCTGCTTCATGACGAAGGTGACGAAACCCGCGCACCAGGCCCAAGGCTGGCCTTGATTGCCGTCCATGTAGGCTCGCACCCATGGACCGCAGTTTGCACCACCGAGCTCGATCGGATGCTCTTTGAGGTGTTGTTTTGCAACACGCAAAACCGTATCGCCGAGCGTCGTCCCTGATGCGGTCTCAGAGAAAGCACGCATCATCGGTGCGACAAGCGCCTTCCAGCTTTGCTCGTCCACCGAGCCGGTCTTGGGCAGCCCCCTCGCCGACTGGAAGGACGCCAGGGCACGTTTCGTGGCGGGACCGAAGTCGTCGTCGATTGCGGTGCGAAATCCGTGAATCGTGAGCCACTCTTGAATGCGCCGCGCCCGCCGCCCTCGGGTACCTTCATTGACCTCGCCCGGATACTCGATCTCGTCTCGGACCGTCCGCGGATAGGACAGTAGCTGAGTGGGCGGTGCGGGCACCAGCTCCTCGGGGACACCGCGGCGATAGCGCTCGTAGGCCGCTTGGGTCTTGGGTCCAGGTTTTCCGAATAGCGTTCCGTCGTAGAATCCGAAATGCTTCAGGCCTGCTTGTACGAGCCTGGCATCGGGCTGATCGATGGCTTTCAGGTCTAAGGGCATGGTCATCTCCTGGATGCAGACGGCATTTTGATAGGCGCCTGAAGGCTGCCCATCCTGGGTGGTCGTGTGCGCGCTGACCGGAAAATACTTACACGGTCTTGCGTTGGAGAACAAGCCCCTGGCGGTAAAAGCACAAGGCGAGAGAGGGCGAATTCAGTCGGCTTTCAGCTCGAAGAGCTGAGCGGGTACGCCCAGTTCTTCCTGCCACACCAGCCAAAATACATCGGTCGCGCAGGTGGTTCCGCCGCGTATCACATGCCAAGCACCATCGCGAAATTGCAGCAGCACCAGCGTGATCTCATCCGCTTCGATGCACCTGATATGAAGCGGCGCGCCGGATTTCGTCACCGGTTGCGCTTGGAGCAACGCCCAACCTTCAGCAACCCGGAGCATGCGGACGTCAAACAGAATGCTGTCCCGATACGCCAGGTCCGTGGCTACCTTCACGCGGGCGGCATCCAGGATTTGTTGTCGTTCCGCGCTGCCCTTTTTTGGCGTATGGACGAGTTCCGCGAACGCGACCGAGACGTTCAACAATAGGCAGAATGCGAGTACCGGATGCATCAGTGACATGACAGTTCCCAACAGGGTATCGGTCTTGCCTAGAACGTTTGGCGCAACGCGTGGACGATCATCTGGCAATCATTAGCTGGCAAGGCGCCGCCAGTAGGTACTGCGCCAATAGTAAAGCACCGTGGTGTCGGGCCAGGGGTATGAGTCGGCGTAGCTTGCGCCGCGGGTGGGCTGCTCGATGTTATCGACTGTTGGGTCGAGGGGGCGCCAACTTGCCTCGACCCGCTCGCCCTCCACGGGGGTGCGGGTGTTGCCGGCGTTGCGCCGTTCGGAGGCCCCGTAGCTGCAATAGTTGCGTTGTGCCTCGGCCAAGCTCACGGTGTTACTGCTGCCAGGCATTTGCGGGAAACGCAGCTGTGTCAGGTCGTCTTCCCAGCCGCAGATAGGGCAAATCTGATGAAAGCCCGGCACCTGATCGTGCACCAGGTGGCCGCAGCAGGGACAGGGGAATTTGTCGTGATCGCCGACGGTCTGCGTCAGCGTATCGGCCGGCATAGCGGAGTTGGATGGATCATGGGGCATGAGCTTTGGTCGCGGCACTTGGCGGCTTTGGCGGGGAGGATGGCCGGCGCGGGTCGAGCCGGCGCCGTGTTCTCACTATACCGGCACCAAGCCAGCCCGATAAACTCATTGGTTGGCGGGTTGCGCTTGCCGGGAAGCATCCGGCCGCGCAGCTAGTTGTCCTGGCCCAAGATACCGCGGACATACTCACGCGCGCGATCGGAAAAGCGTATATAGCCTAGCTTCTCGCTCATTGCTTGCCCAGGGCCTAGCGCATAGTCGATCACGTCGAGCAGCGCCTCGCCCTTGGCGGAGTCTTGATACTCGTTGCGCAGCAATAGCCAAGACACTGCGATGATTGGGTAGGAATCGTCGCCGCCCGGATCGGCAATGGCGTTCGGATCGGGATCGGCACTGATGGCGTCGAGCGCCGCTGCGAAGCTGGCCTGATTGGGCTCGATCACATTGCCGGCCCGATTCTGCAACGCGGCCATGCTCATGCCGCTTAGGTAGCCATAGGCGTATTGCACGTAGCCAATCGAGGCCGGGATGGCACGCACGAAAGCGGCGACGCCGTCATTGCCATTGCCTTTGATCAGCATCCCGCGCTGCTGCAAGGACTTTGGCCAGTTCGGTCGCATGGTGGTGCCGATGACCTGCGCAAACTCCGGGCTCGCCGCGCTCAGATGGCGGGTCAGATGATAGGTGGTTCCGCTGCCGTCGCCGCGGACAACGACGCTGATCTCATGGTCGGGCAGATTCGCTCCAGGGTTGTCTTTGACAATCAAAGGGTCGTTCCAGCGACCGACACGACCGGTCATGATACCGACGACTGCATCGCGGGAGAGTTGTAGATCAGTGACGCCGTCAAGGTTGTAGACCAGCACGATGGCGCCGGCGGTCATCGGTACCTGGCGCACGCCGCCGCGAACCTGCCCCTGCTGCGCGTCGTTCAGGCGTAGATCAGAGCCGGCGAAATCGATGCGATCGTTGATCAGGTCGTTGATTCCGCCACTGCTACTCGTGCTCTGATAGTCGATCTTGATTGACGGATGCTGCTTGTAGTAGTCGCGAAACCAGCGGAGATACAGCGGTGCCGGAAAGCTCGCGCCAGCACCGGTCAATTTGATCGGCGTTGTCTCATCTTGCGCCGCCGACATCTGCGCGCGGGCCGTCCCGGCGGCAACGGCGGCCAACAGCGTCAGCGCGAGTGCTGGCATCAGCACCCGGCCGCATCGATTCATGTTCATAGGGAATGTTCTCGTTGTCTTGAAGCCTGCCTCGGCACCCTGGCCTAGGCTAGAGGTAGAAAGAGGTCCGCTGCCGCCCTGAACTTGTCATACTTGCGTCTTCTTCTTGCAGCATTTCCGGGGACGGTCAATCGGTTGCGGTCTGCCCGCGCGGAATCATGAGTGCCGCTAGCCCCAGGATTAGCGTCGTGCCGAGCACGAATAGGTGCAGATTTACGGCGCCGGTCAGGGCGTCCGTGGCACTGACGCCGAACGGCACCATGGCTGCCACGGCGGCCAGTTCATACGAGCCGGCGCCCGCAATGCCGTGAAACGGTAGTACGGACGATAGTTCGGCACCCAGAACGCCGGCCAGTACCTTCCAGAAGTCCACCGCGACGAAGTGCCGCAGCACCACGGCAAAGGCCGCCAATTTCAGCAGCCAGGTCAGCGCCGTCCAGAGATACAGCCGACCGATCAGCGCTGGTCGGGCCGGACCGGAGTTAGCCACGAAGCGGGCAATGCGCCACAGCCGACCGCTGCCCCCCTCGGACTTGGCTGCATACTGGACGAGCGTCGCCGTCAGCGGCAGCAGTCCGATCCAGATGAACCCGGCCAGCAACCAAAGCCAGGCCGGATCGCGGAGCCACAACACCACCAGACCGGCCAGCCCCAGCACATGCAGGTCCAGCAGCCTGATCCACAACAGCGACGCCCCGGCGGCCAGAAAGCCATGGCCAAAGTAGCGGCTCATCAGCCAGGGAAACAGCATCTCCCCGGTACGCATGGGCAGCAGGTTATTGGCGGTGTTGTGCAGCACCGACAGGCGCAGCACCGCGACGAAACGCCCGCGCACCAGATCACCGAAAAAGTCATACACCCGCACCGCCCGCAGCACGTAGCTCAGTGCCGTGAGCACGAAAGCGGTCGCCAACAACCAGGGCGACAGAGTCAGCCAGGGCGATAGCAGCGTGCCCCAACCAACACTCTTGTCGACGGCAATGATCAGTCCAGCTAGCAATGCTGCACCGATCAACCAGTCGCGCGGGCGACCCAACCGCGGTCGGCTGACGCCGGGCGAACCCGCCACCGCGGACCGGCTTGCTGCGGGATGTTCTGGTTGATGGTTCATACGTTCGTTCGTCTTCCGAGTGAGTGCGCGTTCAAGCCTTGCCTGACCGCGGATCTTGGTTCATGGGGTCTTAGGCGATTGCCGGAAAATCTTGTACCAGATGACGCCGGATTGAGGTTCGCCTTCAAGGAGCACCGGCAGGAGCATAGCCAAGCTATGTGACTGCGGGTGCGACACCGAAGGCGGGCGTCAAGACAAGTCAGCTGGTATGAGATTTAACAGAAATCGCCTTAGGTTTGCGCCGGTGCCGACGGCCAGACGCTGGATACAACGGGGGCTCCCCTTTCGGCCGGGTCTTGAAACGCCGATGTACCCAGAAGTATTGCGCTGGCATGTCGCGCATGCGAGCCTCGATAACACGGTTCATGGCCGCCGTGTCGGCCGCAGGATCACCGCTCGGGAAGTCCGCCAGGGGTGGATCGAAGATGAGTTCTACGCCCTCGCCATCGGGCAGGAAACGGGCGAAGGTCGGAATCACCACCGCGCCGGCGAGCCGCGCGATGCGGCCCAGTGTCGGCACGGTCGCGGCGGGAATGCCGCAGAACGGAACGAACAGCCCGCGGCGCCGACCGGGGTCTTGGTCTGGCAGGTAGAAAAACGGTGTACCGCGCTTGATCTCCCGGACCAGGCCGCGCAGGTCGTCATGACGCTCCACCGGGATACTCCCGAAGCGCGTGCGGCCGTGTTTGACCACCGCGTCGATGACCGGGCTGCGGATGCGCTGGTACATGTACATGCCCGGATGCACCAGCGCCGTAAAGCCGGTGCCCGCCAGCTCCAGGCCCATAAAGTGCGGCACCAACACGATCACGGGGCGACCTTCGGCGATGCAGCGGTCGATGAACTCCCGGTTGCGGATGTGGATGATGCGTTGCAGACGCTCCACCGGTGCCGCCCAACTCAGCCCTTGGCACACCGCGGCCAGCCCAAGCCAGCCAAAATGCTCGCGCAACAATGCCTCGCGGTCGGCATCGGGCAAGGCTGGCAGGCAGATGCGCAGGTTGGTGCGGGCGACGTCGCGTCGGCCACGGAGCAGTCGGTATCCCACCGCCCCGAACCCGCGTCCCAGCGCAGCCTGCCAGCGAAACGGCAGCAAGGCCAACGCCCGAAACAACCCAACCGCGAGCCAGGCCGGCCAATGCCGCGGTGCAAGCAAACGGGGCTCGATCACGCGACCGGTATCCAACGCCGATGGTGGTGATCCAACGCCTGTCGGGGCGAATTGATTCGCCCCGACAATTGCCATCCGGGGGCGCGCCGGTGGGCGAATGCATGCGCCCCGACAGTTCGGTTATTCAAAGAAGGCCTGCTCGATCCGCTGCACGTACTCGAGTTCGGCCAAGTGATGCAGCACCGCTCGGAAATCGGCCTGATGGGTATTGCCCATAACCAATGACTGACCCGGCATGCACCCGATGCGTCCGCGGGACCCCGTCAGGAGACGTGAGGTCGGATCGATGGCTGCGACCTCGGCCTTGGCGTCGTCGTCGTCCGGAATGCAATATTCGTAGTCGACGGAACGTTTGCCGTTGTCCGGACCGATCAAGCCGTCGTCATCCAACAGCGTCAGATCGAAACCGATGACTGCCTGGCTCGCTGCCGGCGGCTCGGCCTGGCCCAATGCGACGACAGGCGGGATCGTCAGCAACACCGTCAGTACGGCACACAACACCCTCACGGCCTCAATTCTCGAACTTAAAGAAGACGTCGGCGCCTTGGCTGTCGCCGGTTTCGGTCTGTACCTCAATGCTCTTAGTGAGTTCATAGCGCATCTTGACCTTGTCGGATTGCTCG
Organism: uncultured Gammaproteobacteria bacterium; assembly: GCA_963698775.1. Classification (GTDB taxonomy): domain Bacteria; phylum Pseudomonadota; class Gammaproteobacteria; order Chromatiales; family Chromatiaceae; genus Thiohalocapsa. The sequence goes on from CAVOSE010000052.1 coordinate 35,812, forward strand.
CCGAGGCTGCTTTCGTACTCCATGAACAGCTTCGGTGCGACGTAGGTACCCACCGATACCGCCTGCTCATCCTTGCTGGCACCGCGTTTAGGCGGTACGCCGGTGACCAGATAGGTGGTGATTTGGGACTGGGTCAAATCCGGGTCGGACTCCGAGAAAAAGGCGAGTTTCGGATTCTTGATGGTGCCGAGCACGCGCACGCCGGCGGTGACATCGCCACCATCGCGCACCGCATTGAGGATCAGCCCCGGGTTGTCGATGGGGGTCTTGGCGAACACCACGATGCCCTGCTTGATGGTCAATGGTTTGCCAATGGCCGTGACCAGTCCCATGCCGGGGATAGAAACGCGGTAGGTACCGTCGACCACTTCGAGCTGGCCGTCACCGACAATGCCCTTGTTCGGCACCTTGGTGATGCGCAGGTTGCCCTGCAACAGCCCGCGCAGGCCGAAGGCCTCGATACTGACCTTATCGCCGAGCTTTGCCAGCACGTCGATATGCATCGGTACCGCCTCTTTGGCCGCCGCCGGCTCCTCAATGACGACGTCCGCCGAAGGCTGAATCGCGCCGGACGGGATGGTGCGGGGCATGATGCGGGCCTGGGGGATGACGATCTCGCCCTGCACGGATGCGCCGGCGGGACCGACCCCAGCCTTAAGATTCGTCGACAACAACGCGAAGTACTCCTTACTATCGGCCACCTTGAGCTTGTCGCCGGTGATGTTCACCTTGGCACTCAGGCCTTGTTCGAGTATCTGCGCACTGCCGTTGACAGTGAGTTGCCCGCCACCAACCAGGGCACCGCCGTCGACGGTGAGGCTGTTCGCGCTGCGGGACTCCACACTCAGATTGGTCTCGCTGACCACCAGTCCGATTAGCGGCACCTTCAGGCCCACCTGGCTTAGGGCCAGCGCGCCGCTGATGTTGGGCTTACCGAGTGTACCGCTCAGATCGATGTCGCCGTTGACGGCACCGGTGATGTCGGTCAGGTCCGGCACCAAGTTGGAGATACGCGACAGATCGGTTAAGCGTATTTCGATCGCGCCGCGCAGGGACGGATCGGCACCGCCCGAGAGGCTGAAGCCCGGCACCGACACCTTGCCGTCGATGCGACCGACCCCTTCCAGTGGCACCGCCAGTGTGGCGTTCAGACCCGCGCCGGTCGCGCGCAGGTCGACTCCAGTACCGGAAAACACCAGCTTATCCTTGGCGTCCGGCAGCACGACCTCAATCTCGCCGGTGGGCAACTGTATCTGTGCACCGCCGGTCAGCACCGAACCCTCGCCGCGGAACTTGGCCTTGGCACGAACGAAGCCATTCATGACCGTGGCTTCCGGCAGTAGTGGGTTCAGGATCTCCAGCCCGATGCGCTCGGCGTCGAGGCTGACATCGAAGCGCCCAGGCTGCTGTTGTTCGAAGGCGGCACAGGCGCCGGAGTCGTTACCGTTGCTGATGCACAGTGGTCCGGCGGTGACGCGGCCCTGATCCATGCCGAAGCGCGCCGGCCGTTGCAAACTCCAGGTGCCGAATTCCTGCGTAGTCAGCGCGAGTTGCTGCAACGAGCCAGAATAGGCGCCGGCATCCGCGAGGGCGCCATCGGTACCCAACGCCAACGACAGCACCTCACCATCGACATTGACCTCCAGTTTATGCGCGGCCATGCTGCCGTTGCCTTGGATGGATAGGGCCTCGAAGCGTTGACCGCCGGCGATCAGGTTGGCGCCCTTGATGTCGATCTTGAAGGCCCCGCCCTCCCCGAGGCCGACGTCCGCACGCCCGGTAATGGTTTGGATGCCCTGCCCTGTCACTTCAACATCGCGTCCGTCCAAGGACAGTGCGATGCTCGGTGCGGCCAGCGTTCCGCCGACGCGGCCATCGGCGCTGAGGCGTCCCTTGGCATCCGGCAGCAGAGTACCGAGATCGGGCGAACTGAAGTCGAAACGGAAGTCGAGCTGGTCGGTCATACTCCCGTCGGCGCTCAGGCGCGTTGCCCCAGAGCTCGCCTGGAGCTGCCGAAGTTCAATCGCTTTGCCGCGCACGGCGGCATCGGCGTCCACCTTGACTGGATAGCCGCGCAGGTCGCCGCCGAGGTCGACGATACGCGCGGTCAGGTCCGGGCCGGTCGGCGTGACCTTGCCGCTGCTCTCGATACGCCCGCCGATACGTCCCGGCCAGTCCGCTAGCAACTTGCCGGGGTCGATGTCCTGTGCCGTCAAGGCCGTGTCCCAGCCCAGCTCGGGTGCCCAGGCGACCTCCGCGCTTCCATCGATACGCCCGCCCAGGAGTTGCACCGCCAGTGTCTCGACCTTGGTGCTGTCGGCACCGCCGGTGCCAACGATATCCAGCACCGCGGGCGGATAGGCGGCCAGGTTCGCGTTGCCCTTAACGCTATAACTGAACCCCTGCTCCAGACCACCGCTGCTGAGCAGGTCCAGAGCGATGCGCCCGTCCAGCCCCGGATACTGGCGGCCGGGGTCGAGGTCGTTGGCGTTCAGTGTCAGGTCCCAGGTCAGCGCCGGCGCCCAGGCGATGTCGCCGCTACCATCGACGACACCGCCGAGAGTCTCGATGTTGAGGCTGTCCAGCCGCGCGCGCTCGCCAGTGCCGGTCCCGGTCAGATTCACGACTGCCGCCGGATAGGCGGGGAGCGCGGCATCCAGCTTGACCTTGTAGTCGAAGCCGTCGTCGAGCCCACCGCTAGTGTCGGCCTTCAGCGCAAGCTTGCCGTCGAGACCCGCCCACTGCAGGCCTGGATCGATGTCGGCGGCGTTCAGGGCCAGGTCCCAGGTCAGGGCCGGCGACCACGCGGCATTGCCCTTGCCTTCGATGCGGCCACCGAGGGTCTCGAGTAGCAATTGCTCCAGTTTGGTGCCGGCGGTGTCGCCGGTGCCCGTCAGGGTCAGACTGGTTTCGGGGATCTGCTCGCCGAAGGCTTGCGCGGTCAATGCATAGCGGAAGGCCTCGAGGTCGCCGTCGACGTCGAGCTTACCCTGGGGGGACTCAGCCAACGCGGCTCCGGTCAAGGGCCAGCGCAGACGCTCCCAGACGCCCGCCAACACGAACGCCGGTTGCGCGCCGTTCAGGTCCACCGTTCCGGCCAAATCCAGCATGGCCCCGGACAGGGTCTCGTTGAGCTTGAAGGCATCGATGGCAAGGATCTTGGCGGACCAGCCGAGGTCTAGTTCGGCTCCGAGCTTGCCGAAGTCAGGCGATTCCGGGGCATCACCGGCCAAATGACCGGTCAGGCGCGCCTGATCGAGGTTACCCTCTGTCTTCAGTTCGGCCCGAACATTAACGGACGGTGCGTCCGCGACAAGATCCGGCAGCCGCACGGCGTCGATGCGGACGTTGCCGTTCCAGGACGGCGCGCTTAGCACCTCGCGCAGATCGGCATCCAACGTCACGTCCGCGGAGCCGGTAATGTGATGGGTCACATGCAGCGCGGCCAAATCCCCCGTCACCTTGCCAGTGCCGCTCAATGCCAACGCCGGTGCTTGCTTGAACTGCCAGTCCAGGTCGAGATCGATGGGGTAATCACCGGTGAGGCGGGCATTACCCTTCACCGCGGCGGCCACCTCCGGTTGCGCCATTTTGGCATCGAGACGACGGAGATCCACACTATCGCCGAGCGCGGTGGCCGACAGTTCGGCGCGTTCGAGCCGGATCGCTGCCTCCGGCGCGGCGCCGGTCTGGTTGAAGCTGAGCCGCTCGACCAGCACGCGCTCGATATCCAGCCCGATGGGAAGTTGGATCTGTGGCAGTTCGAACGGCTCCGATTCCGGCGCCTTCTCCGGCCCCGGGTCGGCGACGATGTCGATGTCGCTCGCGGACAGATCAGCGATCCGCAGCGTACCGCCGAACAACGCGCCGGGGCTCCAGTCGAGATGCAGATGTCCGAGGTTGAGCGCCAGCCCAGGCAAGTTCAGCCGCAGTCCTTGCAGACGCAGTTCGCCCAGAACACGTCCGTCGACACTGTCGACGTGAATCATTTCTGGGGCCAGATCCTCGGCGACGGCAATGGCTGCTCGCAGACCGGTCTGCGTCCCCAGCACGAAGCCGAGCAAGAGGAGAATCAGAATCAGGAGTTGCAGGACCAGGGCGAGCAGGAGCCGCAGCGGACGGAAACGCCGGCGTCGGCCGGGCGCGGTGGTCGCCACCGGGGCTCCTGCCTCCGCCTGCGTATCATCGGTGCCCGCGTGCTTGGCCACGTCGTCGAAGGGTTTCGGCGTGGACGGTTGCTGCTCGCTCATAGGTCCGGCCCCAAGCCGATGATGAGTCGAAAACCAGCCGGGTCTTTGGTGACGGCATAGGCGACACCAACCCTGACCGGACCGATCGGTGTCGCATAGCGAATGCCGGCCCCGACACTCTGCTCCCAATCGCTAGTGTAGGTGGGATCGAAGGCATTGCCGAAGTCGGTATACACCGCGGCGCTCCAATTGCCCTTGATCTTGCGTTCTAGTTCCAGGCTGCCCACCCCCAGATAGCGGCCACCGATGACCTCGCCCGTATCCGGATCGATCGGGCCGAGGGCGTCCAAAGCCCAACCGCGGATACTTTGGTCGCCACCGGCGAAGAAGCGCAGGCTGCCGGGCACGTCCTCGACGCTGCTGGCCCAGATCGCGCCGACATCGGCTCGGCTGATGAACCGGTAGCGCTCGCCGAAACTCTTGATGTACTTGCCGCTGGCGCTGGCGCTCAGCCAGCTGGTCTGGGCCAGCACACCGCCCACGGTGCCCTGGAGGATGTACTTGAGCCGATAGCCGTTGCGTGTGTTCAGCGGATCATCGGCATCGACCTTGGACCAGGAAATACTCGGTACCAGCCCATTGAAGACATCGGTGTCGGAAGAGCCGACGTCGTAGTCCTCGTAGCGATAGTCGATACCGATGTTGCGCCGCCAGCCGCCCGGCGTGACGATCGACTGCGCCCCGGACAGCTTAAACAGCGTGCCCTGGCGGCTCTCGGTGTCATAGGCATAGAACTCCGGGCGAATCAGCAGATAGTCTTGCACCGGATTGCGGAACGGCACACGGTACTCCGCCACCAGCGACTGTTGCGGCTGCGACACCGTGATCTCGGTCTTAAGCTTGTGCCCATGACGACCGATGTAGCGGCGTTGATATTCCAGCAGCAATCGCGGCCCGACGTCCGTACCGAAACCGAGACCGACGCGGTACTTATTCGCCTTGTTACGCTCCGCAATGACCTCGATCGGAATCACATTATTGGCGTCGGCTTGCTCCGTCAGAGGCACGATCTCGACGTTCTCGTAGTACTCCGTGCCCAGCAGGCGTCCCTGCAGCGCCAGCAACCGATCCGGATCGTAAACGTCGCCGGGCTTGAAGCGGACGAATTTTTGCAGATAGCTGTCGGCCAGCAAATCCTGGTTGAACTCGACCTTACCCAGGTAGTACCGCGGACCGGTGTCCATGTGGAACTCGATGATGGCCTCGTAGGCGACCGGGTCGATCAGCACTTGGTGCCGAACCAGGTCGGCATCCAAATAGCCCTCTTCGGAGGCCGCTGCGGTGATTTGCGATTTTGCCCTTTCGTACGCCGAGTGCAGCAGCACTTCACCCACCTGCATGCCGAACTGCTTGGGAAAGGCTGGGTTGGCGGCACCGGCACCGGTGACCTGGTAGTCGATGCTGCCGATCTTCACAGGCTCGCCCGGGGTGACGTTGTAGGTCGCGACCCACTTGCCGCCGTCGGCCGGGGGCTCCGTCAGTGCGTCCTGCACCTCGACGCGGTACAAACCGAATGGCGCCAGTGCATCGCGGATCTGATCCGGCGCGCGCCGGTGCAATGCCAGCAGGCGCGCCACCGTGAGTTCCTTGTCGGTCTGTTCCTGATAGATGCCTAGCAGCGCGAGCACGTTCTTACGCTCCTCGCCCTCGACGCCCTCCACCTTGACTTCGAGGTTCAGTGCCGCCGCGGACAGCGGCATCAGCAGCAGCCACGCCACCCAGAGCCAGCCTGATCGCAGGGCCGACCTTGGACCACGGGCACCCCGCGGCCGCTCAGTGCCGCCCCCCGTCATAAGACCCCCCGTCATAAGACCCATCGCCAGATGGGGGCCATCAGCAAATACGTCATCTCTACCATTATCCAGTCAAATCATATCAATACGCGGCTTACAGCATAAACCACTTCAAATTTCTTTGCAGTCATTATGCAACGAATGCACGCCGGTCCGCCGGGCTTTGCGATCCTGTTCCAGCAGCGAGCGCAGCGCCGCGATCTCGCCGCGCAGGGTTTTCACCTCGTCGATGATCTTGCTGGTATCGCCATGAACGGCGCCCTCGATCTGCTCCCGTTCGGCGACATGGTCAGCATCGTGCATGGTCTGCATGGTGTCGACGATGATGCCGATGAACAGATTCAGCATGGTGAAGGTCGCGATCAGGATGAACGGAATGAAAAAGGCCCAGGCATAGGGGAAGGCCTCCATCACCGGGCGCACGATCCCCATGGACCAGCTCTCTAGGGTCATTATCTGAAACAGGGTGTACATCGATGCGCCGACGCTGCCGAACCAGTCAGGGAAAGCCGGCCCGAACAGACTCGTGGACATCACCGCGAAGATATAGAAAAGGAGCAGCATCAGCACCGCAATCGAAGAGATGCCAGGCACAGCTTGTAACAACGCCTCGACGACGAAGCGCAGCCGAGGCACGCCCGAGATCAGTCGCAGCACCCGTAGTACACGCAGCGCCCGCAGCACGGCGAGCGGACCACTGGCAGGGATCAACGCAATAGCGACGATGACGAAATCGAACAGGTTCCAGGCGCTGCGAAAGAAGCCAAGCCGAAACGCGAACAGCTTGGCGCCGATCTCGACCACGAAGACCGCGAGCACGAAGTGATCGAACAGCCGCAATGCCGTGCCATAGTGGTCCATGACCGTGGCTGAGGTCTCGAGCCCCAACGTAATGGCGTTGACGGAGATCAGCGCAATGATGACGCGTTGCGCCAGCGGCGACTCCACCCAGGCGCCGACGTTCTCGCGAGGCGTCATCAGGACAGGGCGAAACGGGCGGCGCCGAGCAGCGGCGTGCGCTGCTCCAGGATCACCCGCACCGGCATCCGTTGCATCAACGCTCGCATACGGCCTTTGTCGAGAAAGCCCTGCATGAATCCCCCACGGCGCAGCAGATCCAGGTTCTTCGGCGCAATGCCGCCGCCTAGGTACGCCCCACCCAGCGCCATGTGCTTTAGGGCCATGTTGCCGGCCTCGCGGCCATACAACAGCGCGAATAGGTCCATGGTCTCCGCGCAGACCGGACAGCCGGCAGCCGCCGATACCGCCACCGCCGCGGCCAGATCGCCGTCGGCGGACAACGCCTGGTCCACCGCCGCCGGATGCTCCGCGCGATGCCATTGGGACAGAAACAGATACAGGTTGCCGATGCCCATGCCAGACACCACGCGCTCCCAACTGACACGACCAAAGCGTTTTTGCAGGTGATTCAGTAGCGCGAACTCACGCTCGTCGGTGGGCGCGAAGTCGGTATGGCCGCCCTCGGTGGCAAAGGGATGATGACGGCTGCCGTCCCAGTACAGGCCGGCCTCGCCGAGTCCGGTACCGGCGGCCACCACGCAGGCATTGCCGACGCCTAGATCGTTCTCGGCTTCACCAACCTGCAGCGTCGCCAGATCTCCGTCGTCCAGCGCCGCGACGCCCCAGGCAACCGCCTCCAAATCATTCAGCAGCCGGGCACGACGGAAGCCGAGGCGCTCCGCAAGGGCGCGGGCGTCCAACTCCCAGGGCAGGTTGGTGGTCTTGCTGCGGTCATCGACGACCGGCCCGGCGACGGCAAAACTGCCAAGCGCACAGTCCGCACCGGTTTCTTCGACAAAGCGCTCGACGATGTCCGCCAGCGACACGAACTCGGCACTCGCGTAGCGCCGTTCCAGCGTCAGGCCAATGCGGTCGCCACCCTCCCCCGCCTCGGCGACCGCCAGGCTCGTCTTGGTGCCACCGATATCACCAACCAGTACAGACATTGCTCGTCCCCGCATCCTGTTCGTTACAACGGAATCAGCCAATGCGGGATGATAGCAG
>CAVOSE010000053.1:0-70288 GCA_963698775.1 uncultured Gammaproteobacteria bacterium
TCGTCCCTGACGCAGTGACTTTACTTCGGTCCCCATGAGAACGAGGCCGGCCTCATACACATCCTCGATGTGGTAGTTGAAGCGGGCTTTGCGATTCTCGGCAATATTCTTTTTCTGCCCTTTTCCCACGGGTCCTTCCTTACTTCAGATTGAATTTGACCGGTAGTACGAATCAGGCTCACATAGGAACCTATTCAGCCTGGTCGAATTCGGACAGTATATTTCCGTATGTGTCGCGTAAGAGGGTAAAGACTTTCTCCGCCGACATCAATTTGAGTGCTTCATCCACCAGGGCTTCTGTATCGCTGATATTAATTGATCGAATCATTTGCTTTATCGTTGGTATTGCCTGGGGGTTCATGCTCAATTCGTCTAACCCGAGGCCCAAAAGAAGGGGCGTGTGTATCGGATAACCGGCCATTTCACCGCAGATGAACACCCGGATGCCGTTTTGCCTGGCGACTTCCGCAAGTCGTTTCAGCATGCGCAGAATTGCCGGATCGAGGGGCCGGAAAAGATGGGCCACATTCTTGTTGCCCCGATCGATGGCAAGTGTGTACTGGATGAGGTCGTTGGTGCCGATACTGAAAAAGTCGACCTCTTGCGCGATCACATCCGCCATGATGACCGCAGAGGGAACTTCAATCAGGGCACCGATTTTCAGATCGGCATTGAAAGGGACACCCTCTTTCTCCAGGGATTCCGCAGCCTTTTCGATGGCCCCTTTGGCTTGGATAACCTCGCTTACAGTGGCCACCATCGGGAACATGATCCTCACATTCCCGTGAACCGCGGCTCTCAGGATTGCCCTCAGTTGGGTGCGGAACACCGCGGGACGCTGCAGGCAGTAGCGAATGCCCCGCAGGCCAAGGGCCGGATTGGGTTCATGTAGCCCGTTTCCGTTTGAAAGCGATTTGTCACCATTTACATCGAGGGTTCGGATCGTTACCGGTTTGGGGTCCATCACCTGAACGACATCGGAGTATTTGTCATAGAGTTCTTCTTCGCTGGGAAAGCTGGGGCGGCTCATATACTGAAACTCGGTACGGTAGAGGCCGATACCGTCGCCACCGTAGTTTACCACCGAAACGACTTCCTCAGGGAGCTCGATGTTTCCGAGCACTTTTACACCGTGGCCGTCAAGCGATTCGGCCGGATGACGGCTGCTGCGGCTGATGGCCGCTTTGTGACGTTCGTATCGCATGCGCCGCTCTTCGTACGCGAGTAAGGTGTCCTCAGTCGGGTGTACGATGACTGTGCCGGTATTGCCGTCAAGGATTACGATATCGTCGTTGCGAATCGTCGCTGTGGCATTGCCCAGAGCCAGCACGGCGGGGATCTCTAAAGTTCGGGCAATAATTCCGGTATGAGAGGTCTTGCCACCTTTGTCGGTAATGAATCCTTTTATCCGTTCCAGTCGGATCTGGCTGGTTTCCGCTGGGGACAGATCCTTGGCTACCAGAACAACCCGTTTGTCGATCATACCGATATTGACCTGCTTGGTCCCTACCAGATTGCCCATGATACGCTCGGAGAGATGGACGACATCCGTTGCGCGTTCTTTCAGATAGGGGTCCGACATGCCCTGAAAAATTGTTTTAAGATGGGCCACAACCTGTCGAAGTGCCCATTCGGCATTAACGCGCTCCTGTTCGATGACCTCGATGGTTTTCCCATAAAGCAATTTATCCTTCAGGAGCACTTCCTGCGTTTCCAGAATGCTGGTCTGCTGGCGAAAGTCATCGGGTGTGTTTTCGATGATGGCCCGCAATTCGTCGCGCGATTTCTTGACAGCGGCTTTGAAGCGTTTGACTTCATCCTTTAAATTTTCATTCTGGATGGAATATCTGGAAACGACGTCGACACCTTCCTTGTCGACCAAGTAGGCCTTGCCGATGCAAATACCGGGCGAGGCGCTGATTCCTGTGAGATTGTATTCCTTTTTGTTGGCTTCCTGCATGAAACGTTATTCTCCAAATCCGTTTTCGATCAACTGCGCAATCCCGTTTAGAACCTCCATATCTGAAGGGTCTTCGATGGTGATTACCACCTTTGTTCCCCGCGGGCATTCAAGTGCCAGCAGATCCATTATGCTTGTCGCTTCTGCCGACGCCCCACCTTTGGACAACCAAACTTTAAAATTGGCCCGGTTGGCCAACTTGGCAATCTGTGCGGCCGACCGCGCATGCAGACCAAGTTCGTTGATGATAACCGTTTCCCGGGACATCTTTTTCTGATGCTCAACCATAGTCTGCGGTTCTTTTCCGTCGGCCCCCGTTTCGTGTTGCGATGCAATCGGCAACGATGTGTAACTGTTTGTCTCGCCGTTTAAACCTGCCTGCTGAGCGGCGTCAATCAAGCCGTTCAGCTTTTTTCTGAGCCTCCTTATTGAAATTGCATGCGTGAGGTGATGCTGGAAGCCATGGTTTATGGTGGCCGGCATGAGCGGGCAGGGTGCGGGGAACGCAGATCGTATTGCCGGAACAAAAACAGGTATTCTTAGCAGCACCATAAGGGCTTGTCAATTCCAAATCATTGACACCTATAGGAAATGTTGCTACCACTCCAGCAGTTGCCGCTGGGGCCACTAATAGAAAGCGGCCAGGGCGGTCTTTGACCAGAAGCCATCCCAAAAAACGTTTTTCCGCCCGATCCGCAAGATGCGGACGAGCCTTTGCGTTGCGCCCTCGTCTCAAGTCCTCAACATACTTGATGCCTGCGGGTTGCGAATTACAAGGAAGTATCGATCAGGCGGGACGTCCCGCAAAGCAGGGATCCTCGGTCCCGCCTCGATCTCGGTCGAAAAGCCTCATTTTGAGACTGCTTCTAATGCCCCGGACTGCCAGCGTGTTTTCGAATACTGGCCGTATGGAGGAGGTGTAAGATGGGGGACAATATCCTGATTTTCGGCAAGAACACATGACCGTTCACCACTCAAGCTCGGGCAGCTCACACGAAAGCGGGTAAAGACTTCGAGTACATCGACATCTATTCGTCAACCGGTAATCTTGATACCATGCTGAAGTATTCCAAGGGCGTGCGCAAGGTGCCGGTGATCGTCGACGCGGATGATGTCACTGTCGGCTGGGAGGGCAATTCCTGAGGGGTTTAAGCGGGTGGCAGTTCGCCGCCGTGAATTCACCGGGGTCGATCCCGGCCAGGTTTTTTTTCGACAATAATCATCGGTAAACCCTCCGGCTTTGCCGGAGGGTATTGAATTTATGAGATCTTAACAGGTTCGGTGTGAACCAGGTGCCGAAAAATTTGCAGAATAAATTACAGCGCCGACAGCTCGAAAAAAGATCCAGTAAAATAGCGGTGGCGGCTGCCGACATGAAAAAGGGCCGTTCAGACTTGCTGCGCCGCAACGAGTACCTTACCGCGTTGCATGAAACCGCCATCGGCCTGCTCGACCTGCTTGACAAGGACGAATTGCTCGAGACCATTCTCTATCGGGCCGCATTGTTGACCGGTTCGGGGCATGGGTATATCTATCTGTTGGAACCCAGCAAAACCCGGATGCAGATGCAGGTCGGGATGGGATTTTTCAAGGGTCAGCTCGGCCGGCGCGTTCGAATCGGGGAAGGTATGGGTGGCAAGGTCTGGCAAACTGAACAGCCTGTTGTGGTCGACGACTACCAATCCTGGCCCGGGCGGTTGCCGGACAGGAGTCTCGACCCATTAGGCCCCATTGTGGGTATCCCATTAACATCTGAAAAAGGTGTCTTGGGCGTCATCGGGCTGGCACGGGTGGAAAATGACAAAGGGTTTCAGCAAGAGGATGTTACGATACTGAGTCGCTTTGCCGAACTGGCGCTTCTGGCGCTTGAAAAAGCGCAGCTGATCACCGATGCGCGCCGCGAACTGGAAGAGAGAATAAAAACCGAAGCCATTCTGAGAGACAGCGAAAAGTTATACCGTTCCCTGCTGGAGTCTTCCCCCGATCCGGTGGCGGTTTACGACATCGATGGCCGGGCCACGCATGTGAATCCTGCTTTCGAGCGCACTTTCGGCTATGCGCGTGAGGAGTTGCTGGGAAAGCCGATCGAATTTGTGCCTGCGGAAAACTTACCGGAAACAAGAGCCGCCATCGAGAGCATGCTCAGCGGGCACACTATCCAGCTTTTCGAAACGAAGCGATCGACCAAGGACGGCCGAATACTCGATGTTCAGATCAGCTCCCGGCTCTATAACGACCGTGATGGCAGACCGGCCGGAAATATCGTGATCCTCCGGGATATCAGCGCCGCCAAGAAGGTCGAGGAGGAGTTGCGGCAATACCGCGACCAGTTGGAGGAACTGGTGACCGAACGAACCGCCGAGCTGGCGAATACCAATGCATGCCTGGCGAGGGAAGTCGAGGATCGTAAACGGGTTGAGAAAAAGCTGCGCAGGCGCGAGGTGGAGCTCAAAGCCCAATCTCATCATCTCGCTGAAGTCAATACGGCCCTAAAAGTGTTGTTGAAGCAGCGCGAAGACGACAAAAAAGAATTGTCTGACAACGTTCTGTCCAACGTCAAAGAGCTGATCGGGCCTTATCTCGAAAGGCTGAGGAAAAGCCGTCTGAACACCGATCAAGTGACGCTCGTCAGCATTCTCGAATCGAATTTGAACAACATTATCTCACCTTTTATCAGCCAGTTCGCAGCGCGGACACATCAATTTGACGCCCGCTGAAATCCGGGTGGCAAACCTGGTGAAAGAAGGAAAAACCAACAAAGAGATCGCCGCCCTGCTGTGCCTTTCTAAAAATACGATCCTGTTTCACCGCTACAACATCCGTAAGAAACTCGGTATTAAAAATAAGAAAATCAACCTGCAGGCACATCTAATGACTGTCGAAAAATAGTGGTTTTTGACCGCTATTATACAGCTATTTTATAAACTTGACATCCCCATTAGTTTCTGTCTTTATGAAACTGAAATTGTAGCTATGTTATAGCTTGAAGGGCTTTGAGCGCCCACCCGATAAACTTACCTGGTCTGGTTGCCTAAATGACAGCATCGATCACAACGATATATCCGATGTAATGTCTGTTATTTTGAGATTTTTTTAGGCTTGACTAAATAATAGGCATAATATAGAAAGCCCTTTACGGAATGAATGCTATTCATATTTTCTGAAACATGCGGTTAATAACCAGACAGCTTTGAATCAACTCAATCAGCGGAAATTGGATCATATTTCAACAAGGCCTTGCAACTGTGGTCAATCATCTTCAGTCTAAAACCGACCGATATGAATCCAACATTGCCACTCATCTGGATAAGAGAGAAGAGGTCAAATGTAGAGGCCTTTTTTTGTTTTGGCTGCCATCATAAAATAGAAATCAACACTGCTTGGAGTTTAAACCCATCTGATGGATACGTTAATGATAACGGATGTCTCCCTTTCCTTTGGCGGATTGGTTGCATTGTCCGATGTAAACATTGACATTGAACCGGGTCTGATAACATCAATTATCGGTCCCAATGGTGCCGGTAAGACCAGCTTGCTGAATTGTATTTCCGGATTTTATCACCCGACATCAGGCGATATCTATTACGGAGACAAGAAACTCAACAGAGCATCACCGCACGAGGTTTCCAACATAGGAATTGCGCGGGCTTTCCAAAATATTGAATTATTCAGTGGTATGACCGTTTTGGACAATCTCATGCTGGCCCGGCATCAGAAGCTCCGTTATAACGTTCTGCAGGCTGTGGTTTATATTGGGAAAGCATCCAAAGAAGAGTCGCTAAATCGACAGTATGTGGAAGAGGTTATCGATTTCATGGAGTTGGAGCCCTACCGCAAACACACAGTGGGCAGCCTTAGCTATGGGATTCAAAAACGGGTAGAGGTGGCTCGCGCCCTCACTTTGGCGCCCCAACTGCTATTACTTGACGAGCCTATGGCCGGAATGAATATCGAAGAAAAAGAAGACATGGTGCGCTTTATCATCGACATTCAGAAAGAACGGAATGCCACCGTTGTGCTCGTGGAACATGACTTGGGAGTCGTCATGGACATATCAGATTTTATTTATGTCCTCGATTTTGGAGAACTGATAGGTGCTGGAATGCCTAAAGAAGTAGTAAAAATACCCAAGGTCATCGAAGCATACATTGGAGAAGAGTAGCTCAAAGTTCGAAAATCGAAATTTTTTCAATAGCAGCGATTGTCCATGATTCTTCGTGCACGCCCAAACGGGAACGATTAATCAAAAAGAATCGTGCACATTGGCGCGAATTCGTGGCTGCTTAAAAAAATCAAATATACGGGTGTTATCTTTGTCATGGAAAATAAAGAGTATTTGTTAGATTTTACAATTCCACAACTTCTGCGCTGGAGGGTTAATAAAACCGGCGATAAAGTCGCTCTGCGCGAGAAAGATTTCGGATACTGGAACAACTACACTTGGAACGATTTCTACGAACGCGTACGCAAAGTCGCGCTGGGGCTCGACAAATTAGGAATAAAAAAAGAAGACAAGTTGGCGTTGATTGGTGACAATATTCCAGAGCTGCTGTTCATGGCCATTGGTGCCCAGTCCATCGGTGCGATTTCGGCCGGGATATATCAAACGAGCCTGCCCGATGAAATTGCTGAACTCGTCAATTACATGGACTTAACGGCCGTCTTCTGCAACGACCAGGAACAGGTGGACAAGCTTGTGGAAGTCCGGGATCGAATTCCCCAAGTGCGTAAAGTGTTCTATGAGGACCCACGCGGCATGCGCGCCTACCAAGCCGACGACTGGTTTGTCTTCATAGAAGACCTCTATGAGATTGGCGCTGCTGTTGATGCGGAAAACCCGAAAAAATTCGACGCTTTCATTGACCAGGGAAAACCGGATGACGTTTGCCACTTCTGTTTGACATCAGGCACTACCGGGCTATCCATCCGTTGGGCTTGAGCGCCTTGACCATGGCACCGAGGGTGTCAATGTGCGCGACGATGGCCTTGTTGGGGCGCGAAGCCTCACCCTTCAGCGTCGCGCGGATGGCACCGCGGCGGGTCAGCTCGAAGGGCACGCCAAGGCTTTCGAGCTCCTCGCAGACCAAATGCACGACGCGGTCGGTGTAACCGGACGGGCTTGGTGTGAACAGCAGCTTGAGCAGGATGTCCAGCAGATAGTCGGTATCGATTTGAAGCGCTTTCAAGCACGGGCCTCACGGGTGGCAGTCTGCGGAAACAGGAGATCGACGAAACGTTCGGCGGTCGGTTGCGGCTCATGGTTGGCCAGGCCCGGCCGTTCGTTTGCCTCAATAATGACATAGTCCGACGCCGTCACGTCGGGCACTAGAAAGTCGAGCCCGGTCACCGGGATGTCAAGCGCCCGGGCGGCCTCTTTTGAGGCCCGTGCCAACGCCGGAGATAGATCCCCCGTGACGTCGTGAATGGTGCCGCCGGTGTGCAGGTTGGCGGTCTTGCGCACCACCAGCACCTCGTGTTCCGGCAGGATGTCGTCCATGCCGTAACCGGCCAGGCGCACGCAGCGCTCGGTCTCGTCGTCCATCGGGATCGACGACTCACCGCCGGTCGCTGCACGCCGGCGCCGGCTCTGAATCTGGATAAGTTCGTTGACGGTGTGTGAGCCAGTACCCACCACCTGCGCCGGGCGACGGATGGCGGCAGCCACCACCTCGAAGTCGATAACAATGATACGCAGATCGTCGCCGACGCAAAACTCCTCCAGGATCACGGTTTCGCAGATACGTTGGGCCGCCTTGACTGCTCGCTCCAGTTCCTCGGCATCGCGTATGTCGACGCTGATACCAGCCCCCTGTTCGCCGCGGGCGGGCTTGACGACGATGCGCTTGTGCCGGGTCAGGAAGGCCTCAGCTTGATCGAGGGCGTCATAGACCGTCTGCGCGGGTACCCGCAGGCCGGCCCGCCGCAGCAGGCGCTGGGTCACGGCCTTGTCGTCGCAGCGGCTCATGGCCACCGCGGTGGTGAACTCGCACAGGGATTCGCGACAGACGATGCGCCGTCCGCCCAGGCTCAGCGCAAAATAGCCGCCGTCGGCGTCGATGACCTCGATGCCGATGCCTCTTCGCCGCGCCTCGTTGATGATAATGGTGGCGTAGGGGTTGAGCGTGGTCTCCGGCTGCTGCCCCATGAACAGGGGCTCATTGAAGGCATTCTTGTTCTTCAATGCAAACACCGGGACGCGCGAAAAGCCGAGTTTTTCGTACAGACGAATGGCGTTCTTGTTGTCGTGCATCACTGACAGGTCCAGGAACGAGCGCCCACGCGCCTGATAGAACTCCGCCACCTGACGCACAAGGTTCTCGCCGATTCCTGGATACGGCGCCTGGGAGTCCACCGCCAAGGCCCACAGGCTGGCGCCGCCCTCGACGTCGGCAAAGGCCTCATGGTGATCGATGCCGTTGACGACGCCGATGATGGAGCCGTCCTGTTCGTCCTCGGCGACCCAGTATTGCAGCACGCGGGAGGTGCGCTGGTCCCAGATGAACTCGGGGCTCGGCGGTACCATGCGCCGCGACGCATACAAGCGGTGGGCAGCCTCGGCATCGGTCTGGCTGTTGAGCATGCGCACGAAGAAACCGCGCGGGCGCCGGTGCGAATACTGGTAGCGATCCAGCCAAAGGCGGAAGGTGTGGGACGGGTCCAGAAACAGGTCCTGCGGCGCATAGGACAGCACCACGTGCGGATCGCGCAGGTACAGCGCGACGTCGCGGGTGCCGGCACGCTCGCCCTGCAGGCACTCGGCCAGTCGTTTCAGGTCATCGAAGGTCTGGCCAAAGATCAGCCGCCCCCAGCCGCAGTCCACCACGGTCTCGGACCAGACCTCGTCCTCGTGGCGCGGCTGGTTGTCCCAGCTGCTGACCGACTGGGCGCGGCGGCGTTCGAGTCGGTGGTGGATTCTGTCTTTTGCTGCCATCTGGTGTGTCCCCGTGATTTCCCGTTGTTACTGCATCCGTGGTGGTTGCCTCACCGGCGCTCGCGCGCCGACTAGACCCCGTGTTGCTGCAGCCACAACTCCAACAGCGCCACCTGCCAGAGCTTGGAACCGCGCAGCGGCGTGATGTGCTCCTCCGGCGCCGCCAGCAGTTCGTCGATGTAGTCGCGCTGGAACAGCTGCCGATCGCGGGCGCGCTGGGACAGCACCGCGTCGCGCATCATGTCGAGCACCTCGCCCCGCGGGTACTTCAGTGCCGGCACCGGGAAGTAGCCCTTGGGGCGGTCGATGACGGAGCTTGGAATGACGCGCCGACCGACCGCCTTGAGCACGCACTTGCCGTCGTCGCAGAGCTTGTGCTCGGCCGGGATACGCGCGGCCAGTTCCACCAACTCGTGATCCAGGAACGGCACCCGCGCTTCCAGCCCCCAGGCCATGGTCATGTTGTCGACGCGCTTGACCGGATCATCCACCAGCATGATCAGCTGATCGATACGCAGTGCCTTGTCCACCGCCGCCTCGGCACCGGCGAGCGCGAAGTGCTCGCGGATAAAGGCGCGGCTGTAGTCGTCGCCGTGCAGGCGCGGATGCACCGCGCGCAGATACTCTTCCTGGCCGCGGTCGCAGAACACGCGCGCATAATCCGCGACCGGATCGCGGCTGTCGGCCATGGGCGGATACCAGTGATAACCGCCGAACACCTCGTCGGCGCCCTGCCCGCTCTGCACCACCTTGACGTGCTTGGCCACCTCCTGCGACAGCAGGTAGAAGCCAATGGCATCGTGGCTGACCATCGGCTCGGCCATGGCGCCAATGCAGCCCGGCAGGTTCGGCAGCAGCCGCGACGCCGAGTCGACATGAATCTTATGGTGCGTGGTGCCGTAATGCTTGGCGATGATGTCGGAGTATTGGAACTCGTCGCCGGCCTCGTCGCCGACGCTCTCGAAGCCCACCGAGAAGGTGTTGAGCCCGCGCTGACCCTGCTCCGCCAGCAAACCGACGATGAGGCTGGAATCGAGCCCGCCGGACAGCAACACGCCGACATCGACATCCGCCACCAGGCGCCGGTCCACCGCGGTTCGTAGGGCACCGAGCACCTGATCCTGCCAGTCTTCAAAGCTGTAGCCGCGTTCTTCCGGCTTGGTCTCGAACAGCGGCGCCCAGTAGCTGTGTTCGCGGCTGGTGCCGTCGCGCTCGATGACGCGCATGGTGGCCGGCGGCAACTTGCGCACGCCGCGCAAGATGGTATACGGCGCTGGTACGACGGCGTGGAAGTGCATGTAGTGATGCAGCGCTACCGGGTCCAGCTCGGTGTCGATGCCACCACCGGCCAGCAGCGCCGGCAAGGTCGACGCAAAGCGCACGCCGCCGGGAATCTCCGCGTAATAGAATGGCTTGATGCCGAGCCGGTCGCGGGCCATGGTCAGCCGGCCGGTATCGCGCTCGGCGACGGCGAACGCGAACATGCCGTGGAAACGATGCACGCACTCGGCACCCCAGGCGTGAAAGGCCTTCAGCACGACCTCGGTATCGCCATGGGAAAAGAACCGGTAGCCCTGCCCCTCCAGCTCGGCGCGCAGATCCTTGTAGTTGTAGATACAGCCGTTGAAGGCGACGGTGAGGCCCAGCTCGCTGTCCACCATCGGTTGGCTCGCGTGGCTGCTGAGATCGATGATGCTAAGCCGTCGGTGCCCCAACGCGATGCGCGCCTGCTGGAATAGCCCGCTGCCGTCCGGCCCACGCGGCTCCATCGCCTGATTGACCGCGCCGAGGGCACCCAGGTCGATGGGTCGGTCGTCGAAACGGATTTCACCGCAAAATCCACACATCAGCAGGTCCTCAAACAGTAAATGGGCCGGGGATTGAAAGCCGGAAATGGCAACAGGGGGTCAGGCGGGCAATGGGGCGAGATGGACGCTGCAGGCGGCGCTCGACCCAGATCGCCGCCTGTCTTGAGGCACTTTCCCAGCCTGGCCCGAAGCCGGGTCCGAAAGTAGATCCCGCACAAGGTGCCGCACCCGCTTTGACCCCATGCTTGCCACGGGACGAAGAGCGGAGACTTGAAATACAAATCAGTTTCGGCAGCCACACAGGCTCAACGCTGGCGTTGCGTCCACTCAAGGTCGGAAAATTTACGCTACAGTCTATCGAATGTGGCAACCTGCTTCCAGGCAAGCCCACCAGGGCCGCGAGCCCCGTCCGCTGCCGAGGCCCTGCTTGGGCTGGGGCCACGCAGGCGCGGTTTCTGTTTTCAACCTCCCGCCCCAACCTTCCCTCGGTGGCGAAAAAGACAAGATTGTGATCGGCGACCCGCGAAGACGCCGTTCATTACCCTAAGGAACCACCTATGCCCCCAAAAACCTCCCTATCGCGCATGGCCCCTGGCGGACATTACGCCGATAGCTTCGAACCCGCCTCCGAAGAGGAAATCTACGATCCAGTGAAGGAGCACTTGGTTCGCCAGATGCTCACCGAGATTGGTGAGAACCCGGAGCGCGAGGGGCTGCGCCGGACACCGCTGCGGGTCGCCAAGGCCATGGACTTCCTCACCGGCGGCTATCACGAGTCCGCCGAAGAGATCATCAAAAAGGCCATCTTCGACGAAGACGTCAAGGAGATGGTGATCGTCCGCGACATTGAGTTCTACTCCATGTGCGAGCATCACATGCTGCCTTTCTTCGGCCATGCCCACGTCGGCTACCTGCCCAATGGCAAGGTGGTGGGCCTGAGCAAGATCGCCCGCGTGGTGGACGTCTTCGCACGCCGCTTGCAGGTCCAAGAACGTCTAACCGCACAGGTGGCGGACGCGCTGATGCAGCACCTTGGTGCCCATGGCGTCGCCGTGGTCATGGAGGCCAGCCACACCTGCATGATGATGCGCGGGGTGCAGAAACAGAACAGCTCCACCGTCTCCAGCGCCATGCGCGGCACCTTCGAGGAAGACCCGCGCACGCGCTCGGAGTTTATGAGTTTTCTGCACAAATAGGCAGACCGGGTACCAATCGGACCGGCCGTTTTGCGCACAAACGGCGATCCGCGCCTCGCTCTTGACGCATACTCCACGAACGCGAAAGATTGGTTCCTCAACAACCGACCAGGAGCCCTCGGACATGGCCGCCATCGCCCACCAGCCCCATCTCTGGACGCGGGCCGAATACGAACGTTTGATCGAAACCGGCGGCCTGCACCCAGACGCCAGATTGGAATTGATCGACGGAGAGATCCTGGACGTGGCAGCGCAGAAGAGCCGACACAGCACCGCGGTCCAGTTGGTCAATGACGTCTTGCGAAACGTGTTCGTCACAGGATTCACTGTCCGCTCCCAGCTTCCGCTCGCGCTGGACGACTACTCGGAGCCGGAGCCCGACGTCGCGGTCGTCATCGGCGCGACGCGCGACTATCGCGACGCCCACCCAGGCACCGCGCTGCTGATCGTCGAGGTCGCCGACAGCTCGCTGACTTTCGACAGGGGCCGCAAGCTCGCGCTCTACGCGCGTAACGGCATCGAAGACTATTGGATACTCGATGTCCAGGCCGAGTCCCTGGAGGTTTACCGCGAGCCTCTGGGCGATCATTATCGACAGCGCCAGGTGTTAGGCACTGGAGATGGGATCGCGCCATTGCACGCTACCGACACGGCCATCAGCGTCGCTGACCTCTTGCCCTGACCATCGAGCAGCTGTTCCGCCAGTTCGTAGAGAACATTCCGGCTCTGCGCGAACCCTTTAGCCCGAGGCAAACCCGAGACACGCATCCATCGGCACAACCTGTTGGCGGTTGAACCTGGCCCTTTATTTTCGATGCCGCCTGGGATCAGGTTGCGGCCACGCGCGAAACACCGCTCGCCGGCCCTGAGACCATCGCACGCCTGCGCGCCAAGCTCGGATGAGCTAAAGCTTTCATTCCGGCGCTGAGGACGATCTCGTCGCGGCGCTGGACTTCTACCGTCGGGAGGCGGGGCGAGCCGTCGCCGTCCGTTTCGTGGACGAAGTCGAGCGAGTTACGCAACTGATTGCCGCGAATCCGGCCATTGGCGCGCCGACCTCGCAGGGTCGCCGTTCGTTGCCCCTTCGGGGCTTCGCGTACTCGTTGATCTATCGACCGACGGATCAAGGTGCCCTGATCCTTGTCGTTAGGCACCAGCACCGAGACCCGGTGCATGGACTGGATCGCGCGTGAGTCGTTGCGCCGCGCTTCATGGGGGTGCGCCCGCTTCAGCCTGAGTCTGCTCTGGTCGCGAAGCTCCAGCTTCGCGACCTCCGCGGCGAAGCTCTAGCTTCGTGATCCTCGTGGCGACGCTCCAGCGTGCTGATCGATCTGATCGGGCGTTGGCCGCGGAGCGTGGCGCAGCGGCAGGATGGCGGATGCGCTGCGTTTATCCGCCCTACAGTGCCCTGCCCTATTGATGGAGATCGTTGCGGCGCTCCAGCGCGGAACGCCTCACCGGTCGCTCCAGCGGCCTGGAGGCGCGCCGCTGGAGCGGCGCGGGATGCGTCGCGGCGCTGGAGCGCCGTGACGATCAGTGAAAGATCGCCCCCAAGCCCAATTCCGCCGCGGCCGATGAATACTTGCCCAGTCTCTGGAGCGCCGTGACGATCGGTGATCAGCGGCGGGCCATCCGTGGTGCTCGCTGCGCACGGTCGGACGCGGGGCCAATCCTGATCCGCTGCCGCGGATCGGCGTCGCGCCCGGCCGTGCTGCGCTGATCCCGGAGACCGGGCTCCGCTATCGCTCCGCGGCGCTGGCTGCCGTCGGCCCGGCCTTAGTTCACGACCGAACTCGGGCGCAGCGAAAGCCCAGGTCGTGGAAGCGCTCGGGCGGACGGAAATTCAGACGCAAAGAACAGCGACAGTTGTACGCGTCAAAGAACCAGTATCCGCCGCGGACCACCCGATGGATTCCAGGCGAATAGCCGCACCACTCCCAGACGTTGCCTGCCACGTCGGCAGCCCCGCTGTCTGCGAGCCCGGATGGGTAGGTCCCGACCGAGGTGGTACCGCCCGCGTGTCGCTCACAATTCGCGCGATCTCGTGAGGGTTCGGCATCGCCCCAAGGATAGGCGCGACCATCGTTTCCGCGCGCCATACGCTCCCACTCAAGCTCAGTGGGCAAGCGGACCTGCCAGATGCTCTCCTGCGCATCCGCCAGAGGGTCACCGTTGTCCGCCGGCTGGGCAATTCCCTCTGAGCCCAACCAGCGGCAATAGGTCTCAGCCTCGTACCAGCTGACGCCCACGACCGGGCAGAGCGGGTTGTTGTAGTCAGCTTGCTTCCAGAAACGGGGCTGAGAGATGCCTGTCCGATCCCGCCAAGACCAACCCGCGTCGCTCCAGAACTCCTTCCGCGCATATCCGTCACCCGCGATGAAGCGCACATACTGGAGATTGGTCACAGGATACTTGCCAATCCAGTATCGATGCGGGATCTCCTGCGGCTCATTGTTGTAGCCATACAGGAAACGATCAGGCGGAATCTCGATCCAGGCGTCCAGGTCGTCCGGCGCCCATTCGAGATCTCCCAACAGCAGGCCGATGCGGCGGCGTTGCTTGGGGCTCACCCCGCTCGACTGCATCGTTCGCACCAGTGCGTTCGTGACCGAACGCAGGCCGCGCTTGCCGACGCCAACTGTACCGACGTCCCTCAGCACATCTACGGCAAGAAACACGCGCGCAACTTGCTCATCTCCATCGGTTGCTTGGTCGGCATCGTGATCCGGCGCGCCGTCGACCAGCCCTTCCAACAGCGCAGCCGCCCCATCCGGACTCTGCCGCACAATGCCCAGCGCGCCGACCGCGTCGAACAGCGGCCGATAGGTGCTCGGGTGTGCCGCCCACTCGTTCCAGAGCGCCAAACCGAATCGTTGCGGCAGACGCGCGGCGATGGCGACCGCCCTGTCTTTGTAACCCCGAACGCCATAAGCCAACGCGCCAACGCGGGCTTTAGGGCCTTCAGCAGGGGCAGATTCCAGCATGCGGAAAGCAGTGTCTCGTCGAACCGGAGCTCCGTATCGGCCAGGACCAGCTAAATCTCATCCGGCAGCGCATTCGCGCGTTCCAGCTGGCACAGCTGGCGCAGCAGCAGTGGACGGCCATCTTCCACCACATCCAAAAACGCCGGCCGCAGCAGCGAACGGCACTCATCGACGAGCCCCAACACCGCCCGCCGCAACGCGGTCAGCACCAGCCGCCAGGCGAGCACCCCGGCGTCGTCAGCCTTGAGGCCGAGCCCGCCGATAAAGCCCTTGCTCAGCCGCCGGGCGGCCCCGTACCAATCGCCCTTCAACGCATCGGTACCGCCGCCCACCAGCGCCTCGCCGAGCTGGCGCAGATCAGGCTTGATCTCGCGCTCCAGCATCGCCTTGGGGGCCCTGGCGGGCAGGCCGTTGGTGCTTGGCTCCGTCATGGCGGCAGGTCCCGTGGCAGCAGAGCGCCCGCCGCGACTGCCGCAGGAGGGTTTGCTCCGTTAGTTTTCTTGGTACGGCCCGCGAGGGCCAACTGCGCTAGGATCCCCGGTCCATCTGCGTCGGTCAAAGCGCCGGCAAGGCAAGCGGGTTCGCCGCGCCGGTGGTGCGTTTCATACGTCTGACGTCCCTGTGTTCGGCTGCATTGCGGCAGACCTGCCAGCCGATAAGTTGGTCCCTATGATCGATCACCCCCGAAATCCGGGATTGATATACACTCTGGGCAAGTATATCAACGCAGTGCATGAGCAAGACAAAATGCAAGTCTCCAAGTGGGGAAACAGCCTGGCAGTTCGACTTCCCGCCGCCGTGGTGGAGGCGCTGAATCTACGTGAGGGAGACCACATCGAGATCCAGGTCGAAGGTGCCCAGACTATGGCTGTTCGCAAGTCTCCTTCCAATCAGGAGTTGCTTGCACGCCTCCGTAAGTTCCGCGGCCGGCTTCCCGAGGGATTCCATTTCGACCGGCTGGAGGCCCATGAGCGGCAATAGGCCATTTTTCGACACCAACGTCTTGCTTTATCTGCTTTCGGTGGAGAAGGCGAAGGCGGACAGGGCCGAGGAGTTGCTCGCCGAGGGCGGCGTAATCAGTGTCCAGGTGCTGAACGAGTTCGCCTCGGTGGCATCGCGCAAGCTCGGCCTTACGTGGTCCGAAATCAGGGAATTCCTGGAGACGATCCGCGCGCTATGCCGGGTGGAACCGTTGACCACCGCCACCCACGAACGCGGCATCGCCCTCAGCGAGCAGTACCGCTTTTCGGTCTACGACTCCACGATCATCGCGTCGGCGCTGCTCGCCGAGTGTAACCTCCTCTGGACCGAAGACCTACAGCACGGTCAATCGATTCAAGACCGACTGACGGTGTGCAATCCGTTCTCTAGAGATTTTGCGCAGTAGCGGGGTCGCCTCCAGTTGGAGTGTCTCCTCCCGCATAGGCAAGCGCGAACTCCCTTTGCGGGAGCCCGCGGACAGACTGCGCAACAGACGGCTCAACCAACGATAAGCTACAGCATCAGGAGGCCCAGATGGTCGAACTTCGCGTCAACGGCACCACGCATGAACTCGAGATTGATCCGCAAATGCCCCTGCTCTGGGCGCTGCGGGAGCACGTCGGCATCACCGGCACCAAATACGGCTGCGGCATCGGCCAGTGCGGCGCCTGCACCGTGCACCTGAACGGTGCCGCGGTGCGCTCGTGCTCGTTGCCCGTGAGCGCGGTGGCCGGGCAGGAGATCACCACCATCGAGGGGCTCGCGGAAGGCCCCAACGGCAAGGCCGGCAAGGCGGTGCAACAGGCCTGGCAAGAACTCGACGTGGTGCAGTGCGGCTTTTGCCAGTCCGGTCAGATCATGCAGGCCAGCGCGCTGCTGGCGGATAACCCAAGCCCGGACGACGCTGCCATCGACGCCGGCATGTCCGGCAACATCTGCCGCTGCGCCACCTACGCACGCATCCGTCACGCCATCGAGCGTGCCGCCGAACAACTCGCCTGAGCCCGAAGCCACCAATCATGAACAACGATCAGATTCAGAACCTGAGCCGCCGGAGTTTTCTTGGGGCCAGCCTGCTCGCCGGTGCCGGCCTGACCCTAGGCGTTCAGTTGCCGGTGCGGGCGGAGACCGAGCACAACCGACCCCGCCTCGCCGGACCGGGCATGGCGGGCGGCGCGGAGGCCGACAGCGGCGATTTCTCGCCCAACGCCTTTGTCCGTATCGGCAACGACGACAGCGTGACCGTCATCTGCAAGCACTTAGAGATGGGTCAGGGCACCTATACCGGCCTGCCGACCCTGGTCGCCGAAGAACTCGACGCCAGCTGGGAGCAGATGCGTGCCGAGGGCGCGCCGGCGGATGCCGGTCGCTACGGCAACCTGTTCTGGGGTCCGGTGCAGGGCACCGGCGGCAGCACGGCGATCGCCAATTCCTTTGAGCAGCTACGCAAGGCCGGCGCGGCGGCGCGGCAGATGTTGCTGGCCGCGGCGGCGGAGCGCTGGCAGGTGCCCGCGTCGGAACTCCTGATCCGCGACGGCATCGTCAGCCATCCTGGCTCCGGCAAGCAATCGGGGTTCGGGGCGCTCGCGGAGGCCGCGGCAGGCCAGCCGGTGCCGGACGAACCCAAACTCAAGGACCCGTCTGAGTTCCGTCTCATCGGCAAGGCCCGGCTGCCGCGCAAGGACAGCGCTGCCAAGTGTAACGGCAGCGCCATCTTCACCCAGGACGTGCGCCTGCCGAATATGCTCACCGCGGTGGTCGCACACCCGCCGCTATTCGGCGCCACGGTGCGCGGCTTCGACGACAGCGCCGCCAGGGCGATCCCCGGTGTCGAGCAGGTGGTACAGATCCCGAGCGGCGTCGCCGTGCTGGGACTAGACTTCTGGAGCGCCAAGCAGGGCCGCGACGCCCTGGTCATCGACTGGGACAACAACGGCGCGTTCAAGCAGGGCTCCGACGCCATCCTGGCGGACTATCGCCAGCTCGCCGAGCAACCAGGCAAGCCGGCGCGCCGCGATGGCGACGCCGACAACGCGCTGACCGAGGCGAGCACGGTCATTAAGGCCGAATACAGCGTGCCCTACCTCGCCCATGCGGCGATGGAGTCCATGGACTGCGTCATGGAGCCCACCGCCGACGGCGGCGTGCGCGTGATCAACGGCGAGCAGTTTCAGACCATCGATCAGCAGGCCATCGCCGGCGTGCTCGGCATCAAGCCGGAGCAGGTCCGCATCGAGATGCTGTATGCCGGCGGCTCGTTCGGCAGGCGCGCCAATCCAGGCTCCGATTACCTGATCGAGACCGCGCACATCCTCAAGGCCAGCGGCGGCAAGCAGCCGGTCAAACTCGCCTGGACGCGGGAGGACGACATGCGCGCCGGCTGGTACCGGCCGCTGTACCTGCATCGCATCGAGGCCGGCCTGGATGCGGACGGCAAGCCCATTGCCTGGCGGCAACGCATCGTCGGCCAGTCCATCATCGCCGGCACCGCCTTCGAGCAGGCGCTGATCGTCGACGAGATCGACCAGACCTCGGTGGAGGGCGCCGCCAACCTGCCCTATGCGATCCCGCACCTATCCTGCGAGCTGCATTCGCCGAAACTGCCGGTGCCCGTGCAATGGTGGCGCTCGGTGGGATCGACGCACACCGCCTTCGCCGCGGAGTGCATGATCGACGAGCTGGCGGAGAAGGCCGGGCAGGACCCGGTCGCGTTCCGCATGAAGCTGATGGAGGGCCATCCGCGCCATCAGGGCGTGCTCAAGCTCGCCGCGGACAAGGCCGGCTGGGGCACGCCGCTGCCAGAGGGACGAGGACGCGGCGTCGCGGTGCATGAGTCCTTCAAGAGCTACGTCGCCCAGGTGGCCGAGGTGACACTGGATGGCAAGGGCGGCTTCAGTGTCGACCGCGTCGTCATCGCCGTCGACTGCGGCATTGCCGTCAACCCGGACGTCGTCATCGCGCAGATGGAAGGCGGCATGGGCTTCGGGCTGTCCGCCGCGCTGTTGAGCGAGATCACGCTTAAGGACGGCGCCGTTCAGCAATCGAACTTTCAGGACTACCTGGTCCTGCGCATGGACCGCATGCCGCGGGTCGAGGTGCACATCGTTGCGTCCGCGGAGCCGCCGACCGGTGTCGGCGAGCCGGCCACACCGGTCATCGCGCCGGCCGTTGCCAATGCGCTGTTCATGGCCAGCGGCCAACGGTTGCGGACCTTGCCGCTGAGGCTTGCCGCCTAGGCAGGGTTTGAACCCAGCCGATCCCAAGGCGGTCGTCGGTATCGCATTAGCGTTACGCGCCCAGGTGGCGCGGAATGGCCAACGCCGCTTGCTGCTGCTCGAAGGCGATGCCGACTGGGGTCGAGCCGCGGCGCGTGCTGCCACCGAGGCGATCGGTGGTCCGCACGGCCGATGGATCGGTGGCGACGATCAGTCGGATGCCATCGCCCCCTCGAAGGCCGCCACACTGCTCGGGGGCGAATGCGGGTGGCTCGTTATCGACGCCCACAGCGGCTTCGACGCGGACGCCTTCGGCGCGGCCGCCGGGGCGCTGCGGGGCGGTGGGCTACTGATACTGCTGACGCCGGAGCTGGGTACTTGGGCTGGGATGACGGACCCGGAGGCCGAGCGGATCGCCGTCTACCCTTACGGCGCGGCGGATGTCGCTGGCCGATTCATCGCACGCCTCGCGCGGTTGCTCGCTTCATCTCCCGCGGTGTTCGCTGTCCGTCGGACAAGCCCGTAGCGAGTGCGCCTGCCCCTGCCCGAGACTGCCCGGAAACGACTCGACAATGGCCGTCGCACGCCGAGCCGGCTGTTGCGAGACCGCAGGCCCTGTTGCCGGCCGAGCCGGCCACCACGGACCAGGAACGGGCGATCGACGCGGTGTGCAAGGTCGCCTTGGGCCGTGCCCGTCGTCCACTGGTGCTGAGCTCCGACCGGGGACGCGGTAAGTCGGCGGCACTGGGGATCGCCACGGCGCGGCTGTTGACGGAAGCCAGTCGGCGCATCCTGGTCACGGCACCGCGCAGGGCGGCCGCGGAGTCGGTCTTCAGCCACGCCGCGGCGGTCGATCCGCATGCGCTGGATCGCTTGCACTTTGTCGCCCCCGACGCCCTGCTGGCGGAGCGCCCGCCCGCGGATCTGTTGTTGGTCGACGAGGCGGCGGGCATCCCAGCGCCATTGCTGGAACGCATGCTGGTGCACTACGGACGCATCGTCTTCGCGACCACCGTGCACGGCTACGAGGGCACCGGCCGCGGCTTCGACCTGCGCTTTCGCGGCGTCCTCGACCGCGTCACGCCGGGGTGGCACGCGCTGCGCCTGCTGACACCGATCCGTTGGTCCGCGAACGACCCGCTGGAGCAATTCATCGACGACGCGTTGTTGTTGAACGCTGAGCCCGCGCCTGACGAACGGGTGGCGGGGCTCATGCACCAGCCATTGGATGGGAGTGACGCCGAGAGCCTGGTGGTGGAGCAGCTGGACCGCGAGCAACTCGCCACCGACGAGGCCCTGCTGCGGCAGGTGTTCGGGCTATTGGTGCTCGGTCACTACCAGACCCGCCCGGCGGACCTGCGTCACCTGCTCGACGGCCCGAACATGCGGGTCAGCATCTTACGTTCCGACGATTGCGTACTGGCCACCGCGCTGACCGCCGACGAGGGCCGACTCCCCGAGGATCTGTTGGCACCGATCTACGACGGCCGCCGCCGTCCCCGTGGCCATCTGCTGCCGCAGACCCTTTCCGCCCATGCTGGACTATTCGACGCACCAAGGCTGGGTTGGACGCGCATCGTACGCATCGCCGTGCACCCGGCGGCTCGTGGCCGCGGGCTTGGCACCCGGTTGGTGCAAGCCCTCGCGGCCTGGTCCGGCGCGGGGGGTCGCGACCTCATCGGCGCCAGCTTCGGCGCCACGCCGGAGTTGCTGCGATTCTGGAGCCGCTGCGGCCTGCTGCCGGTGCAGTTGGGGAGTCGGCGCAACGCGGCCAGCGGCGCCTATGCGGCAGTGGTACTCAGCAGCCTCAGCGGCGCCGGCGAAGTGCTTGCGAACTACGCGCGGCAACAACTGCTGCCTCGCCTCCAGGTGTTGCTGGCGGGCCCGTTGCGCTCGGTCGATGCAGCGGTCGTGGCCGAATTGCTGCGCGGGGCACCGAGCACCGAGGCGACACTCGACGACGCGGCCAGGCGCACGCTCCTCGGCTTCGCCGACTCATCCAGAGGTTTCGACGCCGCATTGCCGGCATTACACCAACTAACGACGAGCGCGTTGCCGCGGGCGTTGGCGGCGAATGTGCTGACCGACCATCAGGCGACGGCCCTGATCGCCTGCGTGCTACAGCACCGGGATTGGGCGGACCTTGGTCAAACCTTGCACGTCGGCGGCCAGAAGGAACTGCTCGCACTGCTGCGTGCCGCTGCCGGCAGGCTCCTCGAATCCTTCTCGCCTGACGAACGAACTGCCGGATCTAGAATCAGGCCGCGCCGCCCCGCAGCCGGGTAATCTGGGTCTGCAGCGGCTCGATGATCGGCGCGAGCTTGCGCCGCATCAGGCTGCCGAGTGTGGTGGGATCACTGAGAACGGGACGGATCAGGCCATAGCCCGGACCCGACAGCAGGCGCATGGCGATCAGGTCGTCGCGGGCCGTTGGCAAACGCTGGAGTAGTCTACGCACAGGAGTCGGCGCGGTGGCTGGATCGACGAAGGCATCGGCATCGGCGATGAGTTCTTCCAGCGTCAAGCGGGGATCGCCGTCCGGGCGGATCGCGACAAAGTAGCTGCGCAGGCAATCGAAGATAGCAGTGACGACGTCCTGATTCGGCGGCTTCGCGAGCACGGCGGAGACGGTCTTGAGGAAGGTCTGCCCAGGTCCGCCGACGACACGCAGCAGTGAACCCGCGACGGCATTGCCGTCGTCGGATTCGGTGCTGAGTGTCGCTTCGATCTCCGCGGTGTCGGCACGCGGCGCGAGGGGCTGGGGCAAGCGATCGGGAATCGCGTCCAGAAAGCCCACCAGATAGGCCTGCTTGCGCGCCGACTTTTTCCACAGTTCTTCGCGTCGGGCCTCATCGAGCAGACCGGCTTGCAACAGCAGCCGGACCGACGCGGTCATCTTGTCGGTCTCGGTCTCGAACGGCAGGTAATCGAGCAGATAGTCGGCGAGCACCGGGCCCATAGCGCTGGCGACGATGCCGGGGTTCTCCAGCATGCGCCGGGCGTTCTCCGCGTCTTCCATGGCCCACCAGGCGCGCCGGGCGAGTTCCTCGGTCAGGCCCGGGCTGCCGACCGCGGCGACCACGGCCTCCGGCTCGCCCAGCATCAGCAGTTGCTCGAGGCTTTGGTCACGCATCTGCCCCATGCGCGTCCAACGCCTGAGATAGACCGGATAGCCGCCCGGCGAGCCGAGAATGTGGCCTGAGATCAACTCCTTGACCAAGCGCAGATACTGCTCGGGACGACCGCTGGGATGCAGGGTCACCTTGGCCTCACCCTTATCGGACAGGCCGTAGACGATCAGCCTGGACTCGTCGATGCGGATCGCCTGCGGCTTGTTGGCGAGCAGGACGTTGAGGCGAAAGCTGTCTTCGCTGGAGAGTTCCAAGGTGCTATGGGCTCCGCGGTCGCCGCCGTGCACAGCGCGGGGGCATGTGGGCGTGATGCCTCAAGCGTCGGCGGGTGGCTCGTAGCTGGGGTCCTTCGGATTCAGAAAGATGAAGTGGGGCTTGCCCGCTTCGATCTCGACGTAATCCATGACGGCCTGGTCGAGCAACGGCACATCCTCCGGCGCCATCACCAGCTCGACGCCCTCGCTACGGAAACGGATATCT
This sequence comes from uncultured Gammaproteobacteria bacterium, assembly GCA_963698775.1. Lineage (GTDB taxonomy): Bacteria > Pseudomonadota > Gammaproteobacteria > Chromatiales > Chromatiaceae > Thiohalocapsa. Next base: position 22,687 of record CAVOSE010000053.1, read on the forward strand.
TCTTCCCGAATGGAGTCTTCGAACCCCATGCGGTACTCGATGGTGCCGTCGGCCTTTTGCGTGGCGGCCAGCCGCAGCGACATGCCCTCGGCGTTGCCCTGCTTCGCCGCCTTCAACACTTGCTCGGCCGAGGCCGGAGTCAATTTGAACATACTGATAATCCTATGGACCTGCGATCAGGGCCGCATGATAACGCGCTTGCGCCTGTGGGTCTGCCCGGCTCGGCGCGCGCCACCGGTTTCAAGTTTGCCCGGATCGTCTCGCTGAGCAAGCGACGTTCAGCCCGCCAAGGCCACTCTGACGGAGCTGAAGCTCCGTACTCCCGACGTCAGCCGGCCAAGTTTGAAATTGCTGGGTGCGCCCTGTGCCGGCGCAGAGCAACACCGGTGCCGAATCGACGCATCCGTGGGGTCTACATCGTCGCGCGGATCTGGCTGACGAAGCGCTCGGTCCAACCCACGCCGCCCACGTCTCGCAGATGGGCATAGCTGGCCAGCAGATTACGTTGCACCAGGCCATCATGCTTGCCGTCGATGCCGGTACCGCGCTTGACGTCATAGGCATAGACCCAGCACGGATCGGGGTCGGTCAGCGCGGAATGGTGAAACTCGTGGGCACAGACATCGCTGATCTGCCCTACTCGGCCCGCCGGCCAGGGAAACGCCTCTGTTTCCCGCAGACGCACGTAGCCGCGGCCCTGGGGACGCGCATGCATCGCGACATCGCTGGGGATCACGCCGCACATATCGCTGCTGCGCCCATTCCAATGCAGCCGTTGGGCCAGGTACATCAGCCCGCCGCATTCGGCATAGGTTGGACCTCCCGCACCGATGAAATCCACCACCGAAGCGCGCATCGACGCATTGTCGTCGAGTTCGCGCATACGGCACTCCGGAAAGCCGCCACCGATGAAGAGCGCATCGACCTCCGGCAACTCGGCGTCGTGCACCGGGCTGAACGGGACCAAATCGGCACCCCAGCGGGTCAATGCCGCCAAGTCATCGGGATAATAGAAACCAAAAGCGTCATCGCGGGCAATGCCGATACGCACACGTGGCCCCGCGATCCCGGATCCCGTGCTCAGGTCGTCGGGGGGCTCAACCTTCGGCAGCTCCGCGTGCGCTGCAATGGCGGCGATCCGCTCCACGTCGACGTGTTCCGCTACCGCGGCCCGAATGTGCTCGACGATGGCGTCAGTCGCACCTGCCTCGTTACTTGGGATCAGCCCCAGATGACGCTCTTCGATACCCAACGACGGCAAGCGCGGCACGCTGCCGACAACGGGCAGATCGGTGTAATGCTCTACCACCCGACGCAAGTTGGCCGCGTGTCGATCGCCACCGACTTTGTTCAGAATGACGCCAGCAATGCCGAGCGCGGGATCGAACGCCTGGTAGCCGAGCAACAGCGGCGCGATCCCCCGACCCATCCCTTGGGCGTCGATGACGAGTACCAGGGGCGCACCCAGCAGCTTAACAAGTTCGGCATTGCTGTTGCTGCCGTGCAGGTCAACGCTGTCGAACAACCCGACATTGCCCTCGATCAAGCCCAGATCCGACTCCGCGAGCAGGGCCGCGAAGGATTGACGGATCTCGTGCGCCGGCGTGGTGTGGTAATCGAGATTCAGGCAAGCCCGCCCCGCAGCCTCTGTAAGCCACAGCGGATCGATATAGTCCGGACCCTTTTTGAACGGTTGGACCCGGTAGCCGCGGCGCCTTAGCTCACGCGTCAAGCCGATGCTCAGCGTAGTCTTGCCCGAGGACTTGTTTGTCGCGGAGAGGTAGATGTGCGCCATGAGATGCGGGGCATGTACGGCGTGCACGGCGACGCCGGCACGGTCATCAACGGCTCAGGGGCAGCGACAGGCCGGGATGCGTTCCCGATCCCAGCCGATAGCGAGCATTGGCGCTTCGCCCCGCAGCACGGTCAGGCCGCCTTGGCCATCCCGTGCGGATCGACGTCCTTATCTGCCAGGGACTCGGGCAGGAATTGCAGCACCCGGACACCGACCGCCGTGATCAGCAGGGCAACGCCAACGCCGCCGATACCCAGCAGGATCTCTGGAAAGCTCGGGGCATACGGGGCGACTTGGCCGCCGACGTCGCCGGGAGAGCCAAATTCCAATACCGTCTTGCCCGGGAAAATCTCCAACGGATAGGCCTGGCTACCGATGATGATGACGTACAGTGCCGAAAACCCGCCGACGATCACGAGTGCACAGGCAGCTGCGATCCAGTTACGGTCCTTGCTGAGTTCAGGGTGATAGATGATCCCCAGCGGCACGAGGCCGCCAATCAAAACCCAGCCGACCCAGAACAATGCGGTGTAGATACCACCATTGATGAGGAGGAAGGTCTCGATGTCCGCATTCTTGGCGCCATACAGCTTGGTCAGGTGATACACCAGCGTGAAATACAGCACCGCTGAGACGAAGATCCCCAGCAGGTTCTTTAACCGCTTCAACATGCGCGCACCGATGGGACGCCCATCCCAATCGAAACTGAACATCAACACGAGCATGTAGATAGCTAGACCAAATGCGAACGACATCACGACGAACATCGGCGCGAGGATTGCCGTGTCGTAGGCTTGTCTTCCCACCAGGAAACCGAAAATAGAACCGGTCGCGGTGGTCAACGCCAGTCGCCAGACGAAGGCGAAGGTGCCGACCGGCTGGGTCAGGTGATTACCCTTGCGCTCCGCCATGGTCCAGAGATAGGCGACCACCACGACAAGGAAGCCGGTATACAGAAAGATATTCCAGGCGAAGATCGAACTGAAGTTGTACGTCGTCATGGCGACGACCAAGCGGTCGGGGCGCCCCAGGTCAAGCACCAGCACCAGCAAGCCGCCGATCAGCAATGCCGCCGCCAACAGGCCCGACAAACGCCCGAGGGGCTTGTAAGCGACCTTGCCGAAGACACTGCCGATCGAGGCGACATTGAGTGCGCCCGAGGCCGACACGATCAGGAACACCGCGAAGACGTGGGGCGTGCCCCAGACCACGGAGTTGGTCATGCCCGTGACCCAGTGCCCCTGGTGCTCCATGTACAGCGCGGCGAGGCCGCCGATACCGATGATCACGGCCAGAATCGCAAGCAGACCCCAATAGCGTTCGGGGGCGATGCGCCATTCCCGGTAGACGATTCTCTTCATAACGGCTTCTCTTTAGACTGCTGCCTCAATTCGCCGTGGCGAACAACGGCTGGCGGATCGCCACCCCGAATACCGCATTGGACCTCACACGCCGGCGTAGCGCACGCCGGTATTCAACCCAAGATCCTCGCGAATCTGGCGACTCGGCTGTGCGCTCAACGCCTGGCGCAGGGGGCTGTTTTCGTCCTTCAGGTCGCCAAAGATGATGGCGTTGTGACCTTCAGCGGCACACGCCTCCGCGCAAGCGGTGGTCGTACCGCCCGCATCGAGTCGATGCGCGCACAGATTGCAACTCTCGACGCACCCCTTTCCGCGCGGCGCGCGCGTGAGCTTTTGGTCCACCTGTTCGTGGATGAACGAACGTGCCTTGTAGGGACACGCCATCATGCAATAGCGGCAACCAATGCAGGTATGGCGGTCCACCATGACGATGCCGTCGGCGCGCTTGAACGAGGCGCCCGTGGGGCAAACGTCTACGCAGGGCGGATTCTCGCAGTGCTGACACATCAGTGGCAGGTTGGTCATATGCCCGCTGACGTTGTCTTGTAGCCTGACCTTGCGAATCCAGATCGCGCGTTGATTCTGCCACTTCTCCAGGTCGTCCCCGAGGGGCTTGGCCTGCAGATTGAGTCCGTTTTCCTTGTCGCAGGCCTCGACACACGCCGTACATCCATCGGCGCACTTGTTGGTGTCGACGAGCATGCCCCAGCGGTGCACATCGGTGACCGGTTCGGTGCGCGGCGCGGCCTCTGCGAGACGATGCAGCATCAGCCCCGGTGCCACCGAGGCGGCGCTGATACCAGCGGCTGCTCCGAGGAAATTCCGCCGCTCGCGATCGACGCCGTCACGATCGGCTTTGGCTTGTTGTTGACTCATTTGCTCTCGCCTCCCTCTACTTGGACGAGGAAGCCAGTCGGCGGCGGCAAAACGCCAGCGACCTCTGCCGACGCACCGCTGCCCGCGTGCGCATGCAGCGCCGCGACCTCGTGGTTCCAGCCCTCGCCCTCGGGAACCGTTGCATGGCAGTCGAAGCAATTCAGCGTGACCGCCGCATAGTCGTGGCAGGCCTCGCAGAATTGGTGGTCACCGTTGATCGGCACCGGTTTTTGGTCAGCGTCATAGCCGACGTGGCACGTGACGCACCCGGCCATGCTGTGTTTGGTTGAGCGGATACCACCGTAGACGGTGGTGTCGCGCTGATGCCTGATCAGTTCCATATGATTGCGGCGCATGTACTCGGTCGGCTCGACACAGTTGTCGAGCTTCGCGGCCTTGGAAGACTCCAAGACGAACCCGCCGACCTCTTCGGCCTGAGCGGCCAAGGCAAACAGTGCCCCGGCCAGGCCGATGACGACGAGGCGGCCGCGATGCGTGGCTATAGCCATCGACGCCTCCAGTTTCGGTAACGTGACCAACTCATCGACGTTGTGGATGATTACTCACCCAGCCCCATCTTGATGTAGCCGGTCGGGCAAACGTCGGCACAAATATGACAGCCGATGCATTTGGCGTAGTCGGTCGCAACGTAGCGTCCGGTGGTCTTCTCATCCTTGCTGACCCGGTAGACGGCGTCCTGGGGACAAAAGATTACGCAGTTGTCGCACTCGAAGCACATGCCGCAACTCATGCAGCGCTTGGCCTCGGCCACGGCTTCTTCATCGGTGTAGCCGATGACGCGTTCCTTGAAGTGACCCAACACCTCCTCGGCGCTCGGCACCTCTTCCTTGCGCAGGTTGCGCGCCTCGTACTTGAAGTGGCCGAGGAACAGTTCGTCGTGCGGGATGACCTCGGCGCCAGAGCGATCCTCGTAGTTGTGGATCGCGTAATTGGCGTCGGAGGTACCGCGCAGGTCGCCCTGCTCAGCCGGGTTGTAGGCCTCGGGGGCCAGGTGCGCCTCGGTCATCTTGTCGAACAGGTTGAAGTGATGCACGTCGACCTTGGGTCGGCGCTTGTGTTCCGCCTGGTTCATGTACTCGTCGATCGACTCCACCGCGATCCAGGCCTGGCCGATGGCCGTAGTCAGCAGGTGCGGGCGTATGATGTCGCCGGCGACGAAGTGGCCGGCCTTGTCCGGCACCTGGTAGAACTTATCGGAGTTCATCAGGCCGCGGCCGTTGTCCAGGGACTCCAGACCCGTCATGTCGCCGCCCTGGCCGATGGCGGAGACTACTAGGTCCGCATCAAGAACACGCTCAGTCCCCTCGACCGGGGACGGACGACCATCCTTCATCTCGCAGTCGGCGACCCTGAGACCGATGGCGCGGCCGGCGTCGTTCTTCAGCACTTCCAACGGCATGACACCGTCCAGGACTGTGACCCCCTCGTACAGGGCATCGTGCACCTCGTGCTCCGCCGCGGTCATCTTGTCGCGGGTGAACAGCGAGGTCAGCGTGACCTCCGCACCCTCGGCGGCGGCGGTGATCGCGGTATCGTGAGCAACGTAACCGTCGTGGATCACGGCCTCCGGCAGGTCGCTCTTGCCAGACTTGGTAATGTGACCGAGACGGCGTGCAACGGAAACGACGTCGATGGAGGTGTCGCCGCCGCCGACGCAGACCACCTTGTCGGCGGTCACCTTCATCCGGCCTTCGTTAAAGGCCTTGAGGAAGGCGACGCCGGAGACGCAGTTGGGAGTGTTCTCCCAACCAGGGACGGGAAGACCTCGACCGGACTGGCAGCCGATGGCCCAAAGCACGGCGTCGTAGTCCTTTTCCAATTGTTCGATGGTGACGTCGACACCGACCCGGCTGTTCAGCTTGACCTCGATCTGGCCCATGTCGAGGATGCGCTGAATTTCCGAGTCGAGCGTGTCGCGCGGGACGCGATAGCCCGGGATGCCGAAACGGAACATGCCGCCGAGGGCATCGTTGGCCTCGAAGATGACCGCGGCATGGCCCTTGCGACGCAGCTGGTAGGCGCCGGCCAGGCCGGCGGGACCGCCGCCGATGATCGCAACGCGCTTGCCGGTGTCCGCCGGTGCCGCGTCGAATTTGTAGCCATTGGTAATGGCGGTGTCGCCGATGAACTGCTCGACAGCGTTGATGCCGACGAAGTCTTCGAGTTCGTTCCGGTTGCAACCGTCTTGGCAGGGTGCCGGGCAGACGCGTCCCATCAGCGACGGGAACGGGTTAGCGTCGGTGGAGCGACGGAAGGCGTATTCCTGCCAGGTCATCCCTTCCGGTGGCTGCTCCATACCACGCACGATCTGCAACCAGCCGCGGATGTCTTCGCCGGACGGACAGCTACCCTGGCAGGGCGGCGTCTTGTGCACATAGGTCGGGCACTTGTGGGACGTATCCTCGTTGAAGATCTTCTCGGTCAGGTTTTCCCAGACGTTGTCGCCGTCTTCATAACGGCGCCAGGAAAGCTTGGTCATTTCGTCGCTGGAAGTTGCCATGGATAGCGCTCCTTACGAGTCGAGCTGTCGCTCTGTCTTTTCGAGGGGTCCCGGTCGGTACGACACCGGCGGAGACCGTTGGATTCTGCTGCCTGCCGTTATCCGGCCGGCGGTTTCTAGCTTGCGTTTTAGGCCGCTTCGTCGGCGGCCTCGTCCTCATCGTCTTCACTGTTCTGGCCGGTTAGGATCAGGGCGTTCGACACCAGCTGGTGGACGCTGACGATCTGGTCCATATCCATACCGTAATAGGGCAAGACCTTAGTGAACTGGCTCTTGCAGATGGCACAGATCGCGGCCATGTGCGTGACTCCTTTTTCCTGGATAACGTTGTTGAGGGCCTCCACCCGCGGCTGCGCCCCTTTGACCCGAATCTCCATCAGATCGTCGGTCAGCAGTCCGCCACCGCCACCGCAGCAGAAGGTGCGATCGCGGATGGTTTCTTCGTCCATGTCGTAGAAGTGATTGACACTCGCCCGAATGATTGCTCGCGGGATGTCGAACTGACCGCCGGGCTTGTCGCCCATGCGTGAAGCGCGGGCAACATTGCACGAGTCGTGGTAGGTCAGCACCATGTCGTCGTTTCGGGACTTGTCCAGGTTCAGCTTGCCTTCCTGAATCAGCCCGTAAGTAAACTCACAGATGTGCTGCGGCACCGGATAGCGCGGATCGAGGAAGTCCCAGGGGCCAGCCAGCGTGTTCAGGAAGCTGTAGGCCACGCGCCAAGCATGCCCGCATTCGCCGAACACGATACGCTTGACTTTGAGCTTGATCGCGGCCTCGCGGATGCGCATGGCGACCCGACGCATGTTCTCGTACGAGCCGATGAACATGCCAAAGTTGGCGGCCTCGGAGGCATGGGTACTCAGGGTCCAGGACACCCCGGCCTCATGGAGCACCTTGCCGTACCCGATTAGCCCGTCTACATGCGGCTCGGCGAAGAAATCCGCCGACGGCGTGACGAACAGGATATCCACTCCTTCCTGATCCAGCGGATATTTCACTTCGACACCGGTCTCGTCGAACACATCCTCCTCAAGTCCCTCTAGGGTGTCCGCCAATGCGGGCCCCGGCAAGCCGAGGTTATTGCCAATCTTGTAGACCTTCGCGATGATTTCGTTACAGTATTTCTGACCCACGCCGATGTGATCCATGATCTCTCGCGCGGCCATGGAGATCTCGGCGGTGTCGATGCCATAGGGGCAAAACACCGAGCAGCGTCGGCACTGGGAGCACTGATGGAAGTAGCTGTACCAGTCGTTCAGCACCTCTTCGGTGAAGTCTTCGGCGCCGACCAAGTTGGGGAAGAACTTACCCGCCAGCGTGAAATAGCGCCGATAGACCTTGCGCATCAGGTCCTGGCGACCGACGGGCATGTTTTTCGGGTCTTTCGTGCCGAGGTAGTAGTGGCACTTGTCGGTGCACGAACCGCACTTGACGCAGGAGTCGAGGTAGACCCGCAACGACCGATACCGGCCGAGCAGGTCGCCCATCTTGTCGATGGCCTTGTCCTGCCAGTCATCGACCAGCTCGCCCGGAAAGCCCAGCGCCTGTTGGAATTGTTCCTTGGACTTGAATGGCGACGAATGCGCCATCACGCCGGGCTCGATCTCAGGAATCTCGGCGTACTGCTTCAGCTCAGGAACTTTGAAAACGGCCTTGGCCATGGGTCAACCTCCGAATGCGGTGTTCGCTCTTATCGATTGGGGCGGCGCGTCGAAACGCGTCAGTCTTGTTCCAACCGGCGAGCCCACGCGGCGATGTGCCGTTTCTCCCGCGGATTGTCCACCTGGTTTCGAGTCGGACTGAAGAACAGCCCCGGCGCATGTAGCAACTTACTGTAAGGGAAAATAATCATCAGCCCGGCCACCAGCAGCAAATGCACCATCAACAGCGGGTCCGCGGGGAGTGTAGTGATCTGGCCAACATAGAGGCCCTGGAAAAAGTCCTTCACGCGGATAATGTCGGTATGCGCCAAATAGCGCATGGAGAGGCCGCTTAGCCCGATGGCAATGAGCAGACCCAGCATCAGATGATCGGACAGCGAGGTGATGTAGCGCACGCGATCCACCAGGAACCGTCGCGCCCACAGACCGGCCAAACCAACCACCATGGCCATGCCGCCGTAGATGCCGAAGGGCTGGATGAACTGAATGGGCGCCCAAACCGGGTCAATGAAGTAACGCAGATGGCGCAGCGTCACCAGGAACAGACCGAAATGGAAGACCCAGCCGAAGATCCAGATCCACTTGTTGCCGCGGAACAGGCTTTCGAAAAACACGACCTCGCGGGTAAGGCGAAACGCAACGCCGGCCTTGGTGGTCGGGGCAGGGGTCGTCGGAATCTTGAGCGGCGCCGGTGTACGTGCGTACTGCACGACCTTGTTGATCAGGCCGGCGATCAGCACGAAGGCCGCAAAATAAAACAAATAGGCGTAAACACTCGACAGAAACGACATGTTTCCGCTACCTCAGTGGAATCCAGGGATGACCGGGGCAAGCCCCGATCATTTAGTCACCCAATCACGGGCCCGCATGGGCCGCTGGCGACGGGGTGCGACTGACCGGTCCGTTAGACGCAGCCGGTAGGCTTCGGCAGACCGGCGTAACGGCAAGCCTGCTTGGCCGGCCCATAGGGGAACAGGCCATAGAGGTACTTGCTGTTGCCCTTGTCCTTGCCCAACTTCTTGCCAACCGCCTTGGTCAGGACGCGCACGGCGGGAGCAATCTGATACTCCTCGTAGTACTCACGCAGAAAGTTGATGATGTCCCAGTGCTCGTCGGTAAGCTCCAGATCGTCTTCCTTGGACATGACGTCGGCGACGCCGGGCTCCCAAGTGTTGATGTCGGCGAGGTAACCCTCTTCGTCGGTCTCGAAAGACTTACCGTTGACTTCGATAGGCATGTTGATGCTCCTGTAGATCCGTTTGGGTAGATAGGTGAATTACAGCCAGGCCTGAACCTTGGCGTTCTCCGCGGCCAGGTCCACGAAACCCGCATAGTCCACGACGCTGATGCCTTCGATCACGCGATCTTCGGAAAAGCCGCGGGCGTTCAGGTCCGGACCCAGCACGTAGACCTTAGCCGAATCGAGCGCGGTTTTGACCCGTTGCTCGAAACGCGTTCCCTTCAGCGCGGCGTAGATCCCGTCTTCGATCAGCAGCACATTGGCGCCGCTACCAGCATAGTTTAGACAGGCATCCAGCGAGTTTTTCTCGAAGGGTGATTTATTGACGGTGTGCAGAGTGCTCATCTCGGTGCTCGCTCGGGTATCGGGCTCAGAAGCTGAAGACGACGTCGGAGGCGTCCATGATGGCGACCATCTCGGCGCGACTGACCAGCTTGATGGAATCCTTTTCGGCGTAGTCCTCGTCCTCGTCCTCCCAGACCAGGTGCTGCAGGTCATCCAGCGTGAGACCGCGCTCGTCGAGGGACTCCTGCTCGATGAAGATCTTCTTCACTTCGTAATCGCCGAGGGCGGCGTAGGTCGGCGAGAAGTTCTTCATACCGATGCCGGCGGTATCGTGGCCCTTGGTGAGCTGGTAGACGCCGTCGTCGACGAATGCCAGGCTCACGTCTTGATCGAACGCGGCGCCGATCAACACGACCTCGAGGGACTCCCAAGCGTAGATGGTGCCGTAGGGTGCTCTGCGATTCAGGTAGAGGAAATTCTTGACGGTTTCGGACATGGTCTTGGTCTCCCCTGCTTAGTCGCCGAACACGACGAGGCGGTCGGCCTGGATGGCCGCTTCCACCAACTGCCCCAGACCGGAGATCCGGAAGCGCGGATGGATATTGGTCGCGTCCTTGCCGTTGCGCTTGGCCTCGCCTTCGTCGACCATGCCGCGGCGCTGTGCCGCGGCGACGCAGACGACCATGTCGAGGTCGTGTTGTTCGGCCAGCTCAGCCCAGCGCTCGACGACGTTGCGGTCGTCCTGGGGCGGCGTGGTCAGCCGCGTCGAGTTGTTGACGCCGTCGTGATAAAAGAACACGCGGAAGACCTCGTGTCCCTTCTCAAGGGCCGCCTTCGTAAAGAAGTAGGCCGAATCGGACGCCTGGTGCTGGTAGGGTCCTTCGTTGATCTGGATTGCAAACTTCATTGCGACCTCGCGTTGGGTAGATCCGTTCCGCCCCACCCCTGCGCCGCGCCCCAAGCTAGGGCGCAAACGGACAGGCGGGGCGGCGACGGGGCTCAGAAGCGGATGTAGGACGAGCTGTTGAAGCTAGCCCGGGCGCCACGCCAGGTATCGATGTGATACTTGGTGAACGGCAGCTCGACTTCTTCGAAGAAGCGCGGCCAGCCGATGCGCTCAATCCACTCGTTGACCCGCTCCCAGTCGCGTGCGCCTTCCTTATAGGCCTTCAGGATGCGCTTGACGATGGCGGTGGCCTCGGGCCAGCGCGGCGGATTGTTGGGGATGCCTGCCGCGACCAGCTTCTGGAAGGTCGGCTTACCGCGGGCGTTGGAGTGGTTACCACCGACCCAGATGGCGAGCTTGGAGTGCTCGGCGTCGTTGATCTGCATCGGCGGGCACGGCGGGTAGCAGGCACCGCAGCAGATGCACTTGCGCTCGTCGACTTCCAACGACGGCTTGCCGTTGACCATGGCCGGGCGAATGGCGGCCACCGGGCAGCGGGCGACGACGCTCGGGCGCTCGCAGACGTTGGCAACCAGGTCATGGTTGATCTTCGGCGGCTTGGTGTGCTGGATGTTGATGGCGATATCGCCCTGACCGCCGCAGTTGATCTGGCAGCAGGAGGTGGTGATATGCACCCGGTTCGGCATGTTGGCCTGTTTGAACTCGTCGATGAGCTCGTCCATCATGGACTTGACCACACCCGATGCGTCGGTGCCGGGGATGTCGCAGTGCAACCAGCCCTGGGTGTGCGAAATCATCGCCACCGAGTTCTGCGTACCGCCAACGACGAAGCCAGCGTCTTCGAGCGCCTGGATCAGCGGCTCAACGCGTGACTCTTCGGTCACCATGTATTCGATGTTCGAACGCAGGGTGAAGTGCACGAAGCCATCGGCGTACTCGTCGCCGATGTCGCACAGCTTGCGCAGCGTGAAGACGTCGAGGATACGCTGGGTGCCGGCCTTGACGGTCCAGATTTCATCGCCGCTGTAGGCAACGTGGCGCAGGACGCCAACCCGCGGGTGGTCGTGGTACTTCCACTGGCCGAAATTCTTTCGCATCGTCGGATGCAGGTACTGCCACGGATCGGGGCAGCCGGTTTCGATGGGCTCGCGCATGTCTTTGGCCATCGATAGTCCTCCAGTCGTTGAACTGTTAAAGCAGAAACTCGAATTAGTGTCTTTTCGCTGCCCTGGCATGCAGTGCCCGGGCAGCGGTGTCGACTGCGTTGATCAGCCTGCGGCCTTTTCGGCCTGACGCTCGAACCAGGCCTCAGCGGCCTCGTCCCAGCCGTCCATGCGGACGTAGGAACTTTGGCGCGGGTGGCTCAGCATGTTCGGGTCCGGCTCGATACCGATACCGTCAAGGAAGTTGGCCAGGCCGATGCGCTCGATCATCTCGCCGCACCGCTCGTGCTCCAGCCCGTTCTCGGCCCAGAAGTCGATGATGCTCTCGGCCATCTCGACCATCTCTTCGTAGTCTTCCTCGGTGTCGAGCTTGCGGAACGGGACCACGACCGTACCCATCAGGTCACCGATCTTCAGCGTGCGCTTGCCGCCGATGAGGATGGTTACACCCTTGTCGTCGCCGGGATGCAGCGCCTTCGGCATGACGTTCAGGCAGTGCATGCAGCGCACGCAGTCGCGGTTGTTGACGGCCAAGGTGTCGTCGTCCTTCAGCGCCAGCGCCTGGGTCGGGCAACGGGTAATAACGTTATCGACGATGTACTGGCGGCCCTTGGCCTTGACGTAGGCCTTCACCTCGTCCTGATCGACCTTCATGTCGTCGCGCCAGGTACCGAGCACGGCGAAGTCGGCACGCTCGATCGCATTTTGGCAGTCGTTGGCGCAACCGGAGACCTTGAACTTGAACTTGTACGGCAGGGCCGGGCGATGCACGTCGTCAACAAAGTTGTTGACCAGCATCCGGTGGGCCTTTAATTCGTTGGTGCAGGACATCTCGCAGCGGGCGGCACCGACGCAGGACATGGCGGTGCGCACACAGGGGCCGGCGCCGCCGAGATCCCAACCGTATTCATTGATCTCGTCGAAGAAGTGCTGCGTCGCCTGAGTGTCCGCACCGATGAACATGATGTTGCCGGTCTGACCGTGGAAGGTCACTAGGCCGGAGCCGTACTTTTCCCAGCTATCGGCCAACTGACGCAGCATCGCCGTGCTGTAATGGTTACCCGCTGGCGGCTGGACCCGCAGGGTGTGGAATTCTCTTGACTTGGGGAATGCCTTACCGACCTCCGAAAAGCGCGGAATGATGCCGCCGCCGTAGCCGTAGACGGAGACCGTGCCGCCCTTCCAGTACCCCTTGCGGGTCTCGTAGGAATGCTCGAGCTGCCCGAGCAGATCATTGGTCATTTCGTTGATGCGCGGCTCAGGATGCTCATCGCGCAGACGCTTGATGCCGGAGATGAAGCTCGGCCACGGACCGTCCTCCAGCTGGTCGATCATCGGAGTTATGTGCTTTTCAATCGCCATTTCGCTATCTCTCCCGTCGAGAAAGGACCTAACTTAAAGTGGTCGGATCGGCGCCGCGGACGCGCCATGAGTCGTAGCTTTCGGTCACCGATGCGCCGCCTTGCCGGCAAGAGCGGCTCGTCGACCGGTGAACACTGTACCGCGGTAAGCGCGGCCTTGGTATCGCACCGAAGGGAGGCGTTTTCACCTCCCGCATATCCCGTTTGGGATAGTTGACCATGATCTTTTTTTTCTTTCCGAGTCAAGATGCTAGCGCATGACCTGACCGGTCTAAAACTGTGCCCGGAGTCTAACCGCAGGCGCCAGCTGTGTCAACGAATCCTAATATAAGTAAAAGCTGATTTAGATAAGGTTCGATTCTACGTTGGTTGTTGTTTTCCCTTACCGTCGGCTTCACGTTTGGGGCAGTAGCGAAAAGGTGACATCGACCGGGGGCCGGAGTTCCCCGAACCTCGGCATCAACGCGAGCCGGGGCCTGTACGAGACCGATGCCGCTCGGCCTCGAACGGTTGGAGACGCCTACACCTAGCTGCATATCCGCACTCCACGCCCGCGGACCGCTGGCCGCGGGCTTAGCATCAGCGCAGAGCACACCGTACATGTTGAAACTGAGTGAAATCCTTGTCTCCCGCAAAGACATCGACAATTTCGGCGAACTCTCGCAAGCCGTCCAAGACATCGCCCGAAACGGCGAGCGCTTTTTCCGGATGGATGTCAAGCCGCCCTACCCGGATACGCCCGAGGATTGGGAAGACCGGCTAGAGGCCGCCTTTAGCGGCCTGATCCGCTGACGCACTTCCGCTGACGCACCGCGCCAAGCGCAGAACCGGCGGAACGCGCTAGAGACGGGGCGCGCCTGCTTTTAACGAGAGACGAGCACCTGGGGGCAGCAGTAATGAATCGCTTCGAAATGGCCACGCGCCTGGCCGACACCGCGGCCGATTCGGTCGGCAACACGGGCGCGCAAGACGCCGCACTGGAATCGCATCTGCTTGCCTTGCGGGAAGACTTCGAGACGTTGCAGCGCGTCGGCGCTCGGCCGACCGAACTCGCGGACCTTCGGCTGCAGCTTGCGCGGGCGCTGGTGGGACTCGAACGGGGTGAAGAAGCATGGCCGCTGGGACGCGAAGCGTTGGATACCTTCATCGCCGCAGAGCAGTTCGAATCCGCGGCGGATTGCTGCGAGGTGCTGTTTCGCGCCGAACAGCCGGACTCGCTATCCGCGCTGGGACAGGGTATCTGGCTCGCGGTAACCTACCCAATCGACCCTGAACTCTCGATTGAGCTACTTTCCCATGTGATCGAAGACACACCGGATGACGCCGACGGTGCCGCCGTCGCTGCAACCACGGCACTTTTCCTGGCGGATGTCCGCAGCGAAGGCGTGCAGCGCGAAAACCTTACCTTCTTCGCGTCGCAGATGCTCGGCGACGTGGCGCGCCGGCACAGTGGCGTCGACAGCCAAGAGGCATTCGACCTGTGGCGCGATCGGCTAGAACTGCGCGAGCCGGAGAAGTTTCTGGTCCGCCTGCGCAACGTCGTTGATGTATTGGTACAAGACGACTGGTGGTTCGACCGAACGGCCTTGCAGGGAAGTCTCCCGGAAGCGCTGGTCAGCAACGGTTCGTAGGATTCACGCAACAAGCGACTAACACTGCGCCAGCGAACCTCGCGCCCTGAAACTGGCCCTGAACCTTGATTACAGCCCCGCAAGACTATGTTCTGGCAAGAAGACGAAGACAAGACCGACACCCGCGTGCCCGACGACGTGGTGGATATCCTATTCGCGCTCGAAGGTCGCAGCATCCCCGTGGATCACGTTTACGCCTTAGCCCAAGCGCTGCAGCAAGCCGCTCCGTGGCTCAGTGAGGCCGACATCGGTATTCACAGCATCCACGTCGCCGGCTCGCAGAACGGCTGGGAACGTCCAGAACACGGCAGCGGGCAGCACTTACAGCTGTCGCGCCGGACCAAACTATGTCTTCGCGTCCCCAAGCAGGCGGTTGGCGACCTGGAGGCTGCGCTGGAGGGACAAACCCTCGACGTCGCCGGCTCGACACTGCGCATCGGGGCAGGCAAGCACCGGCTCCTAAGCAACGAGGGCACGCTGTTTGCGCGCTATGTCGCGGGGCCTGTCGGACTCGACGAGGATGGTTTTCTCCGCTGGGCGGTCGACGAACTCGGCCAACTCGGAATCCGGGTACGCAAGGCGCTGTGTGGCAGGACCACCGCGCTCAGTACCCCGGATGGCCCCCTGGAGGCCCGAAGCCTGATGTTGGCGGACCTGACGCAAGACGAATCGCTGCTGCTCCAACAGCGTGGTCTCGGCCCCTACCGACAGATGGGCTGCGGGATCTTCATCGCGCACAAGGGCATCGATTCGGTCCACAAGACCAAGTAGATGACGCGAAACAAATAATTCACTAATATTAGCGGGTCATGATGTGGCGCGACGCACAGCGTCATCCAATGAACCGGGGTTGAGCGCGGCAACTCGCCGCCATCACAACCCGCAACCTGCAACCGAGAATCGAGCCGGCCCAACCCGGGAACATCCCGACGAGCGCCAGCCGACAACGACGAGAGGAGCACAACCATGACCATCGAGGTCAACGGCACCAGCATCGAAACGACCGAAAGCGGCTTCCTGAGCGACCCGAACGATTGGAGCGAAGACGTGGCCAAGGCCATCGCAGAGGCCGAGGGCATCGAGCTCACCGACAAGCATTGGGACGTTATCAATTATTTGCGTGACGAATACTTCAACAACAACCTGAACCAACCGATGGAGCGGCAGTTGCTGAAGGACGTCGGCAAGGTCTGGGGCGCCAAGCCCTCAAGCAAGGATGTCTACAAGTTGTTCCCGCTCGCCCCAACCAAACAGGGCACCAAGATCGCCGGACTGCCCGAAGTACACCGAAAAGGCGGCTACTAAGCGTTGCCATAGAGCCGGCCTTATGCCGGCTCTATGCGCTGCTTTCGACCTGCCTCAGGAATCGCTGATGCTCAGGCGCCCCAAGACGGACCGAAATCCATCCCACCCTCCCCGAGCAATCATCTCAAGATAGGTCAGCTTGGGAGGGACGAACAAGGCATAGACGAACAAGCGCCTCGCCAACTGAAAGACAACCGCGGTCTTCCAACCCAACGGAACATACTGCTGCTTCATCATCCAGACGGCATTGCGAAAGAAGTAGTATTGCCGTATCGGATCGTGCACGGCCCGAGTTCTTCCAAAGACCTTGATGGCCTTATCCCCCAAACGATGGTGCAACGTCGCATCACACACACCATAGGCTTGATAGCCCATCGAGCGCGCACGCAGATACCATTCGACATCAACCAGGTCGATAAAGAGATCCTCCCGCATCAGGCCAATGCGATGCAGCATTGGAACAGGAATCAAGGTTCCCGACGCGATCGCCGCATCCGTCGGGACGAGACGATCACCACCTCCACAGCCAAATCGCTCCATCGACAAGGTGCGAATCCTGAAGAACGAGGCCTGAGCCGCCTGACGCGGATCGACGTAGACCGGGGCCAAGGCTGCGAAATCAACACCGCGTGCTGCCAAATGGTGGGCCGCGCCGACCATTCGCTCAATCATGCCTAAGCCCGGCACGCTATCCTGATCAAAGAGCGCAATGTGGGTTGCACCGTTAGCCATAGCCCAGCGTGCGCCCGCGTTCTGTGCACAACCAATACCGCGATTCTCCGCAAGATCAATCCACGCACTGACGGATTGGGTGATCTTGACGCGAGCCACATCCAACGCGCCGGGCGAGCCATTATCGACGATGACAATGGCCGCAACTTGCTTCCGGATCGTTTCCACGCCCAGCGCCAGAGCGTCCCAGTCCGGGCGATGGGTCACGATAACGGCACAGACGCGTGCTGTCTCGGTACCCTGTTCGTCCGTCCTCAACAGCATCCTCGAGGGTTGAGGACGGCAGAGCCCAAGCATCCTGTCGAGAATGTCATCGGCGCAGGTAGCCCATCCTGCGGGCGATCGTTGTGGCTACGCGGTGATAGGCGGGCTGGTAGCGACGCGGCATGACGGCGAACAAAGACAACCGAGCCCCGTGCAGCACGACCCGCAACGGCGAGCGTTGCACCGGCGCCGTCACAGGATCCGGCATGACTGACACAGAGGCATCGAGCAGACGGCCAATTCCCATACACCGTATTTCCGAGATTCTCTCCAAACGCTCCGTCATGAGCTGCCCGACCCGACCGACAGACAAAAGCTGTTGCACGTCGCTGCGCGCCCTTGTTCCGATCTGTGCGGCTCGATCGGGCTGCTCGAAGAGCTGGCGCATCAAGTCTGCCGCATGACCAATGTCCGGCTCCGCCCAGACCGTACCGGCCGCATAGGGCGGATCCGCCTGAGCTAGCTCCGCGAGTTGGTACCTTACCGGGAGTGAGTTGGCCACATTCATGAAGTCCATGTTTCCACTCCAACCGGTAGCGATGACCGGCTTTCCCAGGGCCATCGCCTCGGCGATACCTAGACCAAAACCCTCGGCTCGATGCAAGGAAAGAAAGGCGTCGGCGCTAGCGAGAAGCTTGTATCGGGCATCGTCGGGAAGAGCCGCTATCCATGAACGTGATGCGGGCATCGCCGGCCAGTTCCTGGAGTTGCGCGAACGCCTCCGGCCGATTGTGCCCATTCATGGACTTGACCACCAATCGGACCCGCTCAGAGGGCCGAAAGGCCCGTCGAAACGCGCGGATGGCGCCATCCGGGTTTTTGCGTGCGGGTGTACTGTGAAAATCAAACATGAACAAGAAGATGAACTCATCATCAGGCAGATCGAACGCGCTACGATCGGCGGATACGGACGGCGCTTCGACGACATGCGGGATGCGGAGCACCGGGATCGGTGAGACCGCGGAAATGCCCTCCGCCATGTAGCTGCCGCCGACCCAGACCTCGTTCAGCATCGAAAAACTCGGCCACCAATGCCGAGGAAAGCGGCTCGTCTCCCACGCCCACATGCCGATGACGTAGGCCTGATCAAGCAGGCCTGGACTGAGTTCACGTCGGATCTCAGCCAATTGGTCCGCATTCACATGCAGAATGACGACCTGTTGGACCTCATCGGAAACCACCTCGGGCGTTTCGACATCGCCCCCAGTCCACGCCTGACGCTCGCTGCTGGTGAAGTGGCTAACATCGACCGTGTCGACCTGAATGCCCTGCGAACGTAAGGCGCGGATGTTGCCACGCGCGGCCTCACCGAGCCCGAGCTGCGCGGAGAGGTACCCAATATAGGTGACGCGAATGGACCCCTGGTCAGGCGCCCCACTCGGCACCATCGCCGAACCGCGCCGAGGTGGAAGAAATGCCTCGTTCAATCCCAGTTCAACGCGTCCGGAGCTGTACAGCCAGGCAAGGTACGCGTTCCAATGCTCCCCCAATAGGTCGGGGTAGGCGGCAGCGACATCGGGACGGAGGTGATTGACCCGACGCAGATAGCGATTCAAGTAGCCTTTGGACCCTGAGCGGCGATCGACGGGGGCTGTAATCCATTCGAACAAGCTCCCAGAACCGACTGCAAGGGGCTCCCGGAACTGCTTACCGCTCGCTCGCGCGTCACGAAAAACCGCACGACAAATAGCGTCGACCTCCGCCCCGTTGGCGAAACGCAGCGGAGGGAATGTCAGACGCAGCGACTCATGATATCCGGCTGAACCGAGCAGGTCGGCGTAATGACGCAAGAGGCGAGCGAGCGGAGAACCACGCTTTACGGTGAGCCGATTCTGATGCTTTGACAGCACCTCGGGTATCTTGGGATTGAAGCCGCTGAAGTGAAAGAAGACCAGGGGCTGCCCGTCGACATGCCACTCGTCGCCTGTGGTATCCAACGTGCGCTGGGGCAGATTCCAGTATGCCACGTTGTACCCCGGGTGCCTAAGAATCCGGTAGCTCGGGCAAAAGGCAGGGGCAAAATTCACCCACTTCTGATCTGTAAAGGTACCGCTCGACTTGTCTTCGAAGCAATGGGTACGCAACCATCCCGACCACCAGCGCAGAAACTGGTCCGTTTCGGGTCCTTTGCCGACAGCCAGGAAGCCCAGATTGAACACGCCAGCACCGAGCAGTTCTAGATCGTCGGGCTGCGCTCCGTCTCGCGGCAGCGGCTGCATGATGTGCGGCGTAAGCACGCCTTGGGCGCCCTGATCCAAAAGCTCCAGGGCCTCGTCGAATGGCCGGAACGCAAGGATATCCGGATCGATGTACAGTACGCGCTCCGCTGCTTCTTCCAGATGTCTGAGGAAACAAAGGGGCTTTACCGCGGTTGCCAACTCTCGAATGTTGAAATTCAGGGACAGTTCAAGCCAATCTCCGCGCTCGACGATGTGCGGAACGAACCGGGCAACGATACCGTCCGGGAGGTCCGGTACCTCACCTTCGTCCAGCAACCAGATTACGATCTGGGCGGTCGGGTGATGCTTCCTAAGCGATGCGCACAGGGTGAATGCAAAACCCAGATAATTCCGGGCACAGATAGTAAAAAACACGGTGCTTGGATGCATGTGGCGGACCTGAGCGGGGAAGGCGGCCCGGAGCACCCAATGAAAGGCATCCTAGGCCATGGACACAAGAACGTAGGCGCGATGGACGCAGCGCAAACTTGAGAAAACCCATCATTCTATCACCAACCTGAGCGATGTCCGCCGCCAGCATCTTGCCGCCGGCGATCGACGCCCATGCGCGTACTCTACGACTACCAGATTTTCTCTTCCTTTCGATACAGCGGCATTTCGCGCTATTTTTGCGAGATTTACCGGCAGCTCGACTTGGCCGGTGTTCCGTGGGAAGTTGCTTGCCGTTTCTCGAATAACGCCTTTCTGCGGTCCATCCGACCGATCCCTGGTTTTTTTCCAAACTTGGAATTTCGGGGCAAGAACCGCCTGCTTGAGGCGCTGAATCGGCCCGCAACCCGCTCGGCGTTGCAGGCCGGACAGTTCGATGTCTTTCATTCCACCTATTCCAAACCGTACCGCAGGGAACTGTTGGGCGGGAAACCCTATGTGATTACCGTGCACGACATGACCCACGAGCGGTTCCCGGAGCTGCCCTCCGCGCACCGAGAGGCCGCAGAAGAAGCAGACTCGATACGCTGGGCCGACGGCATCATCACGCCGTCAGTCGCGACCCGTGACGATCTGGTCGCACTGTATCCAGAGGCCGCACAGAAGATCCGGGTGATCTATCACGGCTTCCGCAAGCCGGCCCACATTCTGCCCTCGCCGCTCGCGGGCCGCCGCTATGTCTTGCACGTCGGAACACGGAAATTCTATCGGGACTTCCCCACAGCTGCGCGGGCGGTGGGGCGAATTCCCGGCCTCGCCCTGTGGTGCATCGGCGGCGGCGCCTTCGACGAACAGGAGCAACAACTCTTTCGTTCAATCGGCATCGAAAACCGAGTGTTGCAAATGGGGCTGGATGAACCGGGCCTGTTCGGCGCGTATGGCGACGCCGAGGCACTGATCTTCCCGTCGCTGGCCGAGGGATTTGGCCTACCGATCGTTGAGGCTCAGAGCATGGGCTGCGTTCCCGTGCTTTCGGATATCCCTTGCTTTCGTGAGATCGGTGGTGAGGGCGCGCTCTATTTCGCCCCCGGTAACGTCGATGCATGCAGTGCCGCCCTGGCGGAGCTGATGACACACCCACGACTCAAGGATCAACTGCGCGAGCAGGCCTCCATTGGGCTGACGCGCTTCGATTGGCGCGCATCCGCGCAAGCGCACCTGAGTCTGTACGAATCCCTCGTGTGACCCCCGGTTGCCCGAGCCATGCCGCCCCAAGAGGGTGCACGCCGGGAGGCCCAATGGTTCTGGGCACTGGCGCCGAGAGACGTTCGCGCCGTCTGAACGGCATCTATGTACTGGCCCTGCAGGGAATGCAGCTCCGCTTGCCGCGCCTTGGAGTGATCCTCGCCAAGAGGCGATTTGCGACTCCAGCGTCAATGCTTTGCCCAGTCATCCTCATCGGCATCATCCAGGTCGCCGTCGTTGTTCTCGTCCCAGAACCGTTGACCGATTTGATTGATCCGTAACAGGCCGTCAGCCGCTTGCGCAGTGCCTTCCACGGGTGTTGCCTGAAGCAAAAAGCTGCTGGCGGTGACCTCACCGCTAAACGCGATCCGGTAGTATTCGGAGTGGTCGTCGGCCGCGCTGATATCGGGGGCCGCACCGGTGCCGACGCCACAGTCTCCGTCCGTGCCTGGGTTGTAACAGCCGGTCTCCGTGTAGACGCGTTCCATGAATTGAGCCAGCGCCATCAATTCCGCCTGAATCTCAGCACGTCGAGCCTTGGCGATCTGGTGCGTGTAGGTCGGATACGCAATCGCGGCCAGGATGGCGATGACGGCCATTGTGACCAGTAGCTCGATCAGGGTGAAACCTGGTTGTCCACGGAGGTTCATAAGGGTCCTAACGTAGCTGCAGCCAATTGCGCCAACCCAACGCCGTGGATTCCTGCAGGCGGATCAGATCGCCGTCGGAATCCGACAGGATCTGCTGCAACGCGCCGTTGGCCAGGCCGAGCTGCATCGGCGCCGAGTAGATGCCGGCACCACCGTCGGTGAGTGCGCGGATACTGCTGCCGGGCGCCGCGGTTTCGTCCGCGGCTTCCGGCAGCAGGTCGTTGGCGTCGAACGCTCCGTCCAGGTTGTAATCGAACGGCGTTAGGGATAGGCGGGAGCCATCGTTGGCGTCGAGGGCGTTGATCCAACTGACGCCGCCCGCGCTACAGCAGTCTTCTGGAATCATCGAGACGAAAATCACCCGATTCCCGCTCAGGCTGGGCGCGACGACGACACGCTCACCCTCGGCCTCATCAGACGCCAAGATCAGGTCGATGTACCAGCCTCTTGCACCGTTCTTGGACCAATCGATCGCAAAATCGGTACTGGTTCGACCAAGGCTAGCGCTTGCCTCGTCGACACCGCCGACGTGGATCACGGCGAGGAACCGCTGCGTGAGCAGATCGCCAGCTACGCGGCTTGGCACATCGTAGCCCCCCGCCTCGGCGCCGAAGACAAGGCCGTTGTCGTCCCATATCCCGTAAAAACTCTGCACCTGGCGATCGGACTTATCGGCGGCATTGAGATACTGGCCGGTTCCGAACAACACCATCGTGCCCAGACCGGTCGGGTGTCGCTTGGCCAACACCTTGGCCGTAATCGGCTGGGGATTGCCGTCGTCGTCGGTGGCCTGGAACAGCAACAGCGGGGGATTTCTGGTATCAACCAGATCGAAGCGCCACAGGTTGCCGAAGAGGTCCCCAGCATAGGCAAAATCGCTGACGAGGTCGCCATCGACATCGACGGCCGTGACCGGTCCCAGCCCGTTGGTGCGTCCCCGGGCCGCCGCCGCGCAGTCGCTGCCGACGGGCGGTACGGCACCCGCGGCCCGAGGGTCCTGGCAGAACCCATGTCCGGTGTCGAGCTTGGCAAGCACACGTCCAGCGTCCGCGCCCCCCATTCGGAGTACATAGAGCACGGCATTCCCGGTTTGGCTCAGAGTACAGTTGGTGCCGAGCGCCTCATCGTCGAGACAGTGGCCGGCGACTTCGCCGACCTCATTGGTATTGTTGTAGCCATTGCTGACCAGTGCGACCCAAATGGGTTCGACGCCATCGGTCAAATCGTCGTCGATACGCACAACAGCAGGCGCGGAGAGGCTATACCCCATATCCCGACCGTCCAGCGCGCCGTCGTCCGCGTCACTTCCTGAGACGTCGTTGAACTCCCACAAGGGCAGTTCGTCGGGAGCGCTTTCACTGATGACGCGCGGATTGGTGATGTTCAACGCGAACAGCCCCTGTGCGCCGAGCCCAAAACTGCCCACCAGCACGGTCTTCCAACCCGCGTTTCCCTGGCGGTCGGTAAATTTTGCATCCGCCGAGACCATCGGGCCATCGACGAAGGCGCGTTTCGGAATCGCTGTGCCATAGGCCGGATCGGTCAGGTCGGACAGCCTGGCATAGACCGTCTCAGGCACGTATGCGAACAGTTCGGCGCCATCGCTGGCCTTGAAGGCGTGGAGCATCCCGTCGTTGGCACCGATGTAGACCACCTCGGTTCGAGTCGCGAGCGCCTCGCGCTGCTTGAAGGCCAGGTAGTCCGGATCGCTGAACACCCCTCGCGGGCGGCCGACCACGACCGGATGGCTGCCGATGATATCTCCCAGCCAGTGTCCGCCACGCTCGCGAAAGCCAAGCCCGTCACCGGTTTCACCGCTGTCGTCGCCCCGCAGATAATCGATCCGAGCCTTCGCAAGTGCGATCTGCGCCGGATAGGCGGACACAAGATCGACGCCGACATTGCAGAACGCACGTTCACCGCTCCAGGAATCGCCGGTGTCTGGGCCGCAGCCAAGCAGTCCGAGTTGCTGGTCGCGCGATAAGGCGTCAAAACTCTCCGCGACGAAGGCGCGCGGCGACCCAGCCGCCAGGGTGACGATGTTGCGATCGCCCACCGACATCGCCTGGGGCGCGGTCCAATAGGGTGCGTCACCAGACTGACACAACGCGCCTGGCGGCTTCGTCGGACAGGGAGCCTGTCCGATACCGGCGGACAACTGATAGGCACGCAATGCGCCGCGCCATTGGGAGGCGTCAACGAGGGCCTGAAACAGCAGAGTGCCTGAGTCGAGCTGAGCCGTATTGGCGGCAACGGATGCATCGGTCGCCTGCGCGTCGACGACCGTGGAGACCGCATCCAGCGCATCGGACAACGAGCGGATCAGCTCGTCCGGGGTCGACGCGCTGAAGTATCGGCCCCTGCCATTCAAGACCGCATGATAGAGATCGTCGACCTTGGCCGCCGCGGGGATCTGATCTCCAGCAGCGCCCCCGCCGTCCGCGCCAAGACCCGAAAACGGCCCGACAACCCCATAGGCGGCGATCAGGGCATCGTCGGGAAAGCCATCGATGCCAACGTGCTTTTGCTCGCCAATGCCAGTCTCGCCACCGCCGATACGATAGCTACCGAACGGACTGCTGTTGGACGCCGTAACGGCACCGCCCACGCCGAGCCCGACGCCGAAAAAGGTCAGATGCTGCCAGTTTGCTGGATCGTTGCGTGGATTCCAGAAATTGTCAGCACTGTCTGCGGTTGCCTCGTCGTCCCAAGACTCCAACCGCGGTGGCAGTTGGTTGTTGCTGTCATCCCCATCGAGGTCACGGCGCCAATAGTAGAACACCACGTCGGCCAGCATGGCGGCATTGGCGTCGCTGTAGAGTCGAGTCGCGTCGGTGTAGGGCGTGTAGGCGGACACGCCATAGCGGTTGTCCGGCAACTCGGCGGCAACGCCATCCTGATTCGGAGCGGCGCGCATCCAACAGCCGCTGCCACCGCCGGCGCAGGGCCACCGAGAGGCACTAGCCTCGCCATCGGCACCCGCAACGCTGTCTCCCCACTCATCATCCCAGACACCATCGGTCAAAAGCAGATGCACGTTGTGCCGACACTTGACCCCACAGCTATTGCGCGCAAAGTCAGAGGGATCATCGCGGTAGGCATCGATATCATCGGCACGTGCCAACTCGCCGGCGACGAACTCGCCCGCGCGAATGTGGGCGCCGTGCAAATTGGCCGGCGCAGCATCTTTACTGCTAAGCGTAAACATCCAATTGAAAAAGCGCCCTTTGTTTCGGCCGAAGCTGCCGAAGCGCGGGCCATCGCCGTCGCTGTCGAGCCAATCGAAGGCTTCCGTTCCCGGCCAGAGCTGATCATTACCGCGCATGTCCTGAAAGGTGAGCCGTATCCGCGGGTCAATGCTGTGCATGACACGGGACAGCGCCGTCTTGATCATCAGGAGCCGATTGCGGTGGTAGACGAACCAGTTGGCGAAATTGCGCCGCGCCGCATCAACACCATCGAGGCCGAGGGCGGCATTGGTCCGCGGCGTGCAACTGAGGCCCGGGATGCGGTCAGCAAGGCGCAGACCTGACGGATTGGGCGCACCGATGGTCGGTGCAATATCCTCGCAGTACGCGACGGCAAGATCGTTTGTCGCTGCCAACGACGATCTTGGTAAAGCACGCAGACGGGCGTTCGATGTCCGGACCGCTTGGAAAGTCCTCGCCACAGGCCCGGCAGACGGCCCACTCCGCGCTGGCCCGGGGCGGCGGAAAGGGCAGGTCGTTACACTCCTCGTCGGCCTTGCGGCCTGTATCCGTGGAGTAGTAGTTGCCGGGATCCCAGAGATAATAGGACGCCGGCCCGGGCGGGAGATCGTCGCGGAAATAGCCGATGCCGTCGTCGCAAGTGATTGAGACCTCCCGGTCGTCCTTGATGACTTGATAGTTGCTGGACAGGTCAACAGGATCGGGTTCGTAGCAGTCCAGGCCGAGATAGGGGAACTGATCGGCCGCCGAAAACTCCGCGTGACCAAGTGACGTGCCGTCGGCAGCGAGGCCAGGCACATAGGTCTTCCAAGGATCGTAATAGAGGCCATTGACGTCAGGAGACGCGAAGGCCTCGGTTGTCGCTGCGTTGGCCACCGCATCCGGCAGATAGGCACTCCCCATGCTCGACGAGTTGTCGATGGTGAGGACAACGTTCGCGGCGACGCCTTCGAGCAGATAGGGGGGAACCGCCGTGAGATCGATGTCGGCAGCCACGGCGTTACCCGACGCGAGCCATGCGACCCAGACGCAGATCAGGTTGAAAGCGACGGCCATATCGACGCGATCGGGGCTGTATCAGGGTATGCCTGGCAGTACTCGGCCATCGCCTTGCCCCCGCTAGAATTGGAATACCTTCGCCACCGTCGACTGGACGATCGCGCGGGCGGCTTCCGATGCGCTAAAACCAACGGCGGTGACGGTGTAGTAATGCACACCGGCGCCCTGGGCAGCCTTTTCGGCATCCAGCGGCGGCACGGAGCGCACCTCGATGTAAACGCGGGGTTGCGCGACCACGCCGGGTAGGTCGCTGGAAACCCCCAACTCGCCGACAATGTCTTGGTAGCTGGCACCCGCGCTCAGCCGTGTAAGATCGCCCCGCCAGTTGCTCAACACCGAGTCGAGGCCGGTGCAGGCACCGCCGTCGCCCACGGTCCTCGCGGCGGTGACGGTGCAGGCGGGCCAGACGTGCGCCGAACCGCTGCTGTCGGCCGTCGGTGGTGACGTCTGACTTTCGATATAGTCCAGCCCCGCTTGCAAGGCTGCCTCGGCGGTCTGCAACGCGACATGACTCTGGCGCAGGTTGCCGGCCATGCGCTCCTGCATCACCGTGGCGCGCATACCAGCGAGACCGATGAGGGTGACCACGAGCAACACGACCAGGGCCAAAATCAGAACGGCACCTGACTCGACGCCCTGCCCCGCCGCGGATCGCATAGTCATGGTGCGCGACCAGCTCGCCAGGGGGTACTCGCGCGTATTCCAACATTGACCAGAAAGCGCTTGTAGAGCCGATTGTCGGCAGGCAACCCCTTGCCGAGGGTATCGTCGGCAACGCTGCCATCGCCGGTATTGGGCGGCCAGCGGTCGCTCGCGGGCGTCTTGGCCTCAGTCGCGACACTGCGCTGCTCGGTGGCGAGCAGGAGTTCCACGGATGCCGAGCGCACGCGGGACCAGCCGTGATGGCGACTCACCCATGCGGCGGTGTGAACGGCGTCAGTGGCATGCGCGTGATAGACGGTCCCATCGGCAAGCGTGCCACTGAAGGTGAGGCGCAGATCGGCAACGTCGGTGATCAGCGCTTGACTGCCCCCGTCTTCCAGATTCCAGACGCAGAGTGACGGGCGATATCGGTCGAAATCTCGGCCGTCGCCGACACGGCACTTGCCGACGCTGGCGCCGGTCTGAATACGTCGATTGCGCGTATCGACACAGCAAACGTAATAAACCTGGTAAGAGAAGGGGTAGACCGTGGCGCGGTGGAGCGGCTGGACCATCTGCCGAGCCGCGCCAGCAGACGTCCAATTGTAGGCGCGGCTCAGTGCATCGCTGGCATTAACGGGGTTCCCGTCGGGATCGAAGGCGGCGTGCACAATGCTTCGGTCGCCTGCCCTGCGCTCTTCCGGGCCGCTGATCTCGAACAAATCGGCACCGACGCAGTCCGTGATCAGCGCGAGCCGGCCTAGGTTGTCGAGCGCCGGAGGCAGGGCATCCAGGCTAAGGGCCCCGCTCCCTTCGAAGCCACCGTCGTCGCCGATGGCGCCCGCGAGGCTACCCCTCAGCCCCACACCTGAGCCATCGACACCCCAGGTGACCAGCACATCACCACGCACCCAGCGGGCCGCGATATTGTCAGCGGCGTCCGCGGGCACATCCTGATAGCTGGCCGCGACGGAGAGGTCATCGGCATTGTCGTAGCCGACGGCACGGTTCAGACCCAAAAAGTGGCGATCTGCCTTCCAGCCAGTATGCCCACAGCGGTCGCCGGTCGTCTTGAGCAGGCGACAGGCCTTGACGGTGAACTGGCCCTCTCGCTCCGTCATGGCCATACTGCGGCAACCGAGGGATCGATTGATGCGCAGATGATCCGCCGATACCAGCAGCGCGAGACGGGCGTTTTCCTGGAGCCGGGCGAACTGATCTTCGCGAACGTAGACGGATTTGGTGTCGGTCAACAGATCGGTGAGGCCGAGCATCAGGATGCCACCGATCGCGATCGCCACCATCATCTCCACCAGCGAAAAACCGGCCAACCGCTGAGGGGATGGCATAGCGAGCCGCACCGTCTGTCGCCGACAAGAACCAGAAGCTCGAAAGGGGCTCGCAACCCTCATTGCGGCAGCCGGGTGCAGACGCTGAAGACCGTTTCGTCCGTCTCACCAGCAGCCCGCGCCAACGCGCTATCCTCGCCGTGTGAGTCATTCCAGCGGACGATGACCTGGCAATGCCCGGCAAGGCACCCGTTGTCGGCCCCGGCGCAATTGACCTCGCCGAGGGGTTTGCCCTCCAGCGGGCGCAAATTCAGCCCCGCGAGCTCTTGCGCCCAGTTGTCGAAGGCGTCGGAATCGCTGTTGATGCTGGCCACGAAATGCTCGCCGTTGAAGGAGGCAGGGTCCGTGCGCATGCGATCGATCAAGTCGTACGCCGCGATGGTGACCTGGGTGCGAACATAGGCACTATGGTTGCTGCGCATGGCGGCAAGCTGAAGACCGGCGACGCCGAGCAGACCGATGGACATGATGATGACCGTCACCAGAACCTCCACCAGCGTAAATCCACGCTGACGACCTTCCCATCGACTTACCCGTCGCCCTGCGCGCATCAGGTCAGCCGCCACTCGGGCAAACGCCGCCGCTTATGGACGCGGCAACGGCGCGTCAAGGCGGGCGAGAGAACTGTCTCGCCGCACACAGTAAATTCGACGATCGCACACATTTTACCAAAAACGCCCGCACTCAAAATCGTCTCCAATACCCTACGGTGCCCGAGCGCCAATCCTCACTCGGCATCAAGCTCGCCAAGTCCAACACCGCCACCACACCACGGCAATTTAAGATAAAAACCAGATAAATAGAAATAATATTCTAGTTCAAAATCGCGCGCAAAAATGCTACTAAGGCCTATCGAAGCCACGTTTTCAGCAGAGACTAGCAAACTCGAAGCAACGACGCACGAGAACACCAATCGAAGCCGTACCAAGGGGGAGCCTGAGCAAGAAATACACGAATATGTGCTCCACGTCGCTTGCGTCGCGGCCGATTGGTCAACCTTAAGAACAGGCGGGGTGCGGCCGCAGAAACAAAGAAGGCGCGACCCGGAAGGGCCGCGCCATAGGGCAAAGAGGAATTTGGGTGGGAGGGAAGGCAGGAGGCGGCGGGCGAGTTCTTGGTCGCGACCGCCGGCTGCGCTGCGTTGGCTCGCGGGTCAGTTATTCGTCCGGATGCGGCTCTTTCAAGGTGACAAGCTCTTCCGCACTCACCGGGTGAATAGCAATGGTGTTGTCAAAATCCGCTTTGGTCGCACCCAGTTTTACCGCCACCGCGAAGCCCTGCAACATCTCGTCAACGCCGTCGCCGACCATGTGGATGCCGACGACACGCTCATCGTCACCAACGCAGACCAGCTTCATTGCAGTCCTCGGGCCGTGACGGTTCAGCGCGTAGCGCATGGGCTGGAACTGGGTCTGATAGATGGTCACCTTCTGCCCACTCTCCCGGGCTTGGGCCTCCGTCAGACCGACGCTGCCTGCCGGCGGATGCGCGAACACCACGGTCGGGATGTTCTGGTAGTCGACCCGTCGATCCGGCTGGTCGTTGAATAGGCGGTCGGCGAGACGACGCCCAGCGGCGATCGCGACCGGGGTCAGCGGCGCCCGGCCGGTAATATCGCCGAGGGCGTAGACACCGGTGGCGGTGGTGTTTTGGAAGGCGTCGGTGGGCACGATGCCGTTTGGCAACACCTCGACCCCAGCGGCCTCGAGATTCAAGTCGGCGGTATTGGCGGCACGGCCCACCGCCCACAGCACCGTATCGAAACCGGTGAGGGCGCCACCGTCTTGAGCGAAGACAGCGATGCCATCGCTCTGTTGCTCGAGCGAGGCAACCGCGAATGGCAGATGCATGGTGATGCCCTCTTGGGCCATATTATGAGCGACGGCCTCGCTGACGATGGGATCAAAGGTCTCGAGCACGCGACCTTCCAGCGCCACGACGGTCACTTCAGAACCCAGTGCACGCAGCACGCCAGCCAATTCCACACCAATGTAACCGCCGCCGACCACGCAGACCTTTTTGGGCTGCTCCTGCAACTGGAAGAAACCGTCGGACGTGATACCGAGTTCGGCACCGGGCACCCGCGGCACGATGGGCCGCCCCCCGGTAGCAATAGCAATGTGCTCGGCCGTGTAGTGCTTGCCAGCCACTTCCACGGTGTGGGCATCGACGAAGCGGGCCCGCCCTTGGATGTGCGTGATACCTTCTCCACCCACGTAGCCGTTCCAGTAGTCCAGAATGCCGTCGATGAACCCCTGACGGCCCGACACGAGGGTCTTCCAGTCGATGCCCTGCAAGTCCGCGAGCACGCCAAAGTCGCGCGCGTCGCGCGCACTCTGGGCCAGGTTAGCGGCGTACCACATGACTTTTTTCGGCACGCAGCCTACGTTGACGCAGGTCCCGCCAAGTTTGTCGGCCTCGATGATGGCGACGCGCTTGCCATGCTCGGCCGCCTTTTCCGCCACAGCGAGGCCGCCACTGCCGCCACCGATGGCGATAAGATCGAAATGATTGTCCATCTTGCCTACTCCGAACGGTTTGAGCGAGTAACGGAAGCGGGAGATGCAGGGCGGGTGGTGAGACCGCGATTCATCTACCCGATGAATGAAAGTTTGGCATAGCCGGATGGTGGCACGATGGCCGAAGCGACCAATGCGAGCTTGGCTCGCATGTCGGACCCGCATCCCGGGAGTACCTCCCGAGTCGGCACAACGGGCCGAAGGTCAGCATCCAACTTACAACCTAAAGGGGGCGCCGGGCGGGAATAAAACCCGGATCTCCGACGCTGACGCGTCCATGCGCCTTACCGCTCCACGCCGCCTCGCCGCGGAGGCGGTCGCAACCCCGATCAGCCGTTCCGGCGACCTAACCAGCCTTCGAGGTCGTCCGAACCGCCGACCTTTTCTCCGTCGACGAAGACCTGCGGCACGCTCGTCGCGTTGGCGACGGCTCGCAGGGTCAGGTCGGTATAGTCGCGGTTCAACAGCAGTTCCTCGTAGCCGATCCCGGCCTCTTCCAGCATCGCCTTCGCCTTGGCGCAGAATGGGCAGCCGGGTCGCGTGAACACAGTCACGTTCAGCGGCTTCGGCGCGTCGGGGGCGACATAGGCAAGCATGGTGTCGGCGTCGGACATGCCGAAGGGGTCGCCCTCGACTTCCGGCTCCAAGAACATCTTCTCGACGATACCGTCCTTCACCAGCATCGAGTAGCGCCAGGAGCGCTTGCCGAAGCCCAGGTCGTCCTTGTCGACGAGCAGCCCCATGCCCTCGGTGAACTCGCCGTTTCCGTCCGGGATGAATCGAATATTGTAGGCCTTCTCCGCATCCTGCCAGGAATTCATGACAAAGGTGTCGTTGACAGACATACAGACAATGTCATCGACCCCGTTAGCCCTAAAAACGTCCGCTAGTTGGTTAAATCGCGGAACGTGGGTAGAGGAACAGGTCGGGGTGAAGGCGCCGGGCAGCGAAAACACCACAACGGTCTTGCCCTTGAAGATGTCATCGGTCGTCACGTCGACCCAGTCATGGCCACTACGGGTGTGGAAGGTCACTTGTGGCACTGCCTGTCCAGTTTTGTCTTGCAGCATGATTCGATCGCTCCTGTGCGATGGGTTGAAAGAGTGAGGAAGAGAGCCGGCAACCGCCGGGGCTGGCGATCTATCCGTTCCGTTGAGAGATGATGAGGCAGAACTGGTGATCTACAAAATCGAATGTTTTAATCGAAGTAATCGTCAGCGCCTATCACCCGTGCTTCGACGAAGCGGGCGGGCCAAACTAAGTCGGGACGAAACTCGCGGGGGCGGCATCGACCGACACGTGGTCGCCGCCCCCCTGCAACTGTCCGAGCATGGTTCCGGCGTTGAGGACAAGGCCGAGCAGGATAGCCGTGATGAAAGTTGAGGTGCGGATGGACATGAAACGATCTCCGGAGGTAGGCGGCGCGTCTGAAGTAGACAAAATCTGTTCAGAAATGCGTTTTGCAATGTTCAAAATATCAACAGGCCAGATTCTCTCGGCAACTGTATGCACTGATCTAGACAAACCGTTGGGCGCACAAGGCGAGCCATGCCAGCGCCGAACCGCACGGTGTCCGCACCGATGGGACCGAGTCCTTTTAACCAGCGTTCACCGACGACATGTTGGTTGACTTCCAAGCTACGCCATTCTGCTACCGCACGGACAAGCAAGCCATGCCATCTGTCAAGAGCACCTGTTACGAATGCGATGCCAACTGCGCCATCGACGTCGACCTGGACACGACCGGCGAACCGGTCAAGATCCACGGTCCAGACTGCCCCCGCTGCTACGTCCAGCTCGATCGGCGCCAGCATCCCGACCGATTGCTGTATCCGTTGCGTCGCAGCGGACCGCGCGGTAGCGGCCAGTTCGAGCGAATCTCCTGGGACGAGGCGCTCGACACCATCGCCGAACGCTTAGCCGCGACCCGTGCCGAGCACGGCGCCCCAGCAGCGGCATTCTTCGCTGGCTACACCAAGGAGGCGCGGCCCCAGCTGCAGCGGCTCGCGCACGCCTTCGGCTCGCCCAATTACATGACCGAGAGCGGCTGCTGCTTCTCCGCCACCATGGTGGCGGAGAAGCTGACCTTCGGATACAAGATCAAAACCACCTCCACGGTTGCCTCAAATGCGACCCGCTGCCTGTTGGTTTGGTCCACCAACCCGCGCGGCTCAATACCCCCCTTCGACAGCCATCCGTTGGCCAAGGCCAGACCAGGCCGGCGATTGGTTGTGGTCGACCCACGCCGAACACCCCTCGCCGAACAGGCAGACGTCCATTTGCAGATTCGGCCCGGCACCGATGGCGCTCTGGCGTTGGGCATGCACCACCTGATCTTCGCCAACGGCTGGCAAGACCAGGCATTTCTAGATCAGTGGGGCAATGGAGTCGATGCATTCCGGGACTATGTGCAACAATTTCCGCCGGAGCGGGTGGCAGAGATCTGCGGCATCGCCGTCGACGACCTGCACGCCGCCGCGGCGCTTTACGCCGGCAACCACCCGGCGCAAATCATGCTCTCCCCCACCGCCACGGTGCAGCACAGCAACGGCTTCCAAAATCACCGCGCATTAATCCTGCTGACCGCGGTCACCGGCAATCTTGACCGCGAGGGCGGCAATCGCTTTTTCAACGACAAGGTGATGCCGAAACCCATCGAGCTGTTCGATCATTGCTTAGAGCACCTGCCGCCGCGCGTGGGGGACGAGGTCTTCCCGATCTGGACCCGCTACTGGCCGGCGGCACAAAGCATGCTGCTGCCCGACTGCATTCTCGACGGCCGCCCGCAACGCATCCGCTCGTTGCTGGCCATGGGCATCAATACCGCCATGTGGCCCAACTCTAAGCGTGTCGAGCAGGCGCTAGGCGCGCTGGACTTCTTCGCCGCATCGGACTTCTTCCACAACTCGGCGACGCGTATGGCCGATATCGTGCTGCCCGCGGCAACCGGTCTGGAACGCCCGGCGCTGATCGCCTACCCAGGCTGCGCCTATCAGGGCGAACTGCGCTACCGTCGCGCCGTCGTCGCACCCAAGGGCGAGGCCCGACCGGACGGCGAGGTGTTCTTGCAACTCGGCGTTCGGCTCGGCATGGGCGACCAATTTTGGCAAGGCGACCTGGAGGCATCCTGGGCCGAAGCCGCCGAGGGTATTCCAGCGGAGATCCGCCAGCAGGTGTACGACGACCCCAATGGTGTGACCGTCTTCGCCGAGGCGATCGACGACCTGGTGGAGCACGGCTACCTCGACGCCGATCGACTGTACCGATTGCGCGGTTTCAAGACCACCTCGGGCAAGGTCGAATTCGATTCAACCGACCTCACAGCCATTGGCCACGACGGACTACCGACCTACCGCGAACCCGCCGAGAGCCCAGTCTCGACGCCGGAACTCGCGCACGACTATCCGCTAATCCTCACCAGCGGGGCGCGCAACAAGTTCATGACGCATTCGCAACACCAGTATTTGGAGCGTATGCGTCGTGCGGTGCCGGAGCCACTGGTGGAGATACACCCCGACGATGCCGCTACGCGCGGCATTGACGACGGCGATCCGGTGCGGGTCAGCTCGCCGCGCGGCGCGGTCCGATTCGTCGCCCAGGTCACCGACCGCGTCAAACCCGGTGTCGTGCACTGCGCCCATGGCTGGAACCACGCCAACATCAACGAACTCACAGACGACCGGCACCTGGACCCCATCAGCGGCTTCCCACCGTTCAAGTCCGGTCTCTGCGAGATCGAACGCGCGGCGGAGACCGACTAAAGCCATGCCTTTCATCGGCGTCCTACCGGAGCGCGAACACCTGTTCAAGCCCGCGCCCAAGCGCGACGTGGGCGTGAACGACGCGGCGGCGTGGCGGCTCAATCCGCGCCACCGGCACATCTATGACAAGCTGAGCCTGGCACTCAGTGCCGGCCTGCTAGCGGCGCCCTGCGGGGTTCAGCCAAGCGAATTCGGCATCGCGCGTGACAGCCTGTTGTTCGTCAAGCCCATCACGAACCTCGCTGGCATGGGCCTCGATGCTCGCCCCGCACGCGCTCACTCCATTCCTCCGACGCCGGGCCATTTCTGGTGCGAACGGCTCACCGGGACGCACACGAGCAGCGACTGCCTGGTGCGCGACGGCACCGTGCTCTGGTTCGCGCACACCCGCGCATCGGACAACAAGGACGCCGAGCGGCCGGTCTATTGGCACATTGGCGCCGACCTGACCGAGCATGAGGACTGGCTGCGGCGCTGGGTCGCGGATCACCTGCCTGGCTATACCGGGCTGTGCAACTTGGAACTGATCGGCGGGCGTCCAATCGAGGCGCATCTGCGGGGGTCGAATGGGTTCTTCGACTTCTACGGGGCTGGCTTCATTCCCGCCTGGGTGGCGCTGGCGGACGGTAGTCCGTTCGTCGTTCCGCCGTCGATCCCAGGCGGCTACGTCATCTCCGTCTTCGGCGACGCCGACCTCGGCGAGGACAACCTGCGTGCCGCCGCCGCTGCCGGCGTCGATGTGCAGTTGGACCACCACACCCCAGGCCGCGCGGCGATCCTGCGCTGCACCGACCGACGGGCGGGTTTCGATTGCTATCACCGACTCACCGGGCGCGCGGCAGACGCCTAAGACGATCGCGGCGCGCCTGATCCCTCCGAAAGACCCCGTCTAAAGGTTCCCCCGCATGGCCCGTCGACCGGGCTATGGCAATACTCAGCATTGCATTCGCAGACACCGGGACAGTAGCGAGTCCGCCGGCGAGGGTTTAGACTTCCGGCCTCCGCCCTTCGCGACCGCCGTCGGCACGGAAGCGTCAACCGATAACATCCATCGTTACCCTCGAGGAGACAAACACCATGTCCGAATCCAAAGTCTACGAAGTACCCGCCGAGATTGCCGCCAAGGCCCACATCGACGAGGAAACGTACCGCAGCATGTACCAACGCTCGGTGGAAGACCCGGAAGGCTTTTGGGCCGAGTATGCCGATGAGTTCGTCACCTGGTCCAAGAAGTGGGACAAGGTCATGGACTACAGCTACGGCCCGGAAGATGTCCACATTCGCTGGTTCGAGGGTGGCAAGCTCAACGTCTCCTACAACTGCCTCGACCGGCATCTGAACACCCGCGGTGATCAGGTGGCCATCATCTGGGAAGGCGACAATCCCAACGAGGATCGCAAGATCACCTATCGCGAGCTGCATGAGGACGTCTGCAAGCTAGCCAACGTCATGAAGTCCCGCGGCGTCGCCAAGGGCGACCGCGTCTGCATCTACATGCCGATGATTCCGGAAGCCAGCGTGGCGATGCTGGCCTGCACGCGCATCGGCGCCGTGCACTCCATCGTTTTTGGCGGTTTCTCGCCGGACTCGCTGCGCGATCGGATCAATGACTCCGAGTGCAAGCTGATCATCACATCCGACGAGAGCGTTCGCGGCGGTCGGCATGTCCCCTTGAAGAAGAATGCGGACAAGGCGTTGGAAGAGTGCCCCAGTATTGATACCTGCGTCGTGGTCCGTCGCACCGGCGGCGACGTGGCCTGGACCGAGGGTCGCGACATCTGGTATCACGAGGCCATGGCGGGCGCATCCGCGGACTGCGAGCCGGAGCCAATGGACGCCGAGGACCCACTGTTCATCCTCTACACGTCCGGTTCCACCGGCACCCCGAAAGGCGTCCTTCATACCACCGGCGGCTACCTGGTCTTCGCCGCGATGACGCACAAGTACACCTTTGATTACCAGGAAGGCGAGGTCTACTGGTGTACCGCCGACGTCGGCTGGGTGACGGGCCACACCTATATCGTCTACGGCCCCCTGGCCAATGGCGCGATTTCCTTGATGTTCGAGGGCATTCCGAACTACCCGGACATGTCGCGCTTCTGGGAAGTGATCGACAAGCACAACGTCTCGATCTTCTATACCGCGCCGACCGCAATTCGTGCCCTCATGCGCGCTGGCGAGGAGCCAGTCAAGAAGACGTCGCGAAAATCCCTGCGCATCCTCGGATCGGTGGGTGAGCCGATCAATCCGGAGGCCTGGGAGTGGTACTACAATGTGGTCGGCGACGGCCGCTGCCCGATCGTCGACACCTGGTGGCAGACCGAGACCGGCGGTCATCTGATCACCCCGCTTCCCGGCGCGACCCCACTAAAGCCCGGCTCGGCGACCCGGCCCTTCTTCGGCGTGGTTCCGGCACTGGTCGACGCGGCCGAGGGCACCGTCCTGGATGGCGAGACCGAAGGCGCATTGGTCATTACCCGCCCATGGCCCGGGCAGATGCGCACCGTCTACGGCGACCATCAGCGCTTCATCGACACCTACTTTAAGCAATACCCGGGTTATTACTTCAGCGGTGACGGTGCCCGTCGCGACGCCGACGGCTACTACTGGATCACCGGGCGCATCGACGACGTGCTGAACGTCTCCGGCCACCGCCTGGGTACCGCCGAGATCGAGTCGGCGTTGGTGCTGCACGAATCCATCGCCGAGGCCGCCGTGGTGGGTTATCCGCACGACATCAAGGGACAGGGCATCTACGCCTATGTCACCCCGATGGCGGGTGTAGAGCCCACCGACGAGCTGAAGAAGGAACTGGTCAAGCTGGTGCGTACCGAGATCGGCCCGATCGCGACCGTCGACATCATCCAGTGGGCGCCGGGTCTGCCGAAGACCCGCTCGGGCAAGATCATGCGCCGCATTCTGCGTAAGATCGCCGCCAACGAGGTCGACGCCCTGGGCGACACCTCCACGCTGGCCGACCCGGGTGTCGTCGAAGACCTGATCGGCAACCGCGCTATCCAATAGGCCGGCACGATGCATGACGGCGGCCCGGTCCCCGGGCCGCCGCATCAGTTTTCGCATCGCGCTGCGGCGTCATATTGCGACTCAGGTCACTTGCTGCCCGATCTCTCCGGTTTTCAATACCCGCTCGAACGGCCACTTTCGCCCCACGCCGACAACCCGGCTCGCGGCTGGCCCTTTTTTCCCCGCCACATCACCACCCGTTGGCACAAGAATCACTGGCGGCCACCGCGAGCCCGATAAGCGGCACATCCCGCACCGGTAAAGGGGGTCGGTCACCGAGGGTTCCCACGGCGGCCCCAACGAAACTGTCCGGAACGCCCACCGGGTTGTCTTCTTCACTGGTATCGGCGCATCATGTTTGCGGGTCGAGTAGTTCGTACTGCCTTATTTCGCATTGTTTCATGAGGTTTAAGTCTTGCCATCCATGCAAAGAGTCGGCGTCTACGTCGACGCCGAGAATATTCGCTACAACGGCGGCTACCAGATGCGCTACGACGTGCTCAGGCGCTTCGCCGGTCGCGAGAAAGGAATCCTTCAACGACTCAACACCTATATCGCCTATGACGCGGAGCGGGCCCGAGAAGACTTTGATTACGCGAAGAAATCCAAGACCTATCAGCAAATGGTGCGCGACTTCGGCTGGAAGGTAACCACCAAGATCGTGCGCCGCTATACCGACGAGGCCGGCAACGTCTCCACCAAGGCAAATGCTGATCTGGACATGGCGGTGGACGCGATGCTGCAGTCCGAGAAGCTCGATCTGGTCATCCTGGTCACCGGCGACGGCGATTTCCTACAAGTGGTCAATGCGCTGCAGAATCGCGGCTGCCGTGTGGAGCTGGTGGCGTTCAAAAACATCTCGCGGCTATTGCAACAGGAAGTGGACGAATTCTGGTCCGGCTACCTCATCCCCGACCTGCTACCAATCTCCTATGAACCTCGGAATGAATGGGGCAAAAAGGGGTCATGCGTGCGCGGGGTCTGCACGAAATGGTTTCCTGACAAAGGCTACGGTTTTCTGCGCTTCGTGGACAAGCTGTCACCGGATCTCTGGATCACGGACCCGCGCGAGCCCGACTCGCCGTATGTCAGCGTATTCTGCCACGCCAACGAGATCGCGGAAGAAGTGAGCGAGGACTTGCTGATGAACCGGGACACGATCCTGGAGTTTTATCTCAACGAAAGCGAGCAAAAGGACAACGGCCTGGTGGCAAACAACGTGCGACTCGCCTTCGGCGTCAATCGCTGACGCGGACAGCGAACCGGCGGCACTGATGCGGGGATGCCAAGGATGGACAGGACGCTCGGCGAACACTCGGGTGGAAGCGGATGGCGACTGAACAGAAGCAGATCAAACCGGTCGGGCTCGCGCGTCGGCTGATTAGCGACCATTTGCTCAGTGAGCAACAGGCGCAATTCGCCTACACGGAGGCAACGCGCAAACGCCAACCATTTATCCAGTACCTGGTGCAGGAAAAGCTCGTCGACAGCAACAGCATCGCGCTGTCGGCGTCGCTCGAGTTCGGGGTCCCGCTGCTGGACCTCGACGCCCTGGACTTGATGGAGCTTCCGTTCGGCATCGTCGATGAGAAACTCATCCGCAAACACCATGCCCTGCCGATCCATCGGCGCGGCAATCGGCTGTTCCTGGCCATCTCGGATCCCACCAACGATCGGGCATTAGAGGAGATCCGGTTCAATACCGGGCTTGCAACGGACGCTGTCCTTGTCGAAGAGGTCAAGCTTGCGCGCGCCATCACCAAGGTGCTCGAGGCGCAGGACACGACCATGAACGACATGATGGACGCGGACCTGAGCAACATCGATATCGCTTCCGGCGAAGACGACGACGGTGAGGCGCACGAGGGATCCGACCTCAACGTGGACGATGCCCCTGTGGTGCGCTACGTCAACAAGGTGCTGGTAGACGCCATCACGGCCGAGGCATCGGACATCCATTTCGAGCCCTACGAGAAATACTTCCGCGTTCGATTTCGCCAGGACGGCATGCTGCACGAGGTTGCGAACCCGCCGCTCAGTATTTCGGGACGCCTCGTGGCCCGCCTCAAGGTCATGTCGCGCATGAACATCGCGGAGCGGCGGGTCCCCCAGGATGGCCGCATCAAGCTCAAGTTGAGCCGCAGCAGGGACATCGACTTCCGCGTCAACACACTACCCACGCTCTATGGCGAGAAGGTGGTGCTGCGTATCCTCGACTCCAGTGCTGCCAACGTCGGTATCGATCAGTTGGGGATGGAGCCGAAGCAGAAGAAGGATTTCATGGAATGCATCCACAAGCCTTACGGCATGATTTTGGTGACCGGTCCAACAGGGTCGGGCAAGACCGTCACGCTGTACTCGGCGCTCAACATCCTGAATAAGCCGGACATCAACATTTCCACCGTTGAGGACCCGGTGGAGATTCAGGTCCCAGGCATCAACCAGGTCAACATGAACCCGAAAACGGGCCTGACCTTCGCCGCGGCCCTGCGCGCGTTCCTGCGCCAGGACCCGGATATCGTCATGGTCGGCGAGATCCGTGACCTTGAAACCGCCGAAATCGCGGTCAAGGCCGCGCAGACCGGCCACATGGTGCTGTCGACGTTGCACACCAACGACGCGCCGCAGTCGTTGAGCCGCCTCGCAAACATGGGCGTTCCGCCATTCAACATCGCCTCTTCGGTCCTGATGATCATGGCCCAGCGTTTGGCGCGACGGCTGTGCGTCCACTGCCGCGTGGTCGATGAACTGCCCAGGGAGGCACTGCTGGAAGAGGGTTTTGGCGAAGACGAAGTCGCCGAGGGCGTTACCATCTACAAGCCGGTAGGCTGCGATCGTTGCGTCGACGGCTACAAAGGCCGTGTCGGTCTGTTCCAGGTCATCAAGGTATCGGAAGAGATGGGACGCCTGATCATGGAAGGGGGTAACTCCCTGCAACTCGCCGCGCAGGCCGACAAGGAGGGCTACGCCGACCTGCGCAGGTCCGGTTTGACGAAGGTCAAGGCAGGTATCGTCAGCCTCACCGAACTCAACCGCGTCACGAAGGACTGAACACTATGGCTGCTACCGCGGCCCAAAAGGCCAAACCGAAGGCCGAAAAGGCCTTGGAATTCGCTTGGGAAGGCGTCGACCGACGCGGCAAGCGCGTCAAGGGCGACGCACGCGCCTCCAGTGTCGCGATGGTGCGTGCGGATCTTCGCCGCCAAGGCGTGAATCCGCTCAAGGTCCGCAAAAAGGCCCAACCCCTGTTCGGCAGCGGCAAACGTAAGATCACCAGTGCGGATATCACGATCTTCAGCCGTCAGTTGGCGACCATGATGTCCGCTGGCGTGCCGCTGGTGCAATCGTTCGACATCGTCGGCCGCGGCCATGACAACCCGTCGATGCAGACACTCCTGCTCGACATCAAACAGGACATCGAGAACGGCACGGCAATGGCCGAGGCGCTCGGAAAGCATCCGGATTATTTTGACGATCTGGTGTGTAATCTGGTCGCCGCCGGCGAGGCGGCTGGTGTGCTCGACGTCCTGCTGGACAAGATCGCGACCTACAAGGAAAAGACAGAGTCCATCAAGGGCAAGATCAAGAAGGCCCTGTTCTACCCGGCCGCCGTCATCATCGTCGCCGTCCTCGTGACGGTGATCATTCTGCTGTTCGTCATACCGCAGTTCAAGGCACTGTTCAGCAGCTTTGGCGCCGACCTGCCGGCCTTCACGCTGCTCGTGATCCACCTGTCCGACTTCGTCCGCGACTGGTGGTGGACAATTGCGCTCGCGGCGGGTGCCGTCGTCTACGGCATCGGCAAGCTGCATCAAAAGTCACGCAAATTCCGTCAGCTGATCGACCGCACCGCACTGAACATACCGATCATCGGCAAGATCCTGCACAAGGCCGCGGTGGCGCGCTTCGCCCGCACCCTGGCGACCATGTTCGCGGCGGGCGTCCCACTGGTGGATGCGTTGGACTCGGTCGCCGGCGCCACCGGCAACATCGTCTACACCGACGCCGTGCGCAAGATGCGCGAGGAAGTGGCTACCGGGCAGAGCCTGCAATTGTCCATGCGCCAGCGCAGTCTGTTCCCACACATGGTGATCCAGATGACCGCGATTGGCGAGGAATCGGGCGCGTTGGATGAGATGCTCTCCAAGGTCGCCGATTTCTACGAAGAAGAGGTCGACAATGCCGTGGATGCCCTGAGCAGCCTGTTGGAGCCGATGATCATGGTCGTGATCGGCGGGCTGGTTGGAAGCCTGGTCGTGGCCATGTACCTGCCCATCTTCAAGTTGGCGGCGGTCGTCTGAAGACGATCATCTCGATTCACGCGCGACCGGCCCGGTTGCGCCCCTCGATCCGGAGATAAACATGGATTACGCCCAGGCCCTGGCGCAAATGCCGGTGCTGCTGTACGCGGGCACCGCCGCGCTGGGGTTGGTCATCGGCAGCTTTCTCAACGTGGTCATCCTGCGCCTGCCACGCATGATGGAGCGCGACTGGCGCCAGGAATGCGCAGACTTGCTGGCGGATGCCGCCGACGCCGATGCAGCCGCCTCGGAGCAAGCGCCAACTCGAACGCCAACCCAGGAACCCGCGACCGGGCTCGCGTCGACCACGGCATCGAACACCGCATCCGGCGCCCAAACCCCGCTGAGTCTCTCCAAGCCCGGCTCCAGTTGCCCGCACTGCGGTCATCACATCAGGCCCTGGGAAAACATCCCCGTCGTGAGCTTCTTGTTGCTACGGGGGCGTTGCAGCAGTTGCGGCGAGTCCATCTCGTGGCGCTACCCGCTCATCGAGGTCCTGACCGCGGTGCTGTCGCTGGTCGTCATCTGGCAGTTCGGCCCGACGCTGCAGGGCGCGTTTGCGCTGGTACTGACTTGGGGCCTGGTGGCATTGGCCGCCATCGACGCGGACACCCAACTGCTGCCGGACGACATTACGCTGCCGTTGCTGTGGCTCGGGCTATTGCTGAGCGTCCCAGCCCTGTTCGTCGACAGCCAAACGGCCGTCATCGGCGCCGCGGCCGGTTACATGAGCCTGTGGTTGGTGTTTCATCTATTCCGACTGCTGACCGGCAAGGAAGGCATGGGCCGCGGCGACTTCAAACTGCTGGCGCTGTTCGGCGCCTGGCTCGGTTGGCAGTCTTTGCCGCAGATCCTGCTGCTGTCGACGATTCCGGGCGCGCTGTTCGGCATCGCGTTGGTCGCCAGCGGCCACAGCGAACGCCGCGCGCCCATCGCCTTCGGCCCCTTCCTAGCCATCGCCGGCTGGATCAGCCTGGTCTGGGGCGAAGCCATCACCCAGGCCTACCTGCGGTGGAGCGGCCTCGCTTGAGCCGGTTCACCGTTGCGCTAACCGGCGGTATCGGCAGCGGCAAGAGCACCGTCTCGGCGCTATTCGCCGACCTCGGCGTCCCCATCATCGACGCCGATGAGGTGTCTCACGCGCTGACGAGCCGCCATGGCGCCGCCCTGCCAGCGATCGCGGCAGCCTTCGGCGACGACCTGATCGATGCCGAAGGCAACCTAGACCGGGCCGCTCTGCGTCATCGGGTCTTCAATGACCCAAATGCGCGCAAGCGTCTGGAAGGAATACTGCACCCACCCATTCGCGCCGAAATGCAGGCACGTCGGACAACTGCCGTCGGCCCCTACGCCATCCTCGCCATCCCGCTGCTGTTCGAGACCGGCCAGCGCAACCTCGCCGATCGTGTGCTGGTGATCGACGTCCCCGAATCCACGCAGATCGAACGAGTCAAAGCGCGCAGCCGGCTGGACGAACAGCAGATCCACCGCATCATGGCGAGCCAAGTCAGCCGCGCCGAACGCCTCGCCGGCGCTGACGACGTCATCGACAACAGCTGCACCGTCGCCGAGCTGGTCCCGCGGGTTGCCCGCCTGCACAGTCGCTACCTGTCCCTCGCCGGTTTCAGCAACGAGGGGTCGGAACCGGCCCGGTCTGCATCGCGAGACTAGATTGCTTGACGGCGCCGAACTGATAGCGCAACCCAACTTCGCTCAGCTCGCGAGTACGGTCGCCGCCGAAGGGGTTCCGCTAGAATGCCGTGATGGATGATGATCGCGCTAAATGGCTACGTCTGACCCTGCTCGGCCTACTGAGTGGGTTGCTGGCGGGGACGGTGGTCTTGGCGTTTCGCGTCGCTATCAATCTGGGGCAGCAGTTCTTGCTGCCGCCTGGGGGTGACGGCAACTACGAAGCACTGGCACCCTGGCTGCGCATCCTGCTGCCGGTCGGCGTCGGCCTGCTGCTGGGCCTGTCTTTCGACCTGTTGCCGCGGGGGCTGCGCGAGGTGGGCGTGACGCATGTGCTGAAGCGCCTGCAAACACCCGGCCAAGAGCGGCTACCGCCCGGCAACATGCTGGTCCAATTCGTGGGCGCGGTGGTCTCGATCGTCGGCGGCCATTCGGTAGATCGAGAAGGGCCCGCGGTGCATCTCGGGGCTGCCAGCGCCAGCTTCGTCGGACAACGCCTACGCCTGACCGCCGAAGAAGACATCACGCTGGCCGCCTGTGGTGCCGCGGCCGCCATCGCCGCCGCCTTCGATACGCCGTTAGCTGGGGTGGTGTTCGCCATCGAGGTGTTGCGCATCCGGTATCAGGTGAGCCGTTATCTGCCGGTCATCGTCGCCGCCGTAGTTGGCGCCATGGTCAGCCGTGCCCTGTCGCTCACCGAACCGGGCTTTGCCGTTGTGCCTGAGTACCTTGGCTCGAACTGGGAGTACACGACTCTACTGACCCTTGGCGGCGTCACCGGCCTGTTGGCCGTGGCCTTCATCGGCCTGACCAGTGCCGTCGCCGCACACACCAGCCATTGGCGCTGCAGCCTGAGCTTCCCCGTCGCGGGGCTCATCACCGGCCTGCTGGCGCTAGGGACACCGCAGATCATGGGTACCAGTTACGACACCCTTGATCGCTTGCTGCATGGGCAGGGCGAACTCCTGTTCGTCATGGCCATGCTGCTGGCCAAATTGATCGCCACCGGCGCCGCTATCGGATTGCGGGTCCCCGGCGGTCTGATTGGACCGACGTTGTTCATCGGCGGCGCGGCGGGCTCCGCGATCGGCCTCGCGGTTGCCCAGTGGACCACCGTCGACACCGCCTCACCGGGCTTTTACGCCACCATCGGTATGGTCGCGATGATGGGCGCGACGCTGCGTGCCCCGTTGGCGGCACTAACAGCGCTACTGGAACTGACGGCGAATCCCAACATCATTCTGCCCGGCATGGTCGCCGTGGCCTGCGCCGAACTGGTGACACGCCTGGCGCGCGGGCAGAAGTCCGTCTTTGACGTTCTGTTGGACGTACAGGCCAGCGCGAATCGGGCGCCAAAGCAAAAAAGCGCCTCCAAACGCTTGAAATTCCCGTAATCACGGGATATGGTCCGTACACGGCATACTTGGGATTGTCCCCTGTAGCCGCTTTATCGCGAACACGCATGGAGACCAAGCCAATGAAGATCAAGCCAATTTTCCGAGCGTCCACCATCGCGGCCATCGCCGCAGCCACGCTCCTGATACAGCAGAGCCCAGCCTCCGCGGCCGAGTGCAAGGGGATGGAAAAGAACAAATGCGAGAGCAACGGCAGCTGTACCTGGGTGGATAGCTACAAGCGTAAGGACGGGATCAAAGTGGACGGCTATTGCCGCAACAAGGGCGGCAAGAAGTCCAGCAGCAAGTCTCAGGATTGACCCTGAGGATCGACCCTGGGAATCGAATCAGGACCATCGGACGG
Source organism: uncultured Gammaproteobacteria bacterium (assembly GCA_963698775.1). GTDB lineage: Bacteria > Pseudomonadota > Gammaproteobacteria > Chromatiales > Chromatiaceae > Thiohalocapsa. Next base: position 67,607 of record CAVOSE010000053.1, read on the forward strand.
CTCGACCGCAATGGTCGCGCCGCCCAATCAGCAGTACCGGTGCTGCTTGTATGTGTTAGCGCTCACTTTACTCTCGCCGGGCTTTCTCAGAATAGATTGCGCCAATTCGCCCGGACTGTCGCACCGCCGCCAGCGCTCACCTAGCGCCTTCGGAGCCCTCAGTCGTCTTCTTCTATCCTTGCGGCCGCAGTCGGGCACTCCGGCCGCTCAGCCAGCGCCGGTGAGCGGTCGCAACAATCCTTCAGCGGACGCCGAACCCGACGGTGCTGAAGCGGAACTCCACATGCTGCAGTTGGGCACCAGCGTAAGACAACAATGTCTTTGACGAGAGTTATCGTGGTGCGTCCCCTATTCTTCCCGACGTCCGGGAGCAGGGTTCCTGCACGATGCGAACTCGATGCCGCCCTGTCTGGTTGCTCAGAGGAATCTCACGATGGCCGATATCATCCAATTTCCCCGCCCCCCGCAGCCTGCCGACGGCGACGGTGAAGGACCGACCGAGATCGTTGTGCGCATCGTTTTCGAGTCGTCCGAGGAGCCTCCTGATGAGCCGGAAGCGGACGAGGAGCCGGACGAGGAGCCGCCGGCAAAGCCCAAGGTCGGCTGGGGCTGGTTCTGGCTGGGCGCGCTGTTTGGGCTGGGACTGGGCGGATGAAGCGCGGCGCCGATGTTGACGCGGGCCGGACAGCGCTACCGTGATGGAGCGAGGCGGCTCAACGCCGCCGATGCCGGCGCATGTTGCGCGGCGATCGCGTCGAATCGCCTTGTCGAAAGCCGCCCACCGGCGAATCGCAACGAACGCCGCGGCAGCCTATCGCGCCTTTCAACCGCGTGCTGCACGGCAGGGCACCGTACGGGTATCATCCGCCCGCGGGCGTCAACGCCACCTCTAACGACTAAACCCGAAGGGACCGACCGCTCTTGCTCAAGCTGGAAGCCATCAACCTAAGAAAGAGCAGTTCACCACGAAGCGCACGAAGAAGAACACGAAGAAAAACAACGGCCCTCAAGGAGGGCTATGCTACCAAGGTGCTCATCTGGAGGGTGCACTGCCAAACTTCCCTATCTTTCTGAACCCCTTCGTGTTCTTCGTGCTCTTCGTGGTTCAACTACCGAATTTTGGATCAACGATAACTCCCAGCAATCAGGGAAACGACACAACGACGCATGATCACCGGCGAACTCAAATCCAAGGTCGACCGCATCTGGGACACCATGTGGTCCGGCGGCATCTCCAACCCCCTCTCGGTCATCGAGCAGCTGACCTACCTGCTGTTCATCAAGCGGCTCGATGAGCTGCACACGCTGCGCGAGCGCAAGGCCGCCCGCACCGGCAAGCCGATCGAGGAGCCGATCTTCAGGCCGGACCAGAACGCCCTGCGCTGGTCGCGCTTCAAGGAGACCGCCCCGGAGCAGATGTTCGCCACGGTCAGAGACAAGGTCTTCCCCTTCATCAAGACCCTCGGCAGCCTCGGTCACAAAGCGGGCGGCACGGACGCGGAGGGCGACTCGACCTACTCCCACCACATGAAGGACGCGCTGTTCATGATGCCCACGCCCCGCGTGCTGGCCAACGTGGTGGACCAGCTCGACGGCATCGACATGGTCGACAGCGATACCAAGGGCGACCTGTACGAGTACATGCTCGGCAAGATCGCCAGCGCCGGGCAGAACGGCCAGTTCCGCACGCCGCGCCACATCATCCAGCTGATGGTGGACATGACCGCACCCGGTGCCGACGGATGTCATCTGCGACCCGGCCTGCGGCACCGCCGGCTTCCTGGTCGCCGCGTCGGGAGCACCTGCGCGACCACCATCCGGAGCCATCTACGCGAGGCCAGAGCCGCCGCAAGCACTTCAACAGCGGCATGTTCCACGGCTTCGACTTCGACAGCACCATGCTGCGGATCGGCAGCATGAACATGCTGCTGCACGGCGTGGAGAACCCGGACATCGTCTACCGCGATTCGTTGGCCCAGGACCACGAGCTGGCGAGGAAGAACGTACTCGCTGATGCTGGCCAATCCACCGTTCGCCGGCTCGCTCGACTACGAGAGCTGCGCCAAGGACCTGCTGCAAGATCGTCAAGACCAAGAAGACCGAACTGCTGTTCCTGGCGCTGTTCCTGCGCCTGCTCAAGCCCGGCGGCACGCGCGGCCGTCATCGTGCCCGACGGCGTGCTGTTCGGCTCGTCGACGGCCCACAAGACGCTGCGGAAGATGCTGGTCGAGGACCAGAAGCTCGACGGGATCATCTCGATGCCGTCCGGCGTGTTCAAGCCGTACGCCGGCGTCTCGACGGCGATCCTGCTGTTCACCAAGACCGGCCGTTGGGAAACTCGGGCGGCACCGACCACGTCTGGTTCTACGACATGCAGGCCGACGGCTTCTCGCTCGACGACAAGCGCACCCCGCGGCCGGACAAGAGCGACCTACCCGACATCCTGCTCGCTGGCAGGCCTATCGATCCGGCGACGGGACCGAGGCCGAGCGCAAGCGCACCGACCGCAGCTTCTTCGTGCCCAAGGATGAGATCGCCGGCAACGACTACGACCTGTCCATCAACCGCTACAAGGAGGTCGAGTACGAGGCGGTCGAGCATGACTCGCCGCAGGAGATTCTGGAACGGCTGGCGAGGCTGGAGGAGGAGATTGCCGAGGGGCGGAGGGAGTTGGAGGGGATG
>CAVOSE010000054.1:0-69138 GCA_963698775.1 uncultured Gammaproteobacteria bacterium
ATTGCGCTGGCCCGCAACACCGGCGAACTCGACCGCATGCGTCGGCAGGATGGTCTATCGCATCGTTTCCTCGGCGGGATTGCGGCATCGCCGGGTATCGCCTTGGGACCGCCCGCTACGCCGCCGATCCCGCCGCGGATCTGGACGCGGTGCCGGAGCAAGCCCGCAACGGACCCTGAGGCGGAGGTCGCGTGCTTTTCGGGCCGCGCTGGCGGATGTCGCCGAGCGATATTTCACGGCGATGGTGTCGCGCATCGGCCGCGGCCTGCGCGATGAGGCTACCGGCGCGCTGTTCGACGCCTGGCGGCTGATGCTCGAAGAGCGAGTCGCTGATCGACGACACGCTCGTCGCGCATCCGCGGCGGCAACTCGGGCGCGAGGGTGCGCTGCGCCGACACGATCGCCGAGCACGCCGAGGCGTTCCAGCGCATGGACGACGCCTACTTGCGCGAAGCGCGGCTCGGATGTGCGCGACCTCGGCCGCCAGGTGCTGTTGCCGGTCTGCAGAATCGCGACGCCCCGGCGGTGGCGTATCCGACCGCAGCACCATCCTGGTGGGCGATGAGATCAGCGCCATGCAGATCGCCGATGTGCCGCGCGAGTCGCTGGCCGGCATCGTCAGCAGCACCGGGCTCCGGATCGTCGCACATGGCGATCCTGGCGCGCGGCATGGGCGTGCCGGCGGCCATGGGCGTCGTCTGAGCCGCCGGTGGGTGGCATCGCAGGGCCGCAGACATGATCGTCGACGGCGACCGCGGACGGGTCTACGTGCTCGCCGTCGACCGACGGTGCGCGCCGAGTACGACTCGAACTCCCGCCCGCGGACGAACCGCGAACTGTCCGCGGAGCTCGACGGAGCCGCGCGGCCTGGCGTCGGAGACCACGGACGGCTCACCGGCTGCTGCAGCTGTTCGGCAGACACGGGCCTGGTGTCGGAGCAGTGACGCGGTAGGGGATCGAGGAATCCGCGGGGGTCGGGCTGTACCGCACGGAACTGGCGCTCCTGGCGCGCGATCGTTTCCCGGGCGAGAAGGCGCAGATGCAGAATTACCGCCAGGTACTCGAGACCTTTGCGCCTCGCGACCGGTCGGACCATTCGCACCCTCGACATCGGCGGCGACAAGCCGCTGTCGCTACTTTCCGGTGCAGGAGTCGAACCCGTTCCTCGGTTGGCGCGGCATCCGCATGACGCGCGACCATCCCGAAGATCTTCGATCACCGAGGTCCGCGCCACGGTTGCGCTGGCGCCATCGGCCTCGACAATCCTGCAGTTGCTGCTGCCGATCTGATCACCACGGTGGATGAGGTGGACGACGCGCTATTGCTGATCCAGCGAGCCTGCGACGAGTTGGAGGACGAGGGGTACTATGTCATGATGCCCCCGGTGGGCGTCATGGTGGAGGTGCCGGCGGCGGTCTACCAGGCGGACGCGCTGGCCCGTCGGGTGTCGTTTCTGTCCGTTGGCACCAACGACTTGACCCAGTATCTGCTCGCCGTCGATCGCAACAACGCGCATGTGGCGTCCATCTACGACGAATTGCACCCGGCGGTGCTGCGGGCGTTGATGACGGTGGTCGCCGGTGCGCGCGTTTATGGCCGCGAGGTCAGCGTCTGTGGGGAGATGGCCGGCGATCCGTTGGCGGCGGTGCTGTTGCTCGGCATCGGCGTGCACAATCTCAGCATGGGCGCCGGCAGCCTGCTCGCGGGTGAAGGGCGGGGCCATCCGCAGCAACGGCCGCGCCCGTGCCCGCCGAGCCGCTGGTGCGTCGCCTGCAATGCGAGACGGACATGCGCGCGTTCGGCTGCTGCTGGACGCGCTGGAGGACGTCGGCCTCGGCGGCCTGGCGTGCCGGCTTGAGCCGCCGAAGTGAAGACAGGCTCGGCGCGGACAGGCCTGGCTGCTGCTGGCGGGGCTGGGTCAGGTCATACATGTAGAGGTCAACGAGCTGCGCCAGCGCTGGGGACTCAACAACGCACTAGAATAGGCTACAGCGTGGCACCGTGGCTGATGCCGATGGGCCGGCGATCCGACGAGCTCTTCGTCAGCTGAGTGGCGGCGGACGAAATAGACCAGCATAGAACTGCTCAAGACGTCGGCGGAGACGTCGCGGCGTGGCGGGCGCGAACCTATCCGCGGAAGGTCGGCGAGGCGTTTGATCGGCGTCAGTCGGTGACGTGGCGGACTCAACTCGCCTACCGCGTCGATCATGACCGCGAGATGATCCGGGTTGACGTGCTGATGGATGCCGTGGCCGAGATCGAAAACATGACCGGGGCCTTCGCCGTAGCTTTGCAAGACCTTGTCGACCTCGGCGCGGATTTTCTCCGGGCTCGCGTAAAGCACGCAGGGATCGAGATCGCCCTGCAGGGCAACCTTGTCGCTGGGTCAGTCGTCGAGCAGTTGACAGGTCGGTCGTCCAGTCTACTCCCAGCGCGTCGCAACCGGTGTCGGCAATTTTATCCAGCCACTGTCCGCCATTTTTCGTGAAAAGCACGATCGGCACCCGCCTCGCCATTAGCCTCCCGTGTCACGCCATCGACGATCTTTTGCATGTAGGCAAGGGAGAACTCGAGATAGTTGGCGGGCGAAAGTGCGCCGCCCCAGGTGTCGAAAACCATCAGCGCCTGGCGCGTGGCTGGCAACCTGTGCATTCAGGTAGTTGATAACGCTGCCGGTGGTTTTTTCCAGCAAGCTGTGCAGCACTTCAGGCTTGTCGAATAGCATTCCCTTGATATACGCATACTCCTTGCTGCTGCCGCCTTCCACCATGTAGGTGGCGAGTGTCCAGGGACTGCCTGTAAAGCCGATTAGCGGCACGCGGCCATCAAGTTCCCGGCGAATTGTTCGCACCGCGTCCATCACATAGCGTAGTTCCTGCTCTGGATCAGGATCCGGTAATTGCTCGACCTGGCGCGCACTGCGCAGCGGGTCCCGCAGTTCCTGGGCCTTCGCCGGTTTCGAAATACAAACCTAGTCCCATGGCGTCGGGCACGTAGGATGTCGGAGAACAGGATCGCGGCGTCCAGCGAAAAACGTCTCAGCGGCTGCAGGGTGACTTCGCAAGCCAGATCCGGGTTGGGGCAGAGCTCCATGGAATCGCCGGCTCGGCGGGCGCCGTCCGGTATTCCGGCAGGTAGCGTCCCGCCTGCCGCATGATCCATACGGGGGTGTACCGCACGGGCTCACGCAGCAAGGCCCGCAGGAAAGTGTCGTTTTTAAGCTCGGTCACTGAATCGGTCTCTAGTTCTGGTTCGTGGGTCTTGGTCCGGGCGGGGTTCCGCGAGGCCTGATAATGGGTTCGGCGTCTAGTGGCGCAGGATACTACAGCCGCGGGCAGGACGCGCCGCCTTGCCTACGTCGGCCGACGCCAAAAGCGGTACGGTCGGCGATGATGGGTATCGCGCATCTGGCCGAGCAGATCGAGTATCAGGGCGAGAGCGAACAACCTTGACCTGGCGTGCCACATGGCCTCGCGCGTTGCGAAAAGGGGTACGCATAGAGGCATTGAACTCGGGCGATCTATCGTCAACACCAATCGATACAACCGACACTGCCTGTTGGCGCGGAGCAATTCAGTGGCCTACGGTTTAGACTGCGCGTTGCTTCCATAGCAAAACAGTGCGTCTTTGCGTTTCGGCATTTTCAGGACCGAAGCACAAAGACAGGCACAACAAGACGAGCGGCGTTGCACACCACAGTCGACCCACCAAAGTTGAGGAGCTCATTTCCTAATGCACATGAAAGCGATTCCCGCGGCCGTCCTCGCCGCCCTTCTCAGCACCCCCTGGCCGCCGATCCAACGATGGCGGCCGGCAAGGCGAGGCCCAACAGTTTCTGGTGGCCTGATCAGATCAACCTCCAGCCCCTGCGCGATCACGACCCGGCGTCCAACCCCTACGGTGCGAATTTCGATTACGCATCGGCCTTCGCCGGTCTTGACCTCGCGGCAGTCAAGGCGGACCTGAAGACGTTGATGACCACGTCCAGGACTGGTGGCCCGCCGATTTCGGCCACTACGGCCCCCTGTTCGTACGCATGGCCTGGCACAGTGCCGGCACCTACCGGGTGGCCGACGGGCGCGGCGGCGCCGGCGGTGGTCAGCAGCGCTTCGATCCCCTCAATAGCTGGCCGGACAACGTCAACCTCGACAAGGCACGACGTCTGCTCTGGCCGATCAAGCAAAAGTACGGCCGCAACATCTCATCGGCCGACCTCATGGTTCTCGCCGGCACCGTTGCGATGGAGGACATGAGCCTTAAGACCTTCGGTTTGCCGCCGGGCGTGCCGACGACTGGGAGCCTGATATCGTCTACTGGGGCCCTGAGGCCGATATGCTCGGCAGGGAGCGCATGACGCCAAGGCCATCTGGAGAATCCCCTGGCCGCGACGCAGATGGGCCTAATCTATGTCAACCCGGAGGGCCGGGCGGCAATCCCGATCCGCTGGCCGCCGCCACCCAGATCCGCGTGGCATTCGGCCAGATGGCCATGAGTAACGAGGAGACCGTCGCCCTGATCGCCGGCGGCCACACCTTCGGCAAGACCCACGGCGCCGGCAAGCCGGCCGAGTGCGTGGGGCCTGAGCCCGCCGCTGCGCCGATCGAGCAACAAGGGCTAGGCTGGGCCAACAAAGTGCGGTAAGGGCAACGCCGAAGACACCATCGGCAGCGGCCTGGAAGGTGCTTGGACCGCGGCGCCGACCCGTTGGACCATGATGTATCTGAGCAACCTGTTCAACTACGATTGGGAGCAGACTCGCAGCCCGGCCGGCGCCATTCAATGGAAGCCAAAGGACGGAGCGGGCGCCAACACGATCCCCGACGCCCACGTCGAGGGCGTAAGCCATGCGCCGATGATGTTCACGACGGACTTGGCGCTGAAGTTCGATCCAACCTATCGCGAGATCTCCAAGCGCTTTCTCGACAACCCGGAGGAGTTCGAGCTCGCGTTCGCGAAGGCTTGGTTCAAGCTGACCCATCGTGACATGGGACCCCGCGCCCTGTATCTCGGCGCCGAGGTACCCGAAGAGGTGCTCGTCTGGCAGGACCCGGTGCCCGCGGTCGACCACGAGCTGATCGACGACAGCGGACATCGCCGAACTCAAGCAGCGCCTGTTGACTGCGGGCCTGCCGACCGGAGAGCTGGTGCGTACCGCGTGGGCGTCCGCATCCACCTTCCGCGCAAGCGACATGCGCGGTGGTGCCAATGGCGCGCGCATTCGCTTGGCGCCGCAGAAGGACTGGCCGGCCAATGATCCGGCGGATCTGGCAAGGGTGCTGCAGACGCTGGAGGAAATCCAAACGACCTTCAACAACGGCGCGTCCGGCGGCAAGCAGGTCTCACTCGCCGACTTGATCGTCCTTGGCGGCGCCGCGGCCATCGAGCTGGCGGCCAAGGATGCCGGCTATGACGTGGAGGTTCCGTTCGCGCCCGGGCGCACGGATGCAACGCAAGAACAGACCGATGTCGTGTCCTTTGCCGTCCTCGAACCGACGGCCGATGGCTTCCGCAACTACTATGCGGGCGGTAACCGGCTGTCGCCGGTCGACACGTTGGTGGACCGTGCGGACCTGCTGGGACTGTCGGTGCCTGAGATGACGGCACTGGTGGGCGGGATGCGCGCCATGGGAGCCAACAGCCGTGGCACCAAGCGCGGTGTGCTCGCCGATCGCCCCGGCCCGCTCAGCAATGACTTCTTCGTCAACCTGCTTGACACAGGTACCGTTTGGTCGCCGTCGGCGGACGACGCCGGCATTTATGAGGGGCGCGACCGCGCGACTGGCGAGCTGAAATGGACGGCGACGCCGGTAGACCTGATCTTCGGCTCTAACGCCGAGCTACGTGCCATCGCCGAGGTCTATGCGTCCGCGGATGGCGGCGAGGAGTTTGTCCGGGACTTCGTCGCGGCATGGACCAGGTCATGATGGCCGACCGCTTCGACCTAAAGCAGGGATAGGCAACAGCCGCTCGGGCCGTGGTTGGCATCAGCCCGGCCCGAGCACTCGGATTGCGGGCAACGCCGAACCGGGCCACAACCGTTACAATCGGCCGCATGGACGTATCCCACATTCTCGACTCTCTGAACGAACCCCAGCGCGAGGCCGTGACCGCCGAGGCGGGCAATCGGCTGGTGCTGGCCGGCGCCGGCTCCGGCAAGACCCGCGTGCTGGTACACCGCATTGCCTGGCTCATCCAGGTACAGCAAGTCCGCCCCTGGGGGCTGTTGGCGGTGACCTTTACCAACAAGGCCGCTCGGGAGATGAAGACCCGCATCGAGGAGATGCTCAGCGAACCCGTCGGCGGCATGTGGGTGGGCACATTTCATGGTCTCGCGCACCGGTTCTTGCGTGCGCACTGGAAGGACGCACGACTGCCGCAGCAGTTTCAGATCCTCGACTCCGACGACCAGTTCCGCATGATCAAGCGTCTGCTGAAGACCTTGGAACTGGACGAGGCACGTTGGCCGCCGCGGCAGGTGCAGGGCTTTATCAACAAGCAGAAGGACGAGGGCCGCCGCCCCAACCACCTCGACAGCGGTGGCGACTTCTACCAGCAAAAGATGATCGAGCTCTACCGCGAGTATCAGCAGGGCTGCGAGCGCGGCGGCGCGGTGGATTTCGCCGAGCTGCTGCTGCGCGCCCACGAGGTGCTGCGCGATCGGCCGGATGTGCTGCACCATTATCGCGAGCGCTTTCAATACATCCTGGTGGACGAGTTCCAGGACACCAACGCCATCCAGTACGCCTGGCTGCGGCTGCTGGCCGGGGACGACGACAACCTGTTCCTAGTCGGCGACGACGACCAGTCCATCTATGGCTGGCGCGGGGCGCGGGTCGAAAACATCCAGAGCTTTCAGCGTGACTATCCCAATACGCAGGTGGTGCGCCTGGAGCAGAACTACCGCTCCACCGGCAACATCCTCGCCGCCGCCAACGCCCTGATCGAGCACAATCCCAGCCGCCTGGGCAAGAATCTGTGGACCGACGACGGCGCCGGCGAGCCGATACGCCGCTATGCCGCCTTCAACGAGGTGGACGAGGCGCGCTTCGTCGTCGAGCGCATTCGCCGCTATTGCGAGGACGAGGGCATGCGCCGTTCCGACTGCGCCATCCTCTACCGCACCACCGCGCAGTCGCGGCTGTTCGAGGAATCGCTGATCCAGGCCGCGATTCCCTACAGGGTTTACGGTGGGCAGCGCTTCTTCGAGCGCATCGAGATCAAAGACACGTTGGCCTATTTGCGGCTGCTGGCGAACCCGCACGACGACGGCGCGTTCGAGCGCATCGTCAACATCCCGGCCCGCGGCATCGGTCCGCGCACCGTCGATGCGCTGCGTACTCGGGCGCGTGCCGACGACAGCTCGCTGTGGCAGGCGGCCCAGCATGCGGTCGCGACCGCGCTGTTACCGGCGCGGGCCACCGGCGCGTTGCGTCAGTTTCTTGACCTGATCGGCGGCCTGGGGGAACCGGGTGACGATAGCGAGCTGCCGGCACTGTTCCAGGACGTGATCGAGGCCAGCGGCCTGCCGGCCCATTACCAGAAGGACAAGGACGGCAAGGGCGTCGACCGGCTGGAGAACCTGGAGCAGTTGGTGGAGGCAGCCCGGCGCTTTACCGCCGAGGCCAGCGACGACGACGGCGACCTGTTGGCCAGCTTCCTGGCCCACGCCGCGCTGGAGGCCGGCGAGGCGCAGGCCGACGGCTCCGTCGACAGCGTGCAGTTGATGACCCTGCACAGTGCCAAGGGCCTCGAGTTTGATATCGTCTTCATCACCGGCATTGAGGAGGGCCTGTTCCCGCACAGCATGTCCGCCGATGATCCGGCCCGCCTGGAAGAGGAGCGCCGGCTCTGCTATGTCGGTATGACCCGCGCCCGCGAACAGCTCTATCTGACCCATGCCGAGTCGCGACGCCTGCATGGCCGCGAGGAATATCCGATGCCGTCGCGCTTCCTGCGAGAGGTGCCGCCGGAGCTGCTGGAAGAGGTACGTGGCGGCGGCATCGCGCGGCGCGGCGGGGCATCCCGCCCGACCACCGGCGCCGGCCTCAGCGGTGGCGCGGCTGCCGGCGGCTTCCAGCTCGGCCAGCAGGTGGTGCATCCCAAATTCGGCCACGGCGTGGTGCTGAACAGCGAGGGGTCCGGCGCCGGTGCACGCATCCAGGTCAATTTCGAGGCAGTCGGTGCCAAGTGGTTGGTGTTGGCCTACGCTCGTCTTGAGGCAGCGGGCCGCTGAGTGAACTACGAAACACGCGAAAAGCGCGAAAAATTATAGAGATACAGCGGAGATTCTGCTTACTTTTGGGTATTTTGCGCATTTCGTAGTTTCATTCTGTCCGCGGTGACGTTCATGTTGTTTCTGAATTGTCCCTAAGGGGCGAGCGCTTGTACGCACTACGCGGCTTCCGGCTGACGCGCTTGCTCAATGGCGCCGCGGCGTGGATCATCGCACTGCCGCGTCGCCACTGAGCACGTCGGCCAATCCGTCGATCCGCGAGGGTCCGGTCCTAAGCGACGGTCATCCAAGACACGCGGACCGGGATCGCCATCACAACGAGGAGCACAACATGCAACGCCGAGCCTTTCTGACCAGCGCCGGAGCCGCGACCGTGGCCATGGGCGCGGGCATCAAGACCGCCCACGCCAAGCCCGAGCACAAGTGGAAGATGGTCACGACCTGGCCGAAGAACTTTCCGGGCCTGGGCACCGGCGCAAACAAGCTGGCCGAGTTGATCGGCGAGATGAGCGGCGGGCGCATCGAGGTCAAGGTGTATGGCGCCAAGGAACTCGTGCCTGCCTTCGAGGTGTTCGACGCCGTCTCCCAGGGCACCGCCGAGATCGGCCATGGCGCCGCCTATTACTGGAAGGGCAAGAGTGAGGCCGCGCAGTTCTTCTCGACGGTGCCGTTCGGTCTGACGGCACAGGAGATGAATGGCTGGCTCTACTATGGGGGCGGGCTAGAGCTGTGGACCGAGCTGTACGCTCAGTTCGGCCTGGTGCCCGCACCGGCGGGCAACACCGGGGTACAGATGGGCGGCTGGTTCAATAAGGAGATCAACTCCGTCAACGATCTCTCGGGCCTTAAGATGCGCATCCCCGGCCTCGGCGGCGAGGTACTCAAGCGCGCCGGCGGCACGCCCGTCAATCTGCCCGGCGGCGAGTTGTTCACGTCGCTGCAATCCGGCGCTATCGACGCCACCGAGTGGGTCGGTCCGTACAACGATCTGGCCTTCGGCCTGTACAAGGCGGCCAAATACTATTACTACCCCGGCTGGCACGAGCCCGGTACGACGCTGGAGGCGATGGTCAACAAGCAGGTCTTCGATGCACTACCCAAGGACCTACAGTCCATCGTGCTGAACGCCTGCAAGGTGGTCAATCAGGACATGCTGGCCGAGTACACCGCGCGCAATCCCGCCGCATTGCAGACGCTACTCACCGAGCACAATGTCGACCTGCGCAAGTATCCCGACGACGTACTGATCAAGCTGCGCGAGTTGTCCAAAGAGGTCGTTGCCGAGATTGCAGAAAAGGACGCCTTCTCGAAAAAGACCTATGCGTCGTACCAGAAATTCCTGACCCAGGCCAAGGAATGGAGCGCCATCTCCGAGCTGGCCTACCTGCAGGCGCGGGATGAGCTCGGGGCCTAAGCCGGACTCCGATCTGAACCCCAACCAGCAACCAGGCTCGGACACAACGCACCGGCAGGCGGGTCCCGGTCGCGATTTCGCGGCCGGGCCGCCGGAGCTGACGCTCTACGTGCACCTGCCCTGGTGCGTGCGCAAATGCCCGTACTGCGATTTCAACTCCCATGCGCTCCGGGATGGGCCGCCCGAGCGGCGCTATATCGATGCGCTGCTGGCAGACCTGGATGCCCAACTTGCACCGGGCATCGACGACCGGCCGCTGCGGTCGGTCTTCATCGGCGGCGGCACCCCGAGCCTCTTCTCCGGCGCGGCAATCCACGCGCTCCTCGATGGGGTGCGGGCGCGCTGTCGGCTGGCGGCGGATGTCGAGATCACGCTGGAGGCCAATCCGGGCACCGTCGATGCGGGTCATTTCGACGAGTACCTGCGTGCCGGCGTGAATCGGCTCTCCATCGGCGTGCAGTCCCTATCTGCCCCGCACCTGGTCGCGCTGGGCCGCATTCACGACCCGCAACAGGCGCTGGCCGCCTACAGCACCGCGCGCCGGGCCGGCTGCGACAACGTCAATCTGGACATGATGTTCGGACTGCCCGGGCAAACCATGGCGCAGGCGCGCGAGGACGTCGAGCGCCTGATCGACCTGCACCCTGAGCATCTGTCCTACTACCAGTTGACGCTGGAGCCGAACACCGCCTTCGCCCAGTCCCCGCCCACCGTTGCCGACGATGACGAACTCTGCGACATGCAGGATCAGGGCATCGCGTTGCTGGCAGCGGGCGGCTATCAACGCTACGAGATCTCGGCCTATGCGCGCGAGCAGCGGCACTGTCGGCACAACCTGAATTACTGGCGCTTCGGCGACTACATCGGCATCGGCGCTGGCGCCCATGGCAAGCTCACTCACGTGGCAGGGGGGGCGCTCGGCGGCCAGGTAGAGCGGCGTGCCTGCCGCCGACACCCGGATGCCTATATGACTGGCGCCGACCGACTCAGCAGCCGGCGCTGGCTGACCAACGAAGATCTGATCCTGGAGTTTGCGCTGAACGCATTTCGGCTGGTCGACGGCGTCGAAGCGTCGCTGTTCCAGCGCCAGACCGGCCTAGGGTTGGCGCAAATCGAGCCGGTGTTGGCGCGCGCGCGACGAGATGGCTTGCTGAACCCTCGACAGGATCGGTTGTGCCCGAGCGTCCATGGACTTCGGTTCTTGAACGATCTCGTTGCCCGCTTCGAAAAAGACTAAACGACGGCTCGACAGCAACCGGGGCGCTTGCAGGTCGGGGCAGGATGTAATAAACGCTTCATCTTTTGGGGTGGTGCCGTGCCCTGAACCTTAGCGAACCTTTACCCGACATCGGCGATCAAGTCTGACTACGCCGCCCAGCGCAGGTGGTTGATCGCAAGGTCCAGCGTGAGGTCGAAGAACTTGTCCCGCTTCTCGATGAACAGATCCTTGTCGTAGCCCTCTTCGGGCAGGTACTCGTCCAGCACCGCGCCGACCTCATCGCGCACCTTCAGTCGGGTCTGGCTGTCCTTGTACCAGTCCTGCACCAAGACCTTCGGTGACTCCTCGGTCAGGCGCTGGAGCAAGGCCTTGGCGGCAAGGCGGACCCTCGGCTCATCGGCCTTGGAGAGCTTGTCCCGTCTGAGTAGGTCGTAGATCTCCAACTCGTCCTCGGTGAGGCCGAGGCGAATGTGGCGATCTTCCTCCTCCCGCAACTGTTGCGCGTAGGCGAGCAGCTCCTCGAAGTCGGCATCCACCGTGTTGCTGCCGGCGTTGTAGGTATCGATGATCTGCTGCCACCGTTCGGCGAAATCCCGCCGTGTGCTGTTCTGCGCCATCATCTGGGCGAGCTTCTTCTCCAGGAAGGCCCGCAGGTCCGCGATCTCGATGCGCGGGTAGGTCACCGCCTTGAAGTCTTCCTTGAGCTTGTCGAAGTCGATCTTGCTGAGATCCCAGCTCATGCCCTTTTGGAGGATTCGGTAGGTTTCCTGCGCCTCCTTCACCTGGCCGAAGCCGTCCTCGACCACCACGCTCTCATCGAGCAGGTCGTTGATCTTCCGCACCGCGGTGTCCAGGTCCTGCTGCCCGACGATGCTGTCGATCACGCCCCGCAGGTACTGAAACGCCGCCACCGGCCGCACGACGGGTTTGCCGAGTACCTCTGGCTTACAGGCCTCGTACAGGCCGGTGATGGTGTTGGAGTAGACCCGGTAGACCTTGCGCAGGTCATCCTTGGCGAGCAGCGTGTCGGCCCAGCCGGCGAACAGGCCGACCTTACTGAACACGTCATCACCGCTCAGGGCTTGATCGATGTCGATCTCCTGCTCGGCGCAGAACACCTTGCCTTGGGCAACCGCGGCCTCCAGCAGGCCGAACAGTTCCTCCTTGTCCCTGATGGGCGGCTCGTCGTCGTCGCCCTGGCCGTAGTCCTTCACGGCCTTCTTCAGGCGGCCCAGCACGCCGTAGTAATCCACGACCTCGCCGCTGGTCTTGTCGATGCCGTTGATCTTGTGGGAGCTGACCCGGTTCGCCCGCGCAATGGTCTGCATCAGGCTGTGGTCCTTCTGCGGCTTGTCCAGGTACAGGGTCGAGACCGTCGGCGCATCGAAGCCCGTCAGCCACATGGCGCAGACGAAGACCAGCCGCAGCGGATCATCGGGGTCCTTGAAACGATACTCCAGGTCATGCCCCTAGGCGTCGACTTCCTCTAGGCGCTTGCGGTGCGGGCGAATATCCAGGCCCTTGTCGTCGAACTTCTGTTCCTCGCCGGCCTCCTCCGTGATGACGACGGCCATCTTCACCTTGCGCATGGTCTCGACGATGCGCTTCAGGCGCCGTTTCTCCAGCTCGTCCTGCGTCGATTTGATGCGGCCGCGCAGCTTCTTCAGGTCTTCTTTCCAGATGCGCTGCACCTTGTCGTACATCTTCACCGCCGTGAACTTGTCCACGGTGATCACCATGGCCTTGCCGAGATAGCCCCGGCGCGGAAAGTGCTCGACGATGTCCGCGGCGATGGTCTCCAGCCGGTCGTCCCGCACGATCACCGACAGCTCGCTGGCGAAGCGCTTCTCCAGCGCCTCCTGCTGGGTCTCGTCCAGGTTTTCGTCTTCGAGGATCTCGTTCTCGACGTAATCCAGCAACCTTGCCTTGGCGCAGACGCCGGCCAGAAAGCGCTCGACGCTCGTGCCCTGTTCCCGAATCTCCGCGCGCCGGATCTTTTCCTTTTCATCGTCCGGGCGTAACCAGTGGAAAAAGTGTTCCCACTCGGCGGTCATGCTACCGAAACGGGTCTCGATGCCGTTGGAGAGCGCGCACAGCACATTGGGCAGGAACAGCTGCGGAATGTAGTGCTTGTAGTTGGTCAGGTTGTCATCGAAGGCCGTGCGCAGCTTGATGTTGGAGTTCTTCAGCTCGATGAACAGCAGCGGCAGGCCATTCACATAGGGCAGCACGTCCGGGCGGCGGAAACCGGCCTTGGCGGTCGAGCCCGTGCTCTGAATCCATAGCTGGCTGACGGCGAGGAAGTGGTTCTTGCTCGGGTCGTTGAAGTCGATCACCCGCACGCGTTCCCACCGGGTGCGGCCCTTGGCGTCCTTGAACTTGACCCGCACGCCGTCGCGGATCAGCCCGTCCAATTCCCGATTGGCCGCGACCATGGACAGGGCCTTGCGGTGGTCGGCGAGCCGCGACACCGCAGCGATGATGCTCTTCTCTGGGATCGACGGATTGAGGCCAGCCAGCGCCGCCTTCATGTGCCCCGGCAGGATCACATCCCGCTTGTCGGTGCGCCCGGTGCCGTCGTTGAGGTCCGCCGGATCATCGGTGAAGGCGTTGTGGGCGTCGTACCCATGCACGAACTGCAAGCGTTGCAGCAGGGCCTGTTCGATCTCGTCCTCTGAGATGACATTCGGCATGGGTTACTTCTTCCGGAAGTAGATGAGCATTGGAGCGGATAGCCGCGGGTCCTGTCCCGTCACGGCTCGAACCTGTCATCCCGGTCGCGGTAATCCCGGTCCGCCTCGTCGCCGATATCCGCCAGCATGCCACGGGCCGCTTGCAGGCTCTGGCTCGGGATCAGCTCGATGATGTTTCCCCGCTGCACCAGCACTAACTGCTGCCCGGACTGGAGTTGCAGACTGTCGCGGATCACCTTCGGAATCGAGAGCTGGAACTTGCTGGAAAGCTTGGCCTGAATCGTCGGTTTTACTCGTTCCGTTTAGATGCCTAAATCGAAAAGCAAACGAGCGGACGGCTCAAACGGGCGCGCCGGCGTTGCGAAGGGCCATCGCTCGGGCGTCGAGCGCTTCCAACGAGGCCTCCTCGGGCAGGGATTGGCGCCACTCGGTGTAGTCGAAGGGCTCGCGCTGGATCAACGCGATAAAGCGCTCGGCCTCCACGTCGCCAAGGGCCTCGGCGAGGGCGAGCAGACCGCGGCTTCGAATCTCGGTGTCGGTGATCATGGCGACATCTCCTGAATGAGCTGAATAGGGTCCAGGATGCGGACGGTTTCAATCTGGCCTGAGCGGTTGAGGATACCCTTGTCCGTGGTCAGAAAGGCATCGCATCGGGCCTCGATGGCGCAGGCGACGTGCAGGGCATCAAGCTGCTTCAGGCCGACCGATAGCAGATCCTTGCCCCGAGCCAGTATCGCCAGCGAGGACGAGCTTCGAATTCGATGGCTCGCATGGGTGGAAATCCTGGACGTTGTCGGCGTAGGGCGCGAGGGTTGGCAAACCACCGTGCATCGCCCTCGGTCCCGCGCGCCAGCGCGGGAATGCAGTCCGGACGCTCCAGCATCCCGTCAGCCGGAGGCGACGCTGGAGCGTGGGAGGCAGGGTAGACTAGGTTTCCAAGCGGAGCTTGGCAACTAGCCGGACCAGTCAGCAGCAGCTTCATGCGGCGCGGATGTGCGAGATGCAGTGTTCGCGATCAGCGGCGAAGGCGAGACAGGCCAGGATGTCTTGCTCCACCAGCTCCGGGTACTCGTCCAGGATTTGCTCATGGGACATCCCGCTGGCGAGCCAGCCCAAGACGTCGTGAACGGTGATCCGCATTTGGCGAATACAGGGCCGTCCGCCCCGCTTGCCGGGCTCGATGGTGATCCGCGGTGATGAAGTCATGCTTGTGTCTCCAAGTCTTGGGCCGTCGGCGCGTCGTCGCGCATGCTCGGCGGGAACTGGATGTCGAGGTCTTCGACCGAGAGTTTGCCGGAGATTAGGCGGGGGAGGAGCAGGTCACGAGTCTGCGTGAGGTTCTCGACTTGAGCTTGTAGCTGGCTCTTCATCTCGAATATGGGCGAAGTCGCGCGATCAAACTGAGCGATAAGATCGTCCCCAGGGTGCAAGAATTCATTCGAGTAGGCTTGCTTTCTGTTGAGCCCAGGAACCGCCGCGTCGTTGTTGATGAAGTTCATCGTTCGGAGCAGGAAGAAAAGAAATGTTAGGGGCAGCTGGGACAACACAAAGAAAACGGTGTCGATGGGAAAAAAGCCGCGATCTGAATAATATACAGACCCCACGTTTCCTTTTCTCCCGACGATAATGCCTTTGCCGTCCACGAGCGCCTTCGTGTGAGTGCCAACGATACCGCCAGATCCATACACAAAAAAGGCCCAGGCTCTCGTTCAGACTCTTTTAGCGCTTTGCCATATGCGAGCTCTATGATGTTGCCAAGCCGTTGGATCTCCCATGACTCGGGAATGCCCTTGACGAACTTTGTGCTCTTGTGGCCAGGAAACTGCATGCGAATGAACCATTCTCGGTAGAGTTCCTCGGCCATCTTTTCGAGCAGGGCGATGCGGCGCTTGTTGGTCTCGATCAGGTCGTCGTAGGCCGTCAGGATCGCGGCGATCTTGCGCTGAGCATCTGGGCTTGGAATCGGTATGCGAAATGCGCCAATTTGTTTCGCACTTATGTGAGGAACATTTACCCCAGTGACAATAGGCTGTAAATAGGCAGCGAAGTAACGACTGGATACAACTTGGCGCAGATACTACTATCCGTCCTTCGCTCGAATGCGCGCAACACGTTGTACCAGTGATGACTTTGGGTCATTTGGCTTGATGTAGGACCATTTAGTCCGGCTGTCACCCAGGGGCGATCCATCGCTAGGACGACGTCACCAACGGCTAGGTGGTACCTTGAGAATGACTCGTACTCGTCGGCGGGCCAATGTTTCGCGTATTGCCAATCGATATAGCCTTGGTGGACATTCTCGCCCTTGACGAGAGGGATGTCTTGCGAGTTCTCTGTGAATCGCTCACTCTTGAAAGCGAATCCGGGTTGAATGTCGGCGTGGGGCTAAAGCTTGTCGACCCAGTACTTCGAGATGTTGTAGGTCATGATTCACCGAGAAGCGCGTCGAGGTTGCTATAAATGGTGTCGACTAGGTGCGTGGCTTCAAGGTCCAAGGTGCGCAATTGATCGCCAAGATCCGACAGGTCGCCGACAAACTCCTCCTCCGTCTTCCCATCCTCCTCGATCATCACCCCCACATACCGCCCCGGATTCAGCGAATAATCCTGCTCCTTGACCTCCTCGGGAGCGGCCAGCTTGCACAGGCCGGTGACATCCTCATAGCGGCCCTCAGGGAAGCGCTCCTGTAGCCATCGGATGTGACCGAAGTAGCCCTCGGCGTTATTGACCTCGGCATGCAGGGCCTCAAGGGCGGTCTTGAGCTGTCGGGTGGCACGGTCGACGCTCTGGCGCCTGCCGTCGGCCTTGGCCTGCTCCGCGAGGGTCTTCTCGTGGCGGTGTACGGCCTTGTCGACCTGTTTTAGGCAATCGTGCAGGCCGGTGAAGAAGGGGTCGTAGGTCGCCCGCAGGCGTTTTTGGGCCTGGTTCTTGGCATCCATTGCGGCGGGCGAGCCGCCGGCTGCGCCGTTCTCGGACAGATAGGCGCGAAAGGCGTGCTCCAGCGGGGCGAGGTCGGCCCAGATCTTCACCAGCGCGGTCGCGCCGCTTCTCGTGACGGGTGCCCTTGAGCTGCTCGAACTCGGCGTCGATGGCGTCCTCGTAGCGGCGGTAGTTGATGTCCGCGAACTTGAGGAAGATGAGCCCGAGCACCGGGGTGCTGTACTCCGTGGCCTTGAGGTCTGAGTTGGCATGCAGGTTGTCGGCGGCGGACCAGAGATCCTGTTCCAGTTGTTTGAGCTGAGCGCGAGTCATTAATAACGATTCAGTCCGTTCTGCGGTCGCTTTGTCGTCGTTGGATGACGGTTGTCTGCACGGCCAACCGATGTTGCCGCCCGACGGAGATTTCACCACGAAGCGAACTTTCGTGTCGCAGCGCCATCTCGCGAGATGGACGTTCGTTTCACGCCCGGTTGAGCCGAGGAATCTCCACGTGGCCAGAACTTCTTGCGGCATTGCCATCATCGAGATATATTTACGGGTTCAGCAGCATATTTTGGCCGCCCCGGCGGTAACAGAGGGTCTTCCGATGAAAGAGGGTATCCATCCCGACTACAGCGACATCAAGGTGGTGTGCAGCTGCGGCAACGAATTCAAGACGCGCTCGACGATGGGGCAAGACCTCCAGGTCGAAGTCTGCTCGTCGTGCCATCCGTTCTACACCGGCAAGCAGAAAATCCTTGATACCGGCGGGCGCGTCGACAAGTTCCGCCGTCGTTACGGTCGCTAGGCGCGATCGACGATCGTTCGGGCCGTGCAGCGGGTGGCGGAGGACGCCAGCGCACCCCAACGCCTGCAAGCCTGCGGCACTCACCAGACCAGTGTCGCCTGCGTAATGGTCAATCTGGTGCGTGTCAGTCATTTGGAGGACGGGGCACGCCATTGTTGTCGGATGGCTCGCGTACTCCGGCATCGCGTGCGAATGCAAGTGCGTTTAAGCGTTTGCTCGCTGGCGTTGAGCAACTGGGCGGAGGTCTGTCGAAGCGCTCGCTCGCCAGCATCAACCTGAAACCGCTCTCCAAAGACCTCTGACACAGGAGCATTCGGCCCATGCCTGTCTACGAGTTCTACTGTCCCGACTGCCACGCGATCTACAACTTCTTTTCCCGCAAGGTCGATACCGAGACCATACCAGCCTGTCCGTCCTGCCAGCGCCTGCGGCTCCATCGCCAGGTGTCACCCTTTGCGATTTCCAAAGGGCGCGGTGAGCCAACGGGGGATGATGACGGCCTGCCCGCCGGAATGGACGAAGAGAAGATGATGCGAGCGCTCGCGTCGATGGAGGGCGAATTCGCCGGCGTCGATGAAAACGACCCGAAGCAGGCCGCGCGGATGATGCGGCGGCTATTCGATGCTACCGGCCTGACGATTGGTGACGGCATGGCCGAGGCGATGCGCCGCATGGAGGCCGGAGAGGACCCTGATGCGATCGAGGCGGAGATGGGCGACCTGCTTGAGTCAGAAGACCCTTTCGCAGTCGGCGCCGGCGCCAAGCCGCGCGATCTCAAGGCCTTGCGGCGCGAACTGCTGCCGCCGCAGCGCGACGACACCTGGTATCCACTGAAGCCGGAGCCAAACTAGCTCTAGCCCCGCCAATGAGCTGGGCCGTCAAGCTACACTGCTCGACTCGCTTCGTCGCACGGGAGCCTACCGCTTAGCTTTGAGACGTTGCTTTGAGGCGTTCGACCATGCGCAGGTCTAGATCCACCGTTGCGCTCATCGCCGCAGTCCTGATCACGGGCTGCTCCAACCCGGCGCAACCGCTTGCGCTGGGGACGCTCGAGCGTGACCGCATTGCGCTCACGGCCACCGTCGCGCAAGTGATCGTCGCGCTACCGGTCGCCGAAGGCTCAGCAGTCACCAAAGGCACCTTGCTCGCTCGGCTCTACGACGGTCAGCAGCGCGCGGAGGTGGAGCGCGCCAATGCGCAGGTCGCACAGGCCGAGGCCACCCTCCAGCAGTTGCGTAATGGCGCGCGGCCCCAGGAGATCGCGGCGTCCAGGGCCCAGGTAGCGGCACGTAAGGCGGATCTGCGTGAAGCTCAGATCACCTACGACCGTAATCGCGAGTTGATCACGCGTAAGGCCGTGAGTCAGGCGGACGTGGATCGGACGCAGGCCCTGCGCGATGCCGCTCGCGCAGGGCTGGACGAGGCCAACGAGAACCTCGATGAATTGTTGGCCGGAACGCGTCCAGAGGAGATCGCCCATGCCGAGGCCGAGTTGAGTGCGGCCCAGGCCGAGTTGGCCTATCAGCAAGCGCTACTGGCAGAGCTCAGCATCGTCGCCACCCGCGACGGCGTGCTCGATAGTCTGCCCTGGAACCTGGGTGAGCGAGTCACCGCCGGCAGCCCGGTGGCGGTGCTGCTCGCCGGCAAGGCACCCTATGCCCGGGTTTACGTACCCGAGCCCTATCGGGTCGCGATCAACGAGGGCGATACGCTCAGGGTCCATGTCGATGGGCTCGACCAAACCTTTGACGGCACCGTGCGCTGGATCAGTTCCGACCCGGCCTTTACGCCTTACTACGCGTTGAATGCGAGCGACCGCGCCCGGCTGATGTACCTGGCCGAGGTCGCCCTCCCGGACACCGCCGCCAACCTCCCGAACGGCGTGCCGGCGCAGGTCGAGATGCCGTGACCGAACCGGTCATCGAGGCGCGCGGGCTGACGCGCCGGTTCGGCGACGTGACTGCCGTCGACGGGCTCGATCTCACCGTCGAGCCGAGCACCATCTACGGCTTTCTCGGGCCCAACGGCTGCGGCAAGACGACCACTTTGCGGATGTTGACCGGGCTGCTGACGCCGTCTGCCGGCACGGTGACCGTGCTCGGCCACGAGCTCCCACGCGACGCCGAGCGGCTCAAGCGCCGGATCGGCTATATGACCCAGCGGTTCTCACTCTATGACGACCTTACCGTGGCCGAGAATCTCGGCTTCGTCGCCGACATCTATGGCCTCGGGCATCGCATCGCGCGCCAGCGGATTGGCGCTTTGCTGTCGACCTATGCGCTCGAGCCGCTTCGCAACCGGCGTGCCGGACGCATGAGCGGTGGCCAGCGCCAACGCCTGGCCTTGGCTGCGGCCACCATCCACGAGCCATCGCTGTTGTTCTTGGATGAGCCGACCTCGGCAGTCGACCCGGAGAACCGCCGCGACTTCTGGGAACGGCTGTTCGACCTGATCGACGCCGGCGCCACGATCCTGGTCTCGACGCACTACATGGACGAGGCCGAGCGCTGCCATCGGCTCGCCATCCTTGAGGCTGGTCACAAGCGCGCCGATGGCTCGCCGGCTGAGTTGATGGCGGCCATGGGTGCCCTGGTGGTCGAGGTGGAGTCGCCGGACTTGCGCGCCCTGAAACAGCAGCTCGCGGCGTTGCCGGAGGTGATCTCAGCCGCCCAGCTCGGCAGCCGGCTGCGGGTGCTGCTGACTGATCGCGTCACCGACCCGATCGCCTGGCTGCGGGCGCAACCGCTGCGGCCCGTGCCGACGCGGCTGGAGCCCGTGCGTCCGAGTCTGGAAGACGTCTTTGTGACCAGCACCGGGCCCCGTGTTGGGAACAGCGCTGGCAGAGGTACTGGCGGTGACATCGCGAGCGGCCGAGCATGACGGCGTTGCTGCAGTCGGCGCGACGTATCCTCGCGATCCTGTCCAAAGAGCTAATCCAGCTGCGGCGCGATCGCACCACGCTGGGCATGGTCATCATGATCCCGCTGATCCAGCTGGTGCTGTTCGGCTATGCGATCAACACCAATGTCCGCGACATCCCCGTTGCGCTGGTGGATCAATCCAATACCGGCCTTAGCCGGATGTTGACGCAGGTGGTTGAGGCCACCCAGGTCGTCCGTTTCACCGAGCGCTACGTCGACATTACCGCCGCGCAGGATGCGATCGTCGAGGGCCGCGTGCGTGCAGCGTTCATCATCCCGCCGGACCTGAGTCAGCGTGTTGCCCGCAGCGGCAGCGTCGGCGCGGGACTAGAGACGCCACCATCGACCAACCAGCAGACCAGTCGCCCGGTCGCGCAATGGCTCGTCGACGCCTCGGATACCATGATCGCCGGTGCCATCAAGGGCCTGCGCGCCATGCCGCTGACCGAGCTGCTGCGTCGGCCCGCCAACCGCACCACACCGACCTTCGCGGTCGCGCTGTTGTTCAATCCGGAGCAGCGCACCGCGATCAACATCGTGCCTGGCCTGGTCGGCGTGATCCTGACCATGACCATGGTCATGTTCACATCGGCCGCGATCGTGCGGGAGAGCGAGCGCGGCAATATGGAGATGCTGATCAACACGCCGGTGCGCCCGCTCGAGCTGATGCTGGGCAAGATCGTACCCTATATCGTCATCGGCCTGGTGCAGACCTCGATCATCCTGCTGCTCGGCCATTTGATCTTCGGCGTGCCGCTGCACGGCTCCCTCGGGGCGTTGGCGGCAGCGACACTCGCCTTTATCGGCGCCAGCCTCGCGCTCGGACTGGTGCTGTCGACCATCGCGACCAGCCAGCTGCAGGCGATGCAGATGACGGTGTTCATCCTGCTGCCGTCGATCCTGCTCTCTGGCTTCATGTTTCCTTACGAGGGCATGCCCCTGCCGGCTCAGTACATCGCCGAGGTGCTGCCGGTAACCCACTTCATGCGCGCCATTCGCGCCGTGATGCTGCGCGACGCGGGACTCGCGGAGGTCGCCGAGGATACCCTCTGGCTGCTCGGCTTCATGCTGGTGGGGCTGCTTCTTGCTTCCTTGCGCTTCAACAAGCGGTTGGACTGATACCGACCAATGCACGTTCAGGCTGGCGTACCATAACGGCACTCTCGATCTGCCTAGACATGACCATGCCGAACAGCACGCCGCCCGCCGATCCGCAGACCACGCCTTCCAGTGCCGATCCGTTGCTACTCGACAGCGACCAAATCGAGGCCCTCGCCGACCCGGCGACGGTCCGCTCGGCACTGCGGCATTGCAACGAGCAGCGCGTCGTCGCCCTCGACCGCAGCGCCGAGGGCCTGTTTGCCTGCGTCGAGGATGCCGACAGTGAAGAAAAGCTCGACGTCGAGGTCACCCGTGACGATGCTGGTCGCTTGCTCGGCGGCTGTGACTGCGAGGCCGGCGCGGACGGCGCGCTCTGCGTGCACGGCATCGCCGCCCTGTTCGCCTACGCCAAGGGCCAGGGGCAGGCCCCGACCGATCCGACGCAGCTCGCCGACGCGGCGCGCTCGGCGCTGGAAGAGCGCCTGTCCAGGGCGCGCGCCGAGGTGCGTGTCGAGCCCCTGTCGGAGTCCGCCGAGGCGGCTGGGTTCGGCGTTTGGGGCGCTCGCTCCCTGCAATCCGCCAACCACTTTTCCGCAGACTATCGCGTGCATATTCGCTCTCTGACCAGGCGCGCGAACCACTGTACCTGCCCGGATTTCGCCACCAACGAGCTTGGCACCTGCAAACACGTCGAGGCGGTGCTTCACCGCATTCGCAAGCGTCGAGATTTCAAGCGCATTGCGGCGCTGCCGCCGCCCCGCGCGGCGGTGTTCCTCGATTGGGAAGGCGACAATGCCCCCTGCATTCGGCTGCACCGCGGCGCCGAGACCGCAGTGGATTTGCTGCCGTTGCTGCAGGATCATTTCGACGCCGACGGTCGCTTTCGGCTGCGTCTGCCCGATGACTTTTTGCGCTTCGCGGACATCATCGCCGAGCGCGGCGACGTCGATATCGGCGCCGATGCCCTGGGCTACGCCCGTCGCCTGGCCGAGGATGCGTCGCGGGCGGTGCGGGCCGCCGAGATCGGCGAGCGTATCCGCGCCAGCGGCGGGCGGCTGCCCGAGGTGCAGGCCAAGCTGTATCCCTATCAGACGGACGGCGTCGCCTTTCTCGCCGGGCGCGGTCGTGCCTTGCTGGCGGACGACATGGGCCTGGGCAAGACCCTGCAGGCCATCGCGGCGGCCTATTGGCTGCATCGTCACGACGGCGTCGAGCGCGTGTTGGTGGTCTGCCCGGCGTCACTGAAGCTGCAATGGGCGCGCGAGATCCAGCGCTTTACCGGTGCCGAGGTCCAGATCGTGCAGGGCCCGGTTGCCACCCGTGGCGTGCAGTACCGCAAGGGCAAGGGCTTTTACGTGGTCAATTATGAATTGGTGATGCGCGACCTCGGCGTTATCAACACGGACCTGAGTCCAGACCTGCTGATTCTGGACGAGGCCCAGCGCATCAAGAACTGGCGCACCAAGATCGCCGGTGCGGTCAAACAGATCGGCTCGCGCTATGCCTTCGTGCTCACCGGCACGCCGCTGGAGAACCGGCTGGAAGACCTCTACAGCCTGTTGCAGGTCATCGACCCGCGGGTGCTCGGGCCGCTATGGCGTTATATGGTCGACTTCCACATCACCGACGAGCGCGGCAAGGTGCTCGGCTACCGCAACCTGTCCGAGTTGCGACGTCGCCTGGCGCCGGTGATGCTGCGGCGTGATCGCAGCCTGGTCCGCGATCAGCTACCGGAGCGCATCGTCACCCGCGTCGACGTTCCCATGTCCGGCCTACAGCAAGACATCCACGACGATGCCATGCAGGCCGCCGGCGTGCTGGCCCAGATCATGAAGCGACGGCCGCTGACGCCAGGCGAGCAGAACCGCATGATGGCCGCGTTGCAGCGGGCGCGCATGGCTTGCAACGCGGCGGCGCTGGTCGATCCGGATTTGGTCAAAGAGCGCCCCGAGCAGGTCGAAGGCAGCGCGCCCAAGCTCGACGAGTTGGAGACCTTGCTCGACGAACTCTGTCGCATGGCCGGCCTCAAGGCCGTGGTCTTTTCGCAATGGGCGATGATGACGGAGCTGGTGGAGCAACGGGTGCGCCGCATGGGTCTCGGTAGCGTGCGCCTGCACGGCGGTGTACCGACCGCCAATCGCGGCAAGCTCATGGATCGCTTCCGCGACGACGATGCGGTGCAGGTCTTCATCTCCACCGACGCGGGGGGCGTCGGCCTGAACCTGCAGAACGCCGCCGTATTGATCAACCTCGATATCCCGTGGAATCCGGCCATTCTTGATCAGCGTATCGCGCGGGTGCACCGGCTCGGACAAAAGCAAAAGGTCCAGGCCATCTTGCTGGTGGCGCCCGAGTCCTACGAAGAGCGCGTCCTGGAACTGGTGCAGGGCAAGCGCCAGCTGTTCGACAACGTCGTGCACGAGGATGCCACCGAGGACGTGGTCGGCGTCTCCAAGCGTCTCGCCGAGGTCTTGGCCGAGGATCTCGCCGCGGTGGGGCCGAGTGGCGGCGAGGGCGGGCCAGACATCGCGCCGATCGTGGACGAGACCGCGCCCGAACCCGAGCCCGAACCAGATCAAGACCTCGCGCCAGCACCGGGCGTGCAGGGTCCGATCGCCAGTGCGGTACCGCTGCGACCGGGCTTGGATGAGGCCGTGCGCGACTGCGTCATCGGCCTGCAGCAGCATTTCGGGACGCGTATCACGCGCATCCTGGCACAGCGCGGCCGGGTTGCCGATCTCGGAACCGGCACGGGCGGCCTGTTGGTGGTGCTGGATCAGATCGACGATAGCGACGATGCGATCGCCGAAAGCCTGTCGGAGCGCGTGCCCGTCGCGCTGATCGACCGCCGCACCCTGGCAAGCCTGAGCCGCCTCGGCGATGCATCCCCGGTCGCCGAGGCCGAGTCGGTGTATGCGGCGGACAGCACCGCCGCAGCGCCATCAGAGCCGCCTCTGCTACGCAAGGCCCGTGAAGGGCTCGAGGCCGCGCGGCTGTTGATTCAACAGCGCTGCTCTGGACCGGCACTGGAACTGATGCTCTCCGCATTGCTCGCCGCCGCCGCTCTGCGTGCCGGCCAAGCAGACCCGCCTAGCCCGTCCCAAGCCGGTATCTGGCTCTATGGCGAGGTACTGCCCGCCGGGCTGTTGCAGCAACAGGATGCCGCGCTGCTGATGCGTGCCATCGCGTTGGGGCAAGGTGCCGACGCCGTGCCGGACACCTTATTGACCGCGCTGGCGGAGGACGCGGAGGCCTTTGTTGCAACGACCCCGAGCACCTAGGGCGAGTTCGCGAAAACGACATGCAGTCCAAGCAGACCTTCTCCATGCTCTATCAGCTCTTCGCGATGCAGGCGGAGGCCGCGGAGAATGCGAGCCCGATCTTGACTCTGCCTGTCGGCGGCTGAGACCTGCGTGAGTGTTGGGGGGCCGTCGCGCTTGCGCTCAGTTCTGGCAGCGCCTTCGTTGCTCTCCCCGTGCTGATACAAAACCTGCGGGCATTGACCGCGGGAAGCGGTGGAGAGCAGCGTACCAGCGACGTGGAGGCAGTCATTCCGCTCGCCTTCAACTTCCCGCACGCGGGCACGATGTTGAGTTTTCTGTTCGTGCTGTTTGCCGCTTCGGCGTTCGGCATCGACCTCTCTTTGTGGACCGACCTGACATTGGTGGCCAGCGGCATCCCGGTGTTGTTCGGCGGCGGGACCTATGCCATGGGTTTCCTGCTCGACCAGGCCGGGGTTCCGAACGATGTCCTTCCGCTGTTCTACAATTCGGAGTCGATTGTCACGCGCTTCCGCGCGGGCGTTTCGGTGGTCAGCCTCATCGTCGTTAGTCTTTGGGTGCACTCTTCCCTGACGGGCCAGCTACGCTTCCGACCGGTGCCTATGGCCTTGCCAATCGGCGGCACCCTCGGGGCCTTCCTAGCCGCTGCCGCTGTCGTTCGACCGCTCTTTAGCCATGGCGACTCGGGCATCGACCACCGGTGGATCGAGGGGCAGTTCGGTTCAAGTCCGCCCCCGCGCCGCCCGCTGTTATTGGAATTACTGCCGGGTACGCCGACTGAAGTCGGCACCCAGAGTGTCAGACCTCAGTCTGCCGTAAAGGCGGATACCAGCGATTGAACCTAGATTCGGCTGTTCCCGTTGATCTTCCAAGAATCTCAACGGATTGCGTGCCGGGTGCGACTTCAGTCGCACGGAAGGCATTGACTGGGCGAATAAATTCGCCCCTCTACCCGAAGCAGCTGCCGGACTTAGGTTGAAGGCGCCCGCACTGGGGGGGCGCGGAACAACTCGGCGTACCCAGGTCGGGCGTTCGCTATTGTCGCTAGCCCACGTATCGGGGAGGAACGCGGGCCCAGCCTCTGGGGCGGTCGGTGCACACTATTCGTAAGCAACGTGTGCGCCGCTCCAGCCTTCTAGCCCCACCGCTATAAGGACGCCTTAGGCCCCCAGAGAATCGATCAGGGCGCGGAACAGGTCGGTCTCGGTCACCATGCCGACCACCTGCTGCTGTTCGTCGAGCACTGGCAGGCAGCCGATCCGGTTTTCCATCATCATGGTCGCGGCCTCCGCCAACTTGGCGCTCGGGGTTGTGGTGAACACGGGCGTATGCATGACCTCAACCACCTCGACTGGCGCTTCCTGGAAGTGCCTGGCAGCCAATTGCAGATCTCGCCGGGTCAGGATACCGACCACCTCGCCGGCGGCACCGACCACCGGCAGGTGGTGCAGATTTTTCGTTTCCATGATATCGAAGGCGGTGCCGTAGTCGGCATCCTGGGCGATCGTCACCGGGGTCTGGGTCATGTAGTTCTTGACGAGCATGATCATCTTCCTCTAAGGGGGCGTTTTCGGATGGTGCATTCTTGGTTGGCGAGCCGGGTGGTTATCGGCTTGTCGGGTGTGCCTCGCAACCGACAGATTATCCCAATAACTGGTGCGGATTCAGTCTATACATTCTATGTTGTTGCGCATTGTCAATGCAGCACCATTGCGGATCAAGAGCAGTTGCGCCACTTCCCGCCGGACAGCTCGGGCCATCGCCGTTGGGCAG
The DNA here is from genome assembly GCA_963698775.1 of uncultured Gammaproteobacteria bacterium. Lineage (GTDB taxonomy): Bacteria > Pseudomonadota > Gammaproteobacteria > Chromatiales > Chromatiaceae > Thiohalocapsa. The sequence continues at coordinate 26,363 of CAVOSE010000054.1, forward strand.
GTTCACGGGCATCCGAACTCACCCCTAGCGATCGCCACGCGGTCCGCGATCGTTGGGGCCTCGAGTCGAGAAACGGTGGTGGCGATCGGCAGCAGAAACCGAGGAGGGTGCGGCAGCAACACGGCGTATGCACCGTGTCGTGATGATTGCGCGGCGGGACGGAGCAGTTTAGAACTTCGGCTTCTCGGGGGCGTCTTCGAACATGGCAACGCTGTCCATGATCTCCTTACGCGCCTCCTCACGGCCGCCCCAGCCGCCGACACGGACCCACTTGCCCTCGTCCAGGTCCTTGTAGTGCTCGAAGAAGTGAGCAATTTGGTCCAGCAGGTGGGGGGGCATGTCGCGGAAGCTCTCGATATTGCGATATCCCTTGAACAGCTTGTCGATGGGCAAGGCCAGGATCTTGGCGTCGTCGCCGGACTCGTCGGTCATCGTCAGTACACCGACCGGGCGGCACTTGATGACCGATCCTGGAATGAGAGGATAGGGCGTCACCACCATCACGTCCACCGGGTCGCCGTCCTTCGACAGAGTGTGTGGAACATAGCCATAGTTGCACGGGTAGTGCATGGCCGTCGACATGAAGCGGTCGACGAACATCGCGCCGGTATCCTTGTCCATCTCGTACTTGACCGGCTCGGCGTGGGACGGGATCTCGATGACAACGTTGATCTCGTTAGGGATATTGTCGCCGCGTGGCAGGGCATTAAGATCCATAGTGTGGTTTCTCTCTGTGCTGAGTCAGGTCGGTGCATTGGCGACTGCGCATACAGCGCACTCTGATCTAATGTCTAATGCTGCGCTGGCGGTCTTCATAAGGGGTCGGCAAGACAGACGGCGAGGCATCGACGGCGCACTGACCGGACGAAATGAAAAAGGCCCGCCGTGCGGGCCTTAAGACGTTGTTCCGATTCTACCCCAGCCGCCGGCGAACCGCCTCCCGGTCCGCGCAATGCTGAGCATTACGCGGCCGAGATTCGGGGTCGGGACTGGGTCACAATCGGATCACAACCCCGTTAAGGACTGATCACAGCAAGGGCACGATCAACAACGCGACGATGTTGATGATCTTGATCAGCGGGTTCACGGCCGGACCGGCGGTGTCCTTGTAGGGGTCGCCGACGGTGTCACCGGTGACCGCGGCCTTGTGCGCCTCGGAGCCCTTGCCGCCGAAGTTGCCGTCTTCGATATACTTCTTGGCGTTGTCCCAGGCGCCGCCGCCGGCGGTCATGGAGATGGCGACGAACAGGCCGGTGACGATGGTGCCGATCAGCAGTCCACCAAGGGCCACCGGACCGAGCACTAGACCGACCACCACTGGCACCAGCACCGGCAGCAGCGACGGGATGATCATCTCCTTGATCGCATCCTTGGTCAGCATGTCCACCGCCTTGGTGTAGTCCGGCTTCTGCTCGCCCTTCATGATGCCCGGCATCTCGCGGAACTGACGGCGCACCTCGTTGACGATGCCGCCTGCGGCACGGCCGACCGCCTCCATGGCCATGGCGCCGAACAGGAAGGGCACCATGCCGCCGATGAACAGGCCGATGATGACCATCGGGTCACTGAGCATGAAGGTGGTCTTGGCGACGATGTCGGCCTCGGCCATCCCGGCCGCCGTAAAGTGGCTGATCAGACCGGTCTGGTAGTCGGCGAACAGCACCAGCGCGGCAAGGCCGGCGGAGCCGATGGCGTAGCCCTTGGTGACCGCCTTCGTGGTGTTGCCGACGGCGTCCAGCGGATCGGTGATGTTGCGGATCTTCTCGTCCAGACCGGCCATCTCGGCAATACCACCGGCGTTGTCGGTGATGGGACCGAAGGCGTCCAGCGCGACGATGATGCCGGTCATGCTGAGCATGGCGGTGGCGGCGATGGCGATGCCGTACAGGCCGCCGAGCCAGCTGGCAAGCAGGATGGCGAGACAGACCGCCAGCACCGGCGCCGCAGTGGCCTTCATCGATACGCCGAGGCCGGCGATGATGTTGGTTGCATGGCCGGTCTCGGAGGCCTTGGCGATCAGGCGCACCGGCGAAAACTCGGTGGCGGTGTAGTACTCGGTGATGACCACCAACAGGCCGGTGAGGCCGAGGCCGATCAGCGCGGAGAAATACAGCCCCCAATTGGAATAGTCACTACCCGCGGCCGGATCCATCAGCAGCGTGATGGGCAGGAACAGCACCGCGGCGATACCGCCTGCGACGATTAGGCCTTTGTACAGGGCCGTCATGATCTTGGTGTCGCCCTCCTGCGCCTTGACGAAGAAGGTACCGATGATCGAGCCGATGATCGATACGCCGCCGAGCACCAGCGGATAGACGACGGCGCCGGGATTGCCCGCCATCAGCAGCGAGCCTAGCAACATGGTCGCGACCACGGTGACGGCATAGGTCTCGAACAGGTCTGCCGCCATGCCGGCGCAGTCGCCGACGTTGTCGCCAACGTTGTCCGCAATGACCGCGGGGTTGCGCGGGTCGTCTTCCGGGATGCCGGCCTCGACCTTACCGACCAAGTCGGCGCCGACGTCGGCGCCCTTGGTGAAGATGCCGCCGCCGAGTCGCGCGAAGATGGAGATCAGCGAGCCGCCGAAGCCGAGACCGACCAGCGCATGCAGCACCTCAGCCTGGCCGACGCCCATCGCGGTCAGAATCGCGTAATAGCCGGCAACGCCGAGCAGGCCGAGACCGACCACCAGTAGGCCGGTGATGGCGCCGCCGCGGAAGGCGACCTGAAGCGCCGCATCGAGGCCGGTGTCAGCGGCCTGGGCGGTACGCACATTAGCACGCACCGAGATGTTCATGCCGATGTAGCCAGTGGCGCCGGACAGCACGGCACCGATGACGAAACCGAGTGCGGTATGCCAACCAAGGAAGACCCAGAGCACAACGGCGAGCACGACGCCGACCATGCCGATGGTCATGTACTGGCGGTTCAAATAGGCTTGGGCCCCTTCCTGGATGGCGGCGGCGATCTCCTGCATGCGCGACGAGCCGGGGGACAGCTTGAGGATCCACTGGACCGACCAAATACCGTACCCCAGCGCCGCTAGGGCGCAGACGATGGCAAACATTGTACCTAGCATCAATACAGACTCCTACGTGATTGGTTGAAGGCGATTGGGGCGGATGGTTTCCGCCCGACTGGCCTCGGCATCAGCGTCCGACGCGTCCGAAATCCGCGCCGAGCTTCAGGCCGAAGGCCGCTCTCAGATCAAACTCCTTGATCAAGGCATCGACCGTGGAATGACCATGCGCGCGATGGACCTCTCCCAACAACAATCCCACGGCGTTGCGGTGGTAGCCGCCGCCGGAATGGGGCTGGGTGGCGATGATCTCGCGGGCGCGATTCACGGTTATTGCATCCTCGTCTTGGTGAAATGCAAGAGGGGCCTTGTCAGGCCCCTCGCTGCTCGGTGATGTGATCAGACCTCGAACGGCCCGAGCTTTTTCGCGACCGCCGCGCTGGTCAGGGTCACGTATTTAGGCATGCCTTTCTCGAAGGGCGGGTAGTCCTCGCCGCTGATCAACGGATAGAGATAGTCGCGGCACTTATCTGTGATGCCGAAGCCATCGTCGCTGATGAAGTCGTTTGGCATGAACTTCTCGACGTTGGCCACCTCCGACAAGGGCGCCTCGCCGACCTCCCAGACGTAGGGATTGGACGATTTGCGTACCACGGTGGGCATAATGGAGTTGTGCCCTGCCAGCGCGTACTCGACGCCCGCCTTACCCAGAGCATAGGCCTGCTCGACGTCGGACTTGGAGGCCAGGTGCCGTGCCGCGCGCTGAAGGTAGTCGGCCACTGCCCAGTGGAACTTATAGCCGAAGGCGTCCTTGATGATGTTGGCCACCACCGGCGCAGCGCCGCCGAGCTGGGCATGGCCGAAGGCGTCGCGGGTGCCCTGCTCGGCCAGGAAGCGGCCGTCCGGCCAGTGGCAGCCCTCGGAGACGCAGATGGTGCAATAACCGTGCTGCTCGACCTTGGCCTTGACGGCGGCAAGGAACTTGTCCTGATCGAATTCGACCTCCGGAAACAGCGTAACCACCGGGATGCCCTGGTCCGCGACCAGGGCGCCGGCGGCGGCGATCCAGCCGGCGTGGCGGCCCATCACCTCGATGACGAAGATCTTGGTGGATGTGGCGCACATGGAGCGTACGTCGAACGATGCCTCTAGCGTCGAGGTGGCGATGTACTTGGCCACCGAGCCGAAGCCGGGGCAGTTGTCGGTGATGGGCAGGTCGTTGTCGACGGTCTTGGGCACGTGGATGGCCTGCACCGGGTAGCCCATCTTTTCCGACAGCTGACTCACCTTATAACAAGTGTCGGCGGAATCGCCGCCGCCGTTGTAGAAGAAATAGCCGATATCGTGGGCCTTGAAGACCTCGATCAGGCGCTCGTACTCGCGCTTGTTCGCCTCCAGGCTCTTCAGTTTGTAGCGACAAGAGCCGAAGCCGCCCGACGGGGTGTAACGCAACGCCGCGATGTTTTCCGCGGATTCCTGATTGGTGTCGATCAGGTCCTCGGTCAACGCGCCGATGATGCCATTGCGCCCTGCATAGACGTTGGCGATCTTGTCGGGATGTTGCCGGGCGGTCTCGATGACCCCGCAGGCGGAGGCGTTGATCACGGCGGTGACGCCGCCGGACTGGGCATAGAAGGCATTCTTTGCGGTCATGTTGTCCCCTCGTTCGTGTTGATTTCTTTAGAGTCTTTCAGATCACCGAGCATCGGGGGCAGCGCCCCGAAAGGTTGCCAACAGCAGCTCCACGTCGCGGCGGAAACACCCCGTCAGAGTCGCGCGCAGGACCCAAAGCTCGGTCTCGGTGATGCCGGGAAGTTGATTCTGCGGCGTTTGGGCCATGAGTTGCGTTATTGGAACTACAAGCCGGCAAAACTGCGATTTAGACTGGGCCGGCGCGGCAAAGGGCAGCCGCGCTCGCTAAGGCGGTCCATAAGGGTACAGAATCGGCGGGGTAATCGCATCGAAAATCTTCGATAGTGATGATAGGGCAACACAAGGAAGCGTCGGGGCGATTCGCAATCGCGATGGCAACGACAGCAGATCTCGGCGCGGCCTGATCGCGTCTGCAAGCCGCTCCCACGGGGGCGTCTTACTCGCGCGCGATGCGGCAACAGGTGCTTGGGTTGTTGGCCGATTGCGCGATCAAGGAGTTTTTGGCCCAAACCGCCAAAAATCTGCACTAGCGGGGGCAGCAGACAGAGGAGCTGGTCACGCGAAAATCATCGCTATGCAAACGCGCGGATCGCCGAGTAATGGGCTTTGCAGCCATTTGAACTTTAGATAATTTTCTGTTGCCACTTTGGCAGGCCCAGCACCCACTACCCTCCATGCGCGTTCTTGTCTGGCACAGTCCCGTTGTCTTTCCCGATGGTTACTCCCCGGCCAGGCGACGGATTTCTTCGACCAGCGCCGGCGCCAAGCGATAGCCGTTCTGAGAGAGACGCTCCAACTCCGGTGTGACGGCCTCGAGCTGTCCGTTGCGTTTGGCGTTCAGCAACAAGCCTGCGGTTCCAACCACCGGAATGCCTCGGTGGCGGGCAATGGCGCGGCCACGGCGTTCGTCGATGAGCAGGAAGCGGCACAGCTCCTCCATGACGGCGACCGGTACCACGGCGCCTCCGTACAGCAGACGAAGCAGCTCAATCCGCCCAATGCGCGCCAAGGCAATCAACGGGCCGGCATCGGCGACGACAATCCGGCTCACCGGGCCGCATCCAACTCTCCCTCAAGCTCCTGCGGCGGATAGTCGACCGCTGGGATGCCAACTTCCACCAGGACTTCCATGAAGGCCTCTTGGGACAGGCCGGCAACCTTCGCGGCTTGAGCAAGGGAAAGTTGTCCCGCCTCGAACAGGTTGAGGGCCAGCGCGCGGTGTACACCGTTCTCAAGCAGCCGCCGATCGAACGGAACGGCAACCATCGCGGGACGGCCGTTCTTCGTGATGAGCGATAGTTGCCCTCGTTCCGCTTCTGAGAAGAGTTCACCGGAACGCTGACGCAGATCGCGGGCCGTGAATACCTCCAGATTGTCCATGTTGGATTCCTCAAAAAAGTGCATACAAAGCGTAGCACAATTTTCCAACGCTCCGACGATTCCACGCCAAGGTGCAGGCAAAGACGGTAGCCGGCCTCGGCGGCGATCTATTGCCGCAGGGCCGTCAAGCATCAAGCCGTGTCGGCGTCCGCCAATTGCATCCGACGCCGGCAGACCTGGAGTCCGGATCTAAGATTCGGATAAGCTGCGTTAGTCCGCTCGGAGCATCGCATCAACCCTGGACCGCTCCGCCAGGTCGCGCAGATACCGCCAAACTGCCCGCGTGGCCTGGCAATCGTTGATCGCCCGATGGTTGGCACCGTCCCAATCGAAGCCGACATAGTCCGCGGCGACATGCAGCTTCTGCCAGTGGTAGCTGCCATGCCAGTCGCTCCACTCACCGAAGACCTCGGCGAACTCCCGCATCGCACAACGGATCTCGGCGGAGGCCGCCAGTTCGAAGCGCAGGAAGCCAGCATCGAACGGCGCGTTGTAGATCACCACCAGGGCATCGCTGACGGCCTCGATGATCCGCGGCCGAAGCTCGTCGAGCGTGGGCGCATCCTGAACGTCTGCCAGCGCGATGCCGTGGACCCGCTGAGCATCTGGCCAGCTCCAGCACCGGACGGGCCGGACCAGCGTGTCGAGCAGGACTTGGCCGTCCTCGTCCAGGATGCCGATCTCGACGATCTCGTCGCGGTCCTTCCTCTTAGGACTCGCCGCGGTACAGCTGCGGTGGATTCCGTTCGATCCAGCGGTAAATTTTTTCGTTGATGAGTGGCTGGACGGGGCCATCGTTTGCAGCGGCGCTTGCGGCGGGTTGGGGGGTCGTGAATCTCACCGCCGTGCATGCTGCCTATCGCCCCGCCGCTGACCAAAGCCTGCAACGGCTTGCTTGCCAACGTTCAGGCCAGTGTCGGCAACGGACTCAGGCCGATCCTCAGCTCGTTACTAGGCGCCCCGTCGCCGCGGCATTCTCCTCGGCAAGCCGCAGTGTGCGGTCGAACAGCGGCTCCAGACCGGCGTCGTGGCTGACGAAGATCAGCGTCGAGCCGGATTCCCTGCATTCGTCGAACAACAGTCGCACGAACGACTGGCGCCGATCCGCATCCAGCGACGAGGTGGGCTCGTCGGCAATCAGCACCTCCGGCGAGCCCATCAGCGCGCGCGCGGCGGCGACGCGCTGCTGCTGGCCGACGCTCAACTCCGTGACCGGGCGCGCCAGCAATTCCGGGTCTGCCATATCCAGGTGCCCGAGCAGGCGCCTGGCCTCGATCGCCAGCTCGCCGCTGCGCGCCAGCGCACGCCGTCGCCGCCGCTTGGAGAAGCGGCAGGGCAGCGTGACATTGTCGACAACGCCGAGATAAGGGATCAGATTGAACATCTGAAAGATGTAGCCGATGTGATCGGCCCGGAAATGGTCGCGCTCTGCGCCGGTCATCTGTTCCAATGGCCGACCCAGGACCCGCAGGCTGCCGGCGTTCGGTACCGTGACACCGGCCAGCAGCCCCAGCAATGTGCTCTTGCCGCTGCCGCTCGGGCCCTCGATGAACAGGCGCTCACCGCGCGCCACGACCAGGCGATCGAGGGCCAGAACGTCTGGCCCGTCGGTACGCCAGCGAAAGCGCACGCGTTCCAGCAGAACCACCGACGTTCCGGCGTCTCCGGGCTCGGCAATCACAATTCGAGCACGTCGTCGTCCGCGGTCAACTCCACCGATCGCTGGGTATCGGGGGTAATCAATTGCACGCGCAGCCGCCCGTTGCCCGGAAAGGTCTCGAACAGCGCCAGCTCGAGGGACTTCAGCTTGTCGGGTGCGGTGCAGTCGAAGCCGTAGCCGACCCCGGCATCGGAATGCACCTCGCCGCCACCGCCATGATCGTGGGCATGGTCATGATCGTGCCCGGCGTCGTCGCCGGCTAGTTCCATGAAGACCTCGACCTCGGTTAGCCGACAGCCGGCCTCGGGATTGGGCAGGAAGGTCAATGCCGGGTCCGCAAGCTTGACGCGGGCATCGGCAATGGCCTGTTCTTCGGTGGCGTTGCGCGGCGGATGCTCAAAACCGACGATGTTCGCCGCCGGCCCATGCAACTCGATCAGCAACGCGTTCCCATCCACGGCGATATTCAGATCGCCGGCGCCATGCACATGGGCGCCGTGCTCGCGGTGCCCATGGCCGCTTTCTTCGCCCGCTAGTGCGGGACATGCCAGCACCAGCCCGAGTGCGGAAACCGCCGTAATATCACGCAAACGCATCATCAACTCCGGTGAAGCTTGTGAAGTCATAACCCGGCAGAGCCGGAACCAATAACGTGGTCGAAGACGTTGCTCCTAGTCGTTGTCGTTTTCGTACTGGTTCGGATATTCGGTCACGACAACGACAACGACAACGAACACTTTTTCGACAGTTCGTTCAAGACTTGCACCGTCAGGGACGATGCTACCCCCAGCGAGGCTTCGCCTCAGACCGACGAGTCGTGATCATCGGTATCGGTATCGGTATCGGTATCGAAATCGCTATCGAAATCGTGGCGAGTGACCCGATACCGATCCCGATCCCGATTTCGAGGAACCGCACCATTCCGATGCCACATCGAAACTTGACTCATCTGCAAACACTTGCAGCCCTCAAGCGATCTAGCCCCGCGGCTTCAGCACACAATTCGAGCAGGTCCCGATCACCTCGACGATGGGCCGGCGCGGCTTGAAGCCCGTCTCGGCCGCCACCGAGCGCAGGCTGCCGGCGATGGCCTCGTCTTCCAATTCGGTCACTTCGCCGCAATCGGCGCAGATCAGGAACTGACTCATATGCGGATGCTCGGGATGGGTGCAGCCGACATAGGCGTGCAGGGTCTCTAGCTTGTGTACAAGCCCCTGTTCCAGTAGAAAATCCAGCGCCCGATAGACTGTCGGTGGAGCGGCAGCAGCGCCGTCTCTGATCTGATCCAGGATCTCGTAGGCCCCCACCGGTCGCCCGGCACGGCAGACCAGTTCCAGCACGCGCCGACGCTGGGCCGTGAGTCGGACGCCGCGTTCCCTACACAGCGTCTCGGCGCGTGCCAGCAGCTTCCTCAGCGTCCGTTCCTCGAGGGTCCCAGCGTTCAGTCCCGGTGCGTTCAAATGAAACGACCTCGCTCAGCCGTTGGCTGCGTCATGTGGCTGGTCACCAGGTGCGTCATATGGTGATGGGCGCGGCCAGTGCCGCGCGTCGGGCTCGACGACGCGAAACTAGGCTGGCCGCTACCACGGAGATCAGATACAGGGCCCCGGCCAGCAGGATGATGGTCGGCCCCGCCGGTAGGTCGGGCCCGTAGGACAGCGCCAGCCCGCCACCGGTCAGCGCGGTGCCGATCAGCGTTGCCGCGAGCATCATGCCGGCCAGCGAGCGGGTCCACTGGCCGGCCACTGCCGCCGGCAAGGTCAGCAGCGCGATGACCAAGATCAGGCCGACGACCTGGATCATCAACACCACGGTGACCGCCACCAGGACCAGCAGCAGCAGGTAGAAAAAGGCGACTGGCACACCGCGTAGGCGGGCGAACTCCTCATCGAATGCCACCGCGACGAACTGGCGATAGAACAGTCCCACCGTTGCTAGCAGCACCAGGTCCAGCGCGGCCATGAACCAAAGCTCACGGGCCGGCACCAACAGGATATTGCCGAACAAGAAGCTCATCAGATCGCCGGTGTAGCCCGGCGTGCGCGAGATGAACAGGATGCCGACCGCCATGCCGATGGCCCATAGGGCGCCGATGGTGGTGTCCTCGCCGGTGCGCCAGGTCAGACGCACCCAGCCGATCAGCAAGGCGGCGAGCACCGCGGCGATCAGTGCGCCTAGCAGCGGGTCGAAGCCGAAGTAGACCGCCGCGCCCATGCCGCCGAGCACCGAGTGTGCGATGCCCCCAGCCAGGAATGCGATGCGTTTCACCACGACGAAGGGCCCGATCAGCCCGCAGCCGAAGCTGGCCAGTAACCCCGCCAGTAGGGCCTGTTGCAGAAAGCCCTGTTCCATCACCGCGGTCAGGAACTCGGTCATGGCGCAACCTCCGGCATCGGGGGCCGAGCATGCGCATGACGATGTTCGGGTGGCGCCTGTGGGTTCGGCCCGTGGCTATGCGTATGACTGATCTGCCGTACCTGCTCGCCGTAGAGGTCGCTGATGATCTGGCCGTCGATCTTGTCGGCCGTGTGGCAGACCAGGGTGCGGTTGAGGCAGGCAACCCGGCTCACGTAGTCGGAGATGAAGGCGATGTCGTGGGAGACGACAACGATGGTCAGGCGTCGATTCAGGGCCGCCAGCAGGTCGAAGATTTCCCCTTCCATGCGCTGGTCGATGTTGGCGGTGGGTTCGTCCAGGATCAGCAACTCCGGCTCGCCGACCAACGCTCGGGCCAGCAGCACCCGCTGCAGCTGGCCGCCGGAAAGGGTCTCGATCTGGCGCTTGCCCAGGTCCGCGGCCTCGACCTCCGCCAGCGTCTTGGCCGCCGCCGCCCGGTCCGCGGCGCGATAGCGGCCGAACATCGGCCCGATACCGAGCCGCCCCATCAGCACCACGTCCTCGACGCTAATGGGGAAGTCCCGCGGAAAGGCCGGATATTGCGGCACGTAGCCGATGCGTTGGCGTGCGCGGCGAGGGGTCTGCCCAAGCACCAGGATGCGCCCGCCCTGGGGCTCGAGCAGACCGAGCACTAACTTCAGCAGCGTGCTCTTGCCGCCGGCGTTTGGCCCCACCAGACCAAGAAATTCGCCCTGGGAGACCATCAGATCGACGTCTTCCAGCACGGGTGCAGCGCCGTAGGCGAAGCGCAGGTGCTGGAGGTCGATGACGGTCTTGCCGGTGTTGGCGCTCATCGCGGGTCTTGCGCGGCGGCGATCAGTTCGGCTATCTGCCGCAGGTTGTCGAAATAATCCGCGGCCAGCGGGTCCACCGCCTCGACCCGACCGCCGATCTCTTGCGCCACGCGAGCAGCGGCCCGGCGGTCGAACTGCGGTTGCACGAAGATGACCCGCGTGTCCGCGGCTCTGGCCTGCTCAATCAAGGCCGTCAGGCGGCGCGCCGAGGGCTGCTTACCCTCGCGCTCGATTGGGATCTGGGTCAGGCCGTAGGCATCGGCGAAGTAGCCCCAGGCGGGGTGATAGACGAGAAAATTGCGGCTTTCGAGTTGGTCGAGGGTCGCGGACAACTCGGCGTCCAATCCCGCGAGGCGGGCATCGAAGGCGGCCTGGTTGGCCGCGTAGCCGGCGGCGCCATCCGGATCAAGTGCGGTGAGCGCGTCGCGAATGGCAACGGCCATGCGCTGCGCCAGCCGCGGACTGGTCCAGACGTGGGGGTCCATGCCCTCCGCCTCGTCGTGCATCGCGTGCCCATCGGCGACATGGTCGTGTTGTGCTTGGGGCCGCAGCGGCAGGCCATCGCGCAGGTCCAGCACCGGCATACCTGGATTGGCGGCGCGGATACGCGGCATCCAGGCATCCTCGAAGGGTACGCCGACGCGGACATAGAGATCGGCATCGGCCAGCGCCGCGATCTGCTTCGGCGACGGGTCGTAGGTCGCGGGGCTCTGACCCGGCAGCACCATGGTATGCACCGCAACGCGATCACCACCGACGGCCTCGACGAAGGTGGCAAGGGGCAGCACGCTGACCATCACCGACAGGGGCGTATTCGCCGCGTCGCGGCCGGACGCGTCGGCAGTGGTCGGTGAATTGGCAACGGGCGCGCCTATCGCGGACGACAACCCCGCCGCGCCGAACAGCGCGGCAGCGAGCTGCATCAGGCGTCTGCGCCCTGGGCTGAGCGCCCCGATCGAACGACGAATCATGATTGACGCTGACTCCGGCTTGGATTGCTGTTTTCGCTGGGCAGCAAATGTAACGATATAACAGAAAAAAACCAAGCGCCGCGGACGCCGCCCCACCGAGAGCGCCGACTGTCTAGCGAGGCTTCGCCTCAGACCGACGAGCCATGATCATCGATATCGATATCGGTATCGGTATCGGTATCGGTATCGAAATCGAAACGAGTGGCAAGCGACCCGATCCCGATTTCGAGGACCCTCGCCGGTCCTGGGCTGCGTCGAAACTTGCGTCATCTCCAAGCATATGGCGCAGTCAAGGAATCTGGAGGCGATTCAACAACAAGAGGCATAGCTTGTTTGAACTACGAAACACGCGAAAAGCGCGAAAATTCTCGAGATACAGGTCAATTCCTGCTTACTTTCGTGTATTTCGGGCCTTTCGTAGTCTTTTTTTCGTCCGCGGTGATGTTCATGTCGTCTCTGCGCTGTGCCTGTGCGGGCGCAAGGCACATTCCCGAAAGATCCGCTTGTCGCAGCCGGCACAGACATCTCCGTCCAGCTTCTGGAAGATGGCGCGAATCGCCGCCTCCTTGGACTGAAACACATTGCGCGCGCCGGTCGCCTCCATACAGTGGCAGCGTTCCAGCGCCTCCCAGAGACCCTGTTTGACGTTGATGAGGTAGAAACCACCCCCCGACGCCTTGCGCCGTTCCGCTTCATGTACCAGCGTCTCGCCCCCTTGCAGATCGACGAAATTGATGCCGTCGGCCAGGATGGCGAGGTGCTTCTGCTCGGGATGGTGTGCCCGCAGGCGATCGAAGGCCTGTTCCACATGGGCCACGGAACCGAAGAACAGCGAGCCGTCGATACGCAGGAACCGCAATTGGGGGCATTGGGCAACCCCCGGCTCACTGGAGAACGCCCGCTCCGGCAGGCGCGGGTCCGGTGCCAGCGTCACTAGGCGCGGTTTGGACGTGCGCTCCAGATACAGCACCAGCGACAGCAGCACGCCGGCAAAGATCGCAAACTCCAGTTCCAGGAACAGCGCCGACAGGAAGGTCACCGCCAACACGGAGGTCTCGCGTTTGGACGCAGCGATGATGTGGCGGATCTCCTTGAAGCCGATCAGGCCGTACGCCACCAGAAACAGCACGCCGGCCATGGCCGCCTTTGGCAAATAGCTCGCCAACGGTGCCACCAGCAGCACGATCAGCATCAGCAGCAGGCCCGCGAACAGCGCGGCCAGCGGCGTGCGGGCACCGGCATCGAAATTGACACCGCTGCGGTTGAAGGAGCCGGTGGCGACGTAACCGGAGAAGAACGAACCGGCGATGTTCGACAGGCCCTGGCCGATGAACTCCTGGTTGCCGTCGATCCGATAGCCGCCCCGCGCCGCCAGCGACCGGCCGATGGAGACCGCCTCGGTCAACGCGAACAGCGTCACCGCCAGCGCCGACGGCGCCAAGTGGCGGATATGGTCCAGCGTCAACGACGGTGCCGACAACGGTGGCAGGCTGGATGGCAGCGCGCCTACCGTGGCGATGTCGGTGACGTCGGCACCAAACCACCAGTCCAGCAGCACCGCGACTAGGCTACCGCCGACCATGGCGGCGATCATGTAGGGGATGCGCGGCAGCCAGCGCTTGACGGCGATACCGATCACCAGTGTCGAGACCGCCACGGCCGTGGCATAGGGATTGATCTCGGCGACGTGGCCGCCGAATTGGATCAGGATGTCGTGAAAATGGCCGCCGCTGTCCATCTCAACGCCGAAGAAGTGCTTGAGTTGCTTGGCCGCGATCAGCAGCGCGGCGCCGGCGGTGAAGCCCACCACCACCGAATGGGAGATGAAGTTCACCAGCGCGCCCATGCGCGCCAGCCCCAGTGCCAGTTCCATGACGCCGACCATGAAGGTCAGCGTCAGCGCCAGCGCGACGTAGTCGGGCGTGCCCGGCACCGCCAGCAGCGACAGAGACGAGAACAGCACCACCGACGCCGCCGTGGTAGGGCCAGAAACAAGGTGTCTAGAGGAGCCGAACAGGGCGGCGATCATGGCCGGCACCATGCCGGCGTAGAGGCCGTACTGCGGCGGCATACCGGCAATGGTCGCAAACGCCACACCCTGGGGCAGCACGACGATGGCGCCAGTGAGCGCCGCCATCAGGTCGGCCTTGACGTCGCCGCGGCGCACGCCCGGCAGCCAGGCCATAAAGGGGAACAACCAAGACAAGCGGGGCAAGGCCGGCGTAGTTGGCACAGGGGCATCCGGTTTAGATCAAAAGGACGGGGCCTGCTGTGCGGCTCCGGTGGTATTTCAGCATATGCTGAAACGGTCTTGGCTGCTAGTCGCCGGGGCCCTTCGCCAACGCAAACGAAAACGGGGCCCGAAGGCCCCGCTGCAAGCATGCTGCGTTGAGCAGTCTGACGCTATTAGCCGCCGCCGCGCGACCCGACGAACTCGGGGTATGCCTCCATGCCGCACTCGCCGACGTCGCAGCCCTCGTACTCCTCTTCCTCGCTGACGCGGATGCCCATGATGAGCTTGAGCAACAGCCAGGTGATGAAGGCGGTGGTAAAGACCCACGCAAAGATGGTAACGAGGCCAATGCCCTGAGCAACGAAGGTCGCATCGCCGTTGGTGATGGGCACCGCCATCAGGCCCCACATGCCGACCACACCGTGCACCGAGATTGCACCAACCGGATCATCGATGCGGAGCTTGTCGATGGACAGGATTGCGAACACCACGATCACGCCGCCAACGCCGCCGATCAGCGTCGCGGCCAGCGGAGTCGGGGTCAGCGGCTCGGCGGTGATGGCCACCAGGCCCGCCAGGGCTCCGTTCAGGGCCATGGTCAGATCGGCCTTGCCAAACAGCAGGCGCGCGGTGATCAGCGCCAGCACCAGACCACCGGCGGCGGCCATGTTGGTGTTGACGAAGACCGCGGCGACGGCGTTCGCCTCGCCAATGTCGGACACCTTCAGTTCGGAACCGCCGTTGAAGCCAAACCAGCCGAGCCAGAGGATGAAGGTACCGAGCGTCGCCAGCGGCAGGTTGGCACCGGGGATGGCGTTGATGGAGCCGTCCTTGCCGTACTTGCCTTTGCGCGCGCCGAGCAGGATTACGCCGGCCAAGGCAGCGGAGGCGCCGCACAGGTGCACCACGCCGGAACCAGCAAAGTCGTTGAAGCCCAGCCCGTCAAGGAAACCGCCGCCCCATTTCCAGTAGCCCTGCACTGGATAGATGAAACCGGTCATGACCACGGCGAAGAGCAGGAAGGACCACAGCTTCATACGCTCGGCCACGGCGCCGGAGACGATGGACATGGCGGTAGCGACAAACACGACTTGGAAGAAGAAGTCGGCCATCACGGAGTAGTAGGTGTCTCCGCCGCTGCCGAGCACCTCTTCAACGGAATGATCACCACCGAACATGAATGCCCAGTTGATCTCTGGGATGATGCCGTTGCCGCCGTTCGGGTACATGATGCCGTAGCCGACGATCATGTACATGATGCAGGCGACGGCGAACAGCGCGACGTTCTTGGTTAGGATTTCAGCGGTGTTCTTGGCGCGGACCAGGCCGGCCTCGAGCATTGCGAAGCCGGCGGCCATCCACATGACCAGGGCGCCGCAGATGAGAAAGTAAAACGTATCGAGTGCATACGCTAGATGGGCAATCGGTTCTTCCACTTCGAGATACCTCTGTTCGCGGAACTGTTAGAGCGCGTCCGGACCGGTCTCGCCGGTACGGATACGGATGACCTGATCGACGTCGAAGACGAAGATCTTGCCGTCGCCGATCTTGCCGGTACGCGCGGCGTTGGTGATGGCCTCGATGACCTGATCCGCCAACGAGTCGTCAACGGCGATTTCGACCTTGATTTTCGGCAGGAAATCGACGACGTATTCGGCGCCCCGATAGAGTTCGGTGTGGCCCTTTTGGCGGCCGAAACCCTTCACCTCGATGACGGTAATGCCAGACACGCCGATGTCCGCCAGCGCCTCGCGCACGTCGTCGAGCTTGAACGGTTTGATGATGGCTGCGATCAGCTTCATTGGTTAAGCTCCGTGAATTATGGAATGGCCGGGCAGCAGGGCCCGGCACAGAAAAGCGGGTGCGGGTCGTGATCGGAGATCACGCGGGATCAAAATTCCTTGTTCCAGCCCACCCAGAACTTCGGATCGGGGTCGTAGCCGACCGATTGCTTGCCGCTGTTCTGGTCCCAGTTCAGGCTGAAGGTGCCGAAGTCGCCGGCCTCGCGGCTGATCGATGCGCCATAGTTCCAGTAGTCGGCCGACTCGGTCACATCCATGGTCATGCCTGCTGTATCCGTGACGGTACCGACCACGACTTCGTCGTTACGGAACTGATAGTAGCCGCCGCGCACACTGAAGCCGAAGTCGTAGGGAAGAGCGAACTCGGCGCCGCCGAAGTAGTAGAGGTCGCCGTCGTCGAACAGACCGTTGTCGTTCTCACCGTAAACGGTGTAGGCCAGGCCCAGCGTAAACCACTTGTAAGTTGCGCTGCCGCCGATTTCCCAGAAGTCGGAGTCGCGACCGTCCGGATAGGCGTAGTAGATGGTGTTGAGGTCGTAGCTCAGGTCGTCGGTGATGGAGCCACCGAAGCCTAGGTAGAAATCCAACTCGTAATTCGCCGAGGCGGGATCGGCGCCGGAGGTTGCACCAGTGACGATCAGGTTGCCGTCGTCGTCCATGGCATAGGTGCCAGTCTCTGGATCGTATGCGACAGTGCCGGTAACGTCCTCAGAGCTTCCTTCGTCAAAGTCGACGTTGGAGAGCCAGGTGCCCGCGTAGAAACCGCTCTCGTGGGCGGCGTCGAGACCACCCTGCACGGCCGGCTGGTCGCCAGTCTGGGTGACGCCACGCCACACATAGTTAGATACTGCGCCGATGTTAGCGCTGAAGGACCAGGGGTCCTGCGCCAGGGCCTGGCTCATGCTGAGCATCGACACGGAGAGCAGGACACCTGTCGCGGCAGCCGTGCGGGTGGGATGTGCTTTCATTGTTACTACCTCAGTTCGAAGGTGGGCCGGGATTGGCGGCGAATACGCCGAGCCCAGTGTTGTTGCCGCGTGCGGCGGCCGGTAGCAACACGGAAGCATTACTTGTGCCACAGTTGTTATGTGCCGAAAAACCAACGTTCTCGGCGCATCAGTTGCAGAACAGCAACGACCATTTGCACCAAAAGAGGGCGAGGACCCGACGCGCATCCGGGTGCGGCGCACCAAACCGGCGCGCTCTTTTGGTGCGCGACGACTTGCCGCAACCTCTATAATGGACCGACAAACAATTCAGATCGTCTAGGGAACGCCTGATGTTCGACCCAAAACAGCTTGACGACCTCGCGCGGCGCCTGTCCGCCAGCATGCCCAAGGGCGTGCAAGTGTTGCAGGAAGACCTCAATCGCGGCTTTCGGGCAACGCTCGAAGCCGGGCTCGGCAAACTCGATCTGGTGACGCGCGAGGAATTCGACGTCCAGGCGGCTGTGCTGGCCCGCACCCGCGCCAAGCTGGATGCGCTGCAGGCGCGTGTCGCCGAACTGGAGGCGTCGACTGAGCCGGGTGGAGTAGGCGAAGAGGCGACTGCCGGCGGCCGCTGAGGCCCCGGGCTGCTGTCGTGGGTCTCTGCGTCCTGCACAGTCGCGCCCGCGACGGCATTCGCGCCCCGGAGGTCGTCGTGGAAGTGCACACGGCCAGCGGCCTGCCTGCGCTGTCCATCGTCGGTCTGCCGGAGATGGCGGTCCGCGAGAGTAAGGACCGGGTACGTGGCGCGGTGGTCAATGGCCACTTCCAGTTTCCGGCCGGGCGCGTGACCATTAACCTGGCTCCCGCGGACCTGCCGAAGGAGGGCGGGCGCTTCGATCTCCCCATCGCCCTGGGTATCCTCGGCGCCTCCAAGCAGATTCGCGATGAAGGACTGGCCAGGCACGAGTTCGTCGGCGAGCTGGCGCTGACCGGTGCACTGCGACCGGTCTCGGCGGTGTTGCCGGCGGCCCTGGCGGCACGCGACGCCGGGCGCGCGCTGGTGTTGCCGCGGGCAAATGCCGAAGAGGCGGCCCTGGTGGGCGGGTTGGAGATCCTGCCGGCGGAGCATCTGCTGCAGGTCTGCGAGCACCTTAACGGCCAGACGCCGCTGGCGTCTTTCGATGCCCCCGACATGCGCCGGCGCCGCCCCGACTACGACGACCTCGTCGACGTGCGCGGTCAAGAGCATGCCAAGCGGGCGCTGGAGATTGCCGCTGCCGGCGCCCACAGCCTGCTGTTTATCGGCCCGCCCGGCACCGGCAAGTCGATGCTCGCCAATCGGCTGCCCGGTATCCTGCCGGAGCTGTCCGAAGACGAGGCGCTACAGGCGGCCGCCATTCGCTCGGTCAGCGGCCGCGAGCCCCTCGACCCCGCGCGCTGGCGCGAGCGCCCGTTCCGCGCCCCCCATCACACCGCCTCCGGCGTTGCGCTGGTGGGCGGCGGCAGCAATCCGCGCCCCGGCGAGATCTCTCTGGCCCATCAGGGGGTCTTGTTTCTGGACGAGCTGCCGGAGTTTGACCGGCGCGTGCTCGAGGTACTGCGTGAACCCTTGGAGTCCGGTCACATCCATATTTCCCGCGCCGCCCGTCAGGCCGAATTTCCCGCCCGCTTCCAACTGGTTGCCGCCATGAATCCCTGCCCCTGTGGCTATCTCGGCGACGAGAACGGACGCTGCCGCTGCACCGCGGAGCAGGTCGCGCGCTATCGCTCGCGCATTTCCGGCCCATTGTTGGACCGCATCGACATGCAGGTCGAGGTTCCGCGGTTGCCGGCAGAACGGCTGGCCGCCGCGCCGACCACCGGCGGTGAGCCCAGTGCCAGCGTGCGAGCGCGGGTCGAGACCGCCCGTGCCCGCCAGCAGGCCCGGGCCGGCAAGCCGAATGCGGCCCTCGGTCCGTCCGAACTCGAACGCGACTGCCAGCTCGATGCGGCGAGCCGGGCGCTGCTGACGCAGGTGTTGCAACGCCTCGCCCTATCGGCCCGTGCCTATCACCGCATTCTGAAGGTGGCCCGCACCATCGCCGACCTGGCCGATAGCGCTGCGGTCGAGACGGCCCACCTGAGTGAAGCCGTAGGCTATCGGCGGCTCGACCGCGGACTTCCCGCCACCGGCTCCGCGTCCGTCGTCAGCCGGGGTAACTGAGCATGTTGCAACTCACCGGGCTGGAACTGCGCCGAGGCGGCAAACTGCTGATCGAGGCCGCCGACCTGCGGGTCTTTCCGGGGCACAAGGTCGGCGTGGTCGGCGCCAACGGCTGCGGCAAGTCGAGCTTGTTCGCACTGCTGCGCGGCGAGTTGACGTCCGACGCGGGCGGATTCTCGATCCCCGCCGGTTGGCAGATCGCCCACGTTGCCCAGCAGACGCCCGGCGGCGAGCGTCCCGCCATCGAGTTCGTTATCGATGGGGACAAAGAGCTGCGTGACGTGCAGGCGGCCTTGCAGCAGGCCGAGCACGCCGACGACGGCCTGCGGCAGGCGGAACTACATGCTCGCCTGGAGTCCATCGGCGGCTACCAGGCCGAGAGTCGTGCCGCACGCTTGCTGCACGGTCTCGGCTTCGCCGTCGGCGACGAGCAACGCCCCATCGCCAGCTATTCCGGCGGCTGGCGCATGCGCCTGGCCCTGGCCCAGGCGTTGATGTGCCGCTCCGACCTGCTGTTGCTCGACGAGCCCACCAACCACCTGGATCTCGATGCCGTGATCTGGCTGGAGGGCTGGTTGCGCGGCTATCCCGGCACGCTGCTGCTGATCTCCCACGACCGCGACTTCCTCGATGCCGTGGTCGAGCATATCTGCCACATCGAGCGCGGTCGGCTGCGGCTCTACAGTGGCGGTTACTCGGCGTTCGAGCGCCAGCGCGCCGAGCAGCTCGCGCAGCAACAGGCGGCGTTCGAGCGCCAGCAACGCGAGATCGTCCACGTCAAGGGCTTCATCGACCGCTTCCGCGCCAAGGCGACCAAGGCGCGACAGGCGCAGAGCCGGCTCAAGGCCCTGGAACGCATGGAGCTGATCGCACCGGCGCACGTCGACTCACCGTTCCACTTCAGTTTCGCGGCACCGGACGCGCAACCGCACCCGCTGCTGCGCCTGGAGCAGCTCAGCGCCGGTTACGACCAGCGACCGATCCTGCGCGGGCTGTCGTTGAGCCTGACGCCCGGTGAGCGGATTGCCCTGCTGGGGCCGAACGGCGCCGGCAAGTCCACGCTCATCAAGGTGTTGGCGGGCGAGTTGGCGCCGTTGGGTGGCCAGCTGACCCGCGCCCAGGGGTTACGCATCGGCTACTTTGCGCAACACCAGATGGATCATCTGCGCCCGGACGACTCACCGCTTGCGCATCTGTTGCGACTGGACCCGGAACGCCCGGAACAGCAGCTGCGCGACTATCTCGGCGGCTTCGACTTCGGCGGCGACCGCGCGCTGGCGCCGATCGCGCCCTTCTCCGGTGGTGAAAAGGCGCGCCTGGCGTTGGCGCTGATCATCTACCAGCGGCCCAACTTGTTGCTGTTGGACGAACCCACCAACCACCTCGATCTTGAGATGCGCCATGCGCTGAGTGAGGCGCTGCAAGAGTTCGAAGGCGCCTTGGTGCTGGTCTCCCATGACCGCCACCTGTTGCGTATCACCTGCGACACGCTGCTGTTGGTGCACACCGGCGGCGTCGAACCCTTCGACGGCAGTCTCGACGACTATCCCGCCTGGCTCGCGTCGCATGGACAGGTCGGCGATGGGGCGCGAACGGGCATGGTCGAGCCAGGGGGCGCCGGCACCGGCGAAGCGAGTGCCGCCGCCCGCAAGGAGCAGCGTCGCCGCGATGCCGAACAGCGTACCCGACAACAGCCGCTGCGTCGGCGCCTGCAAGGGTTGGAGCAACGCCTGGAGAGCCTCACCACGCAGCGCGATGCGTTAGAACAACAATTGGCTCATCCGGCCTTGTACGCCGACGACGCCAAGGCGCGTCTGTTGCAATTGCTCGCGGACAAGCAACGCGTCGACGCGGAACTCGACGAGGTCGAGGTGCAATGGCTCGATGTGGGCGAAGCGCTTGAACAGCTGCAATCCGAGCTGGCGCAATGAAGGCGCCCCGGGCCTTGCTGCTGGTCGGCCAGATCCGCCGTCCGCCGCGCTCGCTGCGCCGCGGCATGCAGATCTTGACGCTCGGCGTCGGCCTGCTGCTGATCTGGCCCTACGTCGATCTCTGGAGGCTGAACGAACTGGTGCTGCATCGACCGGCGCCGGCCTTGGCCCGCCTGGTCGATATCGACAGCGTTCGCAACCAGATTTTGCGGCGTTTGAACAAGGACGCCGAAAGCAGCATCGGCCAGGTGTCCGATCCCTTCATCGAATGGATCGAGCGGAGTATTCGCGTACCCGGCAACAAGGACCTGGAGCAAAGCGTCACCCTCGAATGGCTGCACGCGCTGTTGGCAGCGCGAGGCAGCGGAGACCGCGGCTTCTTGCCTGCCGTGCGCTACGCCTTCTACTCTCCTCCCAACGGCTTTTTGGTCCGTATCGGCGCGGCCGATCAGGAGCCAATCTTCCTGCGCATGCGGCTCGGTCTGCTCGGATGGCGCTTCACCGCCGCTTATCACTGACGCTCTAGCGAGATACTGATTCCGCGATCCGCGCAAGCGCCACTGTCGCGGCGGCGTTTCGTACCCCGCTGGGGAGCGGGCTGGAGCGTCCGCACCAGTTCCGGGCGGCGACGCCGGGAATGCCGACCCCTTTGAAAGAATCAACGTCTCGGACGACAAAAAAGACGAGTGCGCGGCTCGGTTCCGCGGGTTATCTTACGCAACCAGATTTTTGTGGCGTGTAGGCATGTCTTGTGCAAGCAAACAGGGTGCCCGCCGCGCACCGAATTTTTCATTCCTAGGAAACGTCATGTCCCCATTCAAAGACCTGAGCCAGAGCAGCCCCAACGACAACCTGTTCGCGATGGCCCCGCTACCCATGGACGCGGATGGCATCGCGCAGGACTTCCAGCACTACTACGCGAACACACTCGGCCGCGACCGCGATTGCCGCTCCGCCTACTATCCCTACAAGGCGCTTGCCATCACGCTGCGCGACCGGCTGATGGAGCGTTGGAAGCGCAGCCGCCACGCCCACGACAAGGCCAGCTGCAAGCGCACCTATTACCTGTCCCTGGAGTTCCTGATGGGCCGCTCGCTGAGCAACGCTCTGCTTAATCTCGGCATCACCGACGAGGCGCGCAAGAGCCTCTACGACATGGGCCTGCTGTACGAGGAGATCGAAGCGGCCGAGATGGACGCTGGCCTCGGCAACGGTGGTCTCGGGCGCCTGGCCGCCTGCTTCCTCGACAGCTGCGCGACGCTACAGCTGCCGGTCAAGGGCTACGGCCTGCGCTATGAGTACGGCATGTTCCGCCAGCTGCTCGACAACGGGCGCCAGGTGGAAGAACCGGATCACTGGCTGCGCGACGGCAATCCCTGGGAATTGGAGCGGCCCGAATATACCCAACGCATTCAGTTCTTCGGGCGCACCGAGGAATACAAGGATCAAGACGGTCGCCTGCAGCGGCGCTGGGTCGACACCCACGACGTATTGGCGGTGCCCTACGACATCCCCATCCCCGGCTATCGCAACGACACCATCAACACCCTGCGGCTGTGGTCCGCCGCCGCCACCGACGAGTTCGATCTTGGCGAGTTCAATGCCGGCAGCTATCCGGAGTCCGTCGCCGCGAAGAACGACGCCGAGCACATCACCATGGTGCTTTACCCCAACGACGCCAGCGAGTCCGGCAAGGAATTGCGACTGCGGCAGCAGTTTTTCCTCGCCAGCGCGAGCATCAAGGACGTGATGCGCGAGTGGATCAGGTTGCATGGGCGCGACTTCTCCGACTTCGCCGACAACAACTGCTTTCAGCTCAACGACACCCATCCGGCGGTCTCGGTGGCGGAGCTGATGCGTCAGCTCATGGACGATCATGGGCTGGACTGGGACCAGGCCTGGGCCATCACGACCCGTACCATGGCGTATACCAACCATACGCTGCTGCCGGAGGCGCTTGAGCGCTGGCCGGTGCGCCTGTTCCAGCAACTGCTGCCGCGGATCTTGGAGATCATCTACGAGATCAACGCCCGTTTCCTGTCGGAGGTGGCCGCCCGCTGGCCTGGTGACATGGACCGGCAACGCCGGATGTCGTTGATCGAGGAAGACGGCGACCCGCAGGTGCGTATGGCCTTTCTGGCGATCGTCGGCAGCTTCTCGGTCAATGGCGTCGCCGCGCTGCACTCGGAGCTGCTCAAACAGGGCCTGTTTCGCGATTGGTACGAACTCTGGCCCGAGAAATTCAACAACAAGACCAATGGGGTTACACCACGCCGTTGGCTGGCGATGTGCAACGAGGGTCTGCGTGACCTGCTCGACGAGACCATAGGCAGCGACTGGGTGCGCGACCTGTCGCAGCTGGAACGCATCGCCCCGTACGCCGACGATGTCGCCTTCCGCAAACGCTGGGATGGAATCAAGCACGGCAACAAGGAGCGCTTGGCCCAGCTGGTATGGAGCACCTGTCAGGTCGAGTTTCCGCCAGAGTTCATGTTCGACGTGCAGGTCAAGCGCATCCATGAGTACAAGCGCCAGTTGCTGAACATCCTGCACGTGATCCATCTCTACAGCCGCATCAAGCGCGGCGATACCGACATCGGCTCGCCGCGGTGCGTGCTGATCGGCGGCAAGGCCGCGCCTGGCTATGAGATGGCCAAGCTGATCATCAAGTTGATCAACAACGTCGCCAAGGTGGTCAATGCCGACGCCGACGTCAACAAATTGCTGCGGGTCGCGTTCATCCCGGATTACCGTGTGTCGGTGATGGAGGTGCTGGCCCCTGGCACCGACCTGTCGGAGCAGATCTCCACCGCCGGCAAGGAGGCGTCGGGCACCGGCAACATGAAATTCATGATGAACGGAGCGGCGACCATCGGCACCCTGGACGGTGCCAATATCGAGATCCGCGACCAGGTCGGTGAGGACAACTTCTTCCTGTTCGGCTATACCGCGGAAGAGGTCGAGCAGACCCGTGGGCACTATGACCCCAATGCCATCATCAACAATGAACCCGCGCTGCGGGAGGTCATGAGCCTGCTCGAATCCGGCCACTTCAATCAGTTCGAGACGGGCATCTTCGACCCGATCATCGACGGCATCCGCAGCCCGCACGATCCCTGGCTCACCGCCGCGGACTTCGACAGCTATCGTCGCGCCCAGCAACGCGCCGCCGAGACCTACCAGGATCGCGAGCGCTGGTTGCGCATGAGCATACTGAATACCGCCCACAGCGGCTACTTCTCGTCCGACCGGACCATCGCCGAGTACAACCGCGACATTTGGAAGCTGGATGCCGTCGAACCGGCGCCCTACGGTGCCCGGTAACTTAACAGATGAGTAACAGCGAAGCGCCACCGACGAAGCTCGACGACGAACTGCAGCCCGAGCGCATCATCCGCGAGCAGTTCCAGCGGGCGCGGCGGCACTTGGGGCACATCCAGCCGGGGCTGCTGGACTTGTTGCGCCTGCCCCGGCGCACCATCACCGTCAACATTCCTGTCGAGATGGACGACGGCAGCGTGCAGAGTTTTGTCGGCTATCGGGTGCTGCACAACCGTTTGCTTGGTCCCGGCAAGGGCGGCATCCGCTTCCATCCGCAGGTCTCGCTGACCGAGGTTGGTGCGCTGGCTGCGCTGATGACCTGGAAATGCGCGCTGGTTCGTGTGCCCTTCGGCGGTGCCAAGGGCGGCGTCACCTGCGATACGAAGCAACTCAGCGAGCGCGAGCAACGGCGCATCACGCGCCGATTCATCGCCGAACTCGGCGACAATATCGGCCCTTACACCGATATACCGGCGCCGGACATGTACACCAGCGCCCAGACCATGGCCTGGATTTACGATACCTACGACAACATGCACCCGGGCGAGAACAATCTGCCCGTGGTGACCGGCAAGCCGCTGGAGATGGGGGGCTCCGAGGGGCGCGATGAGGCCACGGGACGCGGCTGCGTGTTCGCCGCCGAGCGTTTCATCGCCCTTGGCGCTATTCCAGCACTGCCCGAACTCAGCGGCGCAAGGGTTGCCATCCAAGGCTATGGTGAGGTTGGACGCGTCGCCGCTAGGCTGCTCGCCGAGCGCGGTGCGCACATCATCGCGCTCAGCGACTCGCGCGGCGGCGTGCTGGCGGAGAACGGCGACAGCCTCGATCTCGACGCACTGGCCATGCACAAGGCCGAGGCGGGCACCGTGGTCGGCCTACCGGGGAGCCGCAGCATCACCAACGGCGATCTGCTTGCACTGCCCTGCGACATCCTCATCCCGGCCGCGCTTGGCGGTCAGATCCATTCGGGCAACGCCGACAGGATTCAGGCCAAGGTCATCGTTGAGGGCGCCAACCGGCCGATCACCCCGGAAGCGGACGACATCCTCGCCGCCAAGGGTATCCACGTCCTGCCGGACATCCTCGCCAATGCCGGCGGCGTCACCGTCAGCTATTACGAATGGGTGCAGAACATCGAGCATCACAGCTGGCCCCTGGAAGAGATCAACGGCCGCCTGCGTGCCCGCATGAACAATGCCACCGACCGCGTCGTCGCGCGCTGGCGAGCCTTCCCCCACGACTGCCCCGACGGCGAAAGGAGTTGTACAGACCTGCGCACGGCGGCATTGGTGGAGACGCTGGAGCGCCTCGCGCTGGTGACCGAGCAGCGTGGGATTTGGCCGTAAGCGTCACCGCGACGGCCTGCGACATCTCGTCGCGAGACAAGCGAGTCGCTACCCCGCACGGTGCGCTCAAGACTTCTCCAACCATCACCGGCACCCAACGATTATGTCGACGATCAGAGCCTATTCCCAACGCCTGTTGCCGCCATTCCTGGGGGTGGTGCAGATTGCGCAGTCGCCGCGCGTGCGGGCGCAAAGCTTCGATGGGGTCAGCTGGGAGATCCAATATGTCCTCAGCGACAGCTCTGCGGACGCGCAGCAGCCGATGCCGTTGGGCTATGCCCTCAACACCGGCTACTACAAGGTGGGCCACTACCAAAACAAGCAACTGACACCCTACCGGGTGCCGGCGTTTCTGGATGCGGGTCAGGTCGCCGACTATATTGCCGAGATCGCGGAGTTCTTGTCCTCCGCGAAAACACCCTTTCCGGCCGCGGATGTCTTTGAGTGTTGGTTGCTCGATGCCACGGATGCGTCGCCGTTGGCGTTGATCTTCTCCTGCTGCGAAGAATTGCAGATACCGACCTATGCCGCGCAGACCAAGTGGACGGCCGTGCCGAGTTCAAAGTTGAAGATCGAACAATCCGACGACGAGCACGCAAGCGGTGAGGCGCCGGTCAATCATCGGCTGGAGGAACTGGTCGCCAAGCGATCCGGCCCCAAGCCGCGCACGGCCTGGTTCAAACGGACCGAGGGCGACGTCGACGACTTCCCTGCCTTGCTGTTGCGCGAGGACTGGCAGTCGCAAACCGATCACGATCTGTGTCAGCGCTATCTAATGCGAAAGGCGCCGCGGCTTCTGTTGCTGCAAGGCCTATCGCACGACGACAGGGAGCGATTGGAGGTCGCGGCCAAGAAGTATGCCATCGAGGTTGACGAGCTTTTCCCGCTGTATCCGGACGTCAACGACGACAACCGCATGGCCGCCTTGCGCGTAGAAGCGCGCTTGCGTCGCGGGATGCCGCGGGGCACCGAGCCGAGCCGGGAAAAGGCCAAAACCAATGCCCCGCTGAGTAAGGACATGCGGATTCTCGAGTAAAGAGGGGTAGGGTGTCGGAGCGGGAGATGGAGATCGGCATCGGTCCCGGCTATCGCGTCTGCCACTCGGACTCGGTTGTGCGGGGGCTGTTAACGCGAACCGGGAGCGCGGCGTCGAGCGTCCCGGCCGGCGGCCCCGCGCTTCGGCTGCCGACAGTCTTCGACAAAAAGGGGTTCCAGACAATCGCCTGAACACCCGGCTCCGACTCGACAGGAAACTCACGGCGCTGATCCCTCGCTGGCAACAGGGGGACGGAATCCGACAAATCCGGCGCGGATTGTGCTGAAACAATGCGGCGGAATAACGTGAGCGACAACCACTTCCCTGCCTCACGCAAGGACCCGCATGCCCAGCCTGAACCGCATCATCCTGATCAACACCCATCTCCAAGGCGTCGTCGAACTGGTCGTCGACGCCCACACCAACATTTGCGGCACCAACGCCTCCGGCAAGACGACCCTGCAACGTCTGGTGCCGGTGTTCTATGGCGAATATCCCAGCCGGGTCGTGCCATCGACCCGCGACAGTTTCGAGCGCTGGTACCTGCCCACCGAGCAGAGCTTCATCATCTACGAGTATCAGCGCATGGATGGACAGGCCTGTCAGGCCGTGCTGGCCGCCGCCGCGGACGGCAAGGGCGTCGCCTACCGACTGGTGCTGAAGGCCTTCGACCTGGCGGACTACACGCGCAGCCGTCACGGCGACACCCTGAGCTGTCTCGGCATGGCCGAGCTGGGCCGTCGACTGAAGCAAGCGGATGTGACCGCGACCCGATTGCTCAATACGCGCGAATACCGCGCGATCCTGCAGAACGACCGCGTCCAGCTCGCCGCGGGCGCCAACAGCGGCGAGCTGCGCGCCTTCGCCCGACAGTTTTCTCTCTGCGAGCAGGGACAGGCGCTGCGTCATATCGAGAAACTGGCCCAGGCGGTGCACTCGCGCGAGGGCAAGATGGAGACCGTGCGCTCCATGATCGCCGCCATTTTGGAAGAGGACGGCGTCAGCCCGCCCACCTCGCGCCTCAAGCCGCAGCAGGTGGATGCCTGGATGCGCGAAAGCCGGCTGATCCAGGGATTCGACGCCATGCGTCCGGAGTTCGAGCAACTGGAGCGCGAGTACCAGGACCTGCTGGCCTGTGAACGGCGCCTGAGCGGTCTGCGGCTCGGCTATCGCAGCGATGAGCCGCGCCAGCAACGCCTGATTGAAGAGACTGACGCGGCCATCGCGCAGATGGACGCAGGCCTGACCCGGCTGGAGGCGCGCTGGACGCAGCAGCGCGACGATCTCAATCAGCAGCGATCAGCCAGCAAGGGCGAGATCACCCGCGACGAGGGCGAGCTGGAGCAAATCGAGCAGCAGTACCAGGGCTTCCTTGAGGCCGACATCGAGCAGGCCAGGGCCGATCTGGATGCGCTCGGCGCCTGGCGCGAGGACCTGGAGAACCTGCGCGGACGTTACCGCCTGCTCACTGATCAGCACCAGGATGTGGAGCGAGACTATCTGGAGCGATGCCAGCGGATCAAGGATCAGCGCGAACGCCAGCTCGACGAACTACGCGAGCAACAGACGCGTTTTACAGGACCAAAGGGCGGACCAGCTTGAACGGCAAAATGCCGAGCTCGGCGCGCTGCAACAACGCCAGCAGGCGGAAATGGAGGCCGGCCAGGAAGGGTTCCGCGAGCGGGAGGTCCAACTTGGCCTGGATCGCCAACGCCTGGAGACCCAGATCGAGAGCGCCGGCTACACCGAGGACGAACGCCAGTCGCTCGGCCATCTTCGATCGGCGCCGCGAGCAGGCGGACGTCGATGCCGAAGCGGCCGAGACCGAGGTTCGCGGACTGGAGGCCCGGGAGCAGCAGCAGCGCCGACAGCGCGATGACGCCGACGCCGCCCTGCGAGCCGCGAGGCGCCAGGTCGAGCAGCGCCAGCGCGAGCTGGACGACGTACAGCATCTGCTCTATCCCGGCCAGCACAGCCTGCTGGAGTTCCTGCGTCGCGAGCAGCCCGATTGGGAGACACGCCTGGGCAAGCTGATCGACCCCGCGCTGCTGCAACGCGCCGACCTCAAGCCGGCGCTGACCGAGCCGGCGCAGGACGCGGCGTTTGGCCTGCAATTGGACCTGGCGGCCATCGACACCCCGGAGCACGCGGCCTCCGAGCAGGCCCTGCGCCAACGCCTGCAACTGGCCGAGGATGCCCAGAAGGATGCCGACAATCGGCAACAGGCCGCCGAACGCCAGCTTGGCGATCACAACGGGGCATTGGAGGCGCTGCAGCGCGAGCTGACTGTCGCACGCACCGAGCGAGACAACCGACGCGACGACCTGCGCCGACTCCGCGAGGAGCAGTCCGCCGAGCAGGGCCGGATCAATGACGCCTTGGCCGAGCGCAAGCTCAAGGCGCGTAAGACGCTCTCAGCCCTGATGACGCGGATACAGCAATTGGCGAGCGAGCGCGAGCAGTGGCGCGAGGACATCCAGTCCAGACACAATGACGCCTCGCTGGAGCTCAAGGCCCATTGGCAGCAAGTGATCGGACGGATCGACAGCGAGATCCAACGCCTGCGCAATGCCATCGACGAGCGCAAGCAACAGGCCCAGACCGAGCTCGACGCCTGCGAGCAATGGTACCAGGGCGAGTTGAAGTCCCGTGGTGTCGACGAGCAGGCCATCGTGACCTTGACGCAGCAGATCCGCGACCTGGAGGCGCGCATCGAGCGCACCGAGCGGCGCCGCCCCGAGGTGCTGCGCTACGACGACTGGTACCAGCACAGCTGGCTGAAGCGCAAACCGGCGCTGCAACAGGCACTCGAAGACAGCCGTCGGCGCGCCGCCGCGCTGGACCAGGAGCTCAAAGCGGCCACCAGCGCCTTCAAGGGCGAACGCGGCCGACTGGAAGCGGAGCGTTCCCAGGCCAAGCTGCGCCAAAACGAGGCGCAAGAGCATCTGACCCGGATACGGAACCTGCTGCGCCGCATGGGCGAGCTGAGGCTGCCCCGTGACGAGTCCCCGCCCGAGGGCGCGCTGGACGAGCGCCTGCGCCTGGGCGAGGAACAGCTCTACGCCCGCGAACAGATGCTCGACGCGGTCAAGGCCCATGTGGAGCATTTCGACACACTGATCGCTGGCAACGCCGGCTCCAGCCTGGCGGAATTCTGGGAGCGTAGCCGCGCCGACTGCACGCTGATCGGCGAGCGCGCGATCCCCGCGCTCGACCACCGCAAGCTGGTGCCGCACCTGGAGCAGCTGCTCAAGGTCCTGCTGCCACAAAGCCTGACCGCGCTGCGCGAGCAGGGCCGGCTGTTCGGGATCGACCTCAACGGCTACTACGACGTGCTGGCCGATATCGACCAGCGTATCGCCACACAGAGCGCGCGCATCACCCGCGAGGTCGCGGAAGACCTGTCCCTCGACGGCGTGTCGGACTCGGCGGTGCGCATCCGCTCACGCATTAGCGAGCTGGAGTTCTGGCCGCGATCTGAAGGCATTCATCCAGGCCTTCCGCGAATGGCGCGACGACGGTTTCAGCGGTCTCCCCGGCGAGGACTATGTCAGCAGCATGCGCCGGGCGCTGGACATCATCGGCCGCTCGGCGCAGAGCGGCGGCGTCGCCGGGCTGCTGGAGATCGAACTGCGGCTGCGCGAGGGACAGAGCGATCTGGTGATCCGCACCGACCGCCAGCTCAACGAATCGTCCAGCCACGGCATGGCCTATCTGATCCTGTGCAAGTTCCTGCTCGCCTTCACCCGGCTGCTGCGCGGCCGCGCAGCGGTGACCATCCACTGGCCCATCGATGAACTGGGCACCCTGCACCATCACAACGTGAAGAAGATCTTCGACGCCTGCGCCGCCAACGACATCCGCGTGCTCGGCGCCTTTCCCAACCCCGACTCGGAGATCCTCGGGCTCTTCGCCAACCGCTACATCGTCGACAAACAGACCCGCCAACTGCAGATCGTCAAGCCCCGCATCGACGCCATCGCCGCCAGGCTGCGCCAACGCGAGGCGGGCGACCAGGGCGAGGGGTTCTCCAGCGCGGACCCTGCAACGGACATTCATCCAGAGGAGCGTCTGTAGATGCTATCGACCAAAGGCCATGTCATCGAGCGCCTGCTCCAGGGTGCGTTCATCTGTCGCACCACCGACGAGGACGGCTGGCGCTTCCTGACCGTGCCGGGCAATCGCGAGGAGGTCGACGCCTACTTCGGCCAGCTCAACCGGCAGATCGCAACCGTCGGCACCGGCGCCGACGGCGAGGTGTTCTTCTGCGGCTATCGCCAGTTCGACGACGACGAGCGCCGGGTGATCAGCCAGCAGTTCCGCGACATCTGCCAGGCGCTGACGCCCATCGCCGAATGGCTGGTGCTGGTGCAGGAGGCGGCCGCCCAGGACGCGCCGCTGACCGAGGGTGCGCCGTTGCGTCTGAATGAGCTGCAGACCGTCATCGAAGACACCCCGGCCCTGCGCGAGCAACTGGCCCGCATCAGCCACTATCGGCTGTTCGGCTCCACCAGCCCGACGGTCGACACACAGGTCAAACTGGTCTTCAAGCGACTCTGCGAGCTGGGCTATCTGATCCGCCCCAACCCCGAGAAACAGATCTATCTGGCCACGGGCAAGCTGGATTATCTCTACGAGGTGATCCGCTTCATCGACGAGGCCGAGGGGCTCGGCCTGGAGGCCCAGGCCGAACTCGCGAGCCAGGGCCAGTTGCTGTGAGCGGCACGCTGCGACAGTCCGGGGTGCGCTTTCTGCGCCAGCTCGGACGCCAGGCCGAGCCCATCATGGACGCCTACCTGGCCGGCTCGGTGGCGGATGACGCGCTGGAGCCCGGCGTGCAGGAGCGCCTGGTCAAGGACGGCATCCTCTATCGCCCCGAGCCCGGCGCGGACCTGCACCTGCGCCGCGTCGTTCGGGCGCTGCTCGAAGAGGCCCTGCGCGATGAGCGCAACCGCCAGATCGACGCCAACACCGGCTCGGCGCTGGCCAGCTTCAAGACCTTGGCCGACCACTACAAAGAGGCCCACCATCAGGGCGACTACGCCGCCGCCGAGGTCTATCTGGCCGACCTGAGAGAGCACGTCTACGCCTTCGGCGAGACCCTACAGCACAGCATCCGCGTGCTCTGGAGTCGCATCAATAACGAGTTCGGCTACGTCGGCACGCTCAACGCCAAGATCCGCGAAAACGAGCTGGCGCAGACTCAGGTCAGCGAGCTGCTCAGCGGGCTGGAACTGGTCAGTTTCCAGGCGCTGGCCGAGACCGCTGGCGATCTTCGCGAACTGCGCCATCTGCTGGTGACCAACCTGCAACGCACGCTCAGCGCCTGCACCCAGGAGCTGAGTATCGTGCAGGGGCGACTGCTCGAACTGCTGGGCCGCTTCCGCGAGATCCGCGGGCGCACCCGACTGCTCAAGGGCTGGCTGCTGCACATGGAGCAGCATCCGGACTATGAGGTCGCACCCCATGCCGCGGCCAGGTCGGTGCCGCAGTTGTTCAACCAGGCCGCACCCGTGCTGGCCCCGGCGAGCCTGGACATCCACGACCCAACCCTGGAATCCGAGCTGCTGGCCCTGCTGGCCCCGATCCGCGCCCAGCAGACGCAGGACCGACCTGCCCAGTCCCTGGGCGACGCGCCCGAACTGACGCTGCACACACCGGACGCCTTCGAGGTCCGGTCCAGCCCGATCCGCATGGCGGTGGACGCCTATTTCTGCCAGGTCATCGACAGCGGCCAGGCGATCTCGGCGCTCGACTACCATCGCCAAGAGACCCTGCCCTGGGATACCGAGAGCTGGCTGTATCAGGTGATCGGTGGCTACGACGGCCTACCCGAGGCGCAGAAGCACCACTTCGAGCTGGACATGATTGGCGAGCCGCATCCGCTCTACAGCGGCAACTTCATCATTCGCGACCTGCGGCTATGGCTGGCCTGAGCAAGCGGCACATGCAGGCGGTGCATCGCCTGCTGCGCGAGGGTCTGGACAGCGTGGCGCGCTCGCCGACCTGGGACGAGATTCAGCAGGCCTTCGAGCTGGGCGAGACCCGCGGCCGGCGACTGCACTTCAGTGCCGAGCAACGCCGCGAGCTGCGTGCACAGGCCGAGCGGGCCTGGGGCTTCGACCCGCTCGCCGGCGTGCCCGAGGGCAATCGCCGACAGGTCGCCGCCAGCGCGATCGATGAGAAGATCGCCGGCGAGCGACCGGACGATCGGCATGTGCTCGTCAAGGGCCAGTTGCCGGCACCGCTGCCAAGCCTGACGCCCGAGCTGAGTCTGCGCGTCCCCCTGACGGCGCTGCGTCTCGACGCGATCAGCCAAGTCGTCGTCGTCGAGAACCTGGACAGCTTCGACGACTGGCACGCCTTCGCCGCACCCACCGAACTCGCCGACAGCCTGGTGCTCTATCGCGGCCACGGCGGACTCGCGCGCGGCACCCGCCAGCTACTGACCATCCTGCCCGAACAGATCCGCGTCACGGTCTTCCCCGACTGGGACCCGGCCGGGCTGCGCATCGCCCACACGCTGCCCCGCGCCGATGCCCTGCTGCTGCCCGATCTCGACGAACGCCTGCTCGCCAAGGGCAGCCGAGCGCACTTCGCCCGGCAGCATCAGGCCGCGCAGTATCTCGACAATGCGACGCTGGACGGGTGGGGCGCGGTTTGGGAGGCGATGAAGGCCGCGCAGGTCAGTATCAAACAGCAGCACATGCTCGCGCTCGGGGTGCGACTGCGGTGGGTTGCCCGGCAGTGATGGGCGTACCCAGCGCTGCGCAGTTGCATGTCGGGGCGTGGCGCCCCTGTGCCCGCGGACGCTGCGCTTGAGGCGGGCGCGCAGTCGTCTCGCCGTGATCGACCAACAGTCGCTGATCCTGTGGTGTGTTTGAGATGCGCGATGCCGACCTGCCGGGCGTTCGCCTCGGCGACAAGTTGCAACTCAACGTGGTCGAATTGTGCAAGGCCGAGCGCTTAGGGCAACTGCCGCGCACCTCATCTGTTTGGTTGGCATGTACGGCGCTTTAGCCGTACAATTCCGCCAGACTCAAAGAGCGAAACGACCATGAAAGCCAAATCCAAGCGCATCGAGGCACGGGTCAAACCGGACACCCTCGTCCTGGTACAGCGGGCCGCGGAGCTGCAAGGCAGCTCGGTGAGCGAGTTCGTCGTCGCGGCGGCAGAGATGGCGGCACGCAGGGCCTTGGAAGAGGCATCGACCGTACGCCTGTCCATCGAGGATCAACGCCGCTTCGTGGAACTGCTGCTGAGTCCGCCGGAGCCGGCGCCGGCCTTAGAGCATGCGCGCGCCGCTCATGAGGCGCTGATCGGTCCCCTATGACGGACCCCCTCTTCGAGATCGGGCTTCTCGGCAAGGAGGATCGCTCGGACTTCTGCTGCGGAAGCGAGCCGTTGGATCGCTACTTGACGAACCAGGCCAGCCAGGATGTGCGCCGCCGGGTCAGCGTCTGCTACCTGGCACTGGAGAAGGCCACTGGACGGATCGCGGGCTATTACACGCTGTCGGCTGTCGATGTCCCGGTCTCCGATCTTTCCCCTGAAACAGCACGCCGGCTACCCCGTTACCCCTCGGTACCGGTGGCCCGCATCGGGCGGCTTGCCATTGATCGGCGCTTCCAGGGCCGCGGACTCGGGGGGGCGCTCCTGCTCAACGCGGCGATGCGTGCCTTACGCTCGGAGATCGCGGTCTTCGCCCTGTTGGTCGATGCCAAGGACGACGCGGCCGCGGCCTTCTACCGCCACCATGGGTTCACCGCCTTCGCGTCCAATCCTTACCAGCTCATCGCGCCGCTCGACCTCTTCCGCAAGCTGCTCGGTTAAGCGAGGCTGCGTGCCGCGAATTCCACTGGCGGCTTCGGTGCAGCCGAGATCTACTTCACACGGCCTTCGAGTCAGAATTCGCCGGGCCGACGACCGATTTGATGCGCATCTCCAACAACTGAAGAACTCAACTGGAAGTCAATCATGAAGAATCTGCAGGAGATCATGAACTCCCTCCCGGCAGAGCGTCGAGCAAAGATCGATGCGCGAGCCGAGGCATTGATCGCGGAAGAAATGACGCTGCGCGATCTGCGCAAAGCACAAGACCTCACGCA
Source organism: uncultured Gammaproteobacteria bacterium (assembly GCA_963698775.1). GTDB lineage: Bacteria > Pseudomonadota > Gammaproteobacteria > Chromatiales > Chromatiaceae > Thiohalocapsa. The sequence continues at coordinate 61,146 of CAVOSE010000054.1, forward strand.
AGAGCGCATGGCGGAATTGCTCGGGGTGGGACAGGAGAGCATCTCAAGACTAGAAGGCAGGGCAGACATGTTTTTGTCCACGTTACGCGGCTACATCACCGCCATGGGTGGCTCACTCGATCTGGTTGTACGCTTTCCTGATAGACCGGCGGTTTCCTTATCGGCGCTCTCTGCGTCGCGGAACGACAACAAAGAAACGACGGGCCGGGCTTAGCTGTAGTTTCATTCCGATTTTTGCGGTCCCCTTTTTGGATGGGTTACCTCCTCCTGTCAGATTGAGCGGCGTGTTATGGAATTTGTCGTCCTCCAAACCGAAGCCAAGCGCTCACCTGCCCAGGGGCGTGAAACCGGCTATCTGTGGACTGATCAGTGGGATGAATGGTTCACCTACAGCACGATGTACTACTTCACCTATTTCGACCGGGCGGGCGAAAAGCACGAGATCGGATCGGTGAAAATCGGGCAGTTCGATTGGCAGCCCAAGCAGCGGCGCCCCGACATACCGGAGCGGTTCGAGCAACTGTCGGACGCCTTCTTCTCGCTCGGCCAGGACATCGACTACTACAAAGCGCTGATGGAGGTCGCCGAAGACGAACGCGTCGCGATATTCAACGCGCTCAGGGACGTCGCCTATGACAAAGAGCTGTACGCGCGGGCGCTCGAAGAAGAGGTGATGACCCAATCCCTCATGCGCTCGACGAGCCCGCGCAAGGTGGAGATCCAGTACCGCGCCGTGCTGACGGACGGCGCCGAGCTCACGCCCTACGAGTTCTCCTACCGGGCGGCGAAGACACCGAAGTCCCTCACCGACCCGGTTTAACTCGACTTTAAGGTGATTTCCGGAATCGTTTATACCGGATTGACAGGTAGGATCAGGATATCCCATTTGGGTAAATCCGGATTGCGCACCAAGCGCGCTTCGACGGCGCGCATGGCCTCCTTGGTCAGAGTGACGCCTTTCTCGTAGACGCTGCGGCTGAGCTCGACGACAGGATGGACGCTTTTCCAGGTCATCGACTTGGCCCAATTGAGCATGGTCTGGGCATCGGTCAACAGGGTGCCGTTCCAATGCTGCTCGAGGATGCCCCAGCAACGCTCGATCGGGTTGTACTTGCTGTGGTAGGGCGGGTAGTACAAGAGCTGGATCGGTTTGCCGATGGCATCGGCGAACTGCACCATGCGCGCGAGAAACTGCGTGCGCCGCCCGTTGCTCTGCGGTCCGTTGTCGGCGTTGATCTGCAGCAGCGAGACGTCAACGCGCTGTCGTGCGGGTACCTGTTGCCACCAGGCTTGAAGGGCATCAACGATGAAATCGCTAGTCTTGGCCGAGCTGCCGAAGGTCAGATGCAGCGCACCGCTGTCCTCGTCGACGATGCCGAAGGGGGTGTATTTCTCTTTGCAGCCCATGTCATGGTCGGCGGCCTGCGTGTCGCCGCGTGTCTTGCCGCCGCGCGCGTACGGGCCGATCTGCACGGTAGCCTTGCAGTCGATGCTCACGCGTAGAACGCCGGCGCCCTCGCCATGGGCATCTTTGGCGCGGATGTTGTCGAAGATGGCGTCGGTTTCGGGGAGTTTTTTTGGGGTTTCGCCTTGAGCACCGGACGCCGCCGGTAGCCATTGCGGTTGAGCACCTCGGCCAGGGTGCTCGGTGAGGGCAAGACCTGCTCGGAAAACTCCAGGGCGCGCAGTTGCCGCAGCGCCTCGGCGACGGTCAACCGTGTGTAGCACAACGGGCCTCGAAAACTCGGGGCTTGCTGCGCGTGCGCCTGCGCCAACGACCATAGCGCCTCGGCTACCGCGGGATGTTTGTCCTCCCAGCGTTTGTCGCCACCGACGGCCGGCTGCGCGCTTAAGCAGACCACCCCTGTGCGCTGCTCGTGCAGGCCAAGCTGAACGGCTGCGCGACTCCAACCGAAGAGGTCCTCTGCACGCCGAGCGCTGCCGGCGCAGTATTTCAGCGCCATTTCCGCCTGGAACGCACGCCGTTTGACCAGTGACATGCTTACGGCAGCCCGCTTGATATCAGCAATGTGGCCTGCGTTGGGTACGACGTGAGATTCCGTGCTTTGATCGGTTCGCATCTGGCTTGGCCCTTATCTTCAGGTCGGGCATCAACTATCGAATACAACGGTATAAAAGTTCGTGGAAATCGCCCGAGGTACCGCCGCGTCCATGGCCGGATGCGGCTCCTGGACCTGCACGGGCGACGCGCCGGGGAGGCGGCCCCGGACGCGATCGGCGCCGCGGGCGACAGCGCGGCAGCACAGCACTTTGTGCGCCACTGGTGCCGGGCGTCCTGGTGCCAGCGCCTGCGTCGGCGGATGCCGGCCCTTACCTCTGCCAGCTTTGCCGGTGCTGCCACCGCGGCCCCGTATCACCTCTACAGCGCCTGCCTGAACCTTGCCACGGAGCGCGCCCCGGTCTATCGCAGCCGCAAGTCCGAGGTGTTCGTCTTCTCCAAGCTGTACTGCGGTTCCCCGGCCACCGGTTTCGTGGACACGGGGGTCTATCGCAGCGGAGAGACGAAGGTGGCGCGCGCGATGACCATCTCCGGTGCGGCGGTGGACTCCGGTCTTGGGCGCGGCACGTTTTTCCCCCAGGCATTTGCGACCACGCTATTCAACCTGCGCCTCGGCCAATGGCTGGAGAACACCGGCTACCGCAACGGCCGGGACTGCTGGCGGCAGGAGTCCGGAGTGTTCTGGCCCTGGTATTTGCTGATGGAGACCTTCGGTATCAGCGACCCTCACCGCGCCCCCGGCGACCGGTCACCTGATCGTGCTGAAGTCCTCACTGCACCGCAGCGATGCCGAGACGGTGCGGATGTACGCCGCCGGGCACGCGGCATTTCCGCACGAGACCACCGCGGATCAGTTCTTTGCCGAGGAGCAGTACGAGGCCTATCGCCGGCTCGGCGGCAACCTGGCCGAACAACTGCTGCGCGAGCAGCCGGAGCTGATTGAGGGGAGACTGGCATTCAACCGGACCGGCTCCGGCGACTCCTGAGCGCCCCTCCGAAGCGAGGTTCCCGCCGGGGTTATTTGCCCTTCTTGACGATGTGCAGCACCAGCCGCGCCAACTGGCTCTTCAGCGCGTGGCGATGGGAGGGACCGGGAGTAAGGGGTCGATCAACTCCGTGCAACCGCTGGATGCGTCGGCCAACTGGTCTGGGTCCAGTGCTTCTTCATGGCAACGGCGGTTTCGTACGGAGATTCGACCGCCAAGTGTTGCCATGCGGTTATGGGGCAGCTAATTCGGCCAAGTCGTTTTTCGAGTTCGCCGAGCTCTTGGTCACCCATCAATGGTGGCCCTACAGTCTGACCCTTCGTGAGAGTAACAACCCGTTCAGGATCCGCTGGTGCCTCCAAGAAGTTAGAGAGACGTTCGACGCGATCCAGCCGAGAGACAAACCAGGGCAATCGCATCAACGCTGGCTAATTTTCACAGTGGCTGATGCAGGGTGTTTCCTGGGCAGGTTGGGCGGTTCGAAAAGCAGGTGAGCCAAGTAGTTTTCATCCCACCCCGCGCGCAGACGCTTGTTCTGGATACCGAGTTTGGTGTCGTCGTTCTTCAGTCGATTCAGGGCGATGTGGCGCAGTACCGCGAGGTTCTCGCGGGCGAGGTCGTCACGCACGCGCGACTCATCCTCGCGGAAGGCCATGTCCAGACTCCAATGCGGACTGTTTTCGATCCCCCAGTGCGCACGCACGGCGCGAGCGAAGGTGGCCGCATCGGTGCCGATGCTGCCGATGTAGAAGCGCGTCTCGCGGGTGATTTTGCCTTTGAGTTCGCGTTCGGATCCGACCATGCCGATCATGTTCATGGCCTCCCACAACGGGCTGCGCGCGACACCGGAGAGATCACCCAAGGTGCGGTAACGACGGGTCTCGCGTCGGCCGTGACCTTGTTCGACGGTTTCGATCAAGTCCGAGGGCATGTCAGCATAGCCCTTGGCGTCGGCGTCGATGAAGGCCTTCTCGACCTCTGCGGCCAGTGTCTCCTGGTTGCCTTTGAGCGCCAGCGCATAGTCAGCCCCCTGGTCGATGATCTGTTCGGCGATCTTCACCTGACAGCCCATCGCATCAATGGTGACGATGCAGCCGGCCAGATGCAGCATCTCCAACCAGCGAGGAATCGCCGTGATCTCGTTGGACTTCGCCTCAGCCGGGATGCGGGCTCTGGTCTTGCCGTTTGCCTTTGGAAGGAGAAAATCGCCGCATAACGAAGGAGTTTGCTTGGCGCCCGAAATTGGCGACAGGAATCGGCGTTTTGCGACCGGTAAGAACGCGCCCTTGTTTCGACACCGCCAGTGATGTCGCGTAAGCCGCTTCGGCCAAGTGAACGAAATGCTGGATGAGGTCTCGCCTTGCGGATGCGCGTTGATAGACGCGGGCCATCTGGAAGCTTGATTGTGAGCTGCCAGTCGGGCCATAGCCTCCGCGGGAATCGCTTTCCAGTCGTCATCGGAGAGGACGGACTCGGCGCTGCCGAGCCCCTCGAGTAGTCCGATCTCCAGTGCCTGCGGCGCCTTACCTTGCTCGTCGGCGCGGATGAGTTTGCGAACATGCTCGCTGGCGCTGCTGTAGTGGCCTTTTGCGATTTGTCCGTCCAGGGACTCTTCCAGGGTATCGGGTAGGGAAATGTTCCTCAGTTCCGACGGCTCAGTCAAACCAAGACGACCGTTGGAGGAGGGATGCAGATGGGCTTCGCGCGCCAGCACCAAAGACCAGAATGTCCATCTAGGGACCGAGGCCCTGCGCATGGCCGATTGCCAGAGACGTTTCCGATTGATTTGGTCAGCGCCGCTAGAGGTGAGCGCGCGATGTTTGCAGGTCGGTACGCTGATCGCCGGCACGCGGCCGGCGTGGGCGTGAGCGCGGCCATTTTGGCTTATCATGCGGCACGCATTCTGAAAGACTGAGACAGGCACGCATGCTCCTGCGACAACACGAAGTACCAGCGCTGATCTGGGATGACCAACGCGTCGGGTATCGCGAACTGCTAGCGCGTATCGACGCGGTGTCTCGTCAGTTCCCCAAGGCGCCTTGCGACAAGGTTGCCATCTTTTCCGAAAATCGGCTCGATTGGGTCTACGCCTTCTACGCGGGCTTGAAGCATGGCTGCACCATCGTGCCCATCGACTTCATGAGTTCGGCGGACGATGTTGCCTATATCCTTAAAGATTGCGCGCCTTCGCTGGTGTTTTGCTCCAACAGTACGCGTGAGGTGTTGGCGCAGGCCATCACCGCAAGCAATCACCAACCGCAGGTCTTGGTGCTGGACGAGTTGGATATGACTGCGGCCGCCGGCAAGGCGGAACCCTTGCCGGCGCCAGCGCTCGACAAGACGCTGTTGCTGATCTACACCTCGGGAACAACCGGAAGCCCCAAAGGGGTCATGCTCAGCTGGGATAACCTGCTGGCCAACATCGAATCGGTTTCGGAGGAAGTGCCCATCTACATCCCCGGGCAACGGGTTCTGGCGCTGCTGCCGCTGCACCATATCTTTCCGTTGCTCGGCGCGCTCATCGTGCCGCTATACACCGGTGGCACCTGCGTCTTTTCTCCATCCATGGCATCGGAGGACATGCTGCGGACGCTGAACGACCACCAGGTGACGGTCATTCTCGGCGTGCCGCGGTTGTATCGGCTGATCACCAAGTCGATCAAAGACAAGATCAATGCCAGCCGCGTCGCCCGTCTGTTGTTCCAACTGGCGGCCAAGATCAATTCTCCGGCCTTTTCAAGACGATTGTTCGCCAAGGTGCATGCGCGTTTTGGTGGCCAGGTTCGCTTTCTGGTCAGCGGTGGCGCGAAGCTTGATGAAGAGGTGTTTCGAGACCTAACCACCCTCGGTTTCGAGGTGCTGGAGGGCTTCGGCATGACCGAGGCGGCACCCATGATCACCTTTACCCGCCCCGGCGAGGCCAAGCTCGGCGCCGCCGGTCGCGCCCACGCCCTGCAATGAGGTGCGCATTGTCGATGGCGAGATCATCGCCCGCGGCCGCAACGTCATGCAGGGCTACTACAAACGCCCGGAAGAAACCGCCGCGGTGATCAAGGACGGCTGGTTGCACACCGGCGATCTGGGCTATCTGGACGATTCGGGCGCGTTGCACGTCACCGGTCGCAAGAAGGAAATCATCGTCTTGCCCAGCGGCAAGAACATCAACCCGGTCGAGATCGAGCACAAGCTGTCCGGTGCGACCGACCTGATCAGCGAAATCGCCGTATTCCAGCATCACGACAGCCTGCAGGCGGCCGTGGTGCCGGACTTCCGCAAGGCGCGCGAACAGGGCATCGCCGATATCCAGCGATTCCTCAACGAGCAGGTGCTGGCGCCCTATAACCAAGCGGCGACACCCTACAAAAAGGTCATCAAGCTGCACCTGCTGGGGGAAGAACTGCCCAAGACCCGTTTGGGCAAGCTGAAGCGGTTCTTGCTGCCCGACATGGTCGCGTCGAGCGAGACGCGTACCGCTGGCGATGCGGAGCCGGACTATCCCGAGTACCGGACGATTCAGCAATTCCTTCAGCAACAGCAAGAATGCGCGGTTTACGCCAGCGACCACCTGGAACTGGACCTGGGGCTCGACTCCCTCGATCGGGTGGGACTGCAATCCTTCCTGCACGCCAGCTTTGGCGTTGGCGTGTCTGACGAGACCCTGATAGAGCACCCGACGGTCGGGCGCATCGCCGAGTTCATCCGCGACAAGAAGACGAAAATGGCGGTCTCGGTGGTGGAGTGGGCCGAGATCCTGAAACAACGCAGCGAGATCCACTTGCCGCGCAGTTGGTTCGCGCACAATCCGTTACGCCATGGCATGGCCCTTCTGGCTCGCGGCTATTTCCGCCTGAGTGCGACAGGGCTGGAGCATCTGCCGACTGGTCCCTGCATCTTGGCATCGAATCATCAGAGTTTCCTGGATGGCCTGTTTGTCGCCGCCTTCCTGGACAATGCGACGATGAAACGGACCTATTTCTTCGCCAAGGCCAAGCACGTCAATAAGCCCTGGCTGCGCTTTCTGGCGGCGCGCAACAACGTCATCGTGCTGGACCTGGAGCGCGACCTACAGCACGCGTTGCGAAACCTCTCGGAGGTGCTGCGCCAAGGCTGCAACATCATCATCTTTCCGGAGGGCACCCGCAGCAAAGACGGCGCCGTGGCCCCGTTCCGTAAGACCTACGCGATCTTGAGCCGTGAGTTGGGTGTGCCGGTGGTGCCGGTGGCCATCAAGGGCGCCTGGCAGGCCCTGCCCAGCGGCTCCTGGCTACCGAAGGCATCGGCACCGATCGAGGTCAGCTTCCTGCCCGCCGTCGCGCCCGGCGAACTCAGTTACGAGGCATTGAATCAGGCGGTGATGGATCGGGTGGTGGCAACGGTCGGGGTGTCTTCGCGATCAGATGCGGTAGCAGATCCATGAACAGCGTCGGCTCGCAGCTCGAGCAGGAGCCGTTGCCGTGCTGAAGCGACCGACCACGGCCATCAAATAAATCACGCCTTGTCGATCCCGCTGGGGCTAGCTTCCTTCCTGCCCACGACCTCCCTGGTCTACGCGGAGCTATGCGACTAGAAATTTATGGTCGTGGTCTGGCTGTCTGGGCTTCAGCATGGGCCTAGGATTTCGGCCAGGCTACGGAGCGTTCGCAGCGCGAGCGACGTTGGAACGACCTCCATGTCGGCGAAGGCCTCGGTTAGATCATGGAAGTCGTGCAGCATGATGACGTTTGCGACCAAGTCCATGAATTCGCCCCTTGCATGTATATCGCCGCCCACGTCAATTTCCGACCGGTAGTTGACAAGATTTCGGCAACGGAAGTCGATTGAGCCCTCTGCGCGTGGACTGGCTTTGCGGTGCGGAAGACGTACGAAAGGATCGGCGGGGTGTGGCCGCTCTATAAGAACGCAAAGCAGTGCGTCCTAAGCGCGGTCGGGCTGTCGGCAGGGAACCTTCGGTTACGCCGCCAGAAACTGGTCGGTCATGTCAGGATTC
>CAVOSE010000055.1:0-20160 GCA_963698775.1 uncultured Gammaproteobacteria bacterium
TCTACTCGCTCAGATCCCGCCGGATCGGCTAACGATCACCGAGAGCGGCATTCATAGTCGCGACGACGTCTCGTTGATGCGCCGCAACGGCGTCAACGCCTTCCTGGTCGGCGAGTCGTTCATGCGCGCACCGGACCCAGGGGAAAAGCTGGCGGAACTGTTCGGTGAGGATGCTTGACGCCACCTATCATCCGGGCGCGCTTGGGGCCAAGCCTAGAGGAAAAATCATGAAAGCACGAGTCAAGTGGATCGAAGGCGTCGCGATGCTGGGCGAGTCCGGCAGTGGTCACGGCGTGGTCATGGATGGTCCGCCGGATCTGGGCGGGCGCAATCTGGGTGTGCGTCCCATGGAAATGCTGCTGCTTGGAATGGGCGGTTGCACCCAATTCGACGTGCTGCTCATTCTGCGCCGAGCCCGTCAGGACGTGACCGACTGCGTCGTGGAACTCAAGGCCGAACGCGCCGAATCCGACCCCAAGGTTTTTACCCACATCCATGCGCATTTCATCATCACCGGCCGTGAACTGAGCCGCCGACATGTCGAGCGCGCGATCCAGCTCAGCGCGGAGAAGTATTGCTCGGCGTCGATCATGCTTGGCGCCAGCGCCGAGGTCACCCATGACTTCGAGATTCGCGATGTCTGAAACGGCGGCGTTTGATGAACTGGCTCGGGAGTTCTTCGGCGTCTGGTTCCGCTTTCATCCTGATGCCGCGTTGCGAGCTGGCGTCGCCGATTTCGGTGCACTCTTACCGGCCCAGGCCGACGATGATCACGCCGCGCTGGGCAACTGGCTGGAGACGCTGATCGTCGCGCTGGAGGAATTCGACTATGGCGCACTAGACCCGGAACGGCAGATCGATCTGCAACTGATGTTCGCGCTGGCGCGGGTGGAACACCGCGAGATGCTGGAGCGCGACTGGCGTCATCGCGACCCCGTACGCTTCCTGCCGCTGACTGCTATTCACTACCTGACCTTACTGAGCCCGGAGGGCATGCGTGATGCCCTGTCTGCGCTGCTGACCGCCGTCCCGTCTCACCTGCGCCTTGCCTTGGCGCAGTTGAAACCAATGGCCGCGCTGGTGCCTGCCGTGCTGGTGCAGGAATCCATTGCGGCGGCCGAAGACGGCCGGCGCTACCTGCGCGTGCTCTGCCGAAGCCGCTGGCTGCGCGGCCATTGCCACGGCTGCGGCGAACTCGAGGCTCAGGCCGAGACCGCCGGTGAGGCGCTGCGGCAATATGCCGCGGCTCTGCGCCGGGAGATCGCTCCGGTAGCGGCCGGCAAGGCCGGTTGCGGCAGCGAACATCTCGGCTTTTTGCTGCGCCATCGGCATCTGCTCGACGTCGACCCGAGCGACTGCGGCCCGCTGCTGGATGTCCTCGTGGCGCAGTGCGAAGAGCAACTCGCGGTTCTGTCCAATGCGAGTCCGGCGACTGTTCCAGAGGCAACCGCCGTGCCCAGGCCTGCGTCGGAAGCGGCGGCTGTGCGCGACCTGCTACGGGCCGAATGCGAGGCAATGGCCGAGCGCGTTGAGTGCGGCATGGGCATCAGTCCGCCAACCGCCCCGCTGCGCATCGCTGGTGGTCCCGCTTGTCCGCGTTCGGGGAGCGCGCGGATCGACTACGTGCCGGATCTGGGTAAGGCCGAGGGCCTGCTCTACATTCCCGATGGTGATGAGCACTGCACGGGCGACGCCACCCCGGCAGAAATGCGTCTGCGTTGCTCACGTCTCGGATGGGGCGGACGCCACACACTGACCTTCGGTGGTGGCATGGCCGCGCGCTCGTTGCCGCGCCGGCTTGCCGCTGCCGATACCCTAAGCGGTGGTTGGGCGCTGTACCAGGATCGACGATTGTTCGACCTCGCGGGCGACGATGCGGAGAAACGCGCTGCGTTGCGGCAACGGCATCAGGCTATCGTGACTGCGCGCGTGGACCTTGACCTACACCGCGGCAGTATCGACACCGGGTTGGCCGCTGAGCGGCTGCAGCAGGTTGCGGCGGCGCCGGAAACCACCGCTTTGCACCGACTGGCGCAGGTTGTGCGGCATCCCGGCGCGGCGCTTGCGGAGGTGCTGGGCTGGCAGTTGATCGAGGCCGCTGCATCCCTCGATGGCGGCCGGGAGGCTCGCGTGTTGCATCAGCGCTTGCTCGGCCAGGGGCCGATTCCGTTGGCGCTGGCCCTCCGCGAGGCACTTGGCGAAACGCATTGGCAGGCTGCATGGCGGGCAGCGGGTTTCGGCGCTGCGCCGAACCAGGTCAATGCTGGCCTGTCCCAGGCAGGAGCCCCGTCGGCCTAGGGAGGTGCTGATTTACTCGCCATCCAAGCCGGAATAGAAGACGGGACACGAAAGCGCTGTTACCGTGTTTCTTCATGTTCTTGTCGCTAAGCGACTGACAATGGATGGGCGTCCTGCCCGGGACGGAAAGCGCTGATAAACCGGCGTTTCCCGAGCGGCGATCGCTGACCGACACTTCAGACCCAATACACACCGCGCGTCATCACCTTCGATACCGTCTTCATCACCAGTTTGACGGGCCCTGGCAGTTCGGCGCCGCCGGCTGCCTGGGCGACGTCGGCGTGGTGAATTTCGTCCGCCTTCATCTGTTCCATGATGGCGCGGGTTCGTCGATCGTCGGCCGGCACCTGCGCCATGTGATCTTCCAAGTGGTCCTCGACCTGACGTTCGGTCTCGACCACGAAACCGAGGCTCCACTTATCCCCGGCCAGTCCCGCCGCCGCGCCGATGGCGAACGATCCGGCGTACCAGATCGGGTTCAGCAGGCTCTTGCGTCCACCCAGCTCATCGATGCGCTCGTCGCACCAGGCCAAGTGGTCGCTTTCCTCGCGGGCGGAACGCTCCAGCCGATCCCGCACGTCGGGGTCGCGCGCGGTCATGGCCTGCCCCTGATATAGGGCCTGCGCGCAGACCTCGCCGGTGTGGTTGACGCGCATCAGCCGGCCGATGTGGCGGCGCTCGTCGTCGTTGAGGTCGACGTCGTGATATTGCTCAGCGGGATTGCGCCGCTCGGTCACCCGCGGGCGTCCGAGCAAGGTACGTACGGCCTGGTCCAGATTGACCAGGGCGTGGTCGACAGGGGTGAGATGGCGTTCGTGCATTTTCTTGATTCCCGTTTCTGCTTTGTTCAAAGAACGTGTGGCTGATCCATGCGGAACTGAAGGGGATAGGGGTCTAGGGTCGGGGGGGCGGTCTTCCCTTCCCGGTCCCGGCAATCGAAGTCCGTTACTCGCCAGCCAATTGTCGCGCGATCAGTTGCACCGGATGCAACACCTCGATGGCCAAATCTGCCTTGCGGATGCTCGCGTCCAGGTGCGCCGCACAGCCTGTATTGGTCGTCACCAGATAGCGCGGCTGCAGCGCGGCCAGATGACGAATCTTGTCGGCGCCGAGGGTCTGGGCGGTCTGAGCATGATCCACCAGGTAGGTGCCGGCGGCGCCACAGCAGGTATCGTTCCCGTCCAAGGCAACCACCCGCAGCTCCGGAATACGGCGCAGCAGTGCATAAACCGCTGCCGTGTCCCGTAGCAGATTACGCTGTGAGCAAGGCTCGTGCACCGCCACCAGTTCGGGGAGTGCGCGGGGCGACAGCCGGACCGGCCAGGGGGCATCGACCAGGAAGCGGCAGAGTTCGACGGCGTCCAGTCCTTGCTGGAGTTCCGCTACGCAGGCGCTGGCATAGCCGACCGGGGTGTAGTCCGCGAATTCCGATTGTCCAAAGGCCTTCTGATTGCCCGCCAGCAGGGCGTCGGCCGCGGCCGGATGCCCATTGTGCCGATGCATCGCGCCACAGCAACCCTGCTCGTCTGGGACGCCGACGTCAATTCCGAGACGCTCCATCACATCGGCCGCGGCTTGCGCGACGGACGGCTGCAGCCCGCGCGAGACGCAGCCGAGAAATAGCGCGGCCTTGCGGACGGTTTTGGTCTCGGAGATGGAAGCGCAATCGAGCGGGGGCTCGACATCGAATCGACCGGCGTGCGTGGGGCTCGGAACCCGCAGGCGACGCGGCCGGTGCAGCTGCGCTGTGAGCCCATCAAGCACCGCAAGCCGCCCCCCGCCCAGCAGCCCGAGCAACGATAGTAGCCTCGCCAGGCCGGTGCGTTGGTACACTTGCGCGACGAGTGCCAACGGCACGAGCATGCGGGGATTGCTGAGCAGATCCAGCCTGAGCCGGAGCAGTGAGCGGTGCCAGCGAGGGAGGCGCGCGACCCGCTCCGCCCGAACGCCGTCCATCAGCGCGCCAAACTGCACCAGTGATGGGCAAGCCGGCTCGCAGGCTAGGCACTCCAGGCAATTGCCAAGATGGACGCCGAGGCGTTCGCTATCGTCAAGCTGCCCCGACAGCAGGCCTTGGATCAGTGCGACACGTCCGCGTGGGGATTCGGCCTCGTTCTGATGCAGTCGAAAGGTTGGGCAGTGCGGCAGGCAGTAACCGCACTTGACGCATTGGTCTGCCAGCCGCAAAAGGGGTGATTGCTGCAAGGTACGACTTCGTTCGGGCAGTGGCGATGAGTCTGGAATCGGCGCGGAAACGGTTGAGCGGTTCGTTCCAAGGCTCATGGCTGGGCCGATTTGGGTGGGTTGCGGGTTTGCGCGACGATGCTTCGAACTCGAGTCCCGCCTGCGGCGCGTGGCCGACCGTACAGCTTAGGCCATTGCCGGAGAAAAACGTACCCTAGGGCCGGGCCGGCATGTTTCCATGTGGTCGCCGCGAGGCTGCCGGGTCGCTTGCAGGCCGCGATCGGGCAGCCTCTGGCAAACAGCGCGATTTCAATCGCATCCGAGAGGTGAGCATTTTGTCCTATTACAAACACCACGTCTTCATGTGCACTAACGAACGCGCCGATGGCAGCCAGTGCTGCGCGCAGTGCAATGCCCAGGCGTCACGTGATTTCTTGAAGAAGCGCTCCAAAGAATTGGGCCTAACCGGCAAAGGAGGTGTGCGTATCAACACCGCGGGCTGTTTGGACCGATGCGCGGAGGGACCTGTCGCCGTCGTCTACCCAGAGGGTATCTGGTACACCTACGTAGACAACATGGACCTTGAAGAGATCCTGCAGCAACATCTGATCAGTGGGCAACCGGTGGCCCGCCTGAAATTGCCCGACTAAATTCAGCAACGCCCGCGTCGCGTCTTTGAGGCGCCGCGGCAATCAGCCCGAAGAGGTTCAGAGTACCCTGGGTGAAACTGAATCGGGCGCGGGGGTTGCCAAACATAAATCCGCTACGCTATTATTCGCGGTCTTTCTCGACGACGGTCCAGGCGCTTGATTCGCCGACCGCTGAGTCAACGGTTAACGGGTCTGGAGCGATGGACATGACGACACAGAGCGCAAAGCCCGCCGAAGTGCGGCGCGCGTGGTACCTGATCGACGCAGAGGGCAAGACCCTTGGGCGACTGGCGACGGAAATCGCGCGGCGCCTGCGCGGTAAGCACAAACCTCAATACACCCCCCACGTCGACACTGGCGACTACATGGTCGTTGTGAATGCCGAAAAGGTGCGGGTCACGGGGAACAAGCTTCAGGACAAGATGTACTACCGCCACACCGGCTACATCGGCAACCTGCGTTCCAAGAACCTTGCGGACATGCTAAACGAGCATCCCGAGCGTGTCATCGAGTTCGCCGTCAAGGGTATGTTGCCGCGCAACCCGCTGGGTCGCGCCATGTTCAAAAAGCTCAAAGTCTATTCGGGGCCGGAACATCGGCACCATGCGCAGCAGCCGCAGACACTAGATCTATCCTAGGCCCCTGGGTTGTGTCGCATCGGGCAGATGCCCGATCTCGATGACCCTCGGCAAAAACGATCAAGCAAACACAGCATTTAACGGACAGTCACGATGTCGGAAATCCATTACGCCACTGGTCGACGCAAGAGCTCCGCGGCACGCGTCTTTTTGTCGCTGGGCAGCGGTAACATCACCGTCAACGGCCGTGCCCTCGATCACTTCTTTGGTCGCGAGACCGCGCGCATGGTCGTGCGCCAGGCGCTCGAAACCGCCGCAATGGGCGAGCGTGTTGACGTGCGTGCCACGGTCGTCGGTGGTGGCACCACCGGCCAAGCCGGCGCTATCCGCCACGGCATCGCCCGCGCACTGGTGAAGTTCGACGAAAATCTGCGCAGCCCGCTGCGACGCGCAGGATTCCTGACTCGCGATGCCCGTGAGGTTGAGCGCAAGAAGGTCGGCCTGCACAAGGCCCGTAAGCGTCCGCAGTTCTCCAAGCGTTAGCGCCATTTGGGGGATCGTCTAGCGGCAGGACTACGGACTCTGACTCCGTCAACCAAGGTTCGAATCCTTGTCCCCCAGCCACTTTAAGCCCGCGTTCTCGCGGGCTTTTTGGTTTCTAGGAGATAACTCGGGAAACGCTGATTTATCAGCGTTTCCCGTGCCGGGCACAGGACGTGCCATCTGAAATTATTGGCCTGGATGGCCAATTAATCAGTATTTCCTTAGGGACCTCACCCTATTTCTCCTGTTATGGCTGGAAGTTACTGAGCGCTTTGGGCGGGCGCCGTCACCCGCACTGTATCGACATCGGCATCCTCCGCGGCACCCGACATGCGACCGCGAAAGCGCAGACGCAGGCGGGCGTCAGCCGCCAAGCCGCTCACGTCGATCTGCTCTTCATGCCACTGGTTTTCCGTGTCCACATTGCCGTTCAGGCGCGCGCGCTCTTGCCAGCTGCCGCCGCCATCAGTGGACAGGTCAAAGGCGAGGTACTCGCCTTGGTCCAGCCCTTTTTCGATGTACCATCCAAATTGGATCGTGGCGGATGTCGCTCCCTGCGGATCAATGGGCACCGACACCAATTCGGCATCGCTGGCGCGGCCATCGACCTCAGCAGAGTAGCGTCCGTCCGCGGCGCGCTGAGTCGACGTCCTCCAATCGTTCTGGCTGTCTTCGCTCCATTTCCCGTTCCATTGGCCATCCTCGAAACTGTCGGCGAAGACGACGACCGGTTCGGACGGGCTGCCGATATCGACGATGGTGACCGTCTTGTCGACCGCCTCGGTCACGCCTCCCTCGCTGTAACTGGCGCTCAATGTGGCTGTCTGATTGCTCGTAACGGCGCCGGCAGTCAGCAGGCCGTTGGTGTCGACGCTGGCGAAGTCGGAGTTCTCGCTCCAGGTCGGTGCGACCGGTGCGGTGGAGCTGTCGCTATAGCTAGCCGTAGCGGTGTAGCTGGTGCTTTCCCCTTCGTTGACCACGTCCGGACCGTCTATGGCAAGGCTCGTCAGGGTCTTCGATTGGTCGCCGGGCAGCGCCCCCACGGCGTTGGCGAGGTTTATGCGAGGCTTTACGATTGTCGGAACCTTGTCATCGCTGATCAGGTCACCCTCGCCGGTCAACAAGGCCCTGACCTCCGACGGGGTCACGAAATCGCCGGTTATTGCCTTGGCGGCACTTTGCAGGACGGCGGCGGCACCGGCTGCGTAAGGACTGGCAGCGGAGGTGCCACCGAACTGGCTGTAATAGTCGTTGGCGGAATAGCCGCCACCTCCGACGATGTCGGTCGTGGATGCGTCGTTCGACGGAGCGAGCAAGGTGAGGAAAGGCGCAGAGTTCGAATAAACGGTCACCTTATCGGCGGCGCTGTCATCGAAAGAAGGGATGAGCCCACCGCTACCGCAACTGTATCCGGGCTCGGCGCTGGCGCATGAGGAGCTATCGACGCACCAACCAACCGAGCCGATGTCGGCGTCGTAGACGGCGCCCACCGAGTTGACATAGGAAATGCAGGCGGGCCACGCCAGGCTGTCACAGTAGCCTTCGTTGCCGGAAGAGGCGAAGATGCTGATGCCCGCCGCCAACGCATTCGCCGCGGCGGCGGTCATTGAAGGTACCGCGTCATCACATGCAGAGAAGTAGCGCCCCCCACCGAAGCTGGTGCTGATGATTCGAATTGGGTTGTTTGGATCGTCGTTCTGGTGGTCGATCGCCCATTCCCAACCCGCGATCATGGCAGAAGTATAGGCCGATCCTGTACTCCCCTGGGAGATCTTGATCGAGTAGAGCTTGGCGCCTGGTGCAACGCCGCCAATATAGTCGCCCTGCGCCGTGGGGGGCACCTCTCCAGCCGCAATGCCGGCGCAGGCGGTGCCGTGGGCTTCCCCGTTGGGACGGGGGTCATTGTCATTGTCGCCAGTATCGTAGCCGCCGATGACCTTGGCGTTGAAGATTGCAGCTCCGCCATCGCCGAGCATCGGATGCGATGTGTCTATGCCGGTGTCGCAGATGGCAATGCTAAGGCCGCTACCGTCATAGTCGGTACTCGGCTGGATACCATCCATGACGGAGATTCCCTGGTCCGTGTGGGCTTCTAGCAGCCTGTCCGGCTCGATCCGGAGAACGTCGGGGTCTTTTAGGAGCCGCTCCAGGCCCTCCTCTGTTACCTGGGCGGCAAGACCGGGCTGATAAGCGAAGCGCTGGGTGATTGCAATGCCGCGCGCCCCTAGACGTCCAATGAAATCTCCGACCGTCCTCGTCACGCTCTTGCGGAGTCGCTCGCGGATACCTTCGTTCCGAAGGTTGAAGAACGTTGGTGCGCCGGTGCGTCGAAATACCTCGGGCCGTGCCGTACTCCATTGGGACAAATTGGCAAGCTCGAAAACCTCTTGGGGGGCGCGCAGGGTAACGATGATCCGCGTTTCCAATTCACCAGCGAGTAAACCGTCCAGTATATCGTCGCTGTGATGAACTTTGTCACTGAGGGAAAGCCATCCGAGCTCGGGCTGAGATGGCTTGCCGAGGTCTCCCGCTACGCGGCTGAGTTCAGTCGTCGGCTCCGCGAACACAATATTCGCCAACGGTAAGACTAAGGCGAGGAGCAGCGCGAATGCGGCATATGGACGAGATTGGGTTGTCATATCAGACTCACTTCGATTGACGGACACCCCGCAGTCTGAAAACGCCGATACAGATGCGGGCGAAAGGGAGGCAACGGGTCCGCCCAGCCAGAGGCATTTTGGCTGCCGACGCATGCGACGCTATCCCGCCTCCTCAAACCGCGACTGCTGGACGCTGTGCCCAAAGAACGATACTTATCGGATACCGGCGAGCTAAAGGTCCCGGTTACCCCGACTTACTTCTAGCTGAAAATTTGACTACCTTTCGAGTGGACTCGGGAATGCGGTCCCGTCGGCAGTTGCCGCCGCACCCGGTGGCGTCCTCAATGCCGCGCCCGTCCGGGTCGGCCCGCCTGAGCCAGCGCTGAAGTACCACCCAGGCGGCGCACAGACCCGCTAGGCAAAGCACGGCGATGAGGTGGTTCAGCAGGGGCACGGCCGTTGCGTCGAGTCAGGCGGCGCTGAACAGGCCGGCAAAGCCCATGAAGGCCATGGACAGGATGCCGGCGATGATCAAGTTCATCGCCGTGCCGCGGATCAGTCGCGGCACCGGGGCGAGTTCCGACTCCTCGCGCAGGCCGGCCATCAGCACCAGCGCCAGCGTGAAGCCGAGGCCGGCACCCAGGGCGTAGATCATGCCCTCGACCAGGCCGTAGCCCTTGTTGGTGGAGAAGATGGCGAGACCGAGGATGGCGCAGTTGGTGGTGATGAGCGGCAGGAAGATACCGAGCGCCCGGAACAGGCCGGGGCTGAGCTTCTTGATGACCATCTCGATGAACTGCACGGTGCTGGCGATGACGACGATGAAGCTGATCAGCCGCAGGTAGGGCGCATAGATCAACACATAGGTATTCAACACCCAGGCGCAGAAGGCGGTGATCAGCATCACGAACACGGTCGCGAGCCCGAGCCGCAGCGAGGTCTCCAGCCGTCCGGAGACGCCGAGGAACGGGCACAGGCCGAGGAAATAGGCCAGCACGAAGTTGTTGATCAGCAGCGAGCTGATAAAGATCCAGACCAGCTCGTTCATCGCGGCGTCACCCCTGTTGCCCCATCGGTGCCTGGATCAACCTCCGCCAGGCGTTCCGCGAGCCGTTGCTTACGCTCGCCGACCCAATTGAAGAACAGCAGCAGCAGGCCTAGGGTCAGGAAGCCGCCAGGCGGCAGCACCATGATGACCCAGGGCTCGAAGCTGGGTCCGAATAGGTCGATGCCGAAGAATCTTCCCTCGCCCAGGATCTCGCGCACGCTGCCCAACGCGAACAGCGCAAACAGGAAGCCGCTGGCCATGCCCAGCGCATCGACCACGGCCAGACGCACGCTGTGTTTGGCGGCAAAGGCCTCCTGGCGGCCGAGGATCATGCAGTTGGCGACGATCAGCGGGATGAAGGCGCCGAGTTCCTTGTGGATTGCCGGCACCAGCGCGGCCAGCGCGAAGTCGGTGACGGTGACGAAGGTGGCGATGATGATGATGTAGGTGGAGATGCGCACCTGCTTCGGAATCCATTGCTTCAGCGACGACACCAGAAAGCTCGATGCCACCAGCACGAAGAAGGTCGCGCCGCCCATGGCCAGCGCGTTGACTGCGGAGTTCGTGACCGCCAGCATCGGGCACATGCCGAGCACCTGCACGAACACCGGGTTGTCCCGCCACAGGCCCTTGATGAACTCCTGATAGGCGTCAGGCTGTACCTTAGGCATGGGTTACCTCATGAATGATGTCGGGTGACCGATCCGACGCGCCCCGTCACCCCAGGCTGATGCGTTGTTCGAGTCGAAGACGATGTTAGAGCCCATGTTTACGCCGACTGCTGTGTCGCTGTTGGCGCCTAGTCTAGCTGGAATCGAAGCCCAAAGGTCGATCCAGCAGGTGCTGATCCGCCTCGTCGATGATGCGCACCGCAGTCCTTGACCAGATGGTGGCGTCCGTGACGACGTCGCTCTGCTTCGGTTAGGTCTTGATGCACTCTTTGCTTCCGCTATCGGTTCGTGGTCATCGAAATCGCGCGCGGGTCGTCAGGGCTGGTTACAATCGCGCGGCGCCTTTAGCGCGTTCGCGCGTCATCATCAAACCAACATCACTCGAAGAGGAATCCTCAACCATGCGTATCGCGAATACCGCCGCCGTCATCGGTCTTACCCTCCTGCTTGTCGCTCCCGC
This sequence comes from uncultured Gammaproteobacteria bacterium, assembly GCA_963698775.1. Taxonomy (GTDB): domain Bacteria; phylum Pseudomonadota; class Gammaproteobacteria; order Chromatiales; family Chromatiaceae; genus Thiohalocapsa. The sequence goes on from CAVOSE010000055.1 coordinate 11,033, forward strand.
CTTCGCGGACAACCCTAAGGTTGCCATCGATGTCAGCATCGGCGGCGAACCCGCAGGCACGATCGAGCTGGAGCTGTTTGCCGACGTCGTGCCCAAGACTGCCGAGAACTTCCGCGTGCTCTGCAGCGGCGAAAAGGGAGAAGACATGCGCTACGCGGGCAGCCCGTTTCACCGCGTCATCCCTCAGTTCATGATCCAGGGTGGTGACTTCACCAACGGAAACGGCACCGGCGGCAAGTCCATCTACGGCGACAAGTTTGAAGACGAGAACTTCGACCTGAAGCATACCGAGCCCGGACTGCTGTCCATGGCGAACGCCGGGCCCAACACCAACGGCTCCCAGTTTTTCATCACCGTCGCGCCGACGCCTTGGCTGGATGGCAAGCACGTCGTCTTCGGCAAGGTCGTCAGCGGTATGGATGTGGTCGACAAGATCGAGGCCGAGGGTTCCCGCAGCGGTCGCACCAAGCAGCCGGTGATGTTGGAGGACTGCCGGGTCCTTTGACGCGCAGCCATGGGGCGGCTTGCAGCCGCGATGAAGCCTTGGGAGGGCCGGACGTCGTGTAAAGGGCCTTTGCTGGTGCTCGCGTAGCGAGCCCAGCGTGCTCCCGCGGCATCGACGCTAAACAAAAAGAGTTCTAAAGCCTTTTTTGCCCGATTCGGATTGCGTATGCTTGTTGGTTTTGGCTTCGCCAGATGTCGCAGACGATGTCCAAACCGCCGCGGCTGAGCCGCAACGATATCCGCTCCTACGTCGGTTCGACCTACTACACGCGCGGCCTTGGCTATTTCGAGCAGGAACGCGTGCTGGATATCGAAGTGGCGCAAGCCGATGCCAACGGCGTGCGCTTGCGCACCCGCGTGCGTGGTGCTGGCGGGCGCGAGTATCGGCAATCCATCGTTGTGCGCTGGGAGAGCTATGGCGCGTCGCTGGACGGCGACTGCGAATGCCCGGTGGGCTACAACTGCAAGCATGTTGCCGCGGCTTGCCTGCGCTTTCAGCAGTCGCAGACAGACCTGATCGAGGCTGGTAGCGGTGATTCCGATATCGCCAAGACCTGGCTGACCCGGGTCGCGACCGCCGGTAAGGTCGCTGAGCAGCCGGCGGAAGAGCGCCTGCTTTACGTACTCACCCCGCGCGAGCATGGGGTCGAGGTGGCGCTTCGCATCGCCAGGCCACTCAAGACCGGTCGCGGCCTGTCCAAGGGTCGGCCGCTGCTGCTGGCCAGTGTCTCCAGTACCTACAGTCAACCGGCCTACATGCAGGAGTCCGACGGCGAAATCCTAAAGCTGCTGCGCGGCATCAGCACCGGCAGCTGGCCTATGGTGCCGCTGCTCAGCGGCGGTTTGGGCCAGGTCGCGCTGACGCAGATGCTGGCGACCGGTCGCTGCTACTGGGAGCGCCATGAAGACGGGCCGCTGAACCAGGCCGAGCCGCGGGGCTTGGAAATCGTTTGGCGCGAGCACGCCGACGGCATGCTCGAGGTCGCCTGCGGGACCAACCCCGCTTCCACCTGCTGCTGACTGACCCGCCAGCCTATATCGACGGCGTGCGACGAGAGGTGGGCGCAATCGACACCCATGGCCTCAATGCCCAACAACTCGCCGAGCTGATGCAGGCGCCGCGGCTGCGGCTAGATCAGGCGGACGCCGTCTCCAGGCTGCTACTGCGAGAATTTCCACAACTGCCGCTGCCGACGCCATCCGCGGTGGAAATCGAGCGGATCGAGGGTATTGCGCCGGTCCCCTGCCTCACCCTGAGCGGCCAGTCCGGCAACGCGACCGCCGCGGGCACAGACGCGCACCTGCTGGCGCTCAGCTTCGAGTACGCTGGACATCGCGTGCCGGCCAATCCGGCAGAGCCGTGCAGCGTCGTCGACAGCGCCGATGGAATGGCCGACATCCATCGCGACAGCGCCGCCGAGGCCGCCGCGGTGGCATTGCTGGAGGCGTCTGGCTTCCAGGCCGCGGCCAAGCAGAGTCGCCGCGGCCCGTTGCGCCTGATCGCGACCGGCGATCACTTGATCGAGCGCGCCTCGCGCTGGTCTGACCTGTTGCGCGAGACCCTGCCCGAGTTGGAACTGGCGGGTTGGTGTATCGAGACCGACGACAGCTTTCGGCTGCGCTTCGAGACCGGAGATTGGGAGGCCAGCATCGAAGACGAGGTGGCCGACGGCAACGACTGGTTCGGTTTGCGCTTCGATCTTGAGGTCGACGGCGAACTGGTGCCGCTGTTGCCCATCATCGCACCATTGCTGGAGATGGGCCTGAATGCCACGTTGCCGCCCATCGTCAGCGTTCCTCTCGCCAAGCATGGCGACGGCGCTTACCGCTTCGTCGATCTTCCCAGCGAGCGCTTGCTGCCGGTGCTCGAGACCCTGCGCGAGTTGTTCGCCGATCGACCCCGTGGCCGCGACGGCACCCTGCGTATGTCGCGCTTCGACGCCGGGCCTGGACGACCTTGCCGCCCGCGGCATCGGCCTACGGGGGGGCAGCGGCTACGCGACCTGGCGCAACGTCTGCGCGACCTCGACCAGATCGAACGCGTGCCACCACCGGCAGGGCTGACCATCGAGCTGCGGCCCTATCAGAACCGCGGGCTCGACTGGCTGCAGTTCCGCGCTTACCAGCTCGCCGGCATCCTCGCCGATGACATGGGGCTGGGCAAGACTATCCAGACCCTGGCGCACGTCCTGACGGCAAGAAGGAGGCCGGTCGGTCCGACCGGCACTGGTGGTGGCGCCCACCAGCCTGGTCGGCAACTGGCGACGCGAATCAGAGCGCTTCACGCCAGCGCTGCGCGTGCTGGTACTGCATGGCAGTGATCGCCACCAGCGTTTCGCCGGCATCGGCTCCAACGATCTGGTACTGACCACCTACCCGCTGCTGCCGCGGGACCGCCAGCGGTTGTTACAGGAGCACTTCCACCTATTGATCTGGACGAGGCGCAGACCATCAAGAATCCGCGCGCCCAGGCCGCCCAGGTGGTGCGTCAGCTCAATGCGCGTCATCGCCTGTGCCTGACCGGCACGCCGATGGAGAACCACCTCGGCGAGCTGTGGGCGCTGTTCGACTTTCTGTTGCCGGGCTTCCTCGGCGATCAGAAGTCGGTTCACGCGCCATTGGCGCACGTCCGATCGAGCAGCAGGGCACGGCGCGCGCCAGCAGCGGCTCGGCGCGGCGGGTGGCGCCGATCTTACTGCGCCGCGCGCAAGGAAGACGTGCCACCGAACTGCCACCGAAGACTGAGATCGTGCGCAGCGTCGGGCTCGGCGAGGCGCAATCGGCGCTGTACGAGTATTCGTCGTGCTCGATGGAAAGCGCGTGCGCGAGAGCGATCTGCCGCGCAGGGCATGGGCCGCAACCATATCACCATCCTCGACGCGCTGCTGAAACTGCGCCAGATCTGTTGCGATCCGCGCTGCTGAGGTCTGCCCGCGGCCAAGCGCGTCAGGCACTCGGCGACGTGGAACTGCTGATGACCCTACTCGGAGGAAGGGCGGCGCATCCTGCTGTTCAGCCAGTTCACCAGCATGCTGGCCCTGATCGGATTGGAACTGCCAAGCAGGAATATCCGCTACGCCAAACTCACCGGCAGCACGACGCAACCGCGATGCCGTCATCGAACCGCTTCCGCTCGGCGAGGTCGATCTGTTCCTGATCAGCCTCAAGGCCGGCGGCCTCGGTCTCAATCTCACCGAGGCGGACACCGTCATCCTCTACGACCCCTGGTGGAATCCAGCGGTGGAGGCGCAGGCCGCCGACCGCGCCCACCGCATCGGCCAGAACAAGCCCGTGTTCGTCCACAAACTTGCTCACCGGCAGACCGTCGAAGAGCGCATCATGGCCATGCAGGCAAAGAAGCAGGCGCTTGCGGACGGCATCTATCGCGAGGGCAGCGCTGACGGTGGCCGGACCGTGCCGATATTGAGGAGTTGTTTGCTCCGATCGCGAGAGGCCGCAAGGGCCAGCGCATGACAGTCAGGCAAGACGCGATGGACGGATGTCGAGGGGGAATGGTCTCGGCACCGTCCTAATGTCCCCGCGCTCTTGATGCTCGGGGCCGCCGGCGGTCAAGGGCAGAACCTCGTCACATGGGTCTATTGTCCCGCACCGCTCGCTCCATCCGAGCCTTGGCCTCGGTCCACGGTCGCGGCCGACGCCCTGCTCGGCGATCAACTCCATCAGGCCGTAGGCAATGGGCCGATCCTCGGCGGGCAGATCGCGCAGTTTGGTCAGTTTGAAAAGGCAGCCGGCGCGCTCGAATTCCAGGGTATTGACCAGGGCGTATAGGGTCAGCGCCGTGGCGGATTCCGGCGCCTGTTCGATGACGGTCAGGGCGGCCTGCAGGGCGTCTGCGGGCGCCATGGCTACTCGCCTGCGACCGTCATCCGGTCGATCAGCCAGGAGCCGGTGGTCGTGCTGCCGGAAAGTCGCAGTCGTTGCCGATGGCGACCAGGCCCTTGTAGATGTCGAGCATGTCGCCGGCGACGCGTGATCTCTTCGACTGGTAGTCCGGGAACGCCGTTCTCGACCCAGTAGCCGCTGGCACGTGAGTAATTGCTGGTAACGTCGTTGACGCCCTGGCCGATGAGCCGGTCACGTAGACCCGGACCGAGTTCGCGAGCATGCCGAGGTCGCCGATGCTGACCACGAAATCGCGGGCGCCGCCCGGCGTCGCCGTGGTCGCAGGCCGAGCTTGCAGGGGGAGTAGGGGTCAGCAGATAGCTGGTCAAGACGCCGTTGGTAACGAAGTCTTTAGGTCGGGTGGCGACGCCGTCGCCGTCGAACGGGGCGCTGGACAGGCCGCGCGGGTGATGTGCGGCTCTGTGCACGCGCACGAAGCTGGGCAGGATCGTTGCCGAGCTTGTCCAGCAGGAAGCTGGTCTTGCGATAGAGGTTGGCGCCGTTGATGGCCCCGGTGAGGCCGCGCAGCAGGCCGGCGGCAACTGGGCGCGGAACAGCACCGGCAACTCGCCAGTGGACAGGCGACGACCGCCGAGGCGGCAAGGGTCCGGCGGCGCGCAGGCCCACGCGGCGGGGTCTTTCATGTCTTCCGGCACGGTCGTGGTCCACCAGTGGTCGCGGCGCTGGATCGAGTCCCTGTTGCCGACGACCGCGCAACTGAGCCGGTGACGAGTGCTTGGTAGCCGCCGATGAAGCCGTGGCCGTCGCCGTAGAGCGACACCCGGCATGGGTGCTGAGCCAGGTCGGCCCCTCGGAGTTGACGATGCGCGGATCGGCGCCGCGGCGGCGTTTCGCAGGCGACGGCGATGCGTACCGCTTCGTCGACGCCGATGGACCAGGGGTGCATCAGGTCCAGGTCGGGCAGATCGCTGGCGATCAGCGGCCGGCGCGAGGCCGGCGCAGGGGTCTTCTGGGTGTGGGTGGCGATGGTACAGGCTTGATCGACCGGATTGCGCAGCGCGCCATGCTCAGATCCGAGGTGCTTGCAGACCCCTTGCGCTGACCGAAGTAGCGGAATTAAAGCCCATTGTCGTGGGTATGTTCCACGTCTCTACCTCGCCGAGGCGCACGTGATCTTCAGCCCGGGCTGTTGCTGACGGCGGCCTCGGCGGCAGTGGCGCGGCGACGCTTCGCCTCTGCGAGTAGATCGTCGATGTTCGTCGCAGCCGAGCGAGTTGCTTGCCGGTTGGTGACGGCGGTTTGCCATGAGGAAGCCTGTTGTCGTTTTGGTTGGGCCTGAGCGGGATGGGGTTGCTCGATCGAGGCAGATTGCGGCGAGGCTTCGAGGCTGTACGTCGGCTTGATGGGTTTTGTTCGCTCGACCCATCCTACGACGTCGCATGCACGCTCTTCGCGGCGCCGTCCGCCGGCGCTGAGCACCTGCAGTATCAGGCGCTGGCGCCGCCGACGGAAGACTCGTCGACGCGAGCGTCGGCTGGCCGACGCCCGAGCGGCAGCTTCGCCCTCTTGCCGCAGGCGCCGACGCCTTCGTCGAGCCGGAGGTCGTCGCCGATCATGCTGACGCGGGTGAGCATGTCGGGGCCGTTGCCGATCAGTGTCGTGCCCTTGACCGTACTCGGATATCTCGCCGGTTTCGATCAGGTAGGCCTCGCGGCGGAGAAGGTAAACTTGCCGTACGTGACGTCCACCTGGCCGCCGCCGAAAGTCACCGCGTACAGGCCCTTGTCGACCGGCGCGACGATCTCCTGCGGGTCGCGCTCGCCGGCCAACATGTAGGCGTCGGTCATGCGCGGCATGGGTAGATGGGCGTAGGACTCGCGGCGACCGTCGCCGGTGGCGGCCATGCCGGTCAGGCCGGCGTCGAGGCGGTCCTGCATATAGCCTTGAGGCCGTGCCGTCTTCGATCAGCGTGGCGGATGGGTGGTGGTGCCCTCGTCGTCACGTTCAGGGAGCCGGGCGGCCGGGTAGGGTGCCGTCGTCGACGATGGTGACGCCCTGGCCGCGACGCGCTCGCCGAGGCGTCCGGCAAAGGCCGAGGTGCCCTGCGGTTGAAGTCCCCTTTCAGCCCGTGGCCGATGGCCTCATGGAGTAGCACGCCGGGCCAGCCGGGACCCAGCACGACGGTCACGCCGCCGGCGGGGGCATTGCCGGCCTCCAGGCCGACCAGCGTGACGCACGGCTCGCGGGCAGAGCCGAGGCGCGGTCTTGATCGACGAGCTCAGGATGGTCGGCACCGCCGCCGCTGTGGCCCTGCTCGCGGCGGCCGTCCTGCTCGACCACGACGTTGACGTTGAGCCGGATCAGCGGTCGGACTCGGCGTCATGCGCCGATCGTCGGCGATCACGTAGAATGTGTCCTGCACCGCGACGATGCGGTTACGATTGGCTCACACGTGGTATGGTACGCCGCGCCTCGGCGTCGACCCGATGTAGCAGCGCGACTTTGGCCGCGTCGTCGATGCTCTCGATCGGGTCGAGCGGCTCGTAGGGGTGCTTCGTCGTCGGCACGTTGTCGACGCGGACCGCCTCGCGTGCGGCCGCCGGTGATGGCGCGTGCGGATGCGGCTGTCCAGGGCGGCAGTTGCAGTTCGTCGAGATCGGAAAGCGGTCTTTTCACCGGCGATGGCCCTGATGCCAGTGCCTGGTCGATAGGGAAATTCCGCATCCTTGACGATGCCATCCTCAGCACCCAGGATTGGAGGCGACTGGATTGCAAATAGATATCCGCGGCGTCAATGGCGGGGCTGCGCAGCGTGCGCACCAGTCGTCGAGATCGGCATCGCTGAGGCCGACCGGACTGAGAACGCCGCCGCGAGCAATGGCAAGGGGAGTCGTTCATGAATTCAGTTGCAGGGTCCTAGATGAGGGTGCTGGCGGACTGGGGGTGTGGTCGCATGATGAGGATGGGGGCACATCGCTGACAGGTCGGCTGAGCGAAACGCTGCCATTGGGACCCTTTCGACAGCGACAACGGAATCGACCGTCGGCGGATTGTTCTGACCATGCGCAGTCCAGGAAGGTCGCGTCATCGCCACCAAGCTGATCAGCGCATCTTCAAACGCTGATGCTGCAACGCGGGAAGCGTGCGCCGGACGGAGTCCTGAAAGCCGCGATCCACGGGGCAGCAGATGTAGCCGCTGCCTCGGGGCACCTGGGACAGGACGGCGCCGAGGGTCGACGATCAGCTGCCGCCGTGGCGATGGGTCTCGCGACCGCTCAGGTGATAGCCGCCTGGGCTGCGGCGATGACATAGGCCACATTTTCGATGGCACGGGCACGCACCAGCGTCTTCGAGTGCGCCTTGCTGGTGCGAGGGTGAAGGCAGACGGCACCGCGAGTACCTCGAGGCCGCTGTCTTGGATAGGCCGCGCAAACTCTGGGAAGCGCAAAATCATAGCAGACGATGACGCTGAGCCGGCGATGGGTATCGAGCACGATCGTTCTTCACTGGTCTCGAGTGGTGGCGGACTCCTCGTAGCGCTCGTCGGCGCCGGCAGCTCGACGTCGAACAGGTGCACTGTCATAGCGCGCGACGGGGTCCTGGTCATTGAAGACCAGCGACGCGGCGTGGAGACGCTCCTGTATCGCGGACGCGATGGGGACGGCGCCGCCACAAGCCAGACACCGTAGGGGAAGCCATCTTGGATAGGACGCTTGCAACGGGCCATCGCCGTCGGCCTCCGCGATGGCGAGTTGATCCTGATCCTGCGCCCCATGACGTGAGGTTCTCCGGTAACACGACCAGTCCGGCGTCGGACTGAGCCGCGTCGCGGATGATGCGTTCGACCTCGATCAGGTTTGCGTCACATTGGGGTCCGGTGGCGATCTGTATGGCCGCGACCGGGGGGTTCGCCCATGCGCAATGATTTGGTGCGCGTCGAAGTCGGCGATACGGCCGGTCGGTCACGGTTCGGGAAGTATACGACCAGAGCCGTTCGCCGGCTGTAGACGACGCTTAGAACCCTTCGAGGACGGGGTCTGGGGTTCAGGGGGCGTGTGGTCTGCGTTTGCGTTGTTCGCCTCGGCGCGGGCGGGGTAGTCGCAGGTCGGCTCCGCCGCGCGCGCGCGGTGCCGTCGTCGTTCGTCGAGCCGATCGACAGACGTCGATGTTCGGCTCGGCCGAGGGTCTGGTCACCTGAGACCCTCCTGCCGACCGATGCGGTCCATGGCGCCCTCGTAGACCTTGTCCGCCGAGCAGCACTGCTGTACCGACCAGCCGCTGGCGACCGCGCCGGCGATGGCGACGCCTGAGCGGACCTTGGGCGTGACCGGACCTTTGGGTCGAACGTACGCTCGATCAGATTGGTCACGCGGTGATGCGAATGTCGGCGGCGGACGACAGCAGTTCCAACTGGACCAGTTGCGCCAGGCCGCCGCTGATGCTGGCGTTGCCGTGACGCCGTCGAAGCGAAGCCGGGTCGGTGACGTCGGTGAAATCGAGCGTCAGCCGTCGCGTCAATGCCGAAGGTTGACTAGGCCAGCATCGACCGACTCTGGGATCGATCTGCAAGCAGCGGGCCGACGATCGCAGTGAGGCTCGCGCCGGCGCGAGGGAGAAACGTGCGGGACCGCCAGGTCAGCTCAGGGTCAGTGTTCTCCGCGGCGCGCCTTGCACGTCCTGTGTAATCCGACGCGTTCAAGAGTTGACCCAGATTATTGCTTCGGGCGTCGATTGCAGCTCGGTCTGTGCGTAATCGGTGG
>CAVOSE010000056.1:0-31960 GCA_963698775.1 uncultured Gammaproteobacteria bacterium
CTACTCGGCATCGTTTGCTCCGACGAGCGGTTGTTCCGCGCTCGCCAGGTCCGCTGGCGGCGGCAGGCGAGCGACCAGCGCGTCCGGTACCTCGCCGCGTCCGGCTTGATACAGCGCGCCGGATTCCAGCATGATCAGAGCCATGACCGTCAGCAGCAGGGGCACGACGCCGATGCGCGCCCAGATGGCGGAGCCCATGTCTTGGGAGTCCAGCTTGTGGCGTTCCATTTGCTGCATCGCCGGGGGCAGCTCGGCGATACGGCGCTCCAGCTCCGCATGGTCGTCGCCGCCGAAGAAGGCGAGGCTGACGACGGCGGCGCTGATCACATAGGCGACGAGCAGCATTCGGTAGCGGCTGGCGGACAGCCGCCAGTGCACGGCGACGAACCAGGGCTCGACGCCCGGCGCGCGCGCGGCGCGTACCCAGGTGAACAGGATCACGATGATAGACAGCGCCAGCGGCACACCGACCCCGAGCCACTTATAGGCGGCGATAACGGAGTCGGGTTCGGCCATGGAGCCGCCCAGCAGCGCGACCCCGATCAGCAGATTGAACAGCAGCAGGTTGATCATCGCGAGTTCGTGAGGGCTTTTGGCACGGCGTTGCTGCTGGTCGTCGATAGCGAAGAACATGGGCTGGTCGCTCCTGGCGTTATCATTCCTGAGGTGCTGATTGTCCGTGAGTGCTCAGCTCGATCGCAAGCGCCAGCTCGGGCTGCGGGGCTTGCCGCGGTTGGGTGCACGCAACATACTTCGGCCACAGGTCCACAAGACCCGCTTCGACAAGTCCCGCTTTGGCATATCCCTGGAGAGCTTCGATGGCAGACGGAATCCTCATCGGCAAAGGCACGCAGCCGGTCCTGATCAATCCGCGCATGGCCAACCGCCATGGCCTCGTGGCCGGCGCCACCGGTACCGGCAAGACCGTGACGCTGCAAACCCTGGCCGAGCAATTCAGCCGTCGCGGCGTGCCGGTGTTTTTGGCCGACGTGAAGGGCGATCTGGCGGGCATCAGCCAGGCGGGCGGCGATAACGACCGGGTCGCTGAGCGCGTGATCGAATTGGCGCTGGAAGCGGACGGTTTCCACTACGCCCCCTGTCCCGTGACCTTTTGGGACCTGTATGGCGAACAGGGCCATCCTGTCCGCACGACCATCAGCGAGATGGGGCCGCTGCTGTTGGCGCGCCTGCTTGGTCTCAACGATGTCCAAGAGGGCGTGCTCAGCGTCTGTTTTCGCGTCGCGGACGAGAATGGCCTGCTGCTGTTGGACATGAAGGACCTGCGTTCGATGCTCACCTATGTGGCGGACAACGCGTCGTCCTTGCGCACAACCTTCGGCAACGTCTCCTCGGCGTCCGTCGGCGCCATCCAACGCCGACTGCTGACGCTGGAGGACCAGGGCGGTAATTTGCTGTTTGGCGAGCCCGCGCTGGACATTGCCGACCTGATGCAGGTCGATGCGCAGGGCCAGGGCGTGGTCAACGTGCTGGCTGCGGACCGACTGATCCGCAGCCGCACGCTGTATGCCACCTTCCTGCTCTGGCTGTTGTCGGAGCTGTTCGAACAGTTGCCCGAGGTGGGCGACCCGGAGCAACCCAAACTGGTGTTCTTTTTCGACGAGGCGCACCTGCTGTTCGACGATGCGCCGAAGGTGCTGATGGACAAGGTCGAGCAGGTGGTGCGACTGATCCGCTCCAAGGGCGTCGGCGTGTACTTCGTGACGCAAAGCCCCACCGATGTCCCCGACGACGTGCTCGGCCAGTTGGGCAACCGCGTGCAGCACGCGCTGCGGGCCTTCACGCCGAGGGACCAGAAGGCGGTGCGTGCCGCGGCGCAGACCTTTCGCCAGAACCCGGACCTGGACACCGAGGAGACCATCACCGCCATGGGCGTCGGCGAGGCGCTGGCCTCGACCCTCGACGACGACGGCATTCCTAGCATTGTGCAACGCATCAAGGTGGCGCCGCCCGGCAGTCGGCTTGGGCCGATTACGATGCCGCAACGCCAGTCCCTGATGGCCGGCTCGCTGGTGGCGGGCGTTTACGACCGCTCCATCGATCGTGACTCTGCCTACGAGACGCTTAAGCTCATGGCCGACCAGGCCGCCCTGGCAGCGGAGACCCCGGCCGTTACACCAACGCCGCAGCGCACCCGTGCGCCTGCCCGCAATGGCAGTCAGACGGCGCTGGAGGCCTTCGCGGTCAGCGCTATGCGCTCGCTGGGGACGCAGATCGGCCGGCAGTTGGCGCGCGGGACGCTCGGGTCGTTGTTTGGCGGGCAGCGGCGGCGCTGAAGTGAACGAATGAGCAGGGTGGAGGCCACCCTGAGCATGCCCGTTAGCGGCGAAGCGGAAGGTCAGCCCGCGACGATCGGGCAAACGCGGTGCAGTAGGAGGTGGGCCTTGCCGTCGAGGTTTAATCGTAACCGCCTGGCGTCGGCCGGGTACTCGGTGCCACTGAGCAGATCGTTGAATCGGTGTGTATCGGCCTGCGGGAGCGGTGCCAGATCCAGCGTAAGGTCACGCGCCGTGGTAGCAGAACGATTCACCAGCACCAGCAACTGCTCATGCGCATCGAAGCGGGCGAAGCCGAACAAATCTCCATCCGCGATCAGCGTCTGGTAGGCACCCCGTCGGAGCGCCCCGTGGTGCTGGCGCAACCGGGCCAGCTTGCGGATGAAGTCGCGCAGGTCTTGATCCCAGCGTCTCGGGTCCCAGTCGAAGCAAGCGCGGTTGTAGGGGTCGTTCTCGCCGGTCATGCCGATCTCGTCGCCGTAATAGATGCAGGGCACGCCGGGGTAGCTGAATTGCATCAGCAGCGCGTTGCGCATCAATGCGCGGTCTTCGCTGAGCAGGGTCAGGAAGCGGGTGGTGTCGTGGGAACCGAGCAGGTTCAGCTGGCAGAGCTGGTTCGCATAGGGGATGCGTGAGCGGGCATCGGCGAGCCATTGGTCCAGTTCCGCGGCGTCGATCCACACCGGGTGGTAGTTGACGTCCTGGCCCGCGAAGAAGGCCCGCACCGGGAAGCCGAACCCATAGTAATTCATGGCGCCGTCTTCCTGGTCGCCCTGCAGCCAGCGGGTGGCCTCTGACAGGTGCTCGCCAAGGACATAGGCGTCTGGATTCTCTTCTTTTACTGCCTCGCGCAGCGCGCGGACGTGGGCGGCATTGTTGGTTGCGCCGGTGCCCTCGCCCAGCATGTGGATGACATCGAAGCGCCAGCCGTCGATGGCATAGGGCGGGCGTAGCCAGCGGCGGACGATGGCGTCGCGACCGGCGTAGAAGTAGTCCTGCACCCGCCGGTTGGCGAAGTCCAGCACTGGCAGCACCTGCGAGCCCTGCCAGCAGTGGTAACTTTCGGGGTTGGCGGGATCGTGGAACAGGAAGGCGTCGCGGTAGGGCGCTGCCGCGCTGCCAAAGGCCCCGGGTTCCGGGTGGGTGTGCCAACGATTGAACCAGGGATGGGTGTCGGAACAGTGGTTGAAGACCGCATCCAGCACGAGCCGCATGCCGCGTTCCGCGGTGGCGGTGCGCAGATCCGCTAGGGCCTGGTCGCCGCCCAGATAGGGGTCGACGTGCTCGAAGTCCTCGATGTCGTATTTGTGAACACTTGGCGACGTGAAGATTGGGTTCAGGTACAGGGCGGTGACGCCGAGGTCCGCCAGGTAACCGAGTCGTTCGCGCACACCCACCAGATCGCCGCCATAGAACTCGCTGTTGGGGCGCTGGGCGTCAATGGGCTCTCCCCAGGCCTTGGCGCGCACGGGGCCTTCGTCGCGCATCTGGTAGGCTCCGGCATGGGGGCCGAGGCTCGGGTCACCGTTGCAAAATCGTTCGGGGAAGATCTGATAAAAGACCTGGTCCGGGACCCAGTCTGGCACCGCGAGGCGCTTGGTCAGTCGGAAGAAACGCTCGCGCAACGGCATGCGCGGCGAGACGCCCGCCGCGTCCAGCCACCATTGCCGACCCGCGCACAGCACCTTGAAGGCGTAAACCGTTAGTTCGCTGGCTGGATCGAACGTGAGCGGGGCTTCCAAGACGCGGAATCGTCCCTGCGTCCTGACCGCGGCCATAGGCACCAGGGTCTCCTCGTTGTCAGGCTCCAATCGGAGCCACGCAGCTTGCTCTAAAAAGTCCCGTTCGATCCACAGTTGCACCCGAACATCGAGACCGCCCTGCATGAGAAAGGGGGCGATCTGATGATGCAGCAGCACCGGGGGTCGTGAAAGGAGGTCCGCTCGCGCGGCGGGGACGACGTTCATGGCCAAGCGCGAAACGACCGCGGGCTGGATCTTTCCCCGCGTCTACGATGCCGCGACAGGTCGCAACGGTCAGAGGGTGGCGCGACGCCGTCCCTCGATCAGGTGAGCCAACCATGCACGAATGCCGTGCGACTCGGTGGACTCGGGCAAGATGTCGCGCGCGTCGATCGGTCTACCAGCGGCGTCGACGACGAAGACGGGAACGCTTGCGTGGTGTAACACGTCCGCCGCAATGGAGCCGCGCAATAGTCGCTGCCAGCCGCCGCGACGGGTGCCGCCGACAATGATGGCGGTGGCGCCGATACGTTCGGCGAGATCCGGAATTCGTGTGCCGGGAATGCCCGGTTCTACGATGCGTGTCATCGCGATCGATTCAGCGCCCGGGTCGACGTTGGCCGCTTGCTCCTCGAAGTCTTGGATAAATTCGTCCAACAAGTCACGCGCGATATCGACAATGGGCAGCAACAGGCGGGGCGAGCGGGAGCGTCGCTGATGGGTGCCCGCCGTTCGCATGGTCTGATGCGCGATGTGGACAACGGTGATTGGCTGCCCGGTCGTCGTCGCGCGCTGACGGGCATAACGCAGGCAGGAGGCCCCGTGGCTGTCGAGCGTCACCGCGCAGAGAAGCGGTAGTGGATGCTCCGTGGAGCGGTTAACTTGGCTGGTAGACATGGCAAACCACTCTTATCGGCGGGGTCACCCCTGGAAAGTACCAACAACGATAGCGGTTCTGGCTGATTAAATCACTCGGTTTTTTTGCCGTCGATCATCTAATAGCGATTTGCGACGCCGTTCGTCGCTCAATCCTCGTCCAAGACGCTGACCAAGGTGCGGATGCGTGCCGCGGAATCGCGCAGGTCGTTGCCGATGTTCTGGCCACCGCTCGCGTGGTCGAGTTGTTCGGAGGCACTGCTGATGTGCTCGACTTGTTCCAGCAACTGGCCCTTGATCGCGTTGATTTGGACCAACTTCGACAGCGCAGCGGCGTGCAGCTCCCGGTCGGCGTCCGCACGTTCGCCCGCATCGGTTGCCTGGTGGCGATCGCGCAGCGCGATGGCCTCCTGCATGGATGTGCGCCACCACTTGAAGAAGATCGCCTTGTGATCAGCCATGGTATTGACCGCGACCGCCATGGCGTTGATCTCGTCGCGTCCGTGCGGATCGGCTGGCACGCGGTCGGTCGGGTTCTCCCGCGTTAGGCGGTCGAGCAGGCCGGCCATGCCGCGCACCGGCCGTACGATACGGACGGTGATCAGGATAGCGAACAGGGTACCGAGCGCAGCAGCCGCCACTGCCGTGAACAGGCTCGCGCGGGCCCGTGCCGCGGAGTTGTCCGCGATCTCGCTGCTCATGGATTGCATCAGCTGAGTTGCCTCGGCCAGATTTTGCTCGACTAATGGCGTAACGCTGGCCGCGGCCTCGTACATTTGCCCAGTCAGGGTCGTGATACGCTGATCCTGTGCGACCAAGGCAAGAAAATCTCGCTGGTAGCCGTCGAGTAGCGCGACAAACCTGACTTGTTCCGAGTCGGCAATTGTCGACGCGAGGACCTGATCGCGGATCTCGGTGCCGATGGCTTGCACCATGCCGATGTAGCGTTCGTCCCCGCGCAAAAGATAGTCCTTCTCGCGCCGTCGTAACTGCAGGATGTGGGTTTCCAGATCGGGAACGTAGTGGGCGTTGAGCAGGGCCTCGATCCGATGCGCCGTATCACGAAACGGCCCTTTTCCGCCTTCGATATCCTTGCCGCTGAGCACGATTTCGGCGTAGCTGTCGAGCTCCGCGCGATAGGTCGAGAGTTCTCGGCCGATGTCTTCCTTGAGCGCGCGGGGCATGTCCGACATGGCGATCGTTATGCCCATTTCGTCCAGCAGTTCGTGCGCTTTTTGTTGATATTGAGGCTCGCGGCGTAGACCGAGATCCTTCTCGCGTCGGCGAATCTGCAGCAGCAACAGGTAGGCGGCGTCGACGTTGTATTGGCTCGCCTGCTGCTCGAGTTCATGCACGGCGTTGCGAAACGCACCCTGGAGACCGGAGTCCTCGTCGAGTCCGCGCACCTCCCAGGCCTCGACGATGGCATCGAAGCGGGCGCTGAAATCGCTCGTCAGACGTTGCAGCTGCTCGGCCGTTCGGCCCGAGGCTGCGTCGATGCCCGACAGTTGCTCCGCCTGTACCAGTAACGCCGTGGCCTCAGCTCTGGTCGTGTCGGCGTAATCGATATCTCGCGTCAGCAGGAAACGCTCGGCGGCACTGAGCATGCCGCTCAAATGACTCGCGATGACAAAGGCGTGCGACTGGCGTTCGCCGTAGACGGCGTTGAGGTCTTGGTAGTCCTCGACGACCTCGGCGAGCGTCAAGTGGTAATACCAGATGACGCCGAGAAAGATCAGGCCGACGGCACCGAAGCTGAGTCCGATTTTTTCGCCGATGCGCAGCCGCGTTGCCAGTTTGCTCACTTGGGCGGTCCTCATCTGTTTGCGAGTCGAAGAATTTAGCTCCGGATGCCAGCGCGGAATGCTCGGCTACCGGCTTGGTCCTGCTGCTGGGGTGGACCTTGACACAGTTCTATCATAGCGTCTGTTACGGTCGTGCGACGTGGGTGTCGTTCGGCCGCGCGTGCGCTTGCCTTGGTATGCTGCTATCGGCACGCGACGCGCCGGCGGTGGGATGGCGACCGCCAGCGGGTGCAGCGAAAACCTGTGATTAAGTGTTGCAGAAATATTTCCCAAATGTGACGATCGTCGGGGGCTACCGGCGCTTCGTGGCAAAATTTGCCGCGAGCGCACAATCCCCGCTGTGCCGGTGCCGCGGATCGGCCCGTCCTAATTCCGCCTGACGCCCATCGCGGCCGGGCGATTGAGTTATTGGCAGATGCACAATCACTCTGAGCAACCGAGGAGGAGACCACCCGATGAAGACAACCAATCCGATCGCGGCATTATTCGCCGGATCGCCCTTCAAACCGATGCAGAAGCACATGACGGTCGTCAACGACTGCGTCGGCACGGTGCCGGCGTTGTTCGAGGCGCTGATCGCCGGTGACCAGGCGGCGCTGAAGACTGCCGCTGACGGGATCTTTGCCAAGGAGAGCGAGGCCGACGGCATTAAGAACGACGTCCGCCTGCATTTGCCCAAGAGCCTGTTCATGCCGGTGGATCGGCGTGATCTGTTAGAGGTGCTGGAGGTGCAGGACTCCATCGCCGATACGGCGCAGGACATTGCTGGTCTGCTGTTGCAGCGTGAGATGACGGTGCCGGACGACATGCAAGCTGACCTGCGGACGCTCGTCGCACGTTGCGTCGATGCGTGCACGCAGTCCAATGCGATCATCGCCGAGCTCGACGAACTCGTGGAGACGGGCTTCCGTGGTCCCGAAGCGGCACGGGTGGAGGCGATGGTGCATGAGCTGAACAAGATCGAGAGCGAGACCGACGACCTGGGCATGGCGCTCGCTAAGGCGCTGTTCCAACACGAGGACAGCATGAGCCCGGTCTCTGTCATGTTCTGGTACCGGCTCATTCATTGGATCGGCAATCTGGCCGATTACTCCGAGAAGGTGGGAGACCGCCTGTTGTTGCTGATTGCGCGCTGATGACCGCTGATCGCGGACTGGGTAACACGTTAGCCCGTCCCTAGTCAACGCTAGGTCATCGCGCCGTGGCGGGAGTTTTCCTGGCTCTACGGCACGCGCGCTTGCTACGGCACGGCCGGCTTCGGCAGGCCCGCTGAATAATCTATAAACATCGGAGTCACAATGGAAATTATTGCAACCTATGGGACCATCTTCCTGGTCCTGGCCGTCTTGTTCGGCCTCTACATGACCTGGGGCATCGGTGCCAACGATGTCGCCAACGCCATGGGCACCTCGGTCGGCTCGGGCGCCATCACCGTCAAGCAGGCGATCGTGATCGCCGCCGTCTTCGAGTTCGCTGGCGCCTTCCTCGCCGGCGGCACCGTGACCTCGACGATCCGCAAGGGCATCATCGATCCAACGCCCATCGCCGGTAGCCCGGAGATTTTGGTCTACGGCATGCTGGCGGCGTTGCTGGCCGCTGCCATTTGGCTGATGATAGCCACCACGCGCGGTTGGCCGGTGTCGACCACGCACTCCATCGTCGGTGCCATCGTCGGTTTTGCCGTTGCCGGTATCGGCATGGACGCGGTCAAGTGGGACAAAATCAGCCAGATCGCGGCCAGTTGGGTGGTCTCGCCGCTGATCGGCGGTCTCATCGCGCTGCTGCTGATGCTCAGCGTCCGCAAGTTGATCCTGAACGCCGACAATCCGTTTCAGAGTGCCAAACGCTGGGGGCCGCTGTATGTCTTCCTAGTGGGCTGGATCGTCAGTCTGGTCACGCTGTTCAAAGGCCTCAAGCACCTAGATTTTCATCTCACTACCCCGCAGAGCTTCATGGCCGCGACGGTGATCGGTGTGCTGGTGGCATTGGTCGGTAAGTGGATGATCAGTCGAGTCAAGGTGGATGTCGCGGCCGACAAGAGTTTCCACTTCGCTAGCGTTGAACGGGTGTTCACGCCGATGATGATTTTCACCGCCTGCGCAATGGCCTTCGCCCATGGTTCCAACGACGTGGCTAACGGTATCGGGCCCATGGCCGCGGTCATCTCCATCATCCAGAGCGGTGGTGAGGTGGCGCAAAAGGCGTCTACGCCGTTGTGGATTCTACTGCTCGGTGGCATCGGTATTGTGGTCGGGTTGGCGACAATGGGTTATCGGGTCATGCAGACCATCGGTACCCGTATCACCGAACTGACCCCGACGCGGGGTTTTTGTGCGACTCTGGCCGCGGCCAGCACCGTGGTGCTCGCGTCCAAGACGGGCCTGCCGGTGTCGACCACGCATATCGCGGTGGGTGCCGTTATGGGTGTTGGGCTCGCACGTGGCATTGGGGCGTTGGATCTGCGCGTCATAGGCAACATCGTCATCTCCTGGGTGGTGACCTTGCCGGCTGGTGCGCTCTTGGCCGCGCTGTTCTTCTACTTGTTCAAGTTCATCTTTGGTTGAACCAGCACCAGCGTTTACGGGGCGAAGGGCCGGCGCTGCCGGCCCGACGCTCGCCGTGGCACCGGGGCGCGATCGTTGCAGACGATGTTGGCAACCAGCAATTGCTGCACCTTTGTACCCGGCGCTGCGGTATCGCCCCGAACGCGAGACGGGCATCCCGTTTTCCGGGGTGGCACCGCACCATCAACCTGACATCGGCGCGACGCCGGCGGACGCGCCGTGACAAAGTTTCTTCGTGACTGTCTACCCGGACTCGTTCTTGAGACGGTCACCGACGTGCGTACCTACCGTAACGTGCCGGTGGCGAAATCCGTGCGCTTTCATCAGATCATCGTCACCGGCCCTCCGGGTGGCGGCAAGTCGACCTTTATCCGTCAGCTCGGTGGCTGGCCGGAAGAAGGCTATGTGGACTTGGCGACTAACGCTTGGTGGCGTGCCCAGGCGCTGGCCGTGCGTCCGCGGGAGGTGCATCTGGGGTTGCCCTTCGAAGGGCGTCGCGAGAGCATGGCCCTGTTCGAGGACGACTGGCTTGATCACTGGCGCGACCTCCGGCTCGACGAGGCGCGCATCCGCGTACCGCCGCCGAAGCGGCACTTTCTGTCCGTCGATTGGCGGGGGCGCTACGTGTTTGAATTCATTCTGCCGACCCCCGAGCGTATCCTCGCCGCCCGCCGACTGCGGGCTCGGCAGGGGACGCACCCGGTGGACGAGCGTATCGATCTCTGCCAGATACAGGCGCAGGTTGCTTTGTTTGGCCGCGTTGCGCTGCATCTGCATCGCGAAGGTCTGCAAGTCTATCTGCGCCAACGCGTCTCCCATGCGCCCGCCCGCATTGCAGGGACGAAGAAATCAGAGTGAAATGGTGCGGTAACTGAAACGTCACGGGTCAGTCGCGATGCCGCGGTTGGCCCAGTTGTCGGAGTGTCACTCATCACGATCGGGTCGAGCCGCCATGCCTCCTGCAAGTCCAGAATCCCGCAACAAGTTCCTGAATTACTTCGAGGACCTGATCCAGGACATGGAGGAGTGCGATGACGTGGATCTGAGGGGTTCCTTGCGTCTGCCCGACAGCAAAGTCCGCGTGCCCACCCCGGTGCTGCCGCTGCAGCTGTTGCTCGGTGGTGAGGACGGCTATCGCCTGCAACTCGACCCTGAAATGGTCATCGATGCCGATGGCCACTTTCATTCGAACGGCGACTACCTGTTGTTTGATCCGCTCACCTACTACTCCTCGATTAGCGGGTTCGTTCGGCTTGCCGCCGGAGAGTCGGTGACGCTAGGACGCGATGACCCGCTGCAACGGCTGCTGCTTCAGTACCCTGACGAGGTCGATAAGCACCACTTGCGGCTGAAACTGACGGGCAAGGGGCTGGCTTTGAAGAAGAAGTCCTCGACCCATGGCGCCTGTGTGACGCCCCTGGTGGAGATCAGCACCGCGGAACGTATGATCCACTGGCGCGCCGCCAAGATACAACGGCTTGCGAAGCTGATCGATGCGCCGATCGACAATATTCCGCGTGGCGAAGCAATGGCGTTGCTGGAGCGCTTGATCAAGGTCATGGAATCGGAGGCCTACCGGGTGCCGACGGGCGACGGTCGCCCCGGCGGCCTGTTGCAGTTGCCGGCCAAGCCGGCGCCGATCTTCATCGGCGATTTGCATGCCTGCATCGATAACCTGCTGGTGGTGTTGACGCAGAATGGCTTTCTGGAGGCGCTGGAGGATGGCAGCGCCATGCTGATCCTGGTCGGGGATGCGGTGCACCCCGACGAGCCCGGCAAGGAAGACGAGATGGACCTGTCCATGCAGCTGATGGACTTCATCTTTCGCCTCAAGCTCCGGTTTCCGCAGCGGGTGTTCTATCTGCGGGGCAATCACGACAGCTTCGCCGAGGACATCAGCAAGGGTGGCGTGCCCCAGGGGCTGCTGTGGGAAAAGGCGTTGCTCGACCAACGTGGTTCGAAATACCGGGACGCGATGCAGCGCTTTTACGATCTATTGCCGTATGTGGCAGTGTCGCCGCAATTCGTCTGCTGTCATGCTGGCGCGCCAACCATGAAGGCTAGCCGCGAGGATTTGATCCACATCCACAAGTATCCCAAGCTGCAGTATCAGCTCACGCATTTACGTCTGCGCAAACCCGGCTCTCCAACGGGCTATAACGGCGCCGATCTCAAGCGCTTCCGCAAGCGCCTTGGGGTGGGGCCGAAGACGCCGGTTTTGGTTGGCCACACGCCCCTGTCGATGGATGACACCTGTTGGCTCAATGCGGGCGGCATCGAGCATCATCACATCTTGTTCGGTGCCTACCAACGCTCGATCGGGGTGATCACCCGCCCCGGAAAGGGCCTTTTGCCGCTGCGCTATCCCGTCGAGCCCCTGGTGCCGGTTTACAATCGCCTGGTCCGGACGGGCAAATTGCTCGCTTGAGGTCGGGTTGCCGTCGTCACGGAACCACGCCCCATGGTGTGAGTGGCGGTCGCGTCCGACGCCTCCGGATTCTCGTGTCACACGATTGTCATAAAAATGTCATAATCGGCACGAGGTCGAGTTCATTGCCCGCGGGCAGTCCGGCGCGACGCTTCGACTGAGCCCTACCGTGACCGGCTAATCGGAGACCGATAACGCATGAATAACAAGACTGAGTTAGGCCCGATCTTGGTGCCAGTCGATTTCTCGGCCGAGGCCGAAGCGGCCCTGATGCACGCCGTGGAACTGGCTCGCTGTTTGGAGCGGCCGTTGCTCGTGCTGCACGTGGTGCATGATCCCGGGTCGATGCCGGGCTACTACAGCCGGGCGTTGAAGAAGAAGCAGTTGCTGCGCATCGAGGATGGCGCCGCCGAGATGCTCGACGAGTTCGTGCACCGCGTCGTGAAACAACATCCAGAGATGAAGCATCTGAAGCAGCTTGAATCGATGCTGATCAAAGGGCTGCCGAGTTCGCGCATCCTCGAAGTCGCCGCAAAGACCAATGCCGGCATGATCGTAATTGGTTCCAAGGGGCTTACCGGGTTGAAGCACATTTTGATGGGTTCCGTGGCCGAACATGTTGTGCACCTCTCCAGCATCCCCGTTACAGTCGTCAAGGCCGCCCATGGACATTAATCGCTGCACGCGCGCTCGCCTCAGCGCGGTAGTCACCGCGCACCGAGACGCTTGGCACGCCGCCCACTCCCCACTCGCACTTCCCCCGTTGGCGCTGTCCATTGCCCTCGGATTGGGCTTGTTGCTGGTAGGCGTCGCTGCCCGCGCCGCCGGAAGCGATGATGCCAGTGACGGCATCGACTGGTGGACCATGGGCATGGGCTTGTTCGGCGGGCTGGCCCTGTTCCTGTTCGGCATGGACCAGATGGCCGATGCGCTGAAGGCCGTCGCGGGTGAGCGGATGAAGGACATCCTGGGAAAGCTCACCACGAACCGATTCATGGGGGCGATCACGGGTGCGTTCGTCACCGCGATCATCAACTCGTCGTCGGTGACCACCGTGCTCGTGGTCGGCTTCATCAGTGCTGGGCTGATGTCCCTGGCCCAGTCCGTCGGTGTCATCATGGGCGCCAACATCGGTTCCACGATGACCGCCCAGTTGATCGCGTTCAAGGTGACCAAGGCCGCGCTGCTGATGATCGGCGTCGGTTTCACGATGCAGTTTGGGTCCAAGAACGAGCGCATGCGCCAATACGGCGGGATGTTGATGGGGCTCGGCCTAGTGTTCTTCGGCATGGGCGTGATGAGCGACTCCATGGGGCCGCTGCGCAGCTACCAGCCCTTCCTGGACCTGATGCAGACGATGGAGAATCCGATCGTCGGCATCTTGGTAGCGGCGGCATTCACGGGTCTGATCCAGTCCTCGGCGGCCACCACCGGCATCGTCATCGTGATGGCGAGCCAGGGCTTCGTGAACCTGCCAACCGGCATTGCGCTGGCGTTCGGGGCCAATATCGGTACCTGCGTGACCGCCCTGTTGGCGTCCATCGGTAAGCCGCGGGAGGCAGTGCGTGCAGCCGTTGTGCACATTCTGTTTAATTTTGCGGGCGTGCTGGTGTGGGTCGGCTTCATCGGGCAGTTGGCCGAGTTCGTTCGATGGATCTCGCCCGCCTACCCGGAACTGAGCGGTACCGAGCAACTCGCAGCTGCCGCGCCTCGCCAGATCGCCAACGCGCATACCATCTTCAACGTCGCCAACACGTTGCTGTTCATCGGTTTGGCCGGGCAGTTTGCTCGCGCCGCGGAATGGCTGGTGCCGGACAAGCCGATCGGCGAAGAGGCGCTGGTGGTGCGCGCCAAGTACCTCGACGAGGAACTGCTGACCACGCCGTCACTAGCGCTCGGTCGGGTGCGGCTCGAGGTGCTGCACATGGGCGAGCTGGTGGAAATGATGATGCAGCGGATCATGCCGGCCATTTTGAGTGGCAATAAGCAGACCCTGCGCGACGTCGAGCGCATGGACGACGACGTCGACATGTTGCATGCGCAGATCATCGATTACCTTGGAAAGATCAGTCGGCTCAGTCTGACCGAGCACCAGACCGGTGAGTTGATCAGATTGATGGAGGCGGTCAACGACCTAGAGAACATCGGCGACGTCATCGAGACCAATCTGGTCGTGCTTGGCAACGATCGCATCGATGAGGGCGTCTCGATCAGCCAGCCGACCCGCGAGGTGCTGACCAACTTCCACGTGGCCGTGAACCGCGCAGTTAACGCCGCAGTTCAGGCGGTTGCGCAAAAGAACGAACTCGCCGCGCGAACCGTGACGTCGATGAAGCAGGAGATCGCCCAGATCGCCGATTCCGCCGCCGTGCATCAGGCGCAACGTCTGGTGGCCGAGGAGCCGAACCGCATCCCCGCCTACACCATCGAGGTGGACATCATCGAGAAGCTCAAGCGTATCTACTACTTCGCCAAGCGTATGGCGAAGACGGTGGAAGTGGAGGAGAAGGCGGAACTCTTGTAGGGAACTGCTCTGAAGTTGCTTGCCCCCCGTCTCGGGTCGATACGAGGCGTTGTCGGAGGGGTAAGCGGCGTCTCAGGGGTGGCCCGAGGTGATGCCGAAGGCCCTTTTCTCATTTTCCAGCGCCCGATTGCTGATTTCCCGGTACAGGTGCACGGTTCGCAGGTAGAGCGGCTGGTACTGCGGAAAGCCGTCGACGACGCGCTTACTCTCCATCGCCTCTCGGCAAACCGATTCCAGGAACGCCCGGTCGTGGTCGCCGATACGCTCGCCCGCGGTGACCGCATGCTTAAGATTCAGCGCGCGCGAGAGGTGTTTGCTCTCGAAGCGCTCGACGAGTACCCCGATCAGCCCCCTCTGATGGATATGCTCACTCATGGTCGATCTTCCTCCGGCTGGCTATGGTTGGCTGGCTCTGCTTGACCGGATAGCACCCTTGCTGCACCTGCCCGGGTACCGCCCGGAGGCCGGCTGGCGGCTTGATCATACAACGAAACGATAACCGCGCAGGAAACGAAAAATGATGATCAAAACATTGTAATAAGAGCGGTTTTTGCTTCGTCCCTCGTGAGCCAACTGCCGGCCTTAGTTGATGGTGTTCGCGGGACAATCTGGTCGCATCCGGGATCGCGACCGTGTCGAACTGCCAGATTGCGAATCCGCAATATCGCGTGAAACATGACGGCATTTTGACTATAGTGTTACGGAATGATGACGTATTGATGACGAAATGCAACCATAACCAGATCGAAGTAGGCCTCGTCACGTAGCGTCGGTCGATGCCAGCTATCCGGTCTGAGGGCGCGATCGGTCTTGGTTGGCCGGGTGGCCTTGTTTTGGGTCGCATGCGAAGCCTACGGCGCGTGCCGAAGCACCAGGCCGCCGCCCTGGCGATGATCCCGCTGGACGACAGACGTCCAGCTCCACCCATCCAATAGCCTCCAGGAGAACATCGCCGATGGATGTCTTGTTCGTACTTGTCGTCATTGCCGTCGCCGTCGTGCTGATATTCGACTACACGAACGGCTTTCACGATGCGGCCAATATCATTGCCACGCCCATCGCCTCCAGGGCGCTGACGCCGATCCAGGCCGTCGTCATCGTCGCCACGTTCGAATTTCTCGGGCCGATCCTTGGTGGCACCGCGGTGGCCAACACCATCGGCAAATTCGTTAACCTGGACGACATCGCCGCCATCCTGTCCATCAGCGTCATCCTCTGTGGGTTGTCGGGGGCGATCGTCTGGAACCTCATCACCTGGTGGTTCGGAATCCCATCGTCATCTTCCCACGCCTTGGTCGGCGGGCTCGCCGGCGCGGTGATGATCGCCGTAGGGTCGGATCACGTCATTTGGGGCTTCCAGCAGCTGACCGAGGGGCATTTGACCGGAGTGACCAAGGTGCTGTTGGCGTTGGTCCTGTCGCCGCTGATCGGCTTCTGGGTCGGCTTCGGCATCCATCGCCTGACCTTCTTCTTGATGCGTGGGGCCAAGCCCGGGGTCAACCGCTTCTTCAAAAGGATTCAGATCTTCTCCTGCGCCGGATTGGCCTTCGCGCACGGCGCTAACGACGCCCAGAAGAGCATGGGCATCATCACGCTGGTGTTACTCAACGGCGGCATTCTGAGCGAATTCGAGGTCCCATTCTGGGTCATCGTCTCCTGCGCCGTCGCTATCACGCTCGGCATTCTGTCTGGCGGCTGGCGCATCGTGCGCACGGTCGGCTTCGGCATCTTTAAGGTCCGACCGATCCACGCCTTCGACGGTCAGCTGACATCCGCGGCAGTGATCTTCGGTGCGTCGATGGTGGGCGCGCCGGTCTCGACCACGCATGTGGTGAGTTCGTCGTTGATGGGCATCGGTGCGTCGGAGCGACCCAAGGCCGTGCGGTGGGCCAAGGCGCAGGAGATCGTCAGCACCTGGATCATCACCATCCCCGGGGCGGGCACTGTCTCGGTGCTGACCTTCCTGCTCGTCGACGCCCTGACGGACCTGACCTGAGGCGGCTTGCGCCGCAAGGATGCGGCCTTGCCGCGGCCAGGTGGTAAGGGTTGGCCAAACCCGGTTGATCCGCTTACCCAATCACAACCGACCGCGGCCCTGTGCCGCGGCAACCAAAGCCCGACCTGAATTTCCGAGGAGAACCCCATGAGTACGCAATCCAGTTCCGTCGTTACCCGAATGGTCGACCGCGTGTTTCCGCGGATGCCAGACTTCTACGGCCTGATCAACGCGCAGTGCGATCAGGTCTGCGCGGCGATGGATGTCTTCGTCGAGTTCATGGAGACCGGTGAGCAGGCCGCCGGCGAGCGGGTGCGCGCCATGGAGAAGGACGGCGATGACCTGAAGGCCCGCAATATGGGCGTTCTGAGCCGCGCCTTTGCAACACCGATGGATCGCGAGGATATCTATCGTGCGATTGTCACCATCGACGAGATCCTGAACTACGCAAAGACCACGGTGCGCGAGGTCGAGGCGTTGGAGATCAAACCGGACAACTACATGGCGGACATGGCGCGCCTGCTGCGCGACGGCAGCAACGCGCTGCGTGAAGGCTATGCCAAGCTTGCCACCCAGCCCGCCTCCGCGGATACCAACGCCGCCGCCGCGCGGAAGGCTGAGCGCAACACCGAGAAGGTCTACCGCGCCGCCCTCGCGGAACTCTTCCATGCCGATGAGCACATCTCGGCGCTCGGCAACAAGACCGACAAGGCCGAGGCCGACGCGATGCGTTATGTGATCGAGATCTTCAAGCGCCGCGAGGTCTATCGCCACCTGTCCAATGCCGCGGACCGCATGGAGCATGCGGGGGGCGTGTTGCACGATATCGTTGTGCAGATTGCCTAAGCGCGGTCAGGCGTCCATCACCGGTGCGGTTTTTCGTCTATTATCGAAGAACCGAAATCGGAATGGTCGCTCCCCGGCGGCCGGCCCGCAGTTAGGCAATGGTGTCAGCGTGCCGTCAAAATCAAAAGTCCCACCCGCGATCAACTCGGATCAGACCGCGAGCGAAGCCTTCGCCGCCATCCTGCGTCACAATTATCATTTCCTGCTGACTTGGCGCGACAGCGCGCGCAGTTGGGACGACATCGAAGGCGTCCACCAGTTGCGGGTCAGCTTCCGACGCATGCGCTCCGCCGTCACGCTGTTTCGTGATGCGATTCCGCGGGACGCAACCGCGGTCTGGGGCGATGAGATGCGCTGGATCGCCGGCGAATTGGGCCCGGCTCGCGACCTGGACGTCTTCATCGCCGAGGGCCTGGGGCCGGTCGCGGAGCTGCTGCCGCTGCCGGGTGCCGAGCGCCTGATGCGTCTGGCCGAGGCTCGGCGTGCCGAGATCTATCAGCAGCGTGTCGTGCCGATGCTGGACAGTGAGCGTTTCAAGCATTTCGTCGACGGCTTCCCCCGTTGGGTAGATACCAGGGCATGGGAAGCGGCGCCATTGAAGAAGAAACAGGCCAAGCGTCTGCATTCCGGCGTGGTCGGCTACTCACGCCGGTTGCTCGATAAGCAGGAGCGCCGTGTGCTCGGCGCGGGTACCCATGTGAATCGCGACGATGCCGCCGAGATGCACCGACTGCGCATCGAATGCAAGAAGCTGCGCTACGCGACCGAGTTCTTCCTGCCGTTGTTCGATGGCATGAACATCTTCATCGGCCATATGAAGGGGCTGCAGGACCTGCTGGGTGTCATGAACGACGTGGCGGTCACCCACCATTTGCTCGACGACCTGCTCACCGGTAACACCGACCGAGAGATGTTCGTCTACGCCGGCGGCCTGGTCGGTTGGCGCACGTGCGAATTTCGCCATTTGTTGTTGCGCTTCGACGATTTCTGGGAGGAACTGGTCGAGGCCAAACATCCTTGGTGGAAAAAGCAGGCGAGCGGTCGCTAGCGCGGGCATCCGCGCTGTTGGCGCTGCAGGATTGTGACAATTCCGTTACAATCCGGTCGGGTCGCATCGCTCCGCTCCGCCTGGTGAAGGGCTGAAGTCCGGTCGTCTTCGGGCGGCATGTGCGTTTCTCCACGGCTGCATCGGTGTCCCCCGGGGTGCCCCTCTTGGCGCGAACCTCGGCTGGCCGCCGATGGTTTCCGAGATAGCGGCAGGAGCAGAGCGCCGGCTCCGCGCCTGCATGCACCCATCGAGCCGGCCAATCACTTGGCCCAAACATCGTCTAACCACGGCATGGCGCCCGCGCGCCGCAGGCACATGCAAGATCTGCTGACGCTTTTCATTCTGCTGTTACTCTCTGGCGTCTTCTCCGGCTCCGAGACCGCCTTGGTGTCCATTTCGCTGGCGCGCGCTGAGGCCCTGAATCACGAGGGGCGGCGCGGCGCCTACGCGCTGTACCGTCTGAAGAGCAATCCAACACGGATGCTCATCGCGATCCTGATCGGCAACAACGTCGTCAACATCGCGGCGTCGGCCATGGCGACGGTACTCGCCACCCGATGGTTTGGCCACATCGGCCCAGGCATCGCAGTCGGCGTTCTCACGGTGCTGATTCTGATCTTCGGCGAGATCACACCCAAGAGTCTCGCCACGCGCTATTCCGAGCGCATCTCGCTGGTGATCGCGCCGGTGCTGGTCGCGTTCATGCGCGGCATCTTTCCGCTGGTGTGGCTGTTCAATACCTTCACTAACTGGGTACAGCGCGTCAGTGGCGGCACGGCCGACCCGATGGTCACCGAGGCGGAACTGATCAGCATGACCGAGCATGGCGAGGAAGAGGGTACGATCGAGTCCGATGAGCGCGAGATGATCCAACGCGTGTTCATCCTCAACGACCTCAAGGCCGGCGATGTCATGACACCGATGCGGCGCGTATTTGCCCTGGACGGTCGCCGCCCCCTTGCCGATATCCTGCCCGAGGTGCTGGCGCAGCCATATTCGCGCATCCCGCTATTCGGCGCCGACCAGAACGAGATCCTGAAGGTGTTGTTCTTGCGCGATCTGTTCGCCGCGGTAACGGCTGGCGACACCTCCGCGGACGCCTTCAGTATTGCGCGCATGCCGCTGTATGTGCCCGAGAACCAAAAGGTCGATCTGTTGCTGCCGTTGCTGCGACAGCAAAAACAGCACATGGCGGTGGTGGTGGATGAGACCGGCTATCTGCAGGGCGTGGTGACGTTGGAGGATCTGCTCGAGGAACTGGTCGGCGAGATCTATGACGAGGTTGATGAACTGCCCAACCAACAGATGATTCTCACCCCGGACAGCATCGTGGTGGACGGCCACGTCGAGTTGCGCGTGGTTGAGGAATTCTTCGAGACCGAACTCCCCGGCAAGCCGACCGATACGGTGAATCGCTGGATACTGGAACATACGGAGCGAATCCCGTCGCAGGATGAGAAATTCGTGCTGGACGGGTTGGAAATCCATGTTCAGAACGCCTCGGAGCGGCGGATGCGGCAGGTTGTCTTGACGCGTCTCGCAGACGCGCCGACGGACCTGCTGGGCGCGCCAGAACCGGGCGCCTGAGCTTTGCCGATTGACCTGTGCCGATCGCCGACTGCTTCCCGTGCCTAGCAACGCGTGCGGGCAGGGCCGCCTTCGCCGGGTTGTCGAGCCCCGCCGATGCTGCGTGCTACAGTGCTTGAGGGCCTGATTGTAGGCATCGTTCCATTGCCGACCCTTTGCGGGCACAATCGGGCATCGCAGACCATCTGCGATCAATAACGACAAACCAGCTTGGAGGAGAGGACCATGCCACTACAGTGCCAAAAACCGTCTCGCACCCTGCTCGGCGCGGCTGCCGGCGCGTTGCTGCTCGCCAGTGCCGGGGCCAGCGCTGAGGGCGATTACCTGCTTGCCACCGCCAGCACCGGCGGTACCTACTATCCGGTCGGCGTCGCGCTATCGACCCTGGTCAAGGTCAAGCTGCAGCCGAGCAACGGCATCAACCTGTCCGCCATCAGTTCGGCCGGTTCCGCCGAAAACATCAAGCTGATGCGCGACAACGAGAGCCAGTTCGCGATCCTGCAAGGCCTCTACGGCGCCTATGCCTGGAACGGTACCGGCGAACTGGCCGACGAGGGGCCGCAGACCGAGCTGCGCTCCGTGACCATGTTGTGGCAGAACGTCGAGCACTTCCTGGCGCGCAAGGACTACGTCAAGACCGGCACCATGGCCGATCTTGCCGGCATGGAGGGCAAGGGCGCATCCTTCGGTAAGCGCAATTCCGGCAGCATCGGCTCGTCGCGGGCGCTGCTGGCGGGCCTGGGAATCGATCTCGACAGCTATTTCGATGTCTTCTACGGCGGCTACGGTGCCGCGACCGATGCCCTGCAGGACGGCAAGGTAGACCTTACCAATACGCCGGCGGGTGTGCCGGTGGGCGCGGTGACCAAGGCCTTCGCCGCCATCGGCGACGACATCGCGCTGCTCAGTTTCACGCCCGAGGAAGCGGAACAGGCCGATGCCGGTCTGGGGCTCTGGACACCCTATCTGATCCCGGCCGGCACCTATCCTGGGCAGGCCGCAGATGTCAATACGGTCGCGCAGCCGAACTTTCTTGCCGTGCGCGCCGATACTTCGGAAGAGGACGTCTACCTGATCACCAAGACCATCTACGAGAACCTCGGTTTCTTGCAGGCGATTCATAAGGCCACCAATGCCATGGCGCTGGACAAGGCCATCGCCGGCCTACCGATGCCGCTGCATCCGGGTGCTGCGCGCTACTTCAAAGAGGCCGGGCTGACTATTCCCGATCGGCTGCTCGCCGTGCCGGTGGCGGATTAGGATCGCCTGAGAACCGATGCAGGACCAGCCACCGCGCGAC
Source organism: uncultured Gammaproteobacteria bacterium (assembly GCA_963698775.1). Lineage (GTDB taxonomy): Bacteria > Pseudomonadota > Gammaproteobacteria > Chromatiales > Chromatiaceae > Thiohalocapsa. The sequence continues at coordinate 21,011 of CAVOSE010000056.1, forward strand.
AACCGAGCCGGAAGGCAGAGGTCGACGGGGCGTCGCGTCTCCTAGACCGTTGCCATGCGAGCATGGTGGCGGGGAAACCTGTCACGAAACCCAAAAAAAAGGGTTAGCCTTGACGGGACAACTCTAACCGCGCGGGGGCATTGCGATGGAAGCCGATACCTGGAACATCGAACTGCTCATCCGCGGCATACTGCAAGTTGTGTTGCTGGGAAGCTCGGCGGTGTTCTCCGGCTCGGAAACGGCGCTGTTTTCGCTCAGCCGCATCGATCTGCAGCAGCTACGTCATCGCCGCGATCCAACCTCAGAGAGCATCCATGCGATGCTCGATGAGCCGCGCCGGCTGATCATCTCCATTCTCTGCGGTAACGAACTGGTCAATATCGCATCGTCGGTCAACATGGCGGCGATTCTGTTGATCCTGTTCGGTCACGAGGCTGGCTGGCTCAACATCCTGGTGATGGTGCCGCTGCTGTTGCTCATCGGCGAGGTCACGCCCAAGACCATCGCCGTGAACTACCCCCTTCACTTTGCCCAGCGTGTCAGCGCGCGCATTCTGCCGCGCTGGATCTACATCGTCACGCCCCTGCGTGAGGCGGTGCGCCAGGTCGCCGATCGAGTGACAACCTGGCTGGTGGGCGAGAACGTTGGGCGCGAGAACATCCTGCAGCCTGATGAACTGAAAACGCTGCTGGAAGAGGGGGAGGCGACCGGTATCATCGACGCCTCGGAGCGGGTGCTGATCGACAATCTGCTGGAGGCATCGCAGACCGACGTCTCCCACATCATGACACCGGGGCCGCGCCTGTGCCTGCTCGACGGCGATCGGCCGTTACCGGAGCTGATCCAGCGCTTTCGCCACTATCGCCACCCACGTGTGCCCGTCTACTCGGGACATTGGGACAACGTCATCGGCTTTGTCCACTCCGAGGACGTGTTGCGCCTCGTCCGCGGCGGCGCGGACCTCGAGGACATGAGCGTTTCGGCGATTCTGCGCCCGGCGCATTTCGTGCCGCCGACGCTCAAGGTTGACGAACTTTTTCAGTTCTTCCAGAACCAGGCAACGCGCTCCTCGATCGTGCTTGGGGAGTTTGGCGAGGTGCTCGGCATCGTGACAATGAAGGACGTACTTGCCTTCATCTTCGGCGAATTGACCACCAGCGTTCGCGGTAGCGAGGAGTATGAGCGCACCGACCATGGTCACATCGCGCCCGGCTGGATGCGCCTGCTGGACTTCTACACCCTCACCAACATCGATATCGACGACCCCGTGATGACGACCCTCGGCGGTCTGGTCCTGCGGTTGTTCGGGCGCCTGCCCCAGGTCGGTGAGGCGGTGGACTACGAGGGTTATCACTTCCATGTCCTCGGCATCGATGGACTGCGCATCAGCCGCGTCGAGGTCTCCAAGGTGGCGGTGCCCGCGGCGGAGGCAGCATCGGAACTCGACATGCCTGACAGCTTAGCGCTGCTTGGCTTCCAGGGGAGTGAAGACCGCGCGGATGCCGATGGCGAAGCGAACGACGGGCTGACCGCGGAGGAGCGGGCAAAACGCAAGCGCAAGCACAAACGCAAGCAGCGCGCCAAGGCGAAGGCGGCCGCGGCTGGCTCCGACCTGAAGCCCGACACCGCGGCCGGCAAGGCAGCCGACACTACGACCGCCGCGCAGACGGGGTCGGCGCCCGGCAAGACAGACGCCGAACTCCCTGTCGCTAAGAAGGCGAAGAGGCACGGCAAGGGCGCGTCGAAGAAAGAGGAGACAAGCTGATGGACTGGTTGGTCGAGCTGATCGTCATCCTGCTGTTTTTGCTGCTCAAGGCCTTTTTCTCCGGCTCTGAAATCGCAATCGTCAACTCCGACAAGTTGAAGTTGCGTCACCAGGCCAAGCAGGGCGACCGCAGCGCCAAGTTGTTGTTGAAGATGTTTCGCACCCCGGACGTAATCCTGGGCACCACGCTGGTCGGCACCAACCTGGCGACGGTGACCATCTCGACGCTCGGCGCGCTGATCTGTATCGATCTGTTCGGCGACATCGGCGACCTGATCTCGGTGCTGATCATGACGCCGTTCCTGCTGATCTTTGGCGAGGTGGTGCCGAAGAGCGTGTTTCAGCAAAAGGCCGACACCCTGGCCCGCTTCGCGAGTCCGGTGTTGCAGTTCTTTTCCTACGCCTTCTACCCGGTGATCTTCGTCTTCAGCCGCGTGGCGCGCTTTGCGACCCGGCTGGTGGGTGGGGCGTCCAAACGCCAGAACCTGTTCATCACCCGCGAGGAACTGCGCGTCCTGCTGGACGACAGCGAGCCGAGCGACAGTTCTGGCAAGGTCGACCGGCACAGTATTCGGCGCATTATTCGATTCGCCGACACCACGGTCGGCCAGGCAATGATTCCGCTCGCTGACGTGGTCGGCATCAGCGAGATGCGCAGCACCGCCGATGCGGTCCGGCTGGTGATCAAAGACGGTTACAATCGCTTGCCGGTGTACCGCGGCAATATCACCAACCTGAAGGGGGTGTTGACGCTCAGCACCTGGGACCTGCTCGACGAAGAGATCGAGTTGCGCCCGATCACCGACTTTATTCAGCCGCCGCTGTATCTCAGCCCGCAGCAGACCATCGACCAGACCCTGCCGCTGTTGCAGTCGCGTCCCGACCACATGGGCATCGTCATCGACGAGTTCGGCTCTGGTGTCGGCATCCTGACCATGGAAGATGTGTTCGAGGAGGTGGTGGGAGACATCGATGTCGGCTACGATTTTGACGAGTACCACTCCAAGCGGCAATATTTCATCGAGCCCGACGGCGAAACCGCGTTCCGCATGACCGGGCGAACGCCGCTGTCGGAGATCAACGACGTGCTGCATATCAAACTGCCCTTGACGGAGGCGCATACCATCGGTGGGTTCGTCACCGCACGGCTGCGTCGCCTAGCCAATATCGGCGATCATATCGACGACGAAGGCTATCGCTTCGTTGTCGAGGCCGCGACCGACCGGATCGTAGAGCGCGTCCGCGCGGAGCAGATATGACGGGTGCATCGCAATGACCGAGCCGGCTCGAACAACCACCTACAAGATCGGCGCCCAGAGCCTGCGCCAGCGCACGCAAAACGTGCTCTACGGCGCCGGACTTAGCCTGCTGCTGCTGCTGCTGGTGGGCTGGGGACATCTGGAGCAGCCGCAGACCTACAACGACGTCCTGCTCTGGTCCGTCGTAGGCTTCGTCGTGCTCGCCAATGCGATCGGTTATTGGCGTCACCGGCGCTACCTCGGTCGGGCTCGGCAGCACCGCCTGGAGGTTGGTGCTGGTCGCATCCACTTTCGAACAGGCGACGAAGGCAGCGAACTGGCCTTGAGCGATGTCGCTGGCGTGACGGTGCATCGGCGCGGCGGGCACATCGGCCACATCCAGATTCAGCGCACCGACCATCGCGGTATCCGGCTCGAAGGCTACGAGGACATCGACGACCTGGCCGCGGCACTCAAGGCCCAGATACCGGTCGCCCATTGGCGGGATGGCTGACCCCGCCATGCCTCCCGCGGCCAACACCCAGGAACTCGATCGCGGTGCCCTCGACGCGGGCCTGCGGCGCGGCCCACGGGTGCTCGCCGTGGTTTATTGGTTCGGCGCCGCGGTGGCCTTGCTGCACCTGGCCATGAACTTCACCACCTGGTTCTCGACCCAGTGGCAGGCGACGCTTCACTTCGTCGGGCTCGGGCTGCTGGCCGTGTTGCTGTATCCGCCATGGCGCTCGGAACGCCTGGCCAGCTCGCGACCGGTACTGGTGCTGGACTTGCTTTTCGGGCTGCTAGTCATGGCCGCGACGGTCTGGCTGATCGGCTCCGAAGACGCCATCTATGCCCGGGGCGTGGAGCTCACGACTCTGGATCAGGTGCTGGCCCTGATCACCATCGTCGGCGCCGTCGAGCTGGTGCGCCGGACCACGGGCTGGGTGATCCCGGTGCTGATCGTGCTGGCCCTGACCTACGTCATTTGGTGGGGCGCCTGGATCGACGGCGTGTTCCGCTTTGCCGGCCTGAGCCCCGAGACGGTGCTGTTTCGCAGTATCTTCGGCGACGATGCGCTGTTCGGCACCATTGCGCAGATCTCGGTCAGCTTCGTCTTTATGTTCATCCTGTTCGGCGCCTTTCTGGTGCGCTCCGGGGCCGGGGACTTCGTCGTCGCGCTATCCAGGGCCATGGCCGGGCGCATCGTTGGCGGGCCGGGGCTGGTGGCGGTGTTCAGCTCCGGACTCACCGGCACCATCTCCGGGTCTGCCATCGCCAACACCGTCTCCACCGGCGTCATCACGATACCGATGATGAAGCGCGCCGGCTTTCCGGCGCGCTTCGCCGCGGGCGTTGAGGCCGCCGCCAGCACCGGCGGCCAGTTGATGCCGCCCATCATGGGTGCCGGCGCCTTCGTCATGGCCAGCTATACCCAGATCCCTTATACGCAGATCGTGCTGGTGGCGACGTTGCCGGCGCTGCTGTATTTTCTGTCGGTGGCCTTCTTCGTGCGTATCGAGGCCAAGCGGCTGGGGTTCAAGGCCGAAAACACCGATGACGCCCCCGGCGTGCTGCGCATCATGCGCGACGGCGGCATCGTCTTTGTGGTGCCTATAACCGTGCTGATTACGCTGCTGGTGGTCGGTTACACGCCGACCTATGCCGCCGGTGTCGCCATCCTGGCCGTGGTCGGCGCGAGCTGGCTCACACCACGCCCCATGGGCCCTCGCGCCATCCTCGACGCGCTGGCGCTGGGCAGCCGCAACATGATCACCACCGGGCTGTTGCTGGTCGCCGTCGGGCTCATCGTCAACGTCATCGCCATGACCGGCGTCGGCAATACCCTGTCGCTGATGATCCAGTCCTGGGCCGGCGGCAGCCTTCTGTTGGCGCTGTTGCTGGTGGCCGTCGCGTCTCTGGTGTTGGGCATGGGCCTGCCGGTGACCGCCGCCTACATCGTACTGGCCACGCTGTCGGCGCCGGCGCTGTACAACCTGATGGCCCATGCCCAGGTGGTGGAGTTGATTGCCGCCGGCACCGCGTTGCCGGACGCGACCCAGGCGATGCTGATGCTCGCCGCGCCGGACCAACTCGGCTTGATCGGCCAGCCCATGTCTATTGCGCAGGCGGAGGGGCTGCTCGATGCCCTGCGCGTGATCGACCCATCGTTTGTGGTCGGCCTGTACGATCAGATGCTCGACCCGGTGCTGCTCACCGGCCTGCTGCTGTCCGCGCACATGATCATCTTCTGGCTGAGTCAGGACAGCAACGTCACCCCGCCGGTCTGTCTCACCGCCTATGCCGCCGCCGCCATCGCCGGCACCGACCAGATGCGCACCGGTTTGACCGCCTGGAAGTTGGCCAAGGGGCTATACATCGTGCCGGTGTTGTTCGCCTACACGCCGTTTCTGTATGGCGACTGGTCCGCGGCGCTGACCATCTTCGCCTTCGCGCTGCTGGCCCTGTACGCCTTCGCCGCCGCGTTCCAGGGCTGGCTCACGGCCCCGCTGGGTTGGATCGAACGGCTGCTGCTGGCCGTCGCCGGCCTGCTGCTGCTCTGGCCGGGGCCGCTGTGGCTGCACGGAGCCGGCGTGGCGCTGTTCCTGCTGCTGTACGTTTGGGGCCGCTGGGGGCAGAGCCGCTGGCGTGCTGGGCGCGTCGCCGAGCGTCCGATGCAGTGAGTCGACGAGACATTTCGCGCAAGCCACCGGAAACAACAGACCCTCGACCCTGGCGAGCCCGCGAGCCTTGGTCAATCAACCGGAAACCGCCCGTTGCTCGCGTGTAGGGGCGAATTCATTCGCCCAGCCAATGCCTTCTGTGCGACTGAAGTCGCACCTGCGCATCGTGCACAATACATTGATCTAACAGAATATCGACGCGAACAGCCTAGCCTGAGATGAACCGGTAGCAAAGCCGAGGATGCTGGGTTTGCCCCTCCCTCGACGACTCAGTCTGTTGCCTCGACCATCGACCACTCACGACGCGCCTCCTATGCCCATGACCAGTGCAAATGACCGCAACTCCGCCGTGCTCGACTGCCAACGCGCCCATCGCTCGGTGCGTGAGTACACCGGCGAACCGATCGACGCCACGCTGTTGACCACCCTGATCGAGGCCGCCCAAGGCGCCTCATCGTCGAACTTCATTCAGGCCTATTCGTTGATCCAGGTGAATCGACCCGAGGCACGCGCGCGTATCGCCAAGGCCGCCGGCGGACAGCGCTGGGTCGAACAGGCAGCGGTGTTCCTGGTCTGCTGCGCGGACCTGCGACGCATCGATCAGGCCTGTCGCGCACAGGGCCGCGGCCAACTGGATGGATGGACGGAACACTCGCTGGCCGCCATCATCGATTGTGCCTTGCTCGGTCAGAACCTGCTGTCGGGGGCGGAGTCGGTGGGACTTGGGGGGCTCTTTATCGGCGGAATCCGCAATGATCCGCAAGTCGTCGTGGACGAATTGTCGCTGCCGGAGTTCGTACTGCCGGTGTTCGGTCTCTGTCTGGGCTGGCCCAGCGAACAGGCGCGTCAGCAGGCGGTCAAGCCACGCATGCCGGTGGAACTGATCCTGCACCAGGACCGCTACCGCGACCCAGAGCCCGATGCGATTGGTGCCTACGATGCCACGATGGCCACCTACTATCGCGAGCGCGGCAGCAATGCCCGCCTCGACGACTGGTCCGCCGCCACCGCCAACACGGTGCAGGGCAAGAAGCGTAAGCACATGTTCGATTTCATGCGGGCGCGGGGGTTCTTTAAGCGGTGATACAACACTGCACGGCGTGTGCTTCCAAACGCAGCGAGGCTGACGGTGGACATGCTCGCGGAGCCTAGGTCGCCATCCACCGGCGAGCGCACCGGCGGCACCCCAGGGCGCTCCAGCACATGCGTGTAGAACATCGTCGATGACACATTCTTGTGGCCCCTCAACCGTTGTTCCCGTGTCTACCGTGGAGAGGACCCCATAATCTCTTCGGCCGGAGGATGCGGCAGCCGCTTCGGAAGTATCGCATCGATGAAATCCAGCGCGCTTCGCGCGTGCCAACGGCGTGCACTCCCCCGGACCCGCTCACGCTCGAACAAGGAAAGTTAATGGTCCCACCCGGGGGATAAACCGTCCTCGCCGTGACCTTGCTCTCGCAAGGGCCCCGGTTTACGGTTCGTGGAATCTTTGTAACAAAAAACGGGGTAAAACAAAAAACGGGTCTTCCCTTTTTCCTTTTACGATCTTGAGCGACGAAGTGCCTAGCAAGCGACTCGGCTGCGACCAGTCGTAGCCGCGCTGTCATTGCGCTCCCGCGCGGCAAAGGGCGGTGCATCAGTTTTCACGTTATATTTTTGTAAAGAAAATTATGAAGAAGCTTCACATCGCTATCTCTACGGACAACATAGAAGAAACTATCGCTGACTATTCTGCCCGACTAGGAATGCGGCCATGTTCGTCAATCCCTGGAGAGTATGCACTGTGGCGAACGGAATCTTTAAATCTATCTGTGCGTCAGAGCTCTGATCTTGACACCGGCTCTCTCAGGCATTTGGGTTGGGAAGACCCTGAGGCAAATGAATTTACACAGGATACTGACGTAAACGGGATTGTTTGGGAGCAATTCACTGCCCAACAACAAGCTGATGAGATAAATGACATATGGCCACAAGCAAACTATCAGCCCTGAACTCTTTTTGCTGACCTCATCTGAGAAATGCTCTCAGCGGAACGAACAGGGTCGGCCGTTTCCACCTCATCTCCGATGGACGAATGACAATGCCTGGCACCGAAACCACTGCCGACGCCATAGTGCGGCCTTCGCACTTGCTCGATCCGCTGTACGGCGCGGGGTGCATAGGACGTTGGCCGATGATCCACATCCGAGCGTTAACATGAAGCCCCTCATTTTACTTGCTGTTGCTGCCGTCATCGCTGGCTGTTCCTCGGACGATACATCGAAATCCGATGGACCGGCGCCGGTAGGCTCCGACCGAGACTCGCACGGCTGCATCGGTTCCGCCGGCTATGTCTGGTGCGCCCACACGCGTGAATGTGCCCGCCCCTGGGAGCTCGCGGAAAAGGAAGGATTCGAAAATTCCCCTGAGCAATTCAGTTCCTACTGTAACCAGTAGAGTCAGTAAGAAGGCGAGTAACCCCGTGCTTTGCTCTCTGGAGGAGCTCGGTGTCGAGGCAAGAACGAAGACCCAATTGCCGCCGAGATTCCACGATTCCGCGAAGAGCAAACAGAGAAAATTGGCGATGATCTCCAGCGAATCGCCGACGCCCCGCGTGAGTTTAAGCCCTGAACACAGACGTGTCGTTTTTCCGAGTGCACGCTCCGAGATATAATCAATGGACCTCGAACACTTCCGCAATCTACTCACCGTACGCCGGCACGCGCTGCTTGCCGACGCCGACAGCGATGCGGCGGCGGTGGTCGAATTGGATCAGACCCGCCAGGGCCGGCTGTCGCGCATGGATGCCATGCAGCAGCAGGCGATGGCCGCGGAGACCGGCCGTCGCCGCACCGCCGAGCTGCCCCGCATTGATGCCGCGCTGGCGCGGATCGATGCGGGGGACTATGGCGTGTGCCTCCACTGCGACGAGGCGATCCCCGAGGGGCGGCTGCGCATCGACCCGGCCGCGACCCTCTGCGTGCGCTGCGCCGAGCAGGCGGAAACCGAATAGGGGCGGCGTCCGCTTGCGGATCGGCAAGCGGTCATCATATCGTCCGTCGGGTTGAGGCGGGCCTTTCGGCTGCTTGCCCCTCACTGCCTGTCTCGCGATACGAGCCGCTCGAAGTTTCGCGGTCTGGTCGCGTCCCGCCCCTCTTCGTTAGACCACCGTCGGGTCAACAAGACCACCACCCCCCCGCCCGAGCCCACCACTCCGGAACCTCAGCAGGCTGGGGCGTCGATTGCTGCCCAGTCAGACGATAACCTTCGGCCCAGCCAACGGCTGCGGTTGGGGTTAGATCCCAATGACTATAGATCTCCGATGGGAGGCGGGCAATCGCAGCCTGCTCGGCCCGCGGCCTATGTCGCGCTCAGGCGCAGGGCTGCCCCGCAACCGCAGTTCGCCGACGTCGTACACCCGGCGCCGCCAGCGCCGCAACCGCCGCAATGGCCGGCTCCGCACGGCTTTGCCCACGATTCTCCGATCGTCACCGGCAATGTCGGCATGTTCTATCGCGACGGTGCGGGTCGCAGCGATCCCTACACTTGGGCCGAATTCCTTGAGCACCTCTCGCGCCGCGTCAAGGCGGCGCAGCAGCCGCGGTTGGTGCGGGCCAAATACGGTGTGGGTTTCGAGCTCAACGGCGGGGACATGCCGAAGTGGTCATTCGACCCGAAGCATCCCGGCAAGACCACCCGGCTGCGTCTCGATGACGGCCGGAGTGTCGAGATGCCAAAGGCACGGCTCACCGCGCCCATGGACGCCCAGGAGACGCGTGACTACCAGCGCCGACTCGCGGCCCTGATCAGTTTCGGCGAGGCGGAGCCCACGGCCATCCTGAGCGATGCCGCTGCCGCGACGCTCTACCGGCTGGGACTCCTCGTAGGACCCGCGGACGGCGCGGAGCCGGCCTCACAAACCTGGGCAGGCGTGGTGTCGGCCCTGGGAATCGATATGGGCCTTGGCTTGGGCACCGTGCTGCACACCGACAGGGAGGCCGTGCGTGACGCGCTGACCGCCTTCCGTAAGCTGGTGGGCAAGGCGCCTCCGGTCGACGCGACGCAGACGGACTTGCTGCTGCCCGCCGAACGGGTCGCGCTGGAGATCTACGGCGCGCGGATCGAGCGTTTCGTCGCCGCACAGGAACCGAGCACGTAGGGGGCCGCGGTCCTTCACGAGTCTCTCGTCGGCCGCGGAGACCACCGCGACGTTCAGGGCTGGCCTCGCCTGCCACGTCGCGTATCGCGTGCACCGAGGCCGCGAAGCCGAACGCAGCGTGTAACGTCGTCTGCGGGATCAGTGCGCCGGCGCTATGTAGCCGGTTCATCCTGAGTCCGGCCGCTGCCGCGAGCGTAAAAGGGGCGAATTTATGTCCCCAGTCAATGTCTTCCGTGCGACTGAATTCGCACCTGCGTTGGGTGCTAGGCGATTGATCTCGTTTTGCGATGGACTCGAACTACTGGGTCTGGGTGCATCCGAAGGGGTACGCGCTGCACGCCCTGAGCGCTGTTCGTGCGCGCCTCACGATGTGCGAGAATAGCGCGCCATCGGAGCAGGCCCCCGCATGTCCAGCCCGCTCCGCCATGCCCTTGGTGTGCCTATCCGATGTTTTCCAACCAACGCCTGGTTATCCTCGACGCCGATGGGACCACCATCGACGCCTTCCGCGCTATTGAAAAGACCTTCGCCCATCATGGGATGGACATCGGTCCGCTGGCGCGTTTCCAGAAGCGGCGCAACATGTTTAAGTACCTGGGCGGGATCAAGGAGATGCCCACCAATCTGCGGCGTCAGTTTCGCGGCATGAAGCGCAGCACCTTCGTCAAGACCCTCACCGAGGTGTATCGGGAAGAAGCGGTCATGTTCGCCGGTATGGCGCAACTGATGCGGTGCCTGGCCGCGGAGTCTGACGTTACGGTCGGCGTCGTCACGCGCAATATCACCGTCGAGCCGGTAGCAACTCTTGACGCGGCTGTTCGAGCGCCACGGCATCGAATCGGGGCAACTGGATTTCCTGCTGCACCTGCCGTTCTACAGATAAGCTGGGCTACTTTCGCCAGGTCCGCGAGCAGTTCGATATCAATCCCGCTTGCGCCTATGCCTGCGGGGACGAGGCCAGGGACTTCCGCGCCGCCGTCAATAGCGGCATGCATCCGTTCATGGTCTGCTACGGTTTCGAAGGGTTCGATCGGCTGCATGTGAAACATGCGATCCCCGCCGAGGTGATCTCGCGCACGCCGGACGAGCTTTCCATGCGGGTGCTGCACGCCCTGGGGATCGAGCCCC
>CAVOSE010000057.1:0-163016 GCA_963698775.1 uncultured Gammaproteobacteria bacterium
AATCCGAGCTGAGGTTGTTCTCCGCCTTCAGCGTGTCCAGCGGAACCTCGAAGCGTTCGCCGATCTTAGTCAGATCATCGCCCTTGACCACCTCATAGGTGCCGGCAGCGGCATCGTATTCGCCCTTGGCGTGCTGGCGAGCCCCCTGGTCGGCGGCCTGGGCGCTGCCGAAGGCCAGACAGGCGCTGAGCGCCAGTACCGAGCAGGCGGCTTTACACTTCGTGGTGAAGGGTGGTTTCAGGATTAGGGGTTTCTTCATGAGTGGATACCTTCTGACTGGAATGAAGCCATCATGGGCTAGAAAGTCCGTCTCTTCGGGAAGAGACTGTCTTCGCCTCCTCGGGAAGAGACTATCTTCGAAACAGTAGGCTGGGTTGAGGTACGAAACCCAGCAACGGCAGTATTGCGAACAGTAAAAAAAGCTGGGTTTTGCAAGCTCAACCCAGCCTACCGGCTTTCCTCGATGATGCGGACGCCCCTCTTGCGGAGGGACGCCCGGTTCATCACTTCACGCTTGGTGGCTCATCCCGTTAATCGCTCGGGTGCCCACCTTTCATGCTGCCGATCGCCCGCTTCTGCGCTTCGATCTCCTCCATCACCTGTGCCAGGTTGTAAGAGGGCGGCGCCTGCATCGGCGGGAAGTCGACGTAGCTCTCAAGATACTGCAGGGCGATCTGCTGCCCGATCGGCAGCATGTTCCAGTTGTAGATAAACGCCGTGCTGGGCGCGGCCAGGGCGCCGCCAATGCTGTTGGACGAGTCCTGGTCCGGACCGACCGCCTGTTCAAACGGATCGCGCTTGATGTTCTGGACCAACGTGAAGTTGTAGGTCGCGGAAGGATCCACCCACCCCTCGGCCAGCGGATTGGCCATCGTGTAGTAGAACTTCCAGTTCTTGTAACGCACGGCCGAGAGGGTCGCGCCCTGGTAGTAGATGAAGTGGTCGCGGGCGGACTTCTCCGACTTGCCGGTGATGTAGTCAAGCTGATTGAACCCGTCGAGCGTGGTCTTCTTGAAGCCGTAGGCACCGCCCTTCTCGATCTGGGCCTTCAGCTCCATGCCCTTGGGTCCACCGGCCGCTTCGACCAGCGTCGGCATCCAGTCGAGCGCCGCAAACTGCTCGGTAAACACCGTTCCGGGCTTGATCTTGCCGGGCCAGCGGATGACCGTCGGCGAGCGGTAGCCGCCTTCCCAGGCCATGCCCTTCTGGCCTTTGAACGGCGACACGCCGCCATCGGGGAACGAGATCTTCTCGGCGCCGTTGTCGGTGGTGAAGACGACGATGGTGTTGTCCAGCTCGCCCATATCCTCGAGCTTCTTCAACACGTAACCGATGTTGTCGTCCATCTGCTGCATACCGGCCTCGTTGATGCCGTAATCGCCGTCGGACCTGACACCCAACATGGCCTCATATTTGGGCGGCAGCATCGTCGTGACGTGCATGCGCACGTTGTTGTACCAGAGGAAGAAGGGCTTGCCGGTCTTCTCCGGGTCGTTGCGGTCGAGCCAGTCGATGGCCGCGCTCGAGATCTCCTCCGGGAGGGTCTTGGAGCGTTCCAGCGTGACCGGACCCTCGTCCTTGCAGGTCTGGTTCTCGAGACTGCCGTCGCTGGAGGTGCACGCAATCAGCGGACGCGGCGGCGTCAGGCAGGTCGTGGTCTTGGGATCGACCGCGCCGGGCACCTCCTCAATGCCGGGGATCGGCGTGTTCTTGCACGGCGGCGCGACAACCTGATCGGTCGGCGTCTTGTTGATGTCGGGGAAGCTCACCTGCTGCATGGCATCCAGGTGGTAGAGATAGCCCAAGTACTCCTGGAATCCGTGCGCGGTCGGCAAGGACTCGGTATGGTCGCCCAAGTGGTTCTTGCCGAACTGCCCGGTGTTGTAACCCAGATCGAGCAGGATCTTGGCCAATGTCGGCGTGCCCTGGCGCAGCCATGCCGGGCTGCCGGGGAGCTGAGGCACGGTCAAGCCGACGCGCACCGGGTACATGCCGGTGAAGAACGCCGCCCTGCCGGAGGTGCAGCTCTGCATCGCCGAATAGTCCATGAAGATACCGCCCTCATGGGCGATCCGGTCGATGTTAGGCGTCTCCCCGACCATCCAGCCGCGGTGATAGACCTTAGGCTGCATCAGGCCGATGTCATCGCCCATGATGAACAGGATGTTGGGCTTGTCGCCGGTCGCGTCGGCGGTGCTTGCTTGGCTGTCGCTGGCTTGGCTGTCGCTGGCCCCTGCGTCCGCGGCAGCCACCTTGAGCTCTTGGCCCACGGCTATGTTGTCGGAGCGTAAGTCGTTGGCCGTCTCCAGCTCACCGACGCTGGTGCCGAAGCGCTTGGCGATGGCGCTGAGGTTATCGCCCGCGCCAACGGTGTAGGTGCCCGCGGCAGCGTCGTACTCGCCTCTGGCGCCGGCGATGGGGTCGGTCTCTGCCGCCACAGCGACGCTTGTGCCAAACAACGTGGCGCCAAACAACATGGCGCCAGACAACAGAGTGGCTACTGTCGAGGCAAGAACCTTGGCGCGCAGACGCGCCGTTGGTCCCGGATCTTGAATCATCGCAGGATACTCCAGTTCATTCGTGATGCTGGGGGTTTGCGCCTTCGAACGCGATACGGGGATTGGCTTGGTGAGTCGCATACGCACTATCCTCTGGTTGAACCGTACTATCAGAATGCGGCGCCCACGGCGGGGCAGGGGTTAGGGTTGGAAAAATGGGAACGCAAGCAGAGCGGGCGCTCGGTGTGGCTTCGGGGCTGTGATCGCGGCGTCGATGACTTCCAACAATGGGGCCTCGCGAAACGGGTGGGCCGGACAGGCGGGCAATCGGCTCTGCTCTGGTGCATGATACATCCGAAGAACCCATTAGTTCCCTCTTGTTCGATCATCCTGGGACGGTGGCCCCAAGAACTGGCGACGACCCGATTCTACGAAGGCGACGGCCGCGAAACTACCGGACGAAGGGGCATGGGGATTTGCCCAAAAGGGCAAAAGCGGGTCGCTGCCACTGGCACCGTGGCACACAACCGTTGCGACGACCCCGACGAGGGGTCATTTGAACCCACGCCTGGCGACATTCCCATTGGCCGTTCTACCTAGACTACGTACGTAACGCGATGGGTTACCCCTCGTCGGACCCTGCCCTTCGGATACCAGCCAACAGGTCGGCGCGTGTGACCGGCCTCTCCAGGATGACCAACCCGCCGGCCTTCAAGGCGCTGACTGCCCGCGGGACGTCGCCGCGATCGACGATGACCAGCGTCGGCATGCGGGCGCAGGCGGCGGCGAGCTGGCTCGGCTCGGAGCCACCGGAAGCACTGGCCGGCAGATCGACAAGCAGACAGCCGCTCCGGTCTGAGCCGACATGATCGAGGCACGCCTGCAGATCGGTGAACGCCTTGCTGCGCAGGCTCGCGGAGCGCAGCAGCCCAACGAGCCAGGCGCGCATGGCGGGGTCAGCGCTGACCACATACACCGTTACTGTTGGCATGGGGCTTTGATCGCTCCTGAATCGGCGATGAAGCAACCCTTCGCCAATAGCCCGCTGGTTGATAGGCAGGCCGGTTTTACTGCGTTGCCAGCACCGCGTTCAGAAATTTCTTGTTTCGTTACGATAAACGAGCCTAGACAGGAGCGACATACGATTGATTACGCGTCCTACGTACGTAGTCACCGGGAGAAACAGCCACGGACAACGCGCTGAGCGAACCCGTGCGGATCGGTTCAGGAGAGGATTCTGAACGGGTTGCCGCTCTCACGAAGGGTCAAACCATCGGGCGGCCATTGATGGGCGACCAAGCGCTCGGCGAGCTTGAGAAACGACTTGGCCGAACGCTACGTCCAGGCAAGCGCGGCCGGCCCCGTTCGGAAAAGAACGATCCGAGACAGCTCGAATTGGTGTAAAGGGTATAGTGTCACCGCAATTAAGTGTCACCGGAATTGCCGCCCTACGCAGGCTCCATTTCCGCCCGAGGTATCCGCGTCGACCGGCGCCATGTGGACCGGAGCGTTGCTAAGGACCCACCCAGTTCTCGCAACGCAACCCCGCCACACGCTGGAATTCCTTGAGATTGTTCGTTACCAAGGTCAGCTTGGCCGAGAGCGCATGGGCTGCGATCAGCGTATCGAGGGCGCCGATCGGCGTTCCGGAACGCTCCAGCGCCGATCGGATGTCGCCATAGACCCAAATGGCATCGCCTCCGAACGGCAGGATCTCAAGCGGAGCGAGGAACTTCTCCAGCGCTGTGCGATTGCGTGCCGAGCCGCTCTTGGCAACCCCGAATGCGAGCTCGGCGACAGTGATTGACGAGACACCAACCTCTCCCAGCACCATCTGCCGAAACCGCTCGATGACAGCCGGCGGTTTGCGGTTGATGATGTAGACGCAGATGTTGGTATCGAGCAGATACCTCACTCGCCCAAAGCCTCCCGATCCGCCTGCTCGGGCTGCGCGCGCTCCAGGACAAACCCCTCCTCGAACTCGCTCAAGCCTTCTTCAAGCAGTTGCCAAGGGTTGTCGAGCGGCAACAGCAAAACCGCCGAGCCGAGATGTTTGATGGCGACCTCATCACCGTCGAATCGATAGGCCTTGGGAAGGCGCACGGCTTGGCTACGTCCGGATTGAAAGAGCTTTGCGGTGTCCACTGTCGGGCCTCGGATACAAATGATGGATACCATATGGTACCTATCGTCCAGGACCGCTTCAACCCGTCATTGTCGCCTGCGGTGCGGTAGGGCGGATGCCCGATAGGGCGATCCGCCATCCCCCGCCCATCAGTGCGTTGGCGCCAGCTCAAAGGGTACATCGGCATGCGCGGTCAGCATCGAAGCCATCCGCGGATGGCGGAACCGCTAGCGCGTTCCGCCCTACGCGGGCTTCGCCCGCAGCCCGGCCAGGGCCTGGTCCCCGGGGATCATAGTCACGGCCCCGCCGTCGATCTCCGCGCAGCGGCGCTGGATCTCGATGCGCCAAGCCTCCGAGACCTCGAAGTCGGCGCCCAGGTCCAGGCTCTCCAGCAGGGTCTCGGCGACCAGTGCCCGCGCGCTCGGGTCGAGCTGCATGGCGTCGTCGATGATCTTCTGCGTGCTCGTCTTCGTTGCTGTAATTACGGTGACAGTAATTACGGTGACAGTTTACGAAATAAACCAAATATGGCAATGCACGACTACGCAGGATCGTCATCACCCTTCTCTCTCACCATGTCACCCAACGATGAAACCGGCGCAGCCAACAGTTCTTTGCAGAAGGAGATTGAGTGCATTTGATAAACTGTCACCACAATTCCCTGTCACCACAATTCCTCTTTTCGGCTTTCCGGGCTTTGGCAGACTTAGTGCATTTAGTAAACTGTCACCGTAATTCCATCTAGTAAACTGTCACCGTAATTCTAGTCACCGTAATTCATCATCGCCCGCCGAGGCGAGCCAGCGCCCGTGCCCTCCGATACCCTGACAACTCAGACCGCGAGGACCGGCGGCTTCAACTCCAGTCGCTTGGCCAGTTTGCGGAATCGTGCATCGAAGGTCGCCAAGTGGCCGCAGTGCCCGGCCTGCGCCAGGTGCAATGCATCGGAGAAATCCATGCCCTGGCGAAGGCCCTCGACCGCCCGGGCGACGGCGGCAGCCCGATCGACCACCAGGTTGTCAATCGCCAAGAGATCTTCGAGCAGGGCAACGATCTCTGCCTCGGGCAGGTCGTAGACGCCGCGCAGCACCCATTCCAGCTCCTCGATCACGGTGACCGGCAGGAACAGCGCTTGACCGGATGAGAGCAATGCCCGCGCGGCCTGTTGTTGCGCCAGCGTGACCGCGTCCGCGTCGGCTTCCTCGACGATCGCGCGGGCGAGCACGTTGGTATCCAAGGCGATCATGCGTCGTCTTGGCGCTGCGCCAAACGCGCCGCGCTCACGGAACCCTGCAGTTCCTCGATGGCCACCGGCTTGCCTCGGTGCACGGCCCGGCCAAACAAGACCGACGCCGATTTTCCGCCCGTCTTGCCGACGGGCTCGATCAGGATGGCGCTGCCGTCCGCCGCCAGACGCACCTGGACCTGAGCACCGGGAGAGAGGGCGATCTGTCGGCACAGATCCGCCGGCAGGACGACCTGCCGTTTCGCCGAAAGTGTCATTGTGGCCATGGCGTTGTCTCCGAGTTAGTCAGCAGGCTGGCTGGCAGCTTAGTCCTTTGTCGACCGCTGTTCAACGCCGTTCAACGCCCTGGCTAGGGTGCCGCGCCCGATGGGCACGCTGCGCTTTGCCCATCCTACGGGGTCGGCGTGGTTTCGGAATCGGTCTGTCGCGCGCCGTCGGCGAAGCGCATCATCGATATAGTGGGTACATCAACGCACGATTGCGGGTCACTGGCCATGTGTTTCAAGGGCGGTTCAACTGCGTGGCAATGGACGAATCTCACTTGATGGCGGCCTTCCGCTACGTGGCTTTGAATCCCGTCAAAGCGCAACTGGATGCGACCGCTGCCGATTGGCCTTGGTGTAGCACGCCAGCACATCCCCGGCGCCAAAACGATGGCTTGGTGACTTTGCCCGCCTAGTGTTCCCGCCCCGACGCCAGCGCCAATGCAAGCAGCTCCTTGACGGAGCTCAGGCCCAGCTTGCGCAGCAGATTCTGGCGATGGGCCTCGATGGTGCGATGGCTGACATCCAGTTCGCGGGCGATCTCTTTGCTGGTGCCGCCCTTGAGCAAGCTGTCGAACACCTCGCGTTCGCGCTGCGTCAGCAAGCTGAGACCCTGGGCGAGATCGCCGTCCCCGGTGCCTGATTGCCGCGCGCCAAGGTCCAGCTCCAACGCCCGATTGACGCTATCCAACAGGGCCTGGTCCCGGTAGGGCTTCTGCAGGAAATCGACGGCCCCGGCCTGCATGGCCTGGACCGCCATCGGGACGTCGCCATGGGCGGTGAGCATGATGATCGGCAGGGTCGCACCCAGTGCGTTGAGGCGTTCTTGCACCACCAGACCGCTGATGCCCGCCATCCGCACGTCGAGGATCAGGCATCCGGGGCGTTCCGGCTCGAATGCGTCCAGGAACGCCTGACCGGAGGCATGGCCCTCGGCGCGCAGACCGACGGACTCGAGCAACTCCTGTATCGAGTCGCGCACCGCATCGTCGTCATCGACGATGAACACCGTTTGCTTAGCTGTTGTTGTCATGACTGGCCACGCGCAGCGTAAAGCAGAACATCGCACCGCCAGCGGGGTTGGGCTCGTACCAAAGTCGTCCGCCGTGGGCCTCAATGATCTCTTGGCAAATCGACAGGCCCATGCCCATGCCGCCGCTCTTAGTGGAATGCAGCGGTTCGAAGATGGCCTCGACCTGCTCCGATGGTACCCCGGGTCCCCGATCCGAGACGCAGACCTGGACCTCGCCGTTGATCCTTTCGGCGTGGACGCGCACGCGGCGATCGCTCGCTGCGTCACCACAGACCGACTGAATCGCGTTCTGTAGCAGGTTGACCAACACCAATTGGACCTGGAGTCCGTCGGCAAGGACGGCGGGGAGATCTCCGGCGGACGTGCAGTCGATGACGCAGCCACGCCTCTCGGTCTCCAGCTCCATCATCCCGACCGCCTCTTGCAACGTCGCGCAGAGCGGCAGCGGCTCCAGGGCGACCTGCTTGGTACTGATGAATGCGCGCACCTTGTGGGTGATCTCACCCGCCCGAGTCGCTTGGCCCTCGATCTTCTCGAACAAGGCTTGCAGCTTGGGCGTTTGATCGTTGCCACTGCGCAGGCGCCGTGTCGCCGCCTGGGCGTAGTTCTGGATAGCGATCAGCGGCTGATTGATCTCGTGGGCGATGGCCGTGGCCATCGCGCCGAGGCTGCGCTGCTTGCCGTATCGGGCGAGTGTTGCGCGCAGTGCGATCATGTCGCTCATGGTCTGCTTGCCCCGCGCGTTCTCGTCGCGCAGTGCGCGCTCGGCCCGCTGCAAGCGTCTCCGGTTCACGAACAAGGCCGCGATCAGCAGCCCCTGCAAGGCGATGACGAGGGCCCCGGTGGCGATCGCGCCCGGATGTTCCTGCAGCAGCGAGGGTTGGCGGTTGCGGATGCGGCTGCCCACGGGCAATCGGTCTTCGTCGATCCGCCAACGCGCAAGCGCCGGGGCGTCGAAGATCGCCGGGTTGTGCAGCCGGTTGACGACAGGTATCGCTTGCGGCGCTTCGCCCCGGAGGATGCGCACGCCCATCTGTGCCGCGCGAAACCCGTCTTCCTCCAGAGCAACCAGGCGACCGCCGACGATACCGGTGCCGATCAGGGTGTCCCAGAGGCCATAGGTCGGCACGCTGGCGACATCGACGACGTCGCGTAGGATGCTCCGCGGAGTGTAGGCATTGCCGGCTCGGTCCTGATATTGAACCAGGTAGAGGATCACCGTTTGGGCCGGCAGCCGACTGACCGCCTCCAAGAGCTCGTTCAATGGCAGACCCTTCAACCAGACGAAGTCAGGGCGGGTCTTCAGTGATTGAAATGCCTGTTCTGCAAGGCGCTCGTACCTTTGGCCATGCGCACCGGCCCCGACGATCACGGCCACCCGTTCGGTGTCGGGATGCAGCGCCAATGCCAATTCCACCGCACCGGCGATGTCGAGATTGAAGGCGACGCCGGTCATGGTCGCTGGCAGTGTGTGTGCACCCACGATGCGGCCATCCGCGTCGCAGAAAACGATCGGCACACCAGGAAACAGCTCTTCCCCATAGTTGAACAGAAACTCGAATGCCGCCGTGTAGGTCGCGATGATCAGATCAGGCCTGTAGTCGCGGTACTTAAGGCCATAACCGCGGCGCAACTCAGCGACGTAGTCTGCATCGTCGACGCGCGTCAGATCAGGCGCTTCGACATCGATTTGGACTTGCAGGTCAGGCGCCGAGGCAAATCCCCGCACGATCCCGTTATACCAGTCCGTGTTCGCTGGCAGGCTGCTTCTGTGCGAATGCAACAGGAGCACCCGGTAGGGCTCGCCGCGATCTTGGGCCGGCAGCGCGGCGGAAAGGAACAGAAGAACGAAGAGTGCAGCGATCCGGATCGGGCTCACCTGGCCTAAGCCGAACAAAGAGCCGAATAACCTATTGCGCCAGCGCTGGAGGGTGCAGGTCGGCTCAACAGTGCGGAACCGCCGTGCTGGACTGTATGGGATTGGTCTCATGCGTCTGAGGATACCGTCAACCTTACTGCTCAGGTACCCGACGAACCCGCTCGGGTTGTTCCTGATCATCCCACCGGAACGGCAACAAGACTATTGGGCGAAGGGCCAAGGAGTTTGCCCGAAAGGGCAAAGTTGGGCCTGATCGCGAACGCGAACCTGTTTGGTACAAGACCCCGGTGTTCGGTGAGAGCGGCTTGCAGCGGCGATCGTGACGGCGGAGGAAGATTGGAGTAGCCGGAAAACGCTTGGTTTGACTTGACTTGCCGGGTGTTGCCAGTCAGGCTGATCCGACCGAATCCAGTCCGAATATGGTGCGACGCAATGAGCGAATCCATTCTCAGCATTAGCGATTTCAAGGCCGACGCGAGTCGTTTGCTCGATCAGATTCGCGACGAGCCGTCGCGGATCGTGTTGACGCAGAACGGCCGTGCCCGCGCGGTCGTCGAGGACTATGCGGCCTATCAGCGTCGTGAGCAGGCGCTGCTGATGCTCAAGCTGATGACGCAGGGGGAGGACGATGCCCGGCAGGGGCGGCTGACCGATCACTCTGAGGTGTTCGCTGCGCTGCGTCAGCGGTTGCGAGACGGTTCTTCATCCGATGCATGAACGCCGAATCCGCTGGACCAAGACGGCCCTAGGCGATTTGGATATCGTCGTCGATTATATCGCCGAGAATTCCGTCGAGAACGCGCTTGCGGTGCTCGACCGCCTGGAGCAGCGGGCGGATGCGCTCTGTCTCGCCGCGGAGCGCGGTCGTTTGGTCCCGGAACTCAAGGCCGTCGATGTCCTCCAGTACCGAGAACTGATCGAGCGGCCTTGGCGGATCATCTACCGGATCGAGCCGGACCAGGTCGTCGTCTTGGCCGTGCTCGACGGTCGGCGCGATCTGCGCTCGCTGCTGTTGGAGCGGTTGGTTCGCGATTAGCGGCAGAGGGTGGATATCCGCTGGCGCATCCACGGGCAGTTGCATTTCCTATCCGTCGGGCGGGCACAGTAGCGCAACAGATGCCGAGCTAGCACCGCTGCTCTGGCGCAGATGCGCCTTGATGACGTGCAGCAGGATATGCAGCACGGCGCTGGCCGCCCGCGGCTCGCGCTCCAGGTTCCAGCGCAGGCGCTTTGGCACGGGGATCAATCCGGCAACTGTTGCAGCCGCTCGGCCAGCCGGCCGAGCTCGGCCGCCGAGCTCGCGCCCAGCTTCGCCATCAGTTGCGCGCGCTGCAGCTTGACGGTGCGTTCCGCGATGCCTAGCGCTTCGGCGATCTGTCTGCTGAGTCATCGACTGGGTCTTCGAGCCGGGCGAGAGCGCCAGTGATGTCTCGCAATCCGTGCGCTTTCGCCCCTCGCTGAGCATCTGGACGCTCAGGGTGGCTTGGATTTCCTGTCCGTCACCTGCGCCACGAGCCTGCTTGACCCTGAGCCTGCTAGCCAGGTTGCCAGTTGACGCTGCCTCTGCTGTACTACCGTCATACGTCAGCCATTCCTGAGGGGTTGTCCATGTTGTCGGTAAGACTCGATGAGCAGACTGAGGCTCGTTTGCAGGCTATGTGCCGCCGTCTCGGCGTGAGCCGAAGCGAAGCGGTCAAACGCAGCCTTGAACAATGGCTCGACGGGTTCGAGCCGGCCCCTGATGCCTTCGACTTGGGGGCCGACCTTTTCGATCAAGGCGGCGCGGCCGATCCGCCGATCGATCCCAAGCGCCGCCAGATCTGGGAGCGTCTGCGTGCGAAGCACTGTATTGGTTGATACCGGGTTCCTTGTCGCCCTGTTCGACAGTGGCGACGACCTGCACGACAGCGCGAAGGACCCCCTGAGGACCAGCTGCATGCAGGGCTCGTGCTGCATGTCCCAGCGCAGGCGCTGTGGCACGGGGATCAATCCGGCAACTGTCGCAGCCGCTCGGCCAGCCGGCCGAGCTCGGCCGCCGAGCTCGCGCCCAGCTTCGCCATCAGTTGCGCGCGCTGCAGCTTGACGGTGCGTTCCGCGATGCCCAGCGCTTCGGCGATCTGTTTGTTGAGTTGACCGGCGACGACGCGGTCAAAAACCGCTCGCTCGCGAGGGGTGAGCGCGGCGAAGGCCGCGCGCAATTGCGCCGCTTGCGCGCGGGCCTCGCGCTCGGTCGCGTCGCGGGCGAGCGCGCGTTGCAACGCCTCGAACAGGGCCTCGCGTTGGATCGGCTTGGTCAGAAAGTCCACCGCCCCGGCCTTCATGGCCTGCACGCTGGTAGCCACGTCGGCGTAGCCGGTGAGAAAAACCACCGGCAGCGCATTGCCCTGGCGCTGCAGGGCGGCCTGCAGGTCGAGACCCGACGGCCCCGGCAGGCGCACATCCAGCAGCACGCAACCGGGACCATCTGGCGGCTGCAACAGGAAGTCACCCACCGAGGCGTAGCCGCGCGCGCTGAAGCCGGCCGCGTCGAGCAACCGCAGCAGCGCCGTGCGCAGTGATTCGTCGTCATCGACGACGTGGATCAGGGGTGTCGGTGTGGTCATGCCGGCTCCGCTCTGCACGCGCCGCTGGCCGCTGGCCATTCGACCCGAAACACCGCGCCCGCTCCGGAACCGGCACCGGAACCGGATTCGGCCCAGATGCGCCCGCCGTGGGCCTCGACCAGGGTGCGGGTGATAGACAGCCCCAGTCCCATGCCCTGGGGCTTCGTGCTGAAGAACGAATCGAACAGCCGCGGCAGATGTTCGGAGGCGATGCCCTGCCCCTGATCGCGGACCACCAGGGCCAGCTGATCCGCGTCGCGCTCGACGGACACGACGACCGTGCGTCGCGCCTCGGGCAGGCCATTCGCCGCATCGATGGCGTTGAGCACCAGATTGATGAGCACCTGCTGGATCTGCACGCGATCACCGCACAGGGTGGTGGCGGTCGCGGCAAGTCGCATGTCCAGTGCCACCCCGCGCCGGCGCGCTTCGGCGCGCAGCACGGGTTCCAGCTCGCGCACGGCATCGTTCAGGGCGAAGGGGTGCCAGTCGACCGGTTGTTTGGCGAGCAACGCCCGCAGCCGGCGGATGACCTCGCTGGCGCGCACGTTGTCCTTGCGAATGTCGGCCAAGATCGCGCGCAGTTCGTCGCGCCGATCCGCACCGGACGCGAGCAGCAGGTCGGCGGCATCGGCGTTGCTCAGAATCGCGCCGAGGGGCTGGTTGATCTCGTGGGCGATGGCGCCCGTCAACTCCCCGGCGACCGCGAGGCGAGAGGCATGGGCGAGCTCGCAGCGCTGTTGATGGACGGCCTGTTCCATGCGGCGGCGACGACGGCGTTCGAACAGGAGCCAGGCGATTAGCCCAGCCTGCAGCAGCAAGACGACCGTGGCGGCGAACGCTTCGGCTGCATATTGCTCCAGCAGCGTCTGGGGCTTGAACGATAGGATGGCGTCGTCGGGAATCTCGCTCGGGTCGATGTCCCAGCGCTGGATCTGTCGCCAGTCGACGTTCACGGCCTTGGGCATCGTCTCCGGCAACGGCGGCGCGGCGGGCGCGCCACCGGCAAGCCAATCGTTCACGAGGCGTCCCACCTGCCGCCCCATGGCCGCGAAGTTCGGCATGGAGCCACCGACGATGCCGGTGCCAATGAAGGTATCGAAGGGTCCGTACACCGGCGCGGCCGCGGCAGCGGCCATGCGCTGGGCGGCTTCGCGCGGGGAGAACTGGTGACCGACACCGTCCTCGAAGTAGCCCGGCGTAAACACCACGGTGTCCTTGCCCAACTCACGCAGCCGTTGCAACAGCGCATCGGTCGGCAGGCCGGCGAGAAACTCGGTCGTGACCCGGTCCTGGAAGCGCGACAAATCAGAGCGCAACTCGGCTTCCCAGGCGTGGTCCTGCGCGGAGGCGCCCGTCACCACCAGTAGCCGTCGGGCGCGCGGATGCCAGCGCAGCGCAAGCTCGATGGTGCCCGGAAAATCGAATTCGATCGGGACGCCGACCACGTCGGCCGGGAGTGGCGGGCGCGATTGCAGAAACGACCGGACGACGCCCGCGTGGATGACCGGGACCCGAGGAAACAGCTCGGCGCGATGGCGGAGCACGAAATCCAGCGCCCCCTTGCCCCCGACGACCAACATGGACGGCGGTCGCAACGCGTACTTCTCGCGCAGGAATCGGGTCAGGGCGCGCGTGTAGGGCTCGCCTTCAAAACGGGGATAGTCGAGAAACTCGGCATTCAGCTCCGTCGATTCAGCGAGCGTCTCGCGCAGGGCGGCTTCGAACTCGAGATTCGCCGGCAGCAAGCGATGGTTGGAATACAGCACGAGGACGGACTGGTCCTGCGCAGCCGGGGCGGCCGGCGCAAACAAGAGCCAGCACGCGACCCAAAGGCTTAATATCGATCCGTGCTTTGCTCGACACATCATTAGTCGCTTGTCGCGGTTCCAAAGGCTTGCCTGGGCACTCAACGCCACAGCCGCCAGCAGGTGCAGGTCGATGTAGCCGATGCCGCGCCCTCAACAGCGGTTTTGATCCAAGAAATACAGGGCCTCGGCATCGGTCACCACCGCCAGTTGTGGCAGGTTGCGCCACAACAACATCAGTGTCTGCCGATTCTGGAGGTTTCCGCAGGCCAGCTCGCCCAGCACCATGGGGTGCATGGCGACGTTCACCGTGCTCAGCAGTGCGGTCAGGTGCGCATCGCCCGTGCGCAGGTGGTCGATCCAGCTAGAGGTATCGACCAGCATCATGCGCCAGTATCGGACTGCCGGCGGGGTATCGGCTCCAGCTGGCGCTCAGAGCCGCCGAGCCGAGCCAAGCGACGCGCGCTCTCGCGTTCGATCAGGGCCTTGAGCCCTTCGCGCACGAGGGCTGTCTTTTCCTTGACACCGCAGAGGGCTTGCGCGCTTTGCAGCAGGTCATCATCGATATGCAGTGTGGTTCGCATCGCTAGACTCATGCATATGAAAAAGACGTAAATACATGAATGATTGTAATGCACCGATCTCCGGACTGCGACACCTCGTCTTCTAAGGACGCTCGCTGCCGTGATGGTGACGATGCTCCGGCGTCGCCATGCCTCCACCGACGTTCCAGCGCCGCGTCGCCCGCAAGCTGGCGACTGTTGCTGGACGCAACCCAGGAGGGTCATGGGCCGCTGGAGCGGCCGGCAGCCCGCCACGACGAGTACGGAATTGCATGGCTTGCCGGGGCAGGATGCGGGCGTCTCCGTAGGCCGCCCGCGCGCGACGAAGGTGATCTCGACCGGGGACGCTCCCCGCAGATTGGCGTGAAATGGTCAGACCGCGGCGGTGAAGCCTGGCAGCATTCCGGGAGATATGGCTATCGCAGCCATAGTCCCGTACAGTCCTTTGCCGCTGCGGACAGCGTCCCTATGGAAATCACTCAGAGGAAACCAACGATAAACACTTTGCATGGTCTTCAGGACCTGCGTACGACTCCGCGCCACGGGCTTTGGCTGATCTCCGCACTGGCCCTGTCGGTGTTGACCGCCTGCGCCTCAAGCGGGGATGAGGTCTCCGGCGCCATGCAGGTGACGATCAAGCCCGGCGATACCGCGAACTGCGACTCGAGCCCCTGCCAGGTGTCCCTGCAGATGCCGCCGGGCTCCGGCACCTACGAGGTGACCGGCAACGAGACCAAGATCGGCGATTTCCCTGCGGGAGAAACCGTCTCGCTTGGCAGTTTGTGGGAGAGCAACGCCATCAAGGTCGTTGGGGCCAATGTCCCGACGGCGTACGTCTACATTCCATCCCAGCCCTGAGCAGACAGCGCCTGCACCGCGCCACACCTGGCGCTCGGGGCGGCTTCATTGATCCACGCGTAACGGAAATTAGGTCATGCTCTTACGACTCCCCCTCTATCGGACGCTCGCCGCGCTGGCGGCCCTTAGCCTATCGGCGTCTCCGGCCATCGCCCCCGCGGCGGACAAGCTCGATCCCTACGACGGTGACTGGCACTTTACGCTGACGCCCTATCTATGGTTGCCGAATGTCAACGGCACGATCGACGGGCGCGCGCTGGGGTCCAACCTCGGCAATTTCAGCACCAGCACCGAGATCGGCCCGAACGACTATCTGAAGAATCTCAAATTCGGCGCCATGGTCACCGGCGAGGTGCGCAAGGGCGATTGGTCGGTGTTCACCGACATCATCTACATCGACTTCGGCGATCAGCGCTCGCGCGTGCGCAACATCACCGGTCCCGAGGGCCGCGCCCTGAGCAGCATCCAACGCAACGCTACCACCAGCCTCTCGGCAACCGTCTGGACATTGGCCGGAGCCCGAACGCTGGTGCACAACCCGAAAGTCAAGCTCGACCTGTTGGCCGGGTTTCGCTACGTAGGGATCGACACCGAGCTTAAATTGAACATCGTGGGGTCCGATGGCTTTATCGACACCAATGCACGAGGCTCCCGCGACCTGACCGAGTGGGACGGCATCGCCGGGGTCAAGGGCCAGTTCCGGTTTGGTGAAGGCCGCTGGTACATGCCCTACTACATAGACGTCGGCACCGGATCATCCAACTGGACCTGGCAGGCACTGCTGGGCGTGGGCTACGCCTTCGACTGGGGTGCTGTGAACCTCTCGATCCGCAGCCTCTCCTACGATTTCAATGGGAAAAACGACGCTGATCTGCGTATGACCGGCCCGACGTTGGGGGCGACCTTCCGCTGGTAAACAGCAGGTTCGTAGGCCAGATTGGCGCAGCAAAACCCGACGCAGGGGAAATCGAAATCGCTATCGGGATCGCTATCGGGATCGCTATCGAAATCGAGACGACACCAGATTTTACGAGATGCACGATCCCGATCCCGATTTCGATAGCGATTTCGAGACGGACCCCAAAAAGCCCCCGGTCGCGCCTTCCGCACCCGCTAGAACCAGAAAGAGCAGTTCACCACGAAGGGCACGAAGCTTTACAAGAAGAGGCGCATGATTAGAACAGCACTTCTCTCCTTTTTTCCTTCGTGTTCTTCGTGCACTTCGTGGTGCTAACTCTTCGCTTAGGATAAATCCCACCCCCGAAGCCCAACCATAGAAGGAGAACACGATGACCAAGAGACGCGACCTGCTGACCGCCGCCGCCCTGCTCGGCCCGCTCGCCTTGCTAACGCGATCGGCCCAGGCATCCGAGAAGGAGCACCACGGGCCCAAGGCAAACCATAACAAGGCCGATTTCCTGTTCGTGCAAAACGCCACCCGCGTGACCTACGCCGATGGCAAGCTGACGCTCGCGGGGATAAACCCGGCAACCGTGATGTTCTCGGATCGTCCGGAGCGCATCGCCGGGCACATGACCACGGCCCGCTTCGTGCCGTTCTGGAGCGAAGGCAGCGACAGCTTCCTACAGGACCCACCGAATGCGACCCTGTCGTTCCTTGAAGATAAGACGCTCGACGACGCGGTGGTCGAGCTGCGCGATCCGGTGCTGGCCGGCAACGATCTGAGCTACCAGGTCAAAATCTTGGAGGGCACCATCCCGGCCAGCGCCGGCGCCGCCTCGCTATTCATCGACATCATCGGCATGCCGCTGACGCCGGTCTCCTTCGCCGGCGCCCGTCGACGCGCCTGGCGGCGTGCGGTCGTCTATTGATACTGCTTAGGCGACTACGAAAATCTTGTACCAAATGACGCTGGCTTGAGGTTCGCCTTCAAGCAGCACCCGCAGGAGCATAGCCGAGCTATGCTCCTGCGGGTGCGACTCGGAAGGCGCGCGTCAACAGGCGTTTGAGCTGTTCCCTGGCCGCGGCGCGGCGGTCCTGGGCCGCGACCAGCCGGGCGACGACCTCGCCCCGGCGCGAGACCATGATCTCCTCCCCCGCCTCGGCGCGGGCGACGTACTCGGGCAGATGGCTGCGCAGCTCGGTGATGTTGACCGTTTGCATCCGGACCTTGGCTGAATCTGTGCGGTTGAAATGCGCAGAGCATACCCCGATGCCGCCCGGCCCGGGCACGACGACCGGTCGACAGCACAGCTCGATAGGGCCGCCCGGAGGTGACCCGACGCATTGCGCGGGTTCAGGGGTTGGATCGCGAGCGACATGACCATCGTCCGTTTGGCCTCGGGATCTTCGATCCAGTCTTACGATGCCAACCTGTGATGGACAACTCATTAATTAGTTACTAAATTCTGCGCGTATAATCTTCTCGTAAATCTTCTCTTGCCTCTTCTCGCTCGGGCGCTTGCCGAGCATCAACCGCCGACGCTCGGCCAGGAGCGAGTCAGCCCTTGAGGACGAAGCAGCAGATCGCGCGCGAGCGCCTCGCCAGCGTGCTCGGGCGCCAAGCCGCGGTCCGAGCGGCGGAGCTGGCCACGGCGCTGGAGATCAGCGTCCCCACGCTGCACCGGCTGCTGGACGCGAGCACCCTGCCCATCCTGGTCGCGGGTAAGGCGCGTCGCACCCGCTATGCCTTGCGCAGATCCGTGCGGGGAGACTCCGGCGAGTACCCGCTCTATGCCGTCGATATCTCTGGCCGCGCGACGCAGGTCGCGAGCCTGTCCGCCCTCGCCCCAAGGGGCGCATGGATGACGCTCGCGGCAACGGACTGGCCGCTGATTGAGGAGGCACGCGATGGGTGGTGGGATGGCCTGCCCTATCCGCTATATGACATGCGACCTCAGGGTTACCTCGGCCGGCAGCTCGCGCGGGCGATCCAGCGCGAGTTCTCGGTGCCGGACGACCCCAATCTCTGGAACGACGACGACATCCTGTTCGCCCTGAGCCGGGTCGGGACGGATACAGTCGGCAACCTCATCCTCGGCGATACCGCCTGCGAGCGCTGGCAGCAAGAGCGACTCTCGGCCGGCGAGCCTTTGCGCGAAGCGGACACGCCCGCCGCCTACGCGGTCTTGGCGGAGCGAGCGCTGGCGGCGGGGGTAGCGGGATCAAGCGCGGCGGGGGAGTTTCCCAAGTTCCCGGCCCGACGCGCGCTCGCCGGTCGCGCGACGCCGCATGTGCTGGTCAAGTTCTCGGGCGCGGACGATTCGCCCGCTGTGCGCCGCTGGGCTGACCTGCTGGTCTGCGAGCACCTGGCCCTGGAATGCGTATCGGCCTTGCCGGGCATCGCCTGCGCCCACAGCCGTATCCTCTCGCACGCTGGGCGCACCTTTCTCGAGGTGGAGCGCTTCGACCGCCACGGCACCTGGGGGCGCAGCCCGCTCATCAGCCTGGAGACGGTCAACGCGGCCCTGCTGGGACAGGACAGCCACGACTGGCCACGCCTGGCCGATGCCCTGGTCGCGGCGGACCTCCTGGAGACGGAGGATGCGGCGCGCATCCATTACCTCTGGTGGTACGGTCGCTTGATCGCGAACACCGACATGCACCTGGGGAATCTCAGCTTTCGGCCAGTCGCGGGGCGCCTGCGCCCGGCGCCCGTCTACGACATGCTGCCGATGCGCCATGCACCGCTGAGAGGCGGTGAATTGCCCGCACCCGAGTGGACGCCACCGCTCCCCCTGCCCCGTGAGCGCGACACTTGGCTCACCGCCAGTCAGGTCGCCTTGACGTTCTGGGAGCGGGTGGCCGCGGACGTGCGGATCGGCGCGGGGTTTCGCGACCTCGGGAGCCGCCATGGCCGGGCCTTGCGCGACCTGGCCGAGCAGGTATGACGACGCGAGCGCTTCCTGCGCCGGGCGGGGTCAACGCCGGGCGGGGTCAGTGCCCAATGGAGAGTTGCGTCCCTCTGTCAGGGGCGGCAAGCTCGCCGATCAACGCCAACTGCCTGATTTCCCGGTGTGCGCCCCCACGCCGTCCATTTGGCGTGAAGTGGTCAGTTGCGACCTCGTGTGATGCGGCATCATCGGAACGCCATTTCCGGAATTCACTCGTCCGCGAAAGGAGTGACTGGTGATCGGCATGACTCGCCGCGAACTGAAAACGATTCGCGCCGGACCTCGCGTGCGGCGGCAGTCCGAGGCGCCGCCCCGCGCGGTTGAATCGTTGGCCGAAGACTACGACGAGTCGATCTGCGCCCGACTGACAGTCTTCCGGACAACATCATGCAGGCCTTCCGTTTCTTTGGGGTCCGTTTGCGCATCGACGCGGGTCAGCGGGCTCTCGGGCTGAGCTGCACGGCAGCGCAGCACTGCAACGGCCAGGGCGTTGCCTATCGGATTTGATAGCATACGACGATGAATCAATCGAAAAGCAGCGTGCGTTCTAGTTTGAGCCAAGCTTTGATAGCGGCCCTGCTGATCGGGCTCTTGGTGTCCCCAGCGATCTTGCCGGCAGACGAGGCACCGGTGATGCACGCCCAGAACCTCGGGGACACAACGCTATTCACGCAACCGCTATTGCTCGCGGTCGCCAACCTCGACCAGCGTATCAGCGCTACCACGGATAACGCCGACAGGGCCCGGCTGACGCACCAGCGCGCCCTCGTGCTGGAGCAACTCAACCGGGCCATCTTGTCCCGAGGCGATAATGGCTTTGCGGCAACGCTCCCCGCGGACGAACTGCAGCGTCTGGGGGACACCGTTGCGAGTGCCCGGCGCAGCGGGGACAAGACCGCCGAGATGACCGCGATTCTGCACCTCAACAGCGCGGTTCTGGACCAGAGCTTTGCCGATCTGCTGACGACGGTGGCGCGTGACTGGATCCGGTTCGCCCCAGCCGCGGACTTCAACCGCGCGTTCAACAGCTTCCAGCAACGAAACGCTTTCAATCAGGCCCCATTCGGGCGTGACGTGCAGCATTTGCAAACTGCCGGGTCGACCAAACTCAGCGACGCCGAGCAAACGCTAATCGCCGTCTATCGTGACTACAGCCAGCGCGCCGAGGTCTATGGCGCCGTCGCTCAGTCTTTACGTGGCTTCGTCAACGGCGCGGCAACCAGCAATCGGTTGTTGCATTGGCTCGGCATCAGCACGCTGATCGGCACCATCGACGCGCAGCCTTGGGCCATCGACCTCAACGCCAGGATGCTGCCAGGCAGCGACGACAGCATTGGGCAAGTCATCAGCGTTGGACAACTCCTGGCTGCCGTCTTGTTGTTTCTGACGTTGACCGGCATCGGCCTGATTCTGCTGCCGATGCTGCTGCGCCTTGTGCGACGGGCCTTGCCGAAACGGGCGCAGAGCACACAGCAGGACCCGACCGAAGCTGAGCGCTTTCTGCGACTACTTGAGCAGTCGTTTCTCGGTCCGCTGCGCATCCTGTTGGTGTTGTTCGCCATCGCGCAGGCGACGCGCATTCTTTTCTTGCGCGAATCCGACGAGCGCATCATAAGCGTGATCGACAGTCTGTACGTCGTGCTGGTCGTGTGGGCGCTACTGCGCCTGATTGACAACTTCGTGATGCTGTATTCGAGCGAGTTGCTTCGCCGCTATCCGACGCTGCGCGGAGAGTTGGTGAACTTCTTATCCAGCATGACCCGCTTCCTGGTGATCGTGATCGCCGTGCTCTTCCTGCTGCAGCACTTCGGCTTCGACATCCGCGCCCTGCTGGCTTCGCTCGGCATCGGCGGTCTGGCCGTCGCGTTCGCGGCCAAGGAGACCATCGCGAACATCTTCGGCTGCATCTCTATCATCGTCGACGACATGTTCCAGCAAGGCGATTGGATCGTGACGCCGAACGGCGAGGGGACGGTGATCGATGTCGGCCTGCGTAGCACCAAGATCCGCACCTTCGACAACGCGGTGATCTTTCTACCCAACGCCTATGTCGCCGGCATCGACGTGCGCAACTGGAGTCGGCGCAAACTGGGTCGACGCATCAAGTTTACGCTCGGACTCGAATACGGCAGCGATATGCAGCAGGTGAAAAAGACCGTCGACGACATCCGCGCCATGCTGATCGCCCATGCGGACATCGCCGACAGCAGCACCGACACCACCCACTACACCGAACAGCAACTGGGGAAGATCGCCGATGCCATGGATGGTTACGGCATCAAGCGGACCCTGCTGGTCTATCTTGATGACCTCGGCGACAGCTCAATCGACATCCTGATCTACTGCTTCTCCAAGACCGTCGACTGGGAAGGCTGGCTTCAGGTCAAGCAGGACGTGCTGTTTCGCTGTTGCGCCATCGTCGAGGCCAATGGGCTGAGTATCGCGTTCCCGAGTCAGACGCTGTATCTGCGTCAGGACGGCGGGCACGAGGAAGATGCCCTCACGTCCAATCATTGAGCCGATCCTTAGCGTGGAGACTCGGCCTTAGCGTGGAGACTCGGCAAGTATTCGCAAAACGTGCGAGAGATGTTTTTCACTACGAAGGGCACGAAGCACACGAAGGAGAATGCGCTTTTATTTCCAAGCCTTCTCTTCCTTCGTGCTCTTCGTGCCCTTCGTGGTTCGCAACCTTCTTGTGGTTCGCGGAATACTTGCACAATCTCGTGGCTTCGCCTCGGACCGTCGAGTACGGATCATCGATATCGCTATCGCTATCGCTATCGAAATCGTAGTCAGTGGCAAGCGACTCGATCCCGATCTCGATTTCGATTTCGATTTCGAGAATCTGCGTCAGTCCAATGCCGCGTCGAAACTTGACTCATCTGCAAACATTTTGCGCCTTCGAACATTCTAGGCGCGCTGGAAGTAACAGAGGGAAAATCATGCGAACCCCTGCCCCCGTCGTCATCGCCTGCATGCTGTGGGCTGCCGGGCTGTCGTGCGCCTATGCGCAAGAGGCCGACAGCGCCCTGCCCGGCTGGTTGGTCACCTCGGAGGCGCTGGAGTCGAAGATCGCCGAAGCGGAGGCAGCGACCGACAGGACCGAGGAGGCCAAGACCCAGCTGATCGACCTGTACCGCAAGGCACTTGAGCAATCTACAGGCGGCGAAGGACAACGCGGCATCCGCGGCCACGTTTCGGCGCAGGGCCGAGCGAGCGCCCGGCGAGATCCAGGCCATCCGCTCGGCGCTTGCGCCGGATACCGAGGCCGACCCGATAGACGGCCCTGACGCGGATGCGGACACGCCGCTGCCCGAACTGGAACAACTGCTGCAAGAGGAACAAGCGGACCTGACCGCGGCCGATGCGCGTCGCGCCGACTTCGAATCCCGTCTAGCAGCCCTCGAGCAGCGCCCTGAGGCCATCGACCAGCGCCTAGCAGAGGCGACGCAACAACGCGAAGAGGCCTCGGCGCAGATTCAGACACCGGCCGTGGACGATGCAAGCCCCACCTTTGCGCAGGCCCAAAAGTGGGTGCTGGAGACACGCTACGTGGCGCTGAACACCGAGACCACGATGCTCGAGCAGGAACTCTCGACCCTGCCGCTGCGCACCCAGTTGCTGGAGGCAAAAGACGATAAGGAAAAGACCAACGTCGATGCGATCGGCGAGCGCATACGGGTACTCGATGAACTGATCGATCGCAAACGCCGCCAGGCGGCGGTGCAAGCGACGACGGAAGCCGAGCAGACGCAACGCGAGCTTGAGGGCATGCCTCCGGTGTTGGTCGAGTTGTCCGCGGAAAACGCGGCGCTGTCGCGTGACGTCAACGACATCACCCAGCGGCTTAAGGCGAAGGATCTGGTGCGGCAGAACCTGGAGCAGATCGTGGAGCAGCTCGACGCCGATTACCAGGATGCCCGCGAAACACTGGAGTCCGGCGAGATCAACGACGATCTCGGCCGCATCCTGTTGCAGCAGTTCGACGCGCTGCCTGACCTAAGGGCCTTTGTTCAAAACGATGAGCAACGCAAGGCGGAGATCGCCGACCTCACCGTGAGCCGCTTGAAGCATCGCGCCGAGGCGCGGCGCATCGCGGATTCGGACGCGACCGTGGAGCAACTGGCGCTGGGACTGCAGGCTGGTGCGGAGACCGAGGCGCAGAAGGCTAAGTTGCTGGAGTTGGTGCAGCAACGCCAGGCACTACTTGAGAAGACCTTGGAAGTGAACGGCCTCTATCAGGGCAAGCTGCGGGAGCTTGATCGGGCTGAGCAGGCGTTGCTCTCCACCGCCGCCGAGTATGACGCCTACTTGGACGAGCGACTCCCCTGGTTGCGCAACGCCAAACCGATCCAACTTGAGGACATCCGCGCGATGCCGAGCGAACTGGGCGCCCGACTTACGGCAGCGGACATGCCGGGCCTGCCGCGCCTGATCGGCCAGCAGCTCGCGCGCAGCCCGGTCTTCTGGCTCGCCGTGATCGGCGCCGGCGTCCTGCTCTTGCGGCGCCGAGCAATCATCGCCGCCATCGAATCGATCACGCCCCAGATCGGCAAACCCACCACCGACCGCATGAACTATACCGGGAGGGTGCTGGGCCTGACCCTGCTGCTCGCGGCGCCACTGCCCCTGCTATTGGCAGTCGTGGGCTGGCAACTCAAATTCGACGGCGGCGCGACAGAGTTCTCCCATGCCTTGGGTCATGCACTCATACGGGCCGCCCTGCATCTTTCCATTCTGTTCAGCCTGGGCGCCATCTGCCGGCCGCACGGGTTGGCCGCGGTCCATTTCCGCTGGCCGGAGCGCAACCTGACGCTGCTGCGCACTCAGCTCCGTCTATTCGTCTGGCCGTTCGTGGTCGCGATCTTCGATCGTCAATGTCGCGCTTGGTCTCAACCAGGCCGAGAGCGGCGGCACCTTGGCCAAGCTCGCTCTGCTGCTTGCCTACCTGCCGCTGTCCTGGTTCCTGTACCGGGTGCTCCATCCCCGGCATGGCGTGTTTGCGCACCTGCGATCCGGTGGCGACTACCCGATGCTCTTCCGCACCTACCTCATCTGGTACCCGCTGCTCGTCGGCTCACCCCTGGCACTCATCGCCCTCGCCTGGACCGGCTACGTCTACACGGCCACCGCCTTTTCCTATCTGTTTTTGCTGACGCTCTGGTTCTTGGCTGCGCTGGTGTTGAGTAACGCGCTCGCCTTGCGTTGGCTGCAGGTCACCAGACGGCGCCTCGCCTTCGATGCCGCCATGGAACGCCGACGTGCGGAGCAAGAGGAAGCCGAAGAGCATGAAGCGCTCGGCGAGATAGGCGAGCTGCATTTCGAGGAGGAGGAGGTGGATATTGCCGCCCTGAGCGACGAGACGCGCGGGCTGATCCGCATCCTCCTCTTCACCTCGACCATTGTCGGCTTTTACCTGATCTGGTTCAGCGCCCTACCCGCGCTGCATATCTTCGACGATGTGATCTTGTGGCATGGAACCGTAATCGTCGATGGCGCTGCGCAGCCGCTGCCCATCACGCTGGGGAACCTCGGCCAAGCTTTGCTGTATGCCATCGGCACCTGGGTGCTGGCGGACCGCCTCCCGGCGTTGTTTGAGATCTTACTGCTGCAGCGCTTCCATATGACAGCTGCCAGCCGTTATACGGTGACCACGTTGACGACCTATGTCGTGGTTGCCGTGGGTCTAATGCTGGTGCTAAGCACCCTCGGCGCGCGTTGGTCGCAAGTGCAATGGCTGGCGGCGGCGCTCAGCGTCGGCATCGGCTTCGGCCTGCAGGAGATCGTCGCCAACTTCATCAGCGGGTTGATCATCCTGTTCGAGCGACCCATTCGCGTCGGTGATGCTGTAACGGTCGGTGACACCGACGGCGTGGTCACCAAGATCAAGATCCGCGCCACCACCATCCGCAACTTCGACGGCAAGGAACTGCTGGTACCGAACAAGGAGTTCATCACTGGACGTCTGCTCAATTGGTCGCTTTCAGACCAGACCACGCGTCTGGTCCTAGCCATTGGCATCGCTTACGGATCACCGGTGCGTCAGGCCATGGAACTGCTTGAGGAGGCGGCGCATGAGAACCCCAACGTGCTTGATGAGCCTTCCCCCACGGTGATCTTCGACACCTTCGGCGACAACGCGCTCGGCCTGTTGCTGCGCTGCTTCGTCGATTCCATCGATCTGCGCGTCAAGACCATCAGTGCGTTGAACGAGGCCATCAACGACAAGTTCAATGCCGCTGGTATCAGCATCGCCTTCCCGCAGCGCGACCTGCATCTCGACACCCTCAAACCGCTGCGGGTTCAGATCGAACACACAGGACCTACTAACGGCTAGAACAGCTCCGAAGGAGAACGAAAGAGTCAACACATGAAGCGTATTCTCGTTTTCGGGGTTTGGTTGGCGTTCGTCGCATTGCTGCTGCAACTAGCGGGCTGGATCTATGTATCGATGGGCAGCGTCAGGGCCATCGAAGGTTACGGCTACCCGGCCGGTTTGTTTGCGCCGCACCCGCAGCTTGGGTTCGTCTATCGTCCTGGCTTTTCCGGCCTATTCAATGGCGCCGGCTATGGGGAAATACCGATCAACATCAACCCGCAGGGCTTCCGCGACGACTCCTTTACACCGATGCCAGCAGACCGTGCACGGATCGCCTTCCTCGGGGACTCCATCGTGTTCGGTGCGGGCGTGCGTGCCGAAGACCGGTTTACGGAGTGCCTGGAGTCTACCGATACCCCGGCGCCGCTCAGTACTCTGCCGCCAGTGATCCTCAACCTCGGGGTTAACTCCTACACTTTCGGGCACTATCTGTCGCTCGCCGAGCTCGGCTTTCTCGGGCTGCAACCATCCGCCGTGGTGGTAGGTCTGACCCTGAACGATATCGCGCCGATGGAGGGGGCCGGGCCCGCGCAAACGAAGCAGCGCGGTGCAGAGGGCCTGCATACACCCAACTGGCTGGCGCGCGGCAAGGATAGGATTGGCGGCACCTATGCTGCCCACTTTCTTTCTGAGCTGAGCACCCGACTCCGGTATGCGCTGATGAATGCGGACAAGCGCGAGGAATATCACACCAAGTGGATGCGGTCCGTCGTAAGGGCCTGGAAGCTACCGGAGATCCAGGCGCAATTCTCTAAAGATGTGGAGCGCTTCGCTGCGCTGACGGACGCAGCCCAAGTTCCATTCGGCTTCGTGTTGTTTCCAGAGCTGAACGACGTCACTGATCCCGACGGCTTCTCCGGGCCTCGTCGAACGGCCCTTAAGCTGCTCCAAGCGCATGGCGTTAAGGTTTGCGACCTTTACACAGCCTTTGCAACCCAGCCAGACCCGACACAGTTGTTCCTCGCTTACGATAGCGTTCACTACAGCCCATACGGACACCAACTGGTGTGCGAAACGGTGCGGCGCTGTCTCGCGGACTGGGATGTCCTTTCGCCATGACCCAACCCTAGAACGATCGATCGGCCAGCAATCATCGGTGCGTTGCCATTCGTCCACGAACAGCTTGACGCCCAATTCGATGCTGCACCCCGCGCAGCCGGAAGAATGATCTCTCGCGCAGAGAGCCAAAAGCGCAGAGAAAAAAAGAAGAACAGAAGAGAGCGATGAGGCAAAAAAAATAGAAGCAGCAGAGCCTTGGGGAGGGTATTGCGCTGATTAAATCGACTCATTCTCCTTTTTCTTACCTTCGCGCCTCTGCGTCTCTGCGATTCGGGGCGGCAGCCGCGACCGCGCAAGACTGCGCCCCACGGGAACACCGATCCGGTGCATCACCGCAAGGTAGCTGTGTAGATGCGCCGCTCGGACAATTGCAAGCCTGCCACTCAATCGCCAGCCCTGACGCACGAACAGTTCGCCTAGCGGAGAAAGTCGGCCAATCAGCTGAAGAGCCGGCGCGCAGGGTCGAGAAAGCGGGATCGGCGGGTCGTGCCTGGGCGAAGATGGTGCCGGAATTGGCGTTTTATGGGCGTCAGGCAAGGGGCTGGCACCACCTGCCGAGGCGACAAGTGGTGGCAAGCGCCAGCGCGCGGCAGTCAGATCAAGCGTAGTCGGAAAGGCCGGCTCAGACGCTCCTCGATCTGCTGTGCATCGAGCCAAGGGCCGGTGAGGGTGTTGCGGAAAAAGCCGATCGCCGCCTGCACCCCGAGGGTTGCGAACAACCCGGCCAGTTGCTTGGAAAAACGTGCCAGCGTATTGATCAGATGCTGCCCAAGCGCATGAGGGAGTGATAGCCTTTCATGGCGTTCCAGTTTTTGGCGAAGGTGTGCGCGTAGGCGTAGCCCTGGTGTTTCTCGACCAGGAATGCGCCTTCGATGCCCCAGCGATAGCGGGCGCCGAGGTTGCAGCGGGTATGCACATTGAGCCGACTGAGGGGACGACTGGAGATCCAGGCGTGTTTGCTGTGTTTGGTCACGCGCTCCAAGGTGTCGGGATCGATCGCTTCCCACTGTTCCCGGCAGACGACGACATGCAGGTCGATGGCCTTCGTGGCGTTGGGTCCGTATTCATAGCGGATCGCATTGACCCATTGGAAGTGCTGTCTTCGCTCGCCCCAGTGCTGTTGCCTGCGATTGTCTTGCTGTTCGTGCGCCAAGCTGTGGTACTCCTGCCAAACGCTTGGCAGCGAGCCGTCCTTGAGCGCGATCATGAAGTCCCAGCGGTAGCTGCGGCAGCGTTCCAGGATGGGTCTGTTGGCATAGAGCCCATCGAGCAGCAGCATCACGGGTAGGACGGATAGGAAATCCAAGCAACCCTGAGCATTCAGGTAGGCTCGGAGGAGGACGATAGCGGGGGCGGGATGTGTGGTCAACACCGAGCAGCGGGGCTGACGGGCGTCGGGGGCGGTGCAGGCGCAGGCGTTGTGGGGTGCCGGGGCTCTCAGCGGCGGTGCGGCGTGGCGCCGGAACACAAGTGGGGCTGCACCGTCTCCTGCGAGGGACGGCGGCTACCACGCTATGCGCCGATCCCAGTCTGAAAGGGGCTCGAAGTCCGGGTCGGGCTGTTGGAGGAGATCCCAGTGGATCAAATGCGCCTCGATGACGCGCAGTAGGATTCGCAGGACGGCGCTGAGGGCCTGCGGCTCGCGCTCCGCCTGATCTCAATTAGGCCAGCGCAATTAGGCCAGCGCAGCCGTTTGGGCACCGAGAACCTTGTTCACAATTTAGCCACTGACGCACCGGCAGCGGCGGGATGACGTGATCGACCAGGTGCGCCGCGGTCTCCGCCATGCGTCGGGCATTGCACGACGGACACAGCCCGCGCCCCTTACACGAAAAGGCGACCAGGAAGTCGTACCCGCAGTCCGGGCACCTGGCCCGAGCGAAGCCGTCGGCATCCGTGTGGCAGCGAGCTCATTGACTGTATTTATATACAGCATAGCCAATGTTCCGGACACTGCCTCGCCGTGGCGCATGCGGCTGCCCAGATGCGGTTGGATTTCCTATCCGTTCCCAAAAACGCCGCGAATCATGGTCGGATCATCATCGGCGGCCTTGAACTTGATGCCTGTATGGTCGGGTACCTTTTAAGCCTCGAAAACGACCCGCTAACGCTCGACAACGGCTTCTTGTGGGCAATAACAATCAAGAGTTCACGTGTTTAGCCTGGCCCGACCCTGCCGGGCGCAGGCGCGCCGCAACGGCTGCAAGACGCGGGTTTTTGCATCGGCGACACTGTGATGTTTACATCATGAGGCAGGAAATGTAACGTGGATGGCGTTACCTCTGCTGGAGTGAAACCCCATGCACCGCACACAGATCTCGTTGGAACCGGAACAGTACCGGCGCCTCGGTGACGAGGCGCACCATCGCGGCATCAGCCTTGCAGCGCTGATCCGAGACCTCATCGACGACCACCTTGGTCGCAACCGGGAGCCTGAAGACGACTCGCTTGAAGGGCTGGTCGGCATCGCTGAGGGCACGGGAGAGGCGGTCGGACGCGAGCACGACCGGCACCTCTACGGCTCGACTGACCCGTGAAGCGCGCCTTCGTAGACACCGGCGCCTGGTACGCGCTGCTGGACAAGAAAGACCCAGACCATGCCCGCGTAGCAGACGCCTGCCGGGCCTATCGCGGCAGGTTAGTAACAAGCAACTTCGTGTTCGACGAGGTGGTGACCCTGACCCGCTACCGGCTCGGCTGGGATGTCGCACACAGGCTTGGCAGTGAACTGCGCGAGCAGCGCGTTGCTCGACTGGAAAGAGTGACACCCAAGGACGAGGCCGCCGCCTGGACCATCTTCGAGCGGCATCGCGACAAACGCTACAGCTTCACCGACTGCACCAGCTTCGTTCTGGTGCAGCGCCTCACCCTGCCGGTCTGTATAGCCATCGACTCCGACTTCCGTTCCTTTGGATTGCACTGCCTGCCGAGTCCGCTGTAGCGAACCCAGCCGCGCCCACCAATTAAGTCACGCACTTACGGCAAATCAGGACGGCCGCACACAGTGACGCGCGCCGGCCAGCGCCTGCGCTCGACCGAATGCACTCAGTGCGGTGCGCGACGGTTAACATGCTTATACGTTATGCCTCATGAAGGACGGTCATGCGAAAGAAAATCATTCCAAAAGTAAGCCTTGCTCTTGTGCTTCTTGTGTCGGGCATGCTCTACGGAATGCTGGTCATGAGATCTCAGTTACCGCCGGATTCACCTCTGAAAAGCGGCGACAACACTCGACAACCGAGGGAGCAAGTCGAAGCACCGAATGAGCACATCGAAGCACCGAATGGCACTCGCCGTCAATCTCGCGGCTGGACTCGACCGTGCCGATCATACTCATCCCCTTCCACAGGGCCTGTCGCGGCACGCTCGACAGGGTAGCCGACGTGCGGTGTCGCCGGACCTCCAAGCGTCTATGGACGCGCTCGGCGGCGCAATCGCGCGAGCCGCCCAACGTCTTGCCGTCGATGGTAATGATCTCGCCGGGGATCACGGTTCGGATCGCGGAGACCGAGGCCCGGAAGGACTGCACGAACGCCTCCGGCTGCAACAACGAGAAAAACCGACCGAATGTGTCGCGCGTCGGGGTGTTCCGGGGTAAATGCGGAACTGCCGCAGCCACGCCTTATTCTCGCGGCCGCTCTAGGCGGCCTGACCACAACCGTCAGCGCCGCACAGGAGCGGCTGCGCCAGGAGTCGGCGCGAACATCAGTTCTCCGCGACGCTATGGTATCGACCGAAGCCGTCGATCCTCCTGCGAGTTGCGTTAAATCAGATCATCCTGCAACCGCCGGATATTCAGAAAAAAGAAGCGCTTCATGGCGTAGTGCGTGCAAACTGCACCGGGCCGGTCGTCGTTAAACGTGTACTTGTCCACTGGGAGCGCCAGGCGATCAGGAGACTGATAGGTCAAGAAACTGTAGCAGAGTTGTTCAAAGGTAGGCGCCATGTACAGGAGGTCTGGATTCTGGCCGACCCAAATGTTGATCTTGTCCAAATCGATCAATCGTTCCCTCGGATAACACATTAAGCCAGCATTTAATGTTCGACGTGGTTTGTCTCGATACGCCCATCCTTTCTTTGAATCCCAATAACGAATGTATGCTTCGACACTGTAAAGAATCCGTTGATCCTCGGGCCGATCAAGCCAGTCAATAATCAGATCTGGCCGGCGAAAAAACAGGGCATCTGCATCTAACAACATGAGCTTGGACGCTTCGCTCAACAATGGAAATTGGAAGCTGATCAGGTTTTTCGTCCGCTTGAGTGATTCTTTGATGAGTCATAGTATGCAAGACGGATAGGAAATCCAAGCTACCCTGAGCGTCCAGGTAGGCTCGGACGAGGGCGATAGCGGGGGCGGGATGTGTGGTCAACACCGAGCGGC
Source organism: uncultured Gammaproteobacteria bacterium (assembly GCA_963698775.1). GTDB lineage: Bacteria > Pseudomonadota > Gammaproteobacteria > Chromatiales > Chromatiaceae > Thiohalocapsa. The sequence continues at coordinate 30,553 of CAVOSE010000057.1, forward strand.
GGGGCTAACGGGCGTCGGGGGCGGTGCAGGCGCAGGCGTTGTGGGGTGCCGGGGCTCTCAGCGGCGGTGCGGCGTGGCGCCGGGGCGGGCGGGCGTGATCGGCGGCGGACGCGGCGGCTCACCGATGTGGGTAAGAATCCGCTCGACGCGCGCGGCCTCGGTGATGAATGCAATCAGGCGCCTATCCGCGCCGCAGTTGGGACAGACCAGGGGCAGCGACTCGAACAGCCGGAGCTTGATCCCATCAGGGCAGCATGACCCAGAGATAGCGCGCCGGGGAGCGGGCATTGGAGGCCGGCGTTGGGGGCGGCGAACTGACCGCGGTCGGTGAGTCTATTGCCTCCGCCACCTCACGGCCGAAGGCGATGGCAGCGGCACGCAGCGGGGCGTTGGGCGCGAGTACGCCATGGTAGCGATGGCGGTGGCGCCGGGGCGGCGGCCAACCTGTGAACCAGCTGTGCCGCGAGATGGTCGATCAGCTCCAGTGGGGTGAGCGTCAGCGCCGTGGTGCCGTCACGTTGTGGTTTGGGCAACCGGTAGACGACATGTTCGGCGTCACGCAGCTCCAGACGCTCGAGCGCAAACGGCGGGCGGGCACAGTAGCGCAGCAGGCGCTCCCTGATCCGAAAAGGGGCCGGCGCGATCGCGCGCGCCGACGCGCACCGCGGCATCTAGCGAGAAGCCGCTGTTCGGTTGGGTGGGGCTCTAAGGGCTCGCATTTCGCGGACATCGTCCGCTTCGATCAGCCCGCTGCGGGCGAGCCAGCGCAGCACCCGCACGCGTACTTGCTCGGCGATGGTGGCGACGGCCTCTGGTGTCAGTTCAGCGGCGGGGCGAAAGCGCACGGATTTCGGGGCATCATCGGCATCCGCGACCGGCTCGAAGACTCCGTCGATGACGCAGCAGTGACCAATCCGCTGGGAGCGGATTTGGGCGTCCGATAGGGCGCGCGAAGCGCGAAAACCCGGATGGTTTTCGGCATCATGAACGTGCCGGTTGAGGGAGGCACCGAAGCGATGGATGAAGCTAACCGCGCCGAAACGCGCATGCGAGCCGGCGCCGCTGGCCTGGCGCAGATGGGCCTCGATGACGCGCAGCAGGATATGCAGCACGGCGCTGATTGCCTGCGGCTCGCGCTCCGCCTGATCTCAATTAGGCCCAATTAGGCCAGCGCAGCCGTTTGGGCACCGAGAACCTTGTTCACAATTTGGCCACTGACGCACCGGCAGCGGCGGGATGACGTGATCGACCAGGTGCGCCGCGGTCTCCGCCATGCGTCGGGCGTTGCACGACGGACACAGCCGGCGCCTCTTACACGAGAAGGCGACCAGGAAGTCATACCCGCAGTCCGGGCACCTGGCCCGAGCGAAGCCGTCGGCATCCGTGTGGCAGCGAGCTCATTGACTGTATTTATATACAGAATAGCCAATGTTCCGGACACTGCCTCGCCTTGGCGCATGCGGCTGCCCAGATGCGGTTGGATTTCCTATCCGTCGGTTCGGCGTGGTTGGCGGATGGTTTTCTATACACGGCCCACAGGGCCGTGCGTGCTGGACTCGCCCTCACACCGCGCCCGACTGCTCAGCGCTCAGGGCGGCACCTCGACAAGACGCAGCGGCCCGACAGCGCGCCGCTAGAGCGGCGCCGGATGCGGCGCCGGCGTGCCGTCGCCCGCTTGTCTGTGCCTCGGGCAGCCACTAGACTCACTGCATGCGCCACCGTATCGATCCCAAGGTCGACTGCGTCTTCAAGGCCCTGCTCGGGGCCGAGGCCAACAGCGACCTGCTGATCCATTTTCTCAACGCTGTCCTCGGCACCGACCTGCCCTGGCCCATCGTAGCGGTCGAGATCCTGAACCCCTACAACGACAAGGAGTTCCTCGACGACAAGCTCAGCGTCGTCGACGTCAAGGCCCGCGATGCCGAAGGCTGCCGAGTTGGAGCGGCTGCGTCGGCAGTTAGGCGACGGGCAGCAGTCCTGATGCGTGCTGAGAAGCGCGGCTACCGGTGTCATCGCGGGAGCAGCGTCGCGGAGCGGGTGAGTCTTGCAATCCGGTATCCTACGAGCGATGGAGAAATGCGTGATTGCCACACCTATTGCTGCTCGATTTCATCGCCCGCCTCGCCGTCCTGGTGCCCAAGCCCCCGATCAACCGCTGTCGTTGTCGCGACGTTTCCCACTGCACATTCCTCCCCATCTTGCGTTGCCGTTGGCCGCGGCACTGCTGCTGACGAACGCGCTGTGCGTCCGTGCCAGCGAGCCGGACTATCTGACCCAGAAGGGCCCGATGGTCGAGTCCCCGGAAGCGCTGGATACGGCCATCGATTACCTGGGGCGGCCGGACAAGCGCGCACCCGTTAAGGCAGAAACGGCGCCGACTCCAGACGCCGCCCCGCCGGCACCAAATAGCCTGGTGTCGGAACTCCTCGATGGGGCCAAGTTCGGCGGGCAGTTCCGCACCTACTATCTGGAGCGGCTGCGTGACGGCGCAACCGATAGCCAGGCTTGGGCCGCTGGCGGCTCGCTGGGTTTCAAGTCGGGGCTTTGGCGGGAACGGCTCGGGTTCGGCGTCACGCTCTATACCAGCCAGCCCGTCTATGCCCCTAAAGACAAGCCCGGCTCCGGACTACTGGCGCCGGTTCAGGATGGCTATACGGTGCTCGGCGAGAGCTATCTGTTGCTCCGCCCTTTCGGCACCAGCTACCTGCAGCTGTGGCGGCAGGGCATGGAACTACCCTACGTGAACAAGCACGACACCCGGATGACGCCGAACACCTTCGAGGCGTATCTGCTGTTTGATCGCGACGCCAAACGCTTCAACTACGTGGTCGGTTACGTCGACAAAATCCGAAAGCGTACGGAAACAACTTGGCAGTCCCTGTCCAGTGCCGCCGGCGCCGATGCGGACCGCGGCGCCAGCGTGCTGGGCGCGCGCTGGCGCTTTGGCGAGCGCGCTAACATCGGCGCCATCGACATCTTCGGTATCGATACCTTCAACACCTTCTATACCGAGGCCACCGCCGCGCTGACCCCCACCGACGACGAGGCAGAGCTAGAGATGCGTCTGTCCGCCCAGTACACGGATCAACGCAGCGTCGGCGAGGCACTGATCGGCCGCTTTCAGACCTATCAGGTCGGTGGCAAATTCGACATCGGCGCCTATGGCGCGACCCTGACCCTGGCCTATACCGACACCGGCAGCGGCGCCGACATCCAAAACCCCTGGGGCGGCGTACCCAGCTACAACAGCGTGATCGTCGAGGACTTCGATAGCGCCGGTGAGCGCGCCTGGCGCATCGGCGCCGCCTACGACTTTGCCCGCATCGGCCTGAACGGCGTCAGCGGCTTCGTCAATTACACCGCCGGAAACACGCCCGACAGCGGCTCCAACGCCCGTCCAAACACCGACGAGCTGGACTTGACGCTGGATTGGAGACCGAAAAACGGGAAGCTGGACGGGCTCTGGCTGCGCGGGCGCATGGCCGTAATCAATGCCGCCGGCCCAGGCGCAGTCGATCAGCAGGACTTCCGTATCATCCTCAACTACGACTTCAACCTGCTCTGAGCGCGCGACCGAAATAGTCGGAAGCCGTTGCCCCGCCCCCTTTGTTCGAGGACCCCAACCGCCTGCAACGCCTCTCGCGTTGGTCGTTGACGTCGTGGTAGGTCGGATTCGTTTCCCGCGACTTTTCATCATAGATTCGGCAGTTACCGTCCTCAGAGCTTTGAAATCAATCGGTTGCCGAGCTCCGTACGACTTCAGTCGCACGCAAGGTATTGACCGTGCGACTGAAGTCGCACCTACAGCAGGTCCAAGTGCCGATCCAGGTTCACCGGTTTCAGGGTCGGTTCGGGTTCTGACCAGAACCGGCGTTGCGTGGAGTTCTGTGCGCACTGAACATGCATTCGAGACGGGCCACGCGGTGGAGTTTGTCCATCAATGATAGGTCGCGCCCGACTTAACCTTGCCACGAAAGACCCAATATACCGTTGCCGTGTAGGCAAGGATGATCGGCAGGACGATGATCCCGGCCCCGTAGAACAAGAATTCCAACGACGCGTCCGGCGCCGCGGCCTGTTGGACCGTCAGGGCAAAGGGAAGGATCCACGGCCAGAAGCTGCCTCCCAGCATCAGGTAGGCGATCAGGAACAACAGGGATGCCATGACGAACGGCTGCCAGTCGCGTTTTTGCCGCACGCCCGCGTAGAGCCCCCAGGCCGCAAAACTGGCCAGCAGCGGTAATAGCAAGAGCTCAGGCCGTTCCAGCCAACGGTCGATCACGCGGAAGTCGCCGAGTAGCGTGCCGAGCAGCGCCAGCGCGACGAAGCCGATGACGCCCGTCATCACTCGGGGCAGTAAGCGATAGGCCCAGTCGCGCAGCGCGCCCTCGGTCTTCAACACCAACCAGCTTGCACCGAGCAACGTGTAGCCCGCCACCAGCCCGGCGCCACAGAGCAACGGGAACGGCGCGAGCCAGTCGAACGGGCCACCCGCGAAGCTGTGGCCTTCGACGCGAATACCCTGCACCATGGCTCCGATGGCGGCGCCCTGGACAAAGCTCGCGACTGCTGAACCGCCGACGAAGCCCCAGTCCCAGATCCAGCGCCCGCGATGCGTCTTGTAGCGGAACTCGAAGGCGACGCCGCGCAGGATCAATGCGACCAGCAGCAGTGCAACCGGCAGATAGAAGGCCGATAGGAAGATCGCATAGACCACCGGAAAGGCGCCGAACAGGACGGTGCCGACGATGATCAGCCAGGTCTCGTTACCATCCCACACAGGCGCTATGGAGCCCATCATGTCTCGGCGCTGGTCCTCGTCACGGTTCAGGCCGAAGAGGATGCCGACACCAAGGTCGAAACCGTCCAGCAGTACATAGATCAGGATCGACAGGGCTAGGACCGCGCCCCAGAATTCCGCAAGTCCGAGCGATGGGTCCATCAGAGCACCTCCCGCGCTGCCTGCGTGGTCAATGGCACGCCGCCCGCCGCGCCGAGTGGGCGACTTGGCGTCAGACTGTTGGCAGCATCCGTGGGCGCCCCGCCTCGGGGATCGTCCAGCCCAGCGCGCAGCAACCGATAGATATAGAAGGTACCGGCGGAGAAGATCAGCGCGTAGACCAAGCCGTAGGCGACGAGCGAGATCAGCACGGCTGAAACGCCCAAGCTGGGCGTCACCGCATCGACGGTGCGCATCAGACCGAAGACTACCCAGGGCTGGCGGCCGACCTCTGCGGTGAGCCAGCCGGCGAGCACGGCGACGAAGCCGCTCGGGAAATGCAAGAAGGTCGCCCAGAGGAACCAGCGCGGCGCCTGCTTCGGGTCGCGCAGTCGCTGCCGGGCCATCAACCAGACACCGTACCAGGAGAGCCCGAGCATGATCAGCCCCAGGCCGACCATGAGGCGGAAACCATAGAACGGTACCAGGAAAGGTGCACGTTCGTCCTTCGGCACTGTCACGATGCCCGGCTCTGCGCCGGTAAAGTTGCCCTGGTCGACAAAGCTGCCGAGATACGGGACGGCCAGCTCGAAGCGGTTGCGCTCGGCCTCAACGTCGGGCCAGGCCAGGAGCAGTAGTCGTGCGGGCTGCTCCGTCTGCCAGCGGCCCTCGATGGCAGTAAATTTGGAGGGCTGGTGCGCGGCCGTGTACTCGCCATTGAGATGGCCGACAATGATCTGCGCGGGCATCAACACCGCGGCCAACCCAAGCCCCATCGCCAGCATGGTGCCCGCAGCCTCAACGTGGCGCTGCCGCAGCAGATACCAGGCACCGGTGGCGGCGACACAAAAGGCCGTCGTTAGATAGGCGCCGAGCAGCATGTGCGGGAAGCGCACCCAGAGCACCTCGTTGAACAGAATCTCGCCCCAGTCCGTGGGTACGAAGTCGCCGTCGATCAGCGCAAAGCCGGTCGGCACCTGCATCCAGCTGTTGTTGGCCATGATCCAGAAGGCCGAGAAGGTGGTCCCGAGCGCCACCATCAGCGCGGAGGCGAAATAGGCCCAGCGCGGCACGCGGTCGCGGCCGAACAGCAGCACGCCGAAAAACGTGGCCTCCAGCAGAAACGCGGTAAAGGACTCGTAGGCCAGCAACGGCCCCTGAATTGGTCCGGTACGGACCGCGAGCTCGCTCCAATTGGTACCGAACTGGAAGGCCATCACGACGCCGGATACGACGCCCATACCGAAGGCTACCGCGAAGACCTTGAGCCAGAAATCGAAGAGTCGGCGATAGATCGATTTGCCGGTGGCCAGTGACAAGCCCTCAAGCGTCGCCAACCAGGCGGCGAGCCCGATGGTGAAGGCCGGAAAGATGATGTGAAAGGAGACCGTAAAGGCGAACTGAATCCGCGATAATGTGACCGGATCAAAGTCCATGTTTAGCTCCACAATGGCGTGCGAAGGCAGAATTGTTGCGACTGGAGCTGCGCGGCCGAGTTGTTCTTGAACGCTAGCGGGGCGATGCCTCAGGGCGGCGAGTCGTGATCGCCGCTTTGGCGAGCAGGGCAGCGGCCAACGACGATGACAACGAGAGCGTTGACTCATCCGCAAATAGCTGACGCAGTTACGCAATCTAGGGCGGAGTGGCAAGCTCTCAACACTTGCGGTTCCGTGGATTCATGTGAACCAGGGTGGGAAAGCCAGCGCAGAAGGGCGTTCGGTGATTGCGTGTCATCCAGACAACCGCCGATTCAGACGCGAATCGCCCTTGGTATGCTGTTCTCGAAACCGCTCTGTCCCCGAAGCTGCCGATGCCGAATCTATGCCCACAAATCGCGCTCGCCATCGGACTCTGGTGCATCCTGGGCGTGAGCGTCGCCGACGATGGGCGTCGGCGCCTACTCGATGGTGGCGAGCTCTCCGGCAAGGTCGGTGCCGCGGTGAATACGACGCTCGATCAGAATGGACCCGATGCCGGGCTGGCCTGGGGCTTCATCGAGGCCACCGCGACAACACCGCGCTGGTATGGGCTCGGCGCCGGTGCCACCGGGCTGGGCATCGTCGACCTTTGGAACGAACAGCCGGGCGACTTCGAGCAGGTCTTCACGGTGCCGACGGACCTACGTGAGTTCTACATCGACCTCGACTCCGATAACGGGCAGCTCTCCGCGACGCTGGGCCGGCGTGCCTTTCCCGCTAACCCAGTCCTCGACGGCGACAGCCAGCAGGGCGTTGGGATCAGCCTGCCGCTGAACCTGTCGCCGAACAGGGGCGCGACAATCCATGTCGCCGCGCTGAACCACTGGATCAAGTATTCCGAAACCGGCTATGAGGCCCGCGGGATCACGGGCTGGCAGAACGTCGACGAGGCCAACGACGGCGCCGGGTCGGTCTTTCTCACCGCGCAGGTGGCGAACTTGGCCGTCGGCCGCCGCTTGAAGGCATCGCCGTTCATCGATTGGCAGCAAGGGGTCATGGCCGTGGTCGGCTCGACCTTTGACCTGTCGCTGGAGCTGCCCCCAGCACGCGGCGAGCGGCGCTGGAGCAGTGAACTGATTCTGGCCTATCACCACAACCTGGTGCCGACGCAGATCGAGCCCGAGTACGAAGATGTCTGGTCCGGCCGCCTGCATACTGGCCTGGTCGGCGAGCGATTCTCGGCCGGTGGTGGCGTCTATTGGCTCGGCAACGGCCGCATCGACCTAAACGCCGGCCTATTCAACATCTTCGATCCGCTCGTGGAGGACAACCTCTATCCGCTGAACGACCTCAACAACGCCTACGAGTTCTATCTGAACGGGTCGGCGAGGCTCGGCCAGTTGACGCTGAGCCCAGCCATCGGCATCGGCCGAAATAATGCTGTCGGTGCCGATTCGCTGGAGATCGACCTGCTCTTCGACCTGACGATCAGCAAGCAACTCTCGCTCAGCGGCTACGCCGTCTACGTGGATTTCTCCGAACCCGTCGACTACAACTACTACAAGCTTGGCACTGCTTTGAGCCTGAGTTTCTAAGGCGATTGCTGGAGAATCTCATACTCGTGCTGCCTAAATGTGCAGCTTCCAGACCTCCTGTAAGACCAGGAACAAGAACGCCGTCGAGCAGCCAAACATCAGCACCCCGGTGATCGCGATCAATGTTCCGAGATGTCGCCAAGGATATTTCAGCAGGACGTCGCCGTAACCCAGCGTCGTGATCGACGCAGCCGTGAAGTAGACGCCTTCCGTCAGGCTTGGGAAGAGCCGCGCCCCCCGCAAAAACAAGCCCCAAGCCGCAGCTTCGACGAGGTGGGCCAAGAACAACAAAAAAAAGCAGCCAAGGAGGGCGATCTTGCCAGCATGTTGACCAAAATGCGCCAACAGCCATCCCTCGCGACGAATCAACTCGCCAGCCACATCGATGATAATCACAACGTGAAAAAGGAACAGCACAAGCGCCACCAGCAGCGCAAAGACATGGACCCCAACCAGCTTTGTGCGGGAAAAAGTGCGACGTCTGCCAACTCTCGCCCCACCGGAATTGTCTTGACGCCCGACTTCGGTGTCGGCATGCGGGGCAGGATGCTGGCTAAGCTGTCCTTTTGCCTCCTTGACCGCGGGCGCCAACCCCGCGTCATCGATCAAATGGGTCACCCGCGATCGCCTAAGTACTTTGTTGCCAAAACTTGCCTTAGGCAGATAGTGATCGTAGGTCTTTCGACGCAGCCAGCGCCAACCCACCACGGAAATGATGATCGACAACCCGGTCACCAGCCAGAAACCAAGCGGATTATGTTCCTCGGGGATGCCCCCCACGTTCATCCCGAGCAGGCCGGTAATGAAGCTCAGCGGCAGGAACACGGTCGCGACGATGCTCAGATTGAGGCTGGAACGGGTCATGGTGTCCGAGCGTTGCTCCTCGATCTGATCCTCCAGCATCTCCACCCGCGTGCGGCATTCATCCAGACTCCCCAAGTAGCGGGCCACATGATTCGACGCCCTGGTCAGCGTTTCACGATCGTCGGCATCCAGCGCCAGGGCGGGATCGGTGGTCATCGGGGCAAGCACCTGCTGGGTGCCATTCACCTGCCGTCGGGTGCGAAAGATTCGGCGCCGCAGCTCGCTCAACGTCTGCGGAGGTGGCGCCGTATTGCCGTCGAGTAATGCATCCTCGACGTCATCGATGTCTTGCGTTAGAACATAGATGACCGATTCCATGCGGTTGGTCATCGCCGACACCAGAAATCCCAATAGATCCACCGCCGTCACCAGCGTCTTGTCCGACGACAGGTGCTGTCGTAACTGGTCCACGGCGGAGATGGTTCCGGATCGCACCGTGACCGCCCTGGTCGAGCCGATCAGCAGCTTCAAGTCGGCGAGGTCGGTGACATCATCCATCTGCCCGGGACGAAGCATCTTGATGCTCAGCAAGGTGCCATCTGGAACTTGTTCGTAGTGGTTGAAACGCACCGGTTCCAACAAGGCCGTTCTGGTCTGTTCGTTGATCTCCTGCCAGGTCATCAGCCAGTCGTGATCGGCGTCGACGGCCATGTCGATATCGATCCAGGCGACGCCACCGGCGCCGGTGTTATCCGAGGCCTTTGCGGGACCGAAGCGGGTGATCTGAGGCATGGCGGGTTGTCTCTAGCTGAGTAAGAAACTAGTTGCCCTTGCCCCGAATCAGCGCGCCTGGGTTGCGTTCCAGGTAGTCGGCAAGCACGCGCACCGCGCGGGCCGCCCGCGCCACCTCTTGCAAGGCTTTGCTCAACTCGATCTGGACCGGGGCATTCGGCCCGAGCAAACTGGCATCGGTGTTCTTCAACACCCGGTCGGCGGAGGCCAAGGCGCGCCGGAACTCGACGAGACCGGACTTCAACTCTGGGGTGACGCCGGTGTCGATATGATCCACTGCCTTATCGATGTCCTTGATCGCGCTGTCAATCGTCGCCAAGACCTGTTTGAGCTCGTTACCGATCGCCTCGAAGGGGATCTTGTCGACCTTGTCCAGGATACCCGTTACCTTGTCCTCGAGATTGGGTAGGGTGCTGGGGACGGTCGGGATCACCGGTACCGGTACGCTCCAGTCGATCTTGACCTTGGGGGCATCCTGGACGTAGTCGAAGGCGACGTAGAGTTGCCCGGTGACCAGGCTGCCGCTGCGCAATTGGCCGCGCAGTCCACGCTCTTCGATCAGACCGTTGCAAGAAGGCGTGGCTTTGTTGCTCGTCCCGGAGGACCTGCTCCGTCTTCTCGGCCTGCGCGATCCGCAGACGTGCGACGAGCCGCTCCGGATAGGCGACAAACTCGACACGACCGCGTAGCACCAGGGTCTCGGGGTCCATCTCAAAGCCGACGTCGGTGACCTCGCCGGCAGCCAAACCGAGCAGCGTGACTGGGGCGCCGACGGAGAGTCCGCGCAGTGAATCGTTGAAGTAGAGCACGTAGCGCCTCGCGATGGCCTCCGGTTGCTTCATCGCCGTGGCCCGGTCCGCAAACAGCGAAAATGAGCTGTCGGGGGCGGCGGGCTCACCCTCGGAGAGGAAGCTCGGCGTCTCGAACGCAACCCCGCCGATCAGCAGCGACACCAGTGACTGGGTGCGCACGTCGACCCCATCCGCGCCGAGCGAGACATCCAGGCCGCTGGCATTCCAAAAGCGTGTCTCCGCGCTGATGAAGCGATCGTAAGGGGCGTTGACAAAGACCTTGAACTGGACTGAATCGCCGTCGTCGGCAAGCTTGGAGGCAATGACCTGGCCGACCTGCAGGCGACGAAAATACAGCGGCGAGCCAATTCCCAATGAGCCCATGTCCGCGGCCGTCAGCTCGAATTGCTTACCCGGCTGATCCATGGTGATCACCGGCGCGACCTCGAGCCCGATAAAGCGACGGTGCCTCTCCTTGGACTTGCCCATTTCAAAGCCGATGTAGTTGCCGGACAACAGCGTACCCAGACCCGAGACGCCGCTCAGCGTCACCCGCGGCTGAACCACCCAGAAGTTGGCGTCCTTCACCATCAGGTCCTCGGCATGCTTGTCGATCTTCGCCGTGACAAGCACCTTGGAGAAGTTATCGTGCAGCTCCACCGCGGAGACCTCACCGATCTTCACGTCCTTGTACTTTATAAAAGTCTTGCCGGCCTCGACGCCCTCGGCGGATTTGAACAGGACGGTGATGGTCGGCCCCTCGTTCATGATCCGATTGACCGCGATACCGACCGCGACCAGGGCGGCAAACAGCGGGATGAGCCAGACCGCCGAGAGCCGGCCACGCCGTTTGGGCGTCAGGGTTGCGCGGGGCAGATTCTGGCCGTCGATGACTTCAGCCAAGGTTAGACTCCTGTTGCGGACTGTTCTCTTTTGATAGGGCCGGTTCAGAGCTGGCATCCGAAACGGAATCCCAAATGAGGCGCGGATCGAAGGTGCTTGCCGCGATCATCGTCAGCACCACCACGGCGGCGAAAAACAGCACGCCAGCGCCGGGCCGCACGGACATCAGCGGGTTCAGTTGCACTAAAGCGACCGTGAAGGTGTCAACGAAGACATCCAGCATCGACCAACGGCCGATGAACTCCACCAGGCGATAGAGCCGGGTGCGCTCCCGGCCACCCTTCACCGAGCCGCGCTGCACCGTGATCAGCAAATAGCTCAGCGCGACCAACTTACCCAGGGGGACCATGACGCTCGCCACCAACACGATCAGCGCCAGCGGCCAGGACCCGGAGGTAAACAGAAACACCACGCCGCCCATGATGGTGTCGTACTCGGTCGAGCCGAGTGTGGTAGTGCCAAGCACGGGCAGCATATTCGCCGGGATGTAGCAGATTGCGGCGGCGATGACGAGCGCCCAGGTCCGCTCGATGGAGCGGTGACGGCGCGCGGCGAGTTCGGTACCGCAGCGCGGACAATAACCAGGTTCGACCGCGCTGGCCGGTTGCGATAGAAGGCCGCAAGTCTCGCAAGACAGCAGTCCAGCCTTGATGGCGGTGAGGGGGGCTGCCGTCATGAAGCGGACCGTTGGGGTGGGATCTCGCCGGAGTTGGGCTCCGAGTTGCCTATCACATCATGCTTCTGCGTGGATGTGAGTTCGTGTTCGGGAGCGGGGTCCGATGCTGGAACAGGTTCATGCCAGGCGACTCTCGCCCACAGTTCCTCGGTATCGACGCTGCTCAGGATAGCGGGAAAGAGCAGCATCAAAACGCCGACGGCATACATCCCAATGCCCGCCTCCACCTTGGCCAAGTCCGCGATCTTGATCAGCGCGACCATGATGCCGAGCATCATCACCTCGGTCATCGCCCAAGGCTTGATGCGCTCAGCCCAGCGCAACATGCCGCCGACCCAGTGCGGCGCGGGCGGTCGGCGCACGGCGAACAGCACCATCAGCAGGCATAGCAGATATCCAGCGGGGGCGATGACCGCGCAAAAGGCCACGATGACGGCAGTCACCTCCTGTCCCTCGAGCCACATTTGGTAGGCGCCGCCGATGATCGTCGTACTCGCATGCCGACCCACGGCGGACAGCCCCATCAACGGCGTTGCATTGGCTACGACCAACACCAGCAAGGCCGCCAGCCCGAGCGCGAGAGGGCGTTCGATCGGATCGACCGGGCGGGTTGCGAGCGTGCACCCGCAGCGAGAACAGCTCGCCTTGCCTCCAGCCGGAAGGTCGGGCAGTACCTGCAACAGGTCGCACTCGTGGCACGCGACAGGCGTCATCTCACCACCGAGTTGACTACCCTCAGGCATGCCGCGCCCCGGTCAGCCAAGGGCCGATCAACAGTACCAAGATTGAAAAAATCACGGTCAGGAAAGCGGGATCTCGATGGCGTTAGCGTCTGACACCTCTGCGGCGACGACGCACAGCCTATTGCAAAAACTGAGTCGATTGAGAGCCGATCGGCGGCCATTCTACGCCACATCACCCACACTGACACAGCCGGTGCGGTCGGTTGGCGTGACATGGTCAGTCATGGCAGAGCAAGGTCGCCAGGGTGTTTACAACCGCCGACGCTGAACGCCGGCCATAGCAGTCATGCATTGATCCACAGCTGGTCGCGGGGTCAATTTTTCACGCGGTGACAGGGCTCGAAACCGGCTGTAGACGTCCGCGAGGCAGCCTGCCGGGACCGTGGCAACCAAGATCAGGCTTCTATTTTCGCGGGGATCGTTTCGGACTTGCGTTCTACGAATGCAATGCATAAAGTGCAGTCATTGCATACCAACGTGATCGAGAGACAGCATGGCCATGCTCACCGTCAGAAACCTGGATGACGCGATCAAGTCTCAACTTCGCATCAAGGCCGCACAGCACGGTTGGTCGATGGAAGAGGAAGCGCGGCGAATCTTGCGTGAGGCGCTGCTACCCGACGACCATCAGAAGGGTCTAGGTACCCGCCTTCACCACCAAATAGTGGAAATGGGCGGTGGCGGCGAACTGGAACTGCCCGCTCGGAGCCTGCCCCGATCAGCCCCTTTCGCAGAAGACGATTGATCCATGTTCCTGCTGGATACCAATGTCATCGCCGAATGGATGAAGCCGTCTCCCGATCGGCGCGTCATTGCATGGTTGGACACTCAGCCCGCCAAACACCTGTATCTGACCGCCGTTGCCAGGGCGGAGATCGAATCGGCTATCGCTTTGTTGCCGGAAGGTAAGCGCAAGACCGCCTTGCAGCGGGCGACACAGGTCGTCACCCAAGCGTTTTCATCGCGTTGCCTGCCCCTGGATTGTGCTAGCACAGTCGCCTACGCCAAGATTCAGTCCCAGTCCAAGATCGCTGGTCGTCCGATGTCTGTCGAGGATGCCCAGATAGCGGCGATTGCTGACGAGAACTCACTGGTGCTGGTCACTCGAAATGTCGCGGATTTCGATTTCCTATCCGATTTACAGCTGCTCAATCCTTGGCAAGATGATCGCACTCAGTCAAGCTGATGTTGCAGCTTTTTCACCATCAGTTCGCCATGGAAGGTCGCAACTTGGACGTCGTTAGGGTCCTTTGCTTGCCCGATCTCGGAATGGCTTCCTGGCGCCGCAGATTTTTGCCTTGTCGAACAGGGCTTAGACAAGCATTGAAACAACAGTGAGGCCCCGAAGATGCTCGGACTGGTCGCAACAGCCGTACTCCTTGTCGCCGCGAACGGTGGCGATTCACGCCTTCGGCACCACCGCTTGGCTCCGTCACTTGATGCATCGCTACGCCGATCCCGACGGCAACTTCAAGGCCCATGCAGCGTTGCCGGCGGTGACCTTCACCGCGCTGGTCTTGCTGCTGCTGCATATGATCGAGGTCGTGCTGTGGGCGCTGGCGTACCTGCTGGTGTTGCCCGGCGATCACCTGGCGACCTTCGAGAAGGCGACCTATTTCTCCGTCGTGACCTTCACCACCCTGGGGTATGGCGACATTACGCTGGTGGATCACGATTGGCGCCTGTTGAGCGGGATCGAGGCGCTGATCGGCGTCGTGCTGATCGGGTGGACAACGGCGCTGTTGTTCCTGATCGTGCAACGGAGTTGGCGCAACATCACCAATGATCTTTAGACGCGGTACGAGGATCATCGGATGCACACCTTTCTAACCGTCGCGGCCATTTTGGGGCTGACGGCGCTGTTCAGCTACGTCAACGAGCGCTTCTTGCGCCTGCAGCAGACCATCGGTCTGATGGTCCTGGCCCTGGTCTTCACGCTGGTGCTGATGGCCCTGAACACGCTGGGGCTGACCGATGCCTTCGTCAGGGAGCAAGCCTTTGTCACCCAGCTTGCGCTGGACGAGACGCTGCTGAACGGCGTGCTCTGTTTCATGCTGTTCGCTGGCAGCATCAATGTGAAGATCCGCATCCTGGGCGAAGAAAAGTGGGTCATTCTGGTGCTGGCCATCGGTGCGACGTTGATCGGCGCGGTGTTGACGGGGCTGGCTATCTGGTGGCTGCTGGGGCTGCTCGGCGTCGGTCTCGGGCTGATCTTTGCCTTGGTCTTCGGCGCGCTGATCTCGCCGACTGACCCGATCGCGGCGCTGGCGATCCTGGGCAAGGTCGGACTGCCGCCGCGTCTGGAGGCCATCGTCAACGGCGAGTCCTTGTTCAACGACGGCGTTGGTGTGGTCATCTTCACCATCTGTCTGTCGGTCGCCCTCGGCACCCAGCAGCCGACGGCCATGGACGCCGTTGTCATGTTTTTCCGCGAGGTGCTGGGCGGCATCGGTCTGGGCATGATCGCCGCCGCTCTGATGCACCATTTGCTGGTCAATACCAGGGACTACGGCACCCATGTGCTGATCTCGCTGGCCGTCGTCGCGCTGGGCTACGGACTCGCCGAGCACCTGGAGGTGTCGGGGCCGATTGCCATGGTCGTCACCGGATTGGTCGTCGGCAATTTCAGCCTGCCGCGACTGGTCGAGCAGCAGCTCGCGCCCTTCGAGACCTTCTGGCAGGCCATCGATGAAGTGCTCAACGCCATGCTGTTCGTCGTCATCGGTCTGCATGTCGCGATCATGCCCGGCTCCAACCTGCTGTCCGCCGCGAACCACCGCCATCGTCGTCTGTCTGGCGGCACGCTGGCTCAGCGTCAACCTGTCGTTGAACGCCTTGTCGCTGGTTGGGGCGCTGAAGGCGGACCGCCTTGGACTCACCAACCTGCTCACCTGGGGCGGCCTGCGCGGCGGCCTGGCGGTGGCCATGGCCATGTCGCTGCCGGATATCCCAGAGAAGACCGTGATCCTGCACATGACCTACGGCGTGGTCGCCTTTTCCATCATCGTCCAAGGCCTGACCATCAGCCGGTTTTTCAAGGCTGATCAGCTCAATCGCCTGTTGGCGCAGTGAGGCGGTCGTGTTGAAGATTCTCCCATTCGGCTTGGTCTTACTGACACTTGCCGGCTGCGCCTCCTACGGCGTGGTCGACAATACCCGCCAGACGGGGCCAGGGCCGGGGGCGGGAACGGGTTCGGCCGACGGCTACTCGATCCGCGGCGGCGGAGGCAACAATTGGGGCTCGGAGGACATCGGACTGTTGCTGGCCTTTTCCGGCGGCGGTACCCGAGCCGCCGCTCTCGCCTACGGGGTCCTGCAAGAGTTGCGCGACACGACGGTCGTCATCGACGGACGCGAGCGAAGGCTGCTCGACGAGATCGACCTCGTCAGCTCGGTGTCCGGAGGCAGCTTCACGTCCGCCTACTACGCCCTCTACGGCGACCGCATCTTCGATGACTTCGAGGACGCGTTCCTAAAGCGGAACGTCCAGGGCCAGTTGATCCGAGGACTGCTAAACCCGCTGGAATGGTTTGCCTCCACCGGGCGCACCGAGATGGCCGTCAAGCTCTACCAGCGCGAGGTGTTTGACGGGGCGACCTTCCGCGACATGCAACGCGCGGGCAGTCCACTGACGCTGATCAACGCCTCGGACCTCGGGTACGGCGTGCGATTTTCTTTCGTTCAGGAGTACTTCAACCTGTTGTGCTCCGACATCTCCGATTTCCCGGTGGCGCGCGCGGTCACCGCCTCGTCCGCGGTGCCGGTGTTGTTCAACCCGGTGGTGCTGGAGAATTATCGAGACTGCAAACAGACCAAGCCCGATTGGCTCAAGGCCGCCGAGGAACGCGCGGTCGGCGACCCGGACATGAAGCGGGTGGTCAGCGGGCTGAACAGCTATTTCAAGCAGGACGGTCGCCAGTATGCCCACTTTGTCGACGGTGGCATCACCGACAACCTAGGCCTGCGTGCGATCTACGAGATCGTCGAGGTGTCGGGCGGCATCGACACCTTCGTCCGTAAGCTCGACCGCAAACCCGCGCGTCACCTGGTCGTACTATCCGTCAACGCCTCCACCGACCCGGAGCCGGAGATGGACATCAGCAACAAGCAGCCGTCCTTGGGCGAAACCATCGGCGCCGTGACCGATGCGCAACTGCACCTCTACAACACGGCGACCCTGGAGCTGATGAACACAAGTGTCCAGCGCTGGGCAAGGGACCTAGCAACACCCGGCGCACCCGTCAGCCCCTACTTCATCCAGCTCGGCTTCCGCGACATCAAGCAGCCCGAACAGCGAAAGTTCTTCAATCAGGTACCGACCAGCTTCTCACTGACCGACGAGCAGGTGGACAGGCTGGTTGCAGCGGGCCGCCAGCTATTGCGCGATAATCCAGACTATCAGCGGTTCATCGCGGATCTGGGTGGTGCGCGGACGACGCGCGGATGACGATGTTGAGTCACGCGAACCAAAGAAGCCATCAAGACCGCGCTGGCGATGACCATCGCCTACGGCATCGCCCTGGCGATGGATTGGGACAAACCCATGTGGGCGGGCTTCGCGGTGGCCTTCATCAGCCTCTCCACGGTGGGTCAGTCCCTGAACAAGGGCGCGATGCGCATGCTGGGCACCCTGTTCGCCGTGGTCGTGTAGCTGACCATTCTGAGTCTGTTCCCGCAAGACCGTTGGGGCCTTATGGCGGCCCTGTCGGTCTTTGTCGGCCTGTGCACCTACCTGATGGGTGGTGGGCGACGCCAGTACTTCTGGAGCGCTGGCGCGAGAGCATCGCGGAGATTCGCGGGCTCGATCTGCGGGCGTTGATGCCGAACATCGTCGCGGTGGGCGATGAGGTGGAACGACGCTTCCAGCAGATCGGCCAGATGCTCGACGGCACGCCGCCCAAGGATTCGCCTGAGATGCTGGATATCGCGACGAACAAAGAGGCGGTGCGCGGCCTGTCGCATTTCGAGACCGCCGCCTTGGCGGTCGCGCGCACGCAAATGCTGCGCATCGAGTCCCTGACCCGCGATCTGTTCGAGACCGTGGCCGACATCCAAGGGTTCGGTTCGCCGAGCACGCGACCGGCGGCACAGCAGGCGCAACCGGGTTGGCCGGTGCCCGATCCGGATCGCATCGCCGCCGCGCTAAGGACCATGGTCACCCTCTGGCTGGGCTATCTGCTCTGGATCTACACGGAGGTTCCAGGAGGGATCGGATTGGTCGTCATGTCCGGATCCCTCGGCATGGCCGTGTCGTCCATGCCCCAGTTGCCGATCTCGCTGCTGTTCGTGCCGGCCGCCGTCAGCGTCGCCTTTGCCAGCATCCTCTACATCTTTGTCATGCCGCAGCTGTCCAGCTTCGTCGGGCTGGGTGTGATGATCTTCGCCGTGACCTTTGCCATTTGCTATCTGTTCGCCGCGCCGCGGCAGATGCTGGGCCGGGCGTTCGGATTGGCCATGTTCGTGACCATCGCCGGCATCACCAATGAACAGAGCTACAACTTCCTGTCGGTGGCTAACACCGCCCTGATGTTCCCGCTGATCTTCGCGCTGCTCGCCATCACCGCCTACATCCCGGTCTCGACCCGCCCCGAGCAGGCCTATCAACGGCTGCTCGGACGCTTCTTCCGCAGCTGCGAGTACCTGATGTCCACGCTGCGCTGGGACCCGACCCGCTCGCCGAGCGCCCTGGATCGCTGGCGGCGGGCCTTCCATGCCCGCGAGGTCGCGACCCTGCCCGCAAAGCTCGGCGCCTGGGCGAAGGCCATCGACACCAAGGCACTGCCGGGCACGACGCCGCAACAGGTGCAGACCCTCACCAACCGCCTGCAGGCGCTGACCTACCGCATGCAGGAACTGATTGAGGCGCGGCAAAGTCCCCAGGCGGACCTGCTGGTGCGCGAGCTGCTGGCGGATGTGCGCGCCTGGCGTCTGGCGATTCAGGGGCTCTTTCGAGGGCTGGCCATGGGGCCGGACGCCGATTCCGGCGCCAGTTCCATCACCAGTTCCGCCGCAGGTCTGCGCGAGCGGTTGACGAACACACTGGGGCACCTCGAGCAGCGCATCGAGGAGACCCTGAACAAGGCCGCCGATGGCGAACTCACGGAGCGCGACGCCGAGCATTTCTATCGCCTGCTTGGGGCCTACCGCGGCCTGTCGGAGGCGACCATCGCCTACACCGCGTCCGCCGACGGGATCGACTGGAGCCGGTGGCGCGAGGCGCGGTTCTAACCATTGGTTGGCGGAGCGTAATGGGTCGGGGTCGGGGTCGCTATCGGAATCGGAATCGGAATCGGAGTGCGAGGCGTTGTCCGCCGACGACAACAATCAGTCGAAGGTACTGCTCGATCGCATTGTGGCCACGCTGAAGAAGCTCGGACAGCGTGGCCAAGCGGTCCACGAGGGGCTTAGTGAATACAGGGGCAGTCAGTTCGATAGCGATAGCGATAGCGATAGCGATAACGATAGCGATAGCGATACCGATACCGATACCGATTGGCTGGCTAACGACACCCAAGCCGATAAGCTGTTCAACATATTCTTGCCGCGGTACCAAGCAATAAAACCATGATGCAACTCATCCCAAGCGAACTGGCCATCGGCGAGGTCTATTTCCCGCCGATGTTGATCGCGGGCATGCTCGGGGCTGCTGCTGCCTGGCTCACGGCGCTGCTGCTCAACCGCTACCGCCTGTCGCGATTCTTCGCCTACCCGCCGCTGGTGTTTCTGGCACTCGCGGTGATCTACAGCATCGCTCTCGCAACCTTCGTCATACCGGCCTGAATACCATGCGCGGACCCATCAAGATCACGCTCACGTCCATCATCGTCCTGGCCGCGGCGGGGGCCCTCGGCTTCAAGTATTGGGACTACATCACCAACCCCTGGACCCGCGACGGGCAGGTGCGCGCCAACGTCATCCAGGTCGCGTCCCGGGTCTCCGGCCCCATCGTCAAATTGGCGGTCAAGGACAACCAGTTCGTCAAGGCCGGTGACCTGCTGTTCGAGATCGACCCGCGCACCTTCCAGGCGGCGCTCGACCAAGCCAAGGCCAACCTTGATGAGACACGCGATCAACTGAAGGACCTGGCGCAACAGGTCGAGGCGGCGAAGGCGGCCCTCCAACAGAGCGACTCGCAGATCAAGCAGGCCCAGTCCGCGGTCGAGAGCGCCGAGGCCGAGTTGATCAAGGCCAAGGCGGACTTCGAGCGCGCAAGCAAGCTGGTCGCCAAGGGCGACATCTCCAAGCGCCAGTTCGACAGCGCCAAGGCGGCCCAAGACGTGGATCAGGCCAACCTGGACAAGGCCCAGTCGGCGCTGATCCAAGCCAAGTCCGCGAAGGCGCAGGCCCAAGCGGAACTCGCGGGCGCCCAGGCGAACCTGGGCGCGGCGGGCGACGAGAACGCCCAGTTGCGCGGCGCCAAAGCGGCTTTGGAGACCGCGCAGTTGAACCTGGACTTCACGCAGGTCAAGGCATCGGTGGACGGCTACATCACCAACCTGAACCTGCGCCTCGGCAGCCAGGCGGTCGCCAACCAACCGGTGGCGGCGCTGGTGGACGTTAACAGCTACTGGGTGCACGGCTACTTCCGCGAGACCCTGGTGGGCCGCATCCAGGCCGGCGACCCGGCCGTGATCACCCTGATGAGCTACCCGGACGCCCCGCTGACCGGCGTCGTCGACAGCATCGGCTGGGGCATCGCCCAACAGGACGGCAGCACCGGTGAGGACCTGCTGCCCAGCATCAGCCCCACCTTCGAGTGGATTCGCCTGGCCCAGCGCGTGCCGGTGCGTGTGCACCTGGAACAGGTGCCCGACGCGGTTGCGCTGCG
The DNA here is from genome assembly GCA_963698775.1 of uncultured Gammaproteobacteria bacterium. Lineage (GTDB taxonomy): Bacteria > Pseudomonadota > Gammaproteobacteria > Chromatiales > Chromatiaceae > Thiohalocapsa. The sequence continues at coordinate 51,042 of CAVOSE010000057.1, forward strand.
CGTCGGCACCACCGCCTCGGTGCTGGTAAGGACTGGGGGCAAAGGCCGTGACACCGGGACGCCTCCGGTCGCCGCGCCCGCGGTGCTGCAATAGCCGTGTCGCGTTCCTAAGCGCGTATGGCGGGAAATCGATAGCGCATCCCGCCATCGCGGTTCGCGTTCAAGCGGCGGGATGCGCTGCGCTTTCCCGCCCTACGGCCCTGAAAAGAGCTCGGTCTGGCTTTGGGACCGGCCTCTGGCTGCGATGCCGCGGTTTAGCGAGTCCCCGCGGCGACAAGCGATGTCGGACGCTGGCGTCCTAAGGCATCGTTCTCCTGGTGGCGCGGCTCCAGCCGCGTCACCAGCGCAGATACCTGTTTAACGTTTAGAAAAGTCTGGCATCCCCCGGGTTCTGCTGTTTACTTTTGCTGAATATCTTCGGTCTTCAAAACCCGCAGTTTATGCACCACGGCCAGTACAGAAATGCCTCGTTCCCTGATTTCGTAGATGATTCGGTAGGAGTATAGGGATAGCTCCCTGACACAATCCTCGTTGAGTTCCGGTACCTTCTTCCCGGCCTTGGGTAGTTGCTCAAGAATATCGGTTTTCTCTCGGATATCCTGAACGACCTTCTTGGCATAAAAGCGGGAGTCATGTGCGATAAAATCATGGATGGAGCGCAGATCGGCCCTTGCGGGTTGCGACCAGATCACCATGAATCGATTTCTCTCTTCAACTCTTCGCTGGTGAGGGACCGGCCCTGTTGCACGGCCTCCTGGCCCTTCCTGATCTTATCCAGTACATAGAGCCGGTACATGATCTCATCCATGTCAGTGTCCTCCGGCAGGTTACCGATGATCTCCAGTGCCTCTTGTTTAGCTGCGTGCATGGTGGTTCTCGAAACTGGGTTAACAACTGGCGGCCCCGCAGACCTTGATGACCCAGCGAGGCGTGCGCTCCATCGTCGTCATCGACCTATGCTAGCTCGGTCTCTCGGCCGGCGCAAACCGTTGAACGGCTTACATCTGTGATGGCTGAAAAGGGCTCGGGCGGGCTGTGGGAGCGGCCTCTGGCTGCGATGCCGCGGTTGCGCGAGTCCCTGCGGCGATCAGCGATGTCGGACGATGGCGTCCTAACGCATCGTTCTTCTGGTGACGCGGCTCCAGCCGCAAGGCGCAAAGACGCAAAGGCAAGAAAGAGGATCGCTCGATTTAACGCCCGCAATGCCCTCCCCGAGTCTTAGCGGCATATTCTTGATTTTCCTCATTGCTCTCTTCTTTTCTGCGCCTTTGCGTCTGCGCGAGATATATTTCTCTCGGCTGTGCGCGCGTCACTGTTCCAACTACTCGCCCCTCAATTGCGACGAGCCGATGAGGAATTAGGCGATATAGGCCTTGATCATCGTTCCGGCCGGCTGAGCAACTGCCTCTGTAGTCAGGCCATCCTGGCCTGACAGTCTCAGGGCTGGAAGCCCTGACTACAGACATGAACAAGCGATCGGCCGGAACGATGATCAAGGCCGCGATATATGTCAAAGCTCATACCAGCTGACTTGTCTTGACGCCCGCCTTCTGTTTCGCACCGGCAGTCATAGAGCCCGGCTATGCTCCTGCCGGTGCTGCTTGAAGGCGAACCTCAATCCGGCGTCATCTAGAACAAGATTTTCTGGCAATTAACTTAGTTTCCGGATGGGGCCTTATCAAGCGGAGGCAATTCAAGCTTCCACCCTAACTTTAGCTTCACCGGATCCTTGATCAGATTCCCGTTGGTGTCGTAGATTAGCTTCCAGTACTTACCTGCGCCATAGACCTGCCGAGCGATGCTGTAAAGCGTATCCCCTTCCTTAATCGTATAGTATCGTGTGTCCGCGGGCTCCGATACGCTCTGGGTTGGTAGGCTGGCTTCCGCCGTCGCACCATCAGAAGATATATTCGGAGGCGTCGACGATAAACGCGTTGCTTCAGGTGCTGACCTTTCAACAAGATTGGCGCTTGCATTAGCGTTCGAAGTGGAATCGCGCGTCAACCTAGGAGGCGATTCGTTTGATTGGTTAGGCGTGGAAATGGAAGGGTCGGGTTCGGAGGTCGCAGGGTCGGACCGCGCACTCAGAGATTCGGATGTTGACCTTGAACCTTCCAAATCTGGATCTTGAGATTGGGGTTGTGCACTTTGATCCGATGCTGCCAATGTGTCTGGTTCAAGGGCGTTCGAGGGGATTTCACGTGTAGCTGGAGGAGGAGGAGTAACGGCGCCCTCCTCCTCGCTAAGGCGCACGCCTAGTAAGAGGTATAGCGTGGCCGCTATGAGAAGAACAGTGATAAGAGCGATGCCCAAGACCGCTGCGATTTTCACGCCAGATTGAATAATGTGCATGTTTGATTCTGCCTTTGACTGCGCGGAGTACTGGGTCGGTTTTTTACACTGGAATCGCGGACTGGCAGCGGTGGGTCCAATCAACGGGATCACGAGCAGCTGCGCAACTCAGTGGGCGGAGACGATAGAAATCCCGGAAGGCGCCGGCGCCTGCCGCGGCGCCGAACGCAGCCGACCGGCCTTCGCCTCGGTCGGCAAAACGTTCAGTTCTCCGCGCGCTGCGATGGCACCGCCGCGGGCGTCGCGGACGCCTCGCCAAGCGAGCCTACCATCACGACCCTGGCGCGTGCCGGAATAGTCGAACTCGCTGCCGTGGAAGCGCTCCCTGGTCGCGGCGCGATCGCCGGAGCCGATCTCGGTCGCGACCTCGACGGCCCGCTGCGCGGGGAGTGACGCATAGAGGGCGCTGTCCTGTTGCGCTTCGGCCATGGACAGTCTGACAGCTACGGCTCGCATCATGCCATCCTGGTCGCCGACCCGCTCGTCGGTGCCCCACTAGGCGATCTGGCCAACCAGGTAGTTGAACGGCTGCCCTGCCAGTGCCGGGAAGTGCTCACCGGCGCCGACTGACTCGCTGCCGTCGCCATTCGGCTGATGGCATTCCGAGCAGGGCTTGATGCCGCGCTCCGGATCGCCGTGCGTAACCAGGCTCGGCGCTTCGAGGCCGCTCGGTGCGGTCTCCGCAACCGCAGTCAGGGCGGTGCACAGGCTCGCGACGAGGATCAACGGAAAACAGCGATGCAGAGGCATAATGGATCTCCGAACTGGATGGGTCCGCGGCTCGGTCGAGCCGCGTGCACGCGCATCATGCCGCAACTGCCTAAGTCTTGTCTTCCACTGCGGATATGGTTGGCGAGTCACTCAATCCATCCAGCAGGTTCGGTGGGTCAATGCCTACCGATCAAGTCGGCACCGCGTCGTCAACCGCGTCCAGCCGTCGCTAGTGGCCGGACCGGGGGGGAACTCATTGCCGACATTTGGCATGCGCCCTCCGTCGCCGCCATTCCCAAGGCCGCTGCTGCTCCCTTGCCCTTAAAATGCCGAGTCAATCCCTGTTGAGCCATCAAATATTTTGAGTCTTCTCACCATCGCATGGTCCATGTGCGGGGCGGCCAGCTTCATGCTGGGCCTGCTGCACCTGATGCTCTGGTTCAAGGACCGGCGCTCCCAGGTCTATCTGCTCTCGGTGCTCATGGCCTTCAGCGCCGGCGCGGGCTCCATGACCGAGCTGGCGCTGCTGCACGCGCACTCGATCGATGCCTACCGGGTGCTGATCCGGTGGGAGAATTTCTTCGTGTTCACGCTGCTGGTGCCCATGGTCTGGTTCGTCCGGGCGCGTCTGCCGGCGGCGCGCCGGTGGCTGGCTGTGCTCATCACCGCGCTCTGGACCGTCGCGATACTGGCCAATTGGCTATCGCCCTACAGCCTGGTGTATTCGCACATCACGGACCTCAGACAGATGCCGACATTCTGGGGGGAGCAGTTCACCCTGGCCTCGGGGCAGCCGAACCCCTGGGTTCATCTGTCGAACCTCGCCTCCGTGCTGATCGTGGTCTATGTGATCGACGCGGCGGCGAGGACCTGGCGCGCGGGCGATCGGCGCCGGGCGATCCTGGTCGGAGGCAGCGTGGCGACCTTCATGGTGCTCGGCGGGATTCACGCGCCCTTGGTCGACGCGGGGCTGATCGAAACGCCCTATATGGTCAGCTTCGCCTTTCTCGCCATCGTGCTCGCACTCAGCTATGAACTGGTCTCGAATGCAGTGCTGGCTTCCCGCTACGCCAAGGAGATCCGCGCCAACGAGCAACGCTGGCGCTCCCTGCTGACCGAGGTTCAACTTGCGGTGATCGGCATCGATCCGGCGGGACGGGTCAACTATGCCAATCCCTTCCTTGAACGCCTGATCGGTCGTCCGGCGCAAGACCTGATTGGGAAACCCATGGCCTCGCTGGTGCAGGCGGGGGACCGGGCGGAGCTGACCGAGCGCCTCGCCGCGGCGTCGCGCACCGGCCCACGTCCGCACAGCCGCTGGGACCTCGTCTGCGCCTCGGGCGCGGTGCGGTCGCTGGCCTGGTCGACGGTGCGCCTGAATGATACGGACGACAGCTATGCCGGTCTGCTCAGCATTGGCGAGGACATGACGGAGCGGCTCGCCGCCGAGCGCGACCTGGAACGCACCCGTCGCGAGATGGAACGTCTCGGTCGCGTGAGCATGCTGGGCGAGCTGGTCTCGGCGCTCGCCCACGAGCTCAACCAGCCGTTGACGGCGATCCTCAGCAACACCCAGGCGGCACGCCGCTTCCTTGCGATGGAATCCCCCGACCCGCACGAGCTACGCGAGATCCTCGACGACATCGTGGCCGACGACAAGCGGGCGGCGGACGTGATTCAGCGCCTGCGACGCATGCTGCGCAAGGGCGAGGTCGAGCGGGAGCATTTTCCGATACGGGAACCGATCCGGGCGGTGCTCGGCCTGCTCAACGGCGAGCTCGAACGCCTGGGCATCTCGGTACGTGAGGAATTGGACCCCGCCCTGCCGCCGGTTGATGCTGACCGGGTGGAGACGCAGCAAGTCATCATGAACCTCCTGATGAATGCCGCCCAGGCCCTGTCCGAATCGCCGCCCGGGCAGCGCGAGATTCTGATCTGCGCCGGATGTGCTGGCGCAGATGCCGTCGTCAGCGTCGAGGACACCGGTCCCGGCATCTCCGCCGACGCATTGGCAAGGGCCTTCGAGCCGTTCTACACCAGCCGCTCAGGCGGTCTCGGGATCGGGCTCGCCATCTGTCGGCGTATTCTGGAGGCCCACGGGGGACGGATCTGGGGGGAGAATACCAACTGCGGGGCGCGCTTCTCTTTCACGCTGCCGCTGGCGACGCGGGAGCAGCCGGATGGTTAACGTCGACGAGACGGTCTGCGTCATCGACGACGACCCGGGGGTGCGCAAAGGACTGGCGCGGCTGTTGCGCTCGGCGCACCTCGCCGTCGCGACCTACGCCTCGGCCGCCGAGTTTCTTGGCCGAGCCGATGACGACGGCGTCGGTTGCATCGTACTGGACGTGCGCATGCCCGGCCTGGACGGCATGGCGATGCAGGCACAGCTGGCCGCTCGGGGCGACCAGCCGCCGATCATCTTCCTGACCGGCCACGGCGACATCCCCATGTCGGTGCAGGCCATGAAACAGGGTGCCTTCGACTTTCTCACCAAGCCGGTGGACGAGGAGGTACTGCTGAACGCCGTGCACCAAGCCCTAACGCGCCACCGAGCCGACCACGCCGACAGGATAGAGAGGCAGGCGCTGCGGGCGCGGCTCGAATCGCTCACCCCCCGCGAGCAGGAAGTGCTCCGCTTGGTCATCACCGGCGCCCTCAACAAGCAGATCGCCGCGACCTTGGGCATCGCCGAGAAAACGGTCAAGATCCACCGCGGGCAGGTCATGAAAAAGCTCGCGCTGAGCAGCATAGCGGAGCTCATCCACGCCTGTCGACGTGCGGGCATTGAGCCGCTGAAGGACGAGAACGGATAGTGCCTCCCTGCCCCGCTCACTGGAAAGCAGTGGTTGGGGACGAAGCGGCTTAGCACCACCATGAAGATTTTAGCCACGAATTACACGAATCACACGAATGGTTTTTTCTTCATTCGTGCTATTCGTGTCATTCGTGGTTTCTTCTTCTCGCTCAGCCTTCTTCCCAGTCGACCCAGCGCAGATTGGTGACGCGGGTGAACTCGCGCCCGTTGTGGGTCACGAGCACGGCATCGTTGGCGCGGGCGGTGGCGGCGATCAACAGGTCATTCGGGCCGATGGGCTTACCCTGCGCGGCGAGGTCGGCGCGGATTTGGCCGGCTTCTTCGGCACATTGGTCCGTGAAGGGCAGGCATTGCAGCGGTGCGAAGAAGGTTTTCAGCAGTTGAAGGTTGTCTTCCACGCGCTTGCTGTGGCGGGCGCCGTAGAGCAGCTCGGCCTTGACGATGCTGCATAGGGCGATGTCATCGGGGGAAAGCTCCCGAAAGCGGTGCTGGAGGTGCTCCGAGCGACGGTTGAGTATCTGGATGCAGACGTTGGTATCGAGCAGAAACATTCGGGCAGACATTCAGGCGAATGCATCGCGATCTTCGTAGTCGCCCTGATCCGGACGCAGGAGCTCGTCGCCCTGCCAGCCACCGAAGCAGCTGAAGTAGTCCTCCGGCCATTGGCTGTCCACGTTTCGCTTGACCAGCAGGGCCAGGTACTTCGATACGGGCATGCGCGCGGCCTCGGCACGGCGCTTGAGCTTTTCGGCAATCTCGTCGGTGACGTAACAATGGAGCTGGGACATGGCATGTCTCCACATGTATTCGGGCTATGTGGGAAGTATCCTCCTTCAGGCTGGTTGCCGCCAGAGGTGATCGGCGATCCCGTCCAGCACCTCATCGAGCTGGTTGCCGAGCACCTTGTCCAGTTGCTTCGCGCCGCCCTTGTCGGCGAAACGCGTGTTGACGAACCGACGGTCGATGATGACCTCGAACGCCAGTTGTTTGGCGAGCCGCTCCAGCCACTTGCGTTGCACGGGGGCCCAGGGGCGGGAGGCGTAGATGCCCTGCATGGCGCTTGCGACGCGTTCCTCGAAGGGAACCAGCGCCTCACCAAGGGCGGCCTGGCGGATGTGGTCAATGATGCTGGCGGCGACTTGCTCTTGCAATGCCTTTAGCTGGCGCTCGAACGCCTGCTTCTGAGCCTGCAGGGCCGCTTCTGCCTCCTCCGCAAGCTGCGCGTAGGTCCGCGCCCCTTCATCCATCTCTTCGGCGAGGGCTCGCAAGACCCGATCCTGGTTGCAATGCCGTTAAGCTAAGCCGTGGGAGCGGCTTGCAGCCGCGACTTTCGTCGCGCGAGCCGAATCGCAGCTTCAGGCCGCTCCCACAAAGCGTCCCCATCGCTCCCTGACTTACTGGCATTAGGCCGATAGCGCTGTCCGATCAATAGGAGCCAGATAGGACCAAGGTCCTATAGTACGTAGCCCGCCTTCGGGCTAGCCTCGTCCGCATCAAGCAGGACGAGGAGACCAAACCAATGAAAAGAGCCACCCTGTGGCCAGCCGCCGCGCTTGCGACTTTGACGGCGGGATTCGCCGCCGCGGACGTTGACGAAGCCGATTTCTCGCTGCGCACGACAGAGAACCTCTACGATCTGTGCTCGGTCACCAGCGACCACCCAGACTACGCCCCCGCGATCTACGCCTGCCGGTCGTTTCTTGAGGCGACCGTCCAGTATCACGATGCCGTCAGCGACGGTAAGACGCTCAAGCGGCTGATCTGCTATCCGTCCAACGCAAACCTTGAGGACGCGCGCCGGGCCTTTCTTGCCTGGGCCGAAGCGAACGCGGGCAATCGGAAAGTCATGGCTGAGATGCCGGTGATCGGGGTGGTTCGTGCCCTCGAAGACAAGTACCCCTGCAAACGCTGACGGACTCAGGAGACGACCATGCATAGAATGACCACTGCCATCTTCCTGGTGGGCACACTCGCCCTGAGCGGCTGCGGCAGCACGACCGGACAACGCGCCGGCAGCGGAGCACTGATGGGTGCGGCGGCGGGCGGACTCATCGGCTCGTTGAGCGGCAACTGGGGCGCTGGCGCACTGATCGGCGCCGGCACCGGCGCCGTCAGCGGCTACTTGGTGGACCAACATCAGAAGGGATACATCGACTAGCCCCGTGCCTGCTTCGCCGACCGCTGTCTACATCCTCGATGACGATTCGGCGATCCGACAGGCGCTGGCGCGCCTGATGCGCTCCGCGGGGCTCGTGGTGCAGACCTTCGAGAGCGTGGCCGAGATGCTCGAAAAGCCGCAATTCGACGAGCGGGTCTGCATCGTCGCGGACATCCGCCTGCCCGGCATCAGCGGCCTCGAACTGCCCAGGTTGCTTGCACAGCAGGGCCGCACCTGCCCGGTGATCTTCATCACCGCCTACGACAACGACCAGAACCGCAAGGCCGCCCACAGCGCCGGCGCGGCGGCCTTCTTCCGCAAGCCCGTGGACGGCGACGCCCTGCTCGATGCCATCACCTGGGCCATGGAGAACGACGACGACCAGCGCACCCAAACAGCGCAAGCCCACTCAGATCCATCCCACTCACACCCATCCGATAAAGGAGAACTACCGTGATACGACCGCTCTTGTTATCCGTCGCGCTGATGCCGATGGCCATGGTGTCCGCGCAGGCACTGGCTCAGGAGGATGCCGCGGCATCCCCCTCCGGCGAGGTGAAGAAGCCCAACATCCTGATGATCATGTCCGACGACGTCGGCATCACCAATCTCAGTGCCTACAGCCGCGGCATGGCGGGCTATCAGACGCCCAATATCGACCGTATCGCCAACGAGGGGGTGCTCTTCACCGACTACTACGGTGAGCAGAGCTGCACCGCGGGGCGCGCGGCCTTTATCACCGGCCAGTCACCGATCCGTACCGGGCTGACCAAGGTCGGTTTCCCCGGCGCCTCCATCGGCATCCAGAAGGAAGACCCGACGCTGGCCGAGCTGCTGAAGCCGCTGGGCTACGCTACCGGCCAGTTCGGCAAGAACCATCTGGGTGATCGCAACAAGTTTCTTCCGACGGTGCACGGCTTCGATGAGTTCTACGGCAACCTTTATCACCTGAATGCAGAGGAAGAGCCAGAGAACCCGGACTATCCGAAGGACCCGGCCTTCCGTGCCGAGTTCGGACCGCGCGGCGTGCTCGATTGCAAGGCCACCGACACCGAAAGCGAGATCGACGACCCGCGCTTTGGCCCTATGGGCAAGCAGGTCTGCGAGGACACCGGTCCGTTGACCAAGAAGCGCATGGAGACCGCGGACGAGGAGTTCATCGGCCGCGCGATGGACTTCATCAAACGCAACACCGAGGCCGGCACGCCCTGGTTCACCTGGCTGTCGACCTCGCGCATGCACTTCTACACCCATCTCAAGCCGGAGAGCGAAGGGGTGACCGGGCTCGGCATCTTCGCCGACGGCATGGTGGAGCACGACGGCCAGGTCGGCCAGGTGCTGGACTTGCTCGACGAACTCGGCATCGCCGACAACACCATCGTGCTCTACACCGCCGACAACGGACCGCACTACAACGAGTGGCCCGACGGCGGCCTGTCGCCGTTCCGCGGCGAGAAGAACACCAACTGGGAGGGCGGCTACCGGGTACCGATGTTCGTGCGCTGGCCGGCCAAGATCCAATCGGGCGGCGTTATCAACGACACCACATCAGCCGTGGACTGGGTACCGACCCTGGTTGCGGCCGCCGGCGTACCCAACGTCAAAGAAATGCTTAAAGACGGCATCGCATCCGGCGACAAGCAATTCAAGGTGCACCTCGACGGCTACGACCTGCTGCCGAATCTGACCGGCACGGCAGGCGAAGGCGCCGACTGGCCGCGCCGGGAGTTCTTCTACTGGAACGACGGCGGCGAGCTGGTGGCGCTGCGCTACGACGACTGGAAACTGGTCTTCAAAGAGCAGCGCGAGCGCGGCTTCATGGTCTGGACCGAGCCCTTCGTGTCGCTGCGCATCCCGAAGATCTTCAACCTGCGCACCGATCCCTTCGAGCGCGCGGACACCGACGGCAACAACTACCAGCGCTGGTGGATCGAGCGCGTCTTCGCGCTGGTGCCCGCGCAGACCTTCGTCGCCGAGTACATAGAGACCTTCAAGGAGTTCCCTCCTCGTCAGAAACCGGCCAAGTTCAACGTCGACGACGCGCTGCAGGCGCTCCAGAACCCTGGCGGGAACTAAGACGCCCTCGGGCATCGATCTGCCGCCCCAAACAGCCCCGCAAGGGGCGAGTTCGGGGCGGCTGTAGGGGCGAATTCATTCGCCCCGGACTCGCCCGCGGCGGATGCCGCGTATAGCGCTTCCCAGAAATCGCCTATCCCGGCACTACCGGAATCGTTGTCGTTGTCGAGTGTCCGCACGACTACGATTACGACAACGAAAATTCTTTGACGGTTTGCTCAAGACTTGCTGCGTAAGCGACTCAAGCACTGCCCGATTCATCATAACCCCGCGGCCAGGCCGATCACCCGCAACGGCGCGCACTCGGTATTGGCGGCAAATTCGCGGCTTCGCCGCACACCTGAGAGGACAGACAACATGCGTATCCCCAGACCCCAGCAAACCCTCAAGACGATTGGCCTTACAGCCGGCATCCTCGCCGTCGCCCTGTCGGCGTCGGCCTTTGCCGCGGAGGAACCGAGTGCCACCGTCGAATTCCAGATCTACAAGGCCGGCTTCGTCGTTGGCGTCAGCGGCGGTGAGGGCACGTTGAAGTTCGAGGACAAGGACTACCCCCTCTCGATCGGCGGCGTCAGCCTTGGCGCAACCATCAGCCTCTCCAAGGCCGACTTCGTCGGCGACGTCTTCAACCTCTCGGCGCCGGAAGACATCGAGGGCGTGTATTCGGGCGCTGGCGCTGGTGCCGCCCTCGCTGGCGGCGCAAATACCGCGATCCTGAAAAACTCCAAGGGCGTCGAACTCAAGGTCAGCGGCGAGCAGATGGGCGTCGATCTCTCCGTGGATCTAAGCGGAGTCAGTATCAAGCTGAAGTAGTCGATCCCCGTCGTGGCAGCGCTGACGCTGCCGCGACGGCAACGGGGAAAGGCCCGAACCGATCAGCTGAGAATCGACATGGACAACCAGAGCAACCCAATGGCAAAAAGACCAGCGCGACTGACTTTCTTCACTCTCTTCTTTGCACTGATCGTCAGTGGCTCGGGGATCGCGCACGCGGCCGACCCGCTGCCGTCATGGCAAGAGGGTAAGGCCAAACAGTCGATCATTGAATTCGTCACCGAGGTAACGCAGGAAGGTTCCGCGGAGTTTGTGCCTCCAGCCGAACGCATCGCCACATTCGACAATGACGGCACCCTTTGGGCGGAACAGCCCGCTTACGTCCAACTCCTGTTCGCGCTCGATCGCGTCAAGACACTGGCGCCGCAACATCCCGAGTGGCAGCAGATCGGCCAACGCCCGATCGCGGCGTTCGGCAACTCCGACGGCGACCTGCAGATGCTGCAATGGACGATGGCTGGAGACGGCGCGCGCTTCGCGCTCTATGTGCACCACACCGACGGCGAGCGCGAATGGGCCTACGACCGCGAGTCCAGCATCGGCCGTCTCGATAAGGGCCTCGACCAAGCACGCGACGATGGCTGGACGGTGGTGGACATGAAGGAGGACTGGAAGGTCGTCTACCCGATCGCCCCGACCAACTAGACCAGCTCGATCGGCGCGTCGCGGGGACTTGCGGGGCGGTGACAAGGCCATTTTTTGACCGGCCACTGCTACGTCACTCCAACATTCATTGCGGCGACCGAGCATCGTCTGCAATCGCGCGAGATTCGCTAAGGCACGATGCAGAAATAGTTAGAACACGCTGGACGTAGGGCGGATAAGCGCAGCGCATCCGCCATCTTCGCAAGCGGTGAATGCGCTTCGCTTATTCACCCTACAGCTGTTCACGTTGTTATTGCACCGTCACTAAGACACGAATGGCGATACAGGGGCAAGACGATTAACCTGCGCCATCTTTTCTTCTCTGCGGCTTTGCGTCTCTGCGCGAAATTCTTCTGTCGCGTGCGCGGAGACTCGGAAAAGAGGGCTCGCGCAAAGACGCAGAGGCGCAGAGGGAAGAACACGGACGTCTTACCCCTTTCGGTATCACTGTGTCTGCGTATGAGTTTGTCGGCCCGGACAAAGGCGAAGGCGGCAAGTACCTGATCCTGCCTCCGGACTTCAAGGGCGAGTCCCCAGAAGGCTACTTCACCTTCAAGTCATCGACATATAACGTCTTCGTATTCTGGCGCGCTTTCCGCGATGAGGACGGAGGCACTAAGGAGGGAGTTGCTCTGATGGAGCGGACCAAGATCTATCCGCTCAGCAAAAAGGACAACCCACCGGAAATGGTGTTCCCGAACGGAACCGGCAGGCCGGCCTGGTTCCGGCTCTATTCCCCCAAACAGGCGTTCCCGGATCGTACGTGGGTGCTGCCGGACATCAAGAAGGCAAACTAAGGTATAGACGATGAAGACCAATCAAAGACCCGCAGTGGCTGCGGTTGCGTTGCTGGCGGGCGGATTGGCGCTCGGCGGCGCGCCGGCCCAGGCACAAGAAGACAAGGGCGGCGGCGACCTACGCTCCGCCGTGCAGAACCCGATCAGCTCGCTGATCAGTCTGCCGTTCAAGTTCAGTTTCGATTACGGCGCCGACAACGGCGAGGCGAGCTTTCTCAATATACAGCCGGTGATCCCGGTCACGGTCGGTGACTGGAACCTGGTCAACCGCGTGATTATGCCGCTGATCGATACACCGGGCCAGGTCACCGGCATCCCGAGCCTGCCGGAGCCGGTCCAGGGCGACGGCGCCACCGGACTCGGCGACATCAACTACTCGCTGTTCGTCTCGCCGGCGAAGGTCGGCAAGGTCATCTGGGGCTTTGGTCCGTCGCTCACGATGCCAACGGCCACCAACGATCAACTCGGGAGCAAGAAATGGAGCGCTGGGCCGACCGCGGTCTTCCTGACCCAGCCCAAGTGGGGCTCGATGGGCGTGCTCTTGCGCCAGCTCTGGTCCTTTGCCGGCGACAGCAACCGCAACGAGGTGAGCCAGTTCCTGCTGGAGCCCTTCGTCAACTACAACCTCGACAACGGCTGGTTCCTGATCTCCGACTCGGTGCTGACCGCCAACTGGCAGGCCGACTCCGGCAACCAATGGACAGTGCCCGTCGGCGGCGGCTTCGGCCGCGTCTTCAAGCTCGGCAACCAGGCCATCAACTCGCGGCTGGAGGCCTATTACAACGTCGTCCGCCCGGATGGCGCCCCGGATTGGCAGGTCAGCTTCACCTGGCAGTTTCTGTTCCCGAAATAGAGGCAGTCGGTCCTGGCGATGCGCGTTGTCGTGCAAACCGGGGATTACGACGAGGCGGTCAAGCTCGCCCGACAGCTGAAGGTGTATCCGCTCGGGCAGTCGGGCGACGAATCCAGCTATGAACCGGAATTGGGAGTGGATTCCGCTGGCCGGACCCTTGGACCCCGAAACCAAGGACTTCGGGACGGCGAACTACCGCGATCTCCTGGCCAACGACCACTACTTATTTCATGGCCTGGGGCACCTCGGCCGGCATCGGGCGGCGGCAGGTCGGACCCGGATCGCTCTATTTCTACACACCCCGCGACGCGACCGGCGCCTACCTGGACGGTGCGAACAATCAGACCGACCAGGGATCGAGTGTCGATACGCCGGTTGGCGAGAAGTCGGCAAGGTTCCGGGTGACCACCGTCAGCCCGTGGACCAGCGCCGTTGCGGCGATCAGCGTGTCGCGGACCGGGCGCGGGTCGGGTACATGGAGCTTCGCACTCGTGCGTGCGACGGCGGTATCGACTGGTAGGATGCGGTCGGCGAAGGCCGGGAGGACATGCTGGTCGAGCCAGGTCCGCAACAGGCGTCCCTGTACCTCGTCCTTGCGCTCCTTCAGCAAGACGCCGATCTCGAGTTCCTGCACACTGACGACGGAGATGAACAGCTCGCTGGTCCGGGTCTGCTCGGCCCATCGAGCGACGCTCGCATGGGCCTTGCCGGACCGCACCTTGCGCAGCTCCGAGACGACGTTGGTGTCGAGCAGGTACATCAGGCCAGATCGGCTTTGCCTGCCAAGTCGGGCAGCCGCGGTGGCTCGAAATCAATGTCTTCAATGCCCGGCATGGCCAGTAGGTCAGCGATGTTGAGGTCTGTGCCAGAGAGCCTACGGTAGTCGGCAATGGACAACAGCACATGGCTCGGTCGGCCGCGATCAGTGATGAATACCGGTCCAAGGTCCGCAGCGCGTTTGGCCTTGCCGGTCTCCTGGTTAAATTCGCGGCTGGTCACATTGGTCATCAGTTTGGCATCTCCAGCAGATAAACTTGTAGATACGTTACTACAATAGAGTGCGACGTTGAAACCCACCGAGCTAGGTTGAGCCGATGACCGAGACCTTCGGGATTCTCATCCCTTTCCTGATCGTCCCGATCCTGGTCACGACCCTCGGCGAGCGCGCCCGCCCGGAGTTGCAGAAGATCAACGAGGCTCTGGATCGGGCGAGCGCTGTGCTGATCCCCATGCTGCTGGGCTTGGCGGGCCTGGCCTTGGTCCCCGATGCGCTGCTCTAGTTCGCGACCGGTAAGGGCCTGTTTTGATCTTCGCTGGTGTCGTCGCTGCCGTATTGCTGGTGCCCGCGTCCGCGGTCTGGGGCGCGGAGCCGCCCCAGCTAGAAACCGCGGTACCGGTACCTTCCCCAGCGGGTAGCGCCAGCCCCTCTCGGACCGACCAGCATGCCGTCGATAGTGCCGCGGCGATCCAGCTACCGCCCGAGGCGCTGAATCCCGCCATCGAGCCCGCCGAGTTGGAGATTCGGTTGGTGCCCTTGACCCGCTCCGAGCTCGCCGAATTGGCGCTGCGGTGGCAGGCGATCGTCAAGGCCAAGTCCGAGGAGGTCGTGGCGGCGCGGTGATCGACAAAAGCATCCAGGTCTCTGATCTCCGGACGGTCGTAGCGGCGATCGGCGCCTGGTTCCTGGACGTAGACGGCGGCATTGCGCTGGCAACAAAGCTGCTGATCGCCTTGGCCTCTCTCTCCGGGCTCGTGGTGCTCGCCCGCATCATTCGTGGGCTCGCCAAGCGGCATCTGCGCGGGCTGCCGAGGATCTCGAACCTGCTTCGGACCTTCCTCGCCGGACTCGTCTTCTGGGTGGTGCTGGCGGTCGGCCTGCCCGTGGTCTTGGCTCTGCCGGGCGTCCAGGGCACACCGCTGCTCGCGCTGCTCGGCGGGGCGTCCGTGATCATCGGTCTGGCGCTTCAGAACACCCTGGGCAACTTCGCCAAGGGCCTGATGATCATGATCAACCGGCCCTTCGACGAGGGAGACTATGTCGATATCGGCGGCACCGCGGGAACCGTCGAAGCGGTCAGTATCGTCGCCACCACCATCGCCAACCCAGACAATCAGGTGATCGTGATCCCGAATTACCTGACGGTCTATCGCGGCCTGCTGGCCGACGTGAAGGTCCGCTTCGATGCAGCGGGGATAACCATCCCCTATCCGCAGCGCGACCTGCACCTCGATATCGTCGGCGCGACTGCCCTGGCCGGCCCGCCCGATCCCCGGCCCACGGTATCAAGCGATGCTGCCGACCGATGACCGCTGATTCGCACCGAAGCCGGTCGGCCAGGTTGATGCCGCGCTGCTTGGGTTGTAGACCGCCCGTCGGGCCCCGGCGACGGGTGAGTCGCCGCGATCGATCCTAGCGAGGCTTCGCCTCAGACCGACGAGTCATGATCATTCGGTATCGGTATCGGTATCGAAATCGAAACGAGTGGCAGGCGATCCGATCGCCGACCCCGATCCCGATTTCGAGGCCGCCCGCCGGTCCTAGGCTGCGTCGAAACTTGATTCATCTGCAAACATTTGTCGCCCCAATCGATCCTAGGGTTTGACCAAAGGGGGGACCGAATTATCGGCCATCTTGTTCAAAATCGGTCATCTCGCGGAAGCATTGGTTGTCAGTTCCGTTGTTTTGGGCGGCTCAGGCCGTGGAAAGTAGCAGGGTCTCCTACCCCGCACCGGAAATGACTATCCAGCGGCGTGACTTAACCCGACTTCTCTGTCGCGTCTCGTACCAGATATCTTTATCTTGCCGCCCGCTCTCGTTGTCGCACCGCCATTCACACAGGCCAGCTATTCATCTGGCGGTACTCCCAGAAGGGAGACGACAATCCAGCGTCGACAAGTACGAGAGCTGCCGGCGATCTCCTTATTCAGCCGAATCCTCTTTAGTCGTATCCACCCCGAGCGGGAGGTAAGCAACGCAAGTGCCGAAGTAGGCTGTTGCCAGTAGAATGAGGCCGACGATATCCAGCCACCACTGGCCGGTGAAAATGCCTAACACGATCGCTGCACCGCCCGCAGCGAAACGGATGTTGCGATCTTTCTTACCCACGTTTTGAACCAGATTCATGGTTTTTCTCCAGTTGAGCTTCAGGATTGGGTTGCTTGATGCAAACTGCCGACCGATTATCGGCTTATCAGATAGGGATATTGGGCCACCGCAGCCGATTTCCCGTCCTCGGGGGATCGGAGCAGATGTTTTTCTTGACACCCATCGGTCCGCACAGGTCTTGTCGAGCCTGTCCAAGATGCTGCCGGTGCCCCGGAAGCCACGCGTTTCCGGCCCGCCGCTGAAGCAACACCGAGCGATCGTGTCGCTGCCAGCACCGACAAGAGACGCACACGGACGCAGCGCTCAGTTTGCCGGCAGTGGGCACATCGCGATCACGCGATCCGGTGTTTGGCACCTCCGGCCTTAGCATAATCGTTCCTCGGCACCGCGTGAAGCCCTCCTGAGACGAGTCCTGGCGGCGCAAACACCCGGTCCTGGAACTGTACGCCGGGGATTTCAAAGCGTGTTAGAAACACCTAACCAGAGCAGATCGCGGGTTGCTTCCGATCGCCGCGCGCCCACCTCAACCATCGTGATCGACAAAGCACACCATGCCTTACACAGCCTACTTCCAAGTGGTTTCAGTCGGCGCCGCACTCCCCCTGCGACCGTCGCGGAGGTCGACCTCGACCATCTTCTAGCGAGGCTTTGCCTCAGACCCACGAGTCGTGATCATCGGTATCGCTCTCGGTATCGGTATTGGTATCGCTATCGGTATCGAAATCGCAGCGCGTGGCGAGTGACCGGATCCCGATCCCGATCCCGATCCGATTCGATTTCGATTTCGAGGGGCCGCCCCGGTCCGATGCCGCATCGAAACTTGATCCATCTGCAAGCATTTGTCGCCCTCAAGCAATCTAGGCACTTGGTTCGAAGTGGCAAGGCTACCCAATCTCGAAGCGGACGGCCCCGGGCAGCTTAGCGTCGACGTGACCGCGACCTCTGAGAAGCGCCCCGACGGCCAAATTACCGTCTGCACGGCCGCCAGAAACGCCAAGGCGGAGATGCGGCGCACCGAGGTAAAAGGCCTAGCTGACCCTGCCGACCTGAGCGGTGCGAAACTCATCTTGAGATTCTTCAAGCTGATTCGAGGCAAGCTGTGGATGATTGGGTTGGACCCCGAATATCGATGGGCGCTGATGGGCACGCCAAGCCGAAGGCGCCTTTGGCTCATAGCCCGCGCGCCAAGCGTCGAACCCGACAACTACGATAGGGCCATGGCGATCGCCGATGCACAGGGCTTCGATGTCACGCGCGTCAGACGGACTCAACAGCAGGATGCGACATGAAACGCCGCCACGCGGGTCAGACCCTGACGCCCATGCCCGTGTGCTGATTACGGTTTGGTCGCATGTTGGACGCGGTCGATCTCCGCGACAAGCGAATATGCGATGCCCTTCCGACGCGCCGCGCATCGATTTGCAGCACCTGGAATCAGGGCTGGAGCAATGCAGAAATGGCCGGGCTGCGGCGTGCACTGAGTCACCATAAGTTATGTTCTACGTCATCCTTTTCGCCGCGCTGCTGGCCATGGTCTTTCTGCCGAGCCTCTGGGTGAGAAGGGTCATGCGGAAGTACCAGGAGCCGGCCGACCTCTATCCGCATAGCGGCGCGGAGTTCGCGCGCAAGCTCATCGACGATCTTGGCCTGGACGTGAGACTGGAGAAAGGCCAGCCGAGCCAGGATCACTATGACCCGACCAACCGAACCGTTCGCCTGTCCCCGGACAACTTCAGCGGTCGGTCGCTGACCGCGGTCACCGTGGCGGCCCATGAGGTCGGCCATGCGATGCAACATGCCGAGGGCTATCGTCCATTGCTGCTGCGTACAGCGTTGGCCAAAACGGCGATGATCGCCGAGAAGCTGGGTGCCTTTGCGTTGGCGGCGATGCCTGTGGTGGCGGTGCTGACCCGCTCGCCACTATCCGGGATGACCATGCTCGTTCTCGGCATCGGCAGCATCGCGATCGGCACGCTGATGCACCTCATCACCTTGCCGGTGGAATGGAACGCCAGCTTCGACCGGGCGTTGCCGACGCTCAGGGACGGAGACTATCTGCCGGAGCCGCACCTTCCGCATGCCAAGAAGATCCTCACCGCCGCGGCGCTCACCTACGTGGCCGCATCGCTGGCGAGCCTGCTGAGCCTATATCGGTGGATCGCGATTCTGCGGCGATGATGCGCGGAAGTCGCGGATATTTGATGCCGTTCCGGCCGCGCTACCCTTCTGCCCAGCCTGCCGCACGCTGCAGGAAACGCCGCTGGAGTGTTCCGACCTCCGCGCTGGGGTCTTTTTCTTGGCCCACGCTCTACAGCCGCCGCCGGGTTTCGTTCCTAAACCCCCAGCCCGCGAGCTCAGGTCAGGCCTCAAGGGCGATGTAGCGCAGCAAGTGGAGCTGGGCCCAGTGCTGCGGGCTGCTCTTGTGCTCAAACAGCAAGTAGATGTTCAGCGCGCCGTCGCCGCAGCACACGCGGGAGACCAGGTCGGAATAGGCATTGCACAAGGACAGAGATTCGCGCGCGAGCGCGTTGCTTGCGGTGATCGTCGATGACGTTGGGCTTAGAGCCCGCAGTGATCTGATTTTGCTTTTCCTTGCGCATTTTTGTGCTGATTCATGTCGATTTTCTTTGCTTGATAACGGCATAAGTGAAGCTTTGTCTTCACCGTGATCGCGATCCCGAATCAGCAGGTTTGGCAGGGTGTGATCACCAACCGGACGGCACGCGACACCCGGCGCGTGGATCTGGTGTTCTCCATCGGTGACGGCGACGACATTCCCCGCGCGGTCCAGGTACTCAGCGAGGCCGTTGCGGAGCATCCGCTGACGCTCGAAGATCCCGAGCGGTCCATTGCCGTCACGGCCTTGGCAGACAGCGCCATTGAGCTCCTCTGCGGCGCCTGGACTCGAACCACTGATTACCTGACGGTCTATCGCGGCCCGCTGGCCGACGTGAAGGAGCGTTTCGATGCGGCAGGGATTACAATCCCCTGCCCGCAGCGAGACTTGCGCCTCGATATCGCCAGCGCGGCGGCCCTGGCCGGCCCGCCCGCCCCCCGGCCCACGCCAGCTTGCGATGCCTCCGGTCGATGACCCCTTATTCGCAGCGACACTGAACCCGTCGGGCGCCATGAGCCCGAAAGCAATCCCGCGAAAGGCAACCCGCCATGTGCACTGAAGAGCCAGCCCGTAGACGACATTTCCAGCGCTCGATCGCCGCGGCGCTGGGTCTACTATTGTCCATCACCTGTCTTGCTGTCGCGGCTGACGAGGCGGCTGCGGTCAAGGCAACAGGGCAGATCACCACGTCGACAGAGCCCGTCGAGCTCGCGGACGTCGTAGTTGACGGCCTTTTGGTCATGAAGGTGCGCGGCTCGGCCTCATTCCCGGCCGCGCGACGTGCCGCCGAGATCAAGCAGAGCATCATCGAAGCGGCGCAAGACGAACGGCTACCGACCGACGCGGTGACCATTGAGGCCGCGGAGGACCGTACCTTGTTGCTGGCAGGCGAGCGCCTGCTGCTCGACATCTTCGACGCGGATGCCGAGATCGAGGGCCTGAGCCGCGAGCTGCTGGCGGAGGACAGACAGGGTCGCATCCAAGAGGTGATCGCCGCCTATCGGGTCGCGCGCAGCCCGGAGGTGCTGCTCAAGAAGAGCGCCTACGCCGTGGCGGCGGTACTGGTCGCGGCGGTGCTGATCTTCGCGTTCGCACGGGCCTCGCGTGCCCTGGCCAAGCTGTTGGATCGCCAGTTGCAGCAGCAGATCAAGACCTTGGAGGAGAAGTCCGCCCGGCTGCTCCGCTCGCGCAACCTTGCGGCGTTGCTGCGCACATTGACCAAGATCGCCTTCTACGCCTTGGTGGCCCTGACCCTCTATGTCAGCACGCAGTACGTGCTCGGTCTGTTCCCCTGGACCCGCGAATCGGCGGATTGGCTGTTCGGCCTGATCCTGGACCCGCTGAGAGAGTTCGGCCTCGGCCTGCTGGGCGTGATCCCCAACCTGATCCGGCTGGCGATCCTGTTCTTCATCACCCGCTACGTGCTCAGGACGGTCTACGCCTTTTTCCACGGCGTCGACAGCGGCTCGATCAAGCTCGCGTCCCTGGACCGGGAGCTCGCGCTGCCGACCTATCGCCTGGTGCGGTTGGTCATCATCCTGTTCGCGATCGTCATGGCCTACCCCTACATACCTGGCTCGGACTCCGCGGCCTTCAAGGGGATATCCGTCCTGGCCGGCTTGATCATCTCGCTCGGCTCCCAGACCATCATCGGTAATATCATCGCTGGCTATAGTTTGCTCTACCGGCGCCCGTTCAAGATCGGCGACCGGATCAAGATCGGCGACACGGTCGGTAACGTCACCGAGCTGCGGGTCCTGACCACGCGGCTGCGGTCGCTGAAGAACGAGGAGATCGTGCTCCCGAACACGGCCGTGTTGAACGGCGAGGTCATCAACTACTCGACCCGTGCGCGCGAACAGGGCCTGATCCTGCATACCACGGTCGGCATCGGCTACGAGACGCCCTGGCGCCAGGTGGAGGCCATGCTCAAGGAGGCCGCCAGCCGCACCAGCGGTCTGCTGGCCAAGCCGAAGCCCTTCGTCCTGCAACAGGCGCTGGGCGACTTCGCCGTCACCTACGAGATCAACGCCCACTGCAACGACGCCAATAACATGGCGCAAATCTACTCGGCGCTGCACCGAAACATCCTGGACGTCTTCAACGAGTATGGCGTCGCGATCATGACGCCCAGCTACGAGGCCGATCCACCGGAACCCAAGCTGGTACCGAAGGACCAGTGGTACGCTGCCCCAGCGGCACCGCCAGCTGGGGCCAGGCCAAAGTAGCGATTGCGAGCATAGCGTCCCATCGGTCGGCTACATCGCGGGCGCTGGGTGCAACATCTCATTCATCATTCGCGTCCGAAGCTCAGGGGGAAATCAACGGCATGGGTCTACTTGGTTATCGCGGGCGTTTTCGAATGGGGCTGGCCCGTCGGGCTGAAACTGGGGCTGGCCGATACCGGCATGCGCTGGGGCTGGATTGCCTTCGCGGGCGTCTGCATGGCCGCCAGCGGCAGCTTGCTGCTGATCGCGCAGAAGACCATTCCGATGGGCACGGCCTACGCGGTCTGGACCGGCATCGGCGCCGTCGGCACCTTCGTGCTCGGACTCTTGTTGTTCAGCGAGCCGGCAACGCTGGCGCGGTTCTTTTTTGTCGGTCTCATCGTTGTCGGTATCGTCGGTCTTAAGGTCGTTTCGGCGCATTGAGCGGCATGAGACAATCCGGCGCCGACACACCAAAGCGCCGAGTCCCGCACCTTGAACCCGCTCAAACGCCTCGCCTCCCAAACCGCCGTCTACGGCCTCAGCAGTATCATCGGGCGGTTCCTGAACTACCTGCTGGTGCCGCTCTACACCTACACCTTCGCCCCGGCGGACTATGGTGTGGTGGCGGAGTTCTATGCCTACATGGGCTTTCTGGCGGTGCTGCTGGTGTTCGGTTTGGAGACGGGCTATTTCCGCTTCCGCAGCGGCGGCGAGCGCGAGCCGCCGGTGGTGTTCGCGACCGTGGTGCGCACGCTCATCGTCGCCAATGGCGGCTTTTTGCTCGCCGCGGTGCTGTTGCAGCAGCCCATCGCCGACCTGCTGCGCCATGCCGCCCATCCGGAATACATCTGGTGGGTGGCCGCGATCGTCGCGCTGGACTCTGTCGGCGCGGCCGCCTTCGCCCGGCTGCGGGCGGAAGACAAGGCGCTGCGCTTCGCCGGCATCAAGCTGATCGAGATCGGCGCCAACATCGGCCTGAATCTGTTCTTCATCCTGGTCTGCCGGCAGGCCTTCGAGGCCGATCCAGACTCCCTGCTCGGCCGCCTGTGGGACCCGGCCATCGGCATCGGCTATGTGTTTCTGGCCAATCTCGCCGCCAGCGGGCTCAAGATCCTGCTGCTGACGCCACAACTCAAAGACGGTCTGTTCGGCGCCGGGGCGATGTTCGACGCGGAGCTGTTCAAACGCATCGTCCGCTACTCGCTGCCGATGGTGATCATCGGCATGGCCGGCATTGTCAACGAGATGCTCGACCGCGCGGCGCTGAAGTACCTGCTGCCCTACGACGACGCGACCAACATGGCGCAGCTCGGCATCTATAGCGCCTGCTACAAGCTGTCGATCCTGATGACGCTGTTCATCCAGGCCTTCCGCTACGCCGGCGAGCCGTTCTTTTTCGCCTACGCCAAGCAGCAGGATGCCAAACAGCTGTACGCGCTGGTGTTGAACTGGTTCGTGATCTTTTGCGTATTCATCTTCCTGCTGGTGACGCTGTACCTGGACCTGTTCCAGTACTTCGTCGGCGCCGATTATCGCGAGGGGCTCACGGTGGTCCCGGTGCTGCTGCTGGCGAATCTGTTGCTCGGCGTCTACGTCAACCTGTCCATCTGGTACAAACTCACCGACCGCACGCTGCTCGGTGCCTGGGTCGCGCTGATCGGCGCCGGCATCACCATCGTCATGCTCTGGCTGCTGGTACCGACCTACGGCTATCAAGGCGCAGCCTGGGCACACCTGGCCTGCTACAGCGCCATGGTGGCCATGTCCTACCTGCTTGGCCGGCGCTACTATCCGGTGCCCTATGATCTCACCCGCGTATTCGGCTACATCGCGCTGGGTCTTGGCCTATTTGGCGCCGGTCGCTGGCTGACCGTCGGACTCGGCTGGAATACCTTCGTCGCCGGCACATTGCTGATGCTGGTCTATTTGGCGGTGGTGGCGGTCATGGATGGCCGCAGGCTGGTGGTGCGATCCGCGTGAGGCCATCGTCGGGATAAGCGAGCGGGGCTTCACGCATCCGATGACGCTGGGGGTAACCCTGGGCCTTGATCATCAATTCGGCCATATGGGCCGGCGGGTGCGTAGTCAGGCCATCTTGGCCTGACGAAATCAGGGCTGGAAGCCCTGACTACGCAAGGTTCGAGAGCGACCGGCCGATATAATGATCGAGGCCGCAATCCTGTCCCGCGTCTGCCTTCGCGTTTTGTTAATCCTAGGTCCGGCAGTCGCTGCGGGTGTAGGGGCGAATTTATTCGCCCCGTCAGCGCCTTCCGTGCGACTGAAGTCGCGCCTGCCCTAGGTGCGCAATCCATTAGCCTTGGTTAAAGATCGACGCGAAATGCCGGATCTAGGTTAATTCAAGCCTGCATCCGGCCAATACTTGGTACCGGACAGCTTGGCCGACACCTTCCAGCCCTTTTTTGTCAGCACGAACACGGCGCGCCCGTCTTCAAAACGCAGCGCCAGTTGGTCTTTGCTGTCTCCGGTGATGGTGCCGGCCTCGGCGGTGGCGTCCAAACCCTGGGTAACGAACTTGTTAAAGCCAAAGGCGTTCTCGAACAGGATCACGTACTGGGTGTCGAAACCGCCGAAGCCGAAGCTGATGCCGACACCGCCGCTGCCCATCTTCATGTAGGTGTGCTGGTCAGTCTCACGGTTCACGGCCACACCGCGCCCATAGCCGGCGGCGGCGATGTACTGAACCTCGCGGCTGTCGAACACGGCGTAGCCGTAGCTGGCGTCGAACAACGCCCGTGCATTCGGCTGATCGGCAAACAGCCGTTCAAGCGTCGCATCGGCCATGGCGTCGAGCTTGGCTCGGGTCTGCTCCGGCGTGTCTTCATCGCGCAGGTCCTTTTGCGTGGATTCAACCGTCTCGTTGGCCACGTCCACCGCCTTGCTGCCGGCCTTGCCGACGGCATCGGCGGCCACGCCCGCGGCCGCACCGACCTGCTCGGCGGTCTTGGCGGCCTTCTCCTTGAGGCTGTCGAACATGGACTCGGCGGTGGTGGGTCCAGACACGCCGAGGGTCGCAGCCAACAGCAGGCAGCAGAGGCTCCAACGGTGACTTGGCGCCGCGGCCAACCCGCCAGCCGGTCCGGTCCCAAATGGGCTGTGAGGTAGGGTGGCTTGTTCGGTCTTCATGCGTCGACGGTCTCCGCGAGGTTAAGTGCTGGGGTTTCGGCGCCTGATTGTCGCCGATTTGGCGAGCCCATGGCAGCAGGCCATCGGAAACCGTTGTCATCCACATGGTTAACCCGCACCACTTCGCTGGCTCGATGCGCCCACCCTCCATGGCGGTCCACCTCCTCCTTGTGCTGCCATTCAATTTTCCATCCTACGGACGCGCGCCCCAGCCGGGTATACTGATGCCGATTGGAAGTCTCCCGAGAGCAAGGTACGACCGGCTTTGACGGTCACCGAACCGGTGCCAACTCCATGCTCCCTAATGCCGCCGCCGAGGTCGCACCATGAGCCCCCCAGCCGAGGATGCCCGTCCGTCGTTCGTCCACTTTCTCTTTGCGTTCGCCGTTTCCGTGCTGCTGTGGCTGTTGCTCGCTGGCAGCTTGGCCCCGCAGGAACTGATCGCCGCCGTCATTGCTGGCTTGCTGGTCACCGTTGTCGCGGCACCGCGGCTCGGCATCTTCACCGGCATGCGCTTCACCCCGCTGGCGCCGGTCTATCTGCTGCTGTATCTGCTCCGCTTCTTCGGCGCGCTGATCGTCGCCAACCTGGATGTCGCGCGGCGGGTGTTGGCACCATCGCTACCCATTCGTCCCGCCGTCGTGGAGGTCAAGACTGAACTCCAATCCGCGCTGGGGCGCATGCTGCTGGCCAACAGCATCACGCTGACGCCGGGCACGCTCGTAATCGACGTACTCGATGATCGCCTACTGGTGCACTGGATCGACTGCCCGCCGGGCACGGACCTGGAGCAGGCGACACGGGCGATCGCGGCCGGCTTCGAACGCTTCATCAAGGGCTTTCTAAAATGACGCCGACGTTACCGGAACTGAATGGGCTGGAGATGATCGCCTTTGGGATCATCGGACTCGCGTTGTTGCTCGGTTTGTTACGTCTCACGCTCGGGCCGGGGTCCGCCGACCGGATCGTCGCCGCTGATACGCTGTCGGTCACCGCGACGGCGGGGATCGCGGGCCTGGCGGCCTTGTTCGGCACGCCGCTCTATCTCGACGTGGCGCTGATCTTCGGCGTGCTGGCCTTCGTCTTCGTGGTCGCCATCGCCCGCACCATCGAAGGGGAGCGTTCATGAGACTGATTGCCGATCTGTTTCTGCTGCTGGGCGCGCTCTTTCTGCTGCTCGGTGCGCTTGGGCTGGTCCGCATGCCCGATGTCTACAATCGGATTCAGGCCGGTACCAAGTCGGTGACCCTGGGGGCCGTCTCCTTTCTGCTCGGGGTCGCGCTGCTGCATCCGAGCTGGTGGGCCAAGCTGTTGTGCATTGCCGGCTTTATTCTGTTCACGAGCCCGGTGGGCAGCTCCACCATCGCGCGGGCGGTCTATCTTGCCGGAGTCAGACCCTGGCGGGCGGACGACGGCTCCGCCGCGGAGCGTCCGTCGCAGGACGCAGCCCCAACGCCAACGACACAGGAGCGATAGGCATGCAAGCGGATCTCGTCACCTGGATCGCGCTCGTGATCAGCGTGCTGGTGTTGGTCTCGGCGGTTTTGGTGTTGACCCTGCGGAATATGATCGGCGCGGTGGCCGTGTCCGGTGTCGTCTCACTCGGGGTTGCGGTGCTGTTCGTGCTGCTGCACGCGCCGGACGTCGCGATGACCGAGGCCGCCGTGGGCGCGGGACTGTCCGGCGTAGTGCTGGCCCTCGGTCTGCGTCGGCTGGGCCTGGGGCGGCTGGAGCAGGACGCCGACGGCCGTCCTACACAGGCCCCAATCCGGGCACGGCTGAAGACAGATGCACCGCGGCTCGGCGACACCGGGGATGGCCGCAATGCGTAACCTGGCCTCGCTGCTCTTCGCCGGCGGACTCGCGTTTCTGCTGCTGATCATTGCCGCGGAACTCGGCGTTGGCGACACCGTCCCGCGGGTCGGCGACGCCATCCTGGCTCAGGCTCCGGATCAGGTCGGCGCCGCCAATATCGTCACGGCGGTGTTGCTCGGTTATCGGGGTATCGACACCCTGGGTGAACTTGCGGTGCTGTTCGCGGCGGCCACCGCGGCCGGGCTGGTGTTGGTGAGGGGTCGCGGCAACAAGGCACGGCACGCCGACCCGGCCGGCGGCTTTATCCTACGCACCGGCGCGGATCTGCTGTTCCCATTGCTGCTGGTGGTTGGGCTGTACATCATCGTGCACGGCCATCTGACCCCAGGCGGAGGCTTTCAGGGTGGTGTGATCCTGGCCGCAGCCTTTTTCGTGCTGGTGCTGGCACGCCCCGGCCGCGACGGTGGCGAAACTGACTCAGGCGGCATGAACCACACCGCCATCGCCGTGATCGAGGGCCTCGCGGGCGCCGGTTTCATCGCCCTCGGCCTCTGGTCACTGTGGGACAACGGCAACTTCCTGCAACCCATGCTGGCAAAGGGCGTGCTCGGCGAACTGCTGTCCGCCGGCACGCTGCCGTTGCTGTCGATGGCGGTCGGTCTGAAGGTGGGCGCCGAATTGGCGGGGCTGATGACGCAACTGGCCGAACAGTCGCCCGACACGAAGGAGACGGACTAATGGCCCACCTCAGCTTCGAGACCGTTCTCTACGCCTGCGCCATCGGCCTACTGGCCATCGGCGCGCTGGGCATGGTGCTGTCCAGCAACCTGTTCCGCATGCTGCTGGCGCTGGTCATTGCCGAGGCCGGCGTCAATCTGTTGCTGGTGCTCGCGGGCTACCGCGGCGATGCGGTCGCACCCATCCTCGGCGTGCACGACGCCGCAACGCCGATGGTCGACCCGATCCCACAGGTTCTGGTGCTCACCGCCATCGTCATCGGCGTCGGTGTGCAGGCGTTGGCGGTATCGGTGCTGCTAAAGGTGCATCAAACCTACGGCACCCTCGACATGCGCGAGCTGCGCCACCGGTTTGAACTGGATGTGGCCGATGCCGCCGGCATCGACGCGCCGGGCAACCGCGAAGAACCCGCCGGCGTGCGTCCACTGCCGCCGCCGATTCCCGTGCATGGCCTCACGGCGTCCGCGCCGACCAAGGCACAGGAATCCGCATCATGATGCTGCCCATGGATCTCGCGCCGAATCACCTCTTTCCCGGTCAGCTCGTGCCGGGCCATGTCGTCTTGGCGGTGGTCATGCCCCTGTTGGCGGCATTCCTGATGCAGCCGTTGGCACGGATCTCCGGCACCGTCGCGCAATTCGTCGGCCCCGCCGTGCTCGCCGCAAGCGCCTTGCTGCTGACCGCGATCTGGCTCGAGTTCGGCGACATGCCCTTTACCGTGGCTATCGGCGGCTTTGCACCGCCGCTGGGCGTGGTCTTCTACGTCGACCGGCTGGCGTTGTTGTTCGCCACCGCGGTGCCGCTGTTCACGCTGCTGTTCTGGTCGCGCGGCGACACCCCCGCCCATGCCGGTCGCAGGGACGCCGTGATGCTGCTACTGGCGGCGGCGGCGACCGGGCTGGCCTTGTCCGGCGACCTGTTCAACATCTACGTCTTCTACGAACTCACCGCGGTGGCGAGCTTCGGCCTGATCGCGCTCCATGCCTCCGGTGCCGCCTACATCGCCACGGTGCGCTATCTGCTGCTGTCGGCGTTCGGTTCGGTGCTGGCGCTGGTGGGCATTGCGATCGTCTACAACCTGACCGGCACGCTGAACCTGGCGCAGATCGCGCAACTGGCACCGACCACGTTGCAAAACCCGGCGGGGCTGGCGGCCTTCGCGCTGCTGCTGATCGGCTTCGGCGTCAAAGGCGAGCTGTTCCCGGTCAACACCTGGGTGCCCGAGGTCTATGCAACGGCACCGGCACGCATCTCGGCCCTGCTGGCCGGGCTGGTGTCGAAGTTGGCGGTGATCGTCGTGGTGCGCCTACTGGTGCTGGCCTTCGACGAAAGCGACGCGAGCACGCTGATGCTGGCGCTCGGGACGCTTGGCGTGCTGACCGGCGAGCTGGCGGCCTGGCGGGCGCGGGACTTCCGGCGCATGCTCGCCTACTCCAGTATCGGGCAGCTCGGCATGGTGTTCATCGCCTTCTCGCTGCCAGGGCCGGCGGGCATCCTGGCCGGGCTGGCTGTGATGCTGCACCATCTGGTGATCAAGTCGGCACTGTTTGGGCTGGCGACACGCTGGGGGGGATCGCTGGCGGCGCTTGCCGGCGCCGGCAAGTCCGCGCCGCTGGCCGCGGCGCTGTTCGTGCTGTTTGCGTTGTCGCTGATCGGCGTGCCGCCGCTGCCGGGCTTCTGGGCGAAGCTGTTGGTGCTGATGGGTCTGGCGGAACTCGGTACCGGCGCGACCCTGACGGCCATGGCGGTGATCCTGCTGGCCACCGCGATCGAGGCCAATTATCTGTTTCGATTGGCGCTGCGCCTGTATCAGCCGCGTGCGCCGGGCTCCCGGCCGATACGACCGGCCAGGCTGGATGTAGGCGTTGCCGGCGTTATCGGGCTGGCCCTGCTGGCAGCCACCGTTGTCATCGATCCGTTGGCGGATCTACTGCGCGGTATTGCCGAGCAGACCGCGGACGTCGGCGGCTATATCACCACCGTGTTTCCGCATACCGTCGCGCGCACGCCTTAAGGCAACAGAGTTGCAGCCGTGCCGCAACGTACTAGCGAGGCTTCGACTCAGACCGGCGAGTCGTGATCGCCGTTTTGGCAAGCCGGGCAGTGATCATCGTTGTCGTTGTCGTAATCGTCGTCGGATAGTCGATTACGACGACGACAACGACAATGACGACGACTAAGGCAAACTGGACTCATCTGAAAACATTCGGCGCCCTCAAGCAACCCAGGGTTCACTCGACGCCGCCCATAGCACCTGACCGGAGTCATTTCGCATGCAGTTGTCCGCCTTGTCCCCTCCGGACCTCTCTTGGCTCAACGCTATGACCCCGCTGGACCTGTTGCTGCTGGCCTCCGCGGCAACGGTGCTGCTCGCACTGCTGCTTGGTCGCTGGCGCATCGCCGGGCCTGTGCTGGTGATCGGCTATGGCGTGCAGTTCTGGCTGTTGCTCAAGACCGACACGCTGCTCGGGGCACCGATGACAGCGGACCTATCGCTGACGCTGCTCGGCCAAACCCTGCACTGGCGCTATGACGCCCTGTCTTGGTTCTTTGCAATGATCAGCCTAGGCGCCGGCTTTGCGAGCGCATGGTATGCAAGCGGCTCCTGGCAGCGCGTCTATCAGGCCGGGGGCCACGGCCTGCGGGGCTTCCATGTGGCGCTGGCGATGAACGTCTTCACCATGCTGTTGCTGGTTGGCAGCGGCGACTTCCTATCGCTGTTCATTGGTTGGGAACTGGTGAGTTGGTCGAGCTTCCTGCTGATGGCGATTGCCGGCGGCGTCGCGGCCCAAGCGGCGCTCAAGTACCTGACCTATGCCTTCGCCGGCGCCATGGCCATCCTTGGAGCGCTGATGCTGTTGTATGCGCAAGCGGGCTCGCTGCAATACGCCGATGTGCTGGCCATCGTGCCGGAGCTGAGCAACGGCCAGGTCTGGACGCTTATTGCATTGCTCGGCAGCGGCTTCGCGGTGAAGATGGGGCTGATTCCGTTCCATCTCTGGCAGGCAGCGGCCTATGCCGAGACGCCGGGGCCGGGCTCGGCCTTCCTCGGCGCGATCTCGGCGCGCATGGGGCTGTATGCCATCGTCGTTGTTTTCATCGCGATGATCGGCGTGGGTCGGCTGGTGCAAATGGAGATCCCATTCACGTTCATGAGCGCCCGCGACCTGCTGTGCTGGATCGCCGCGCTGACCATCATCTTCCCGACCTACACCGCATTGCAGCAGCACGATGCGCGCTATCTGCTGGCCTGGCACGGTATCGGTCAGGGCGGTTACATGCTGCTCGGCCTGCTGGTGGGCAGCGCCAACGGCAGCGCTGGCGGCCTGTTGCACGTATTCAACTACGCCATCACCCAAGCGGCGCTGTTGATGACGGTGTTCGCGGTGATGTACCGCACCGGCACCGCGGATCTGAACAAGTTGGGCGGCCTGTTCACGCGCATGCCGCTGTCGTTCGTGGTGCTGCTGATCGGCATCATCAGCCTCGCGGGTCTGCCGCCGATGGCCGGCTTCGTGTCGAAGTGGCTGGTGTATCGCTCGCTGATCGCCGAGGGCATGCCGTTTCTGTTCGTCGCGGCCGTGATCGGCACGCTCGGCACTATCCTGTCGGTGTATAAGTTGATCCACAACATCTTCCTGGGGCAACTGCGGATCGAGCATGAGCAGGTGCGCGAAGCGCCGGTCAGTATGCTGGCGCCGATGCTGGGCCTGTCCACGGTCATCTTCCTGGCCGGTGTCTTCCCGGGCCCGGCGCTGAGCTGGGTGGCCGCGGTGCAGGAGTCCATCGGGCTGCCGGTGGTGAACTATCACCTGGGCGGCATCGAGAGCCCGCAAGGCAACATCGACATGCGCTGGCTGGTGGGGGTGCTGTTCGCGGGCTTCGGCGTCGGTGCGCTGGTGTTCTACGGCTTCGGCGGCAAGTCCCGGCGCGTGCACCAGCTCGACAACTACGCCGGCGGGCACTTTCTGACCGCCGATGTCCGCTATCAGTACAGCGACAACTTCTACGCCGGCCTGATGCACCTGATCGGCGGCTGGTACCGCGGCAGCTTCACCTGGCTCGAGGGCGCGGTCGCGTCCACCCTGGACATGGTGTCTTACGGCGCCAACGGGTTGTATCGCTCGGCGCAGCCGATGTTGTTGGTCTTGGTGGCGGCTGCGGGTATCTTGGCCTGGGTGGTGTTGTGACCTTACCAAACGGAGAACCGGAGCGTGCCCACCGGTATCACGGCAACTGAGATCGAGCCTTGCGCCATTGCTGCCTGGTCGGAGGGACGGATGATCTTCGTCGAACTGACCGACGGAAGGGTTGTCGGCTTCCCCGCGGATCGATTCGAGATTTTGCATCGCGCATCGAACGATGCGCTGAAGGCGGTCAAGGTCGAGGTCAACGGTTACGCGCTGCGGTGGGAAGACCTGGACGAAGATCTGACCGTTGCCGGCATCCTGGCGGGTCGCTTTCAACTGCCGTTGCCAAACAAGGCCGCCTAGAGCCCCAGACATCGCGCTCGGACCGCCTCGCAATACTGATTTAACAGAGACCGTCGCCATGCAGTGGTACGAAATCCTAATCGAACTGACGCTGATGCCGCTCATCGCCTTCATCGTCGGCATGGCGATGGTGCTGATGATGCGCAAGATAGGCGCGAAACTGCAACGCCGGGTCGGTCCGCCGCTGCTGCAACCGCTGTATGACATCGTCAAGCTGCACAGCAAGCAGACCCAGATCTCGCACGGGCTGATCCACGAGATCGGCATCGTCATGGCCATCGGCGGCTACGTCGCGGCGGAGACCCTGCTGCCGGTGCCGGGCATGAACGGCATCGCCGAGAAGGGTGGGCTGATCGCGCTGCTGTATATCACGATGATCCCGTCGCTAGGGCTCGCGCTCGGCGTCGGCCAGTGCGCCAATCCCAACGGCTCCATCGGTATCTCGCGGGCGCTGACCGCGATGCTGGCCTACGACATCCCGTTCGTCGTCGTCGCCTTTGGCGTCGCCTACATCTACGGCACGACCAATCTGGTGGAGATCATCGCCCAGCAGCAGGCCGGCGGCATCGCTACCTGGGGCATCGTACAGAACCCGCTGCTGGCGCTGGCCGGACTGATCGCAATGCAGGGCATGCTCGGCAAGCAGCCATTCGAGATCTACGTCGCGCCGGCCGAAATCGCGACCGGCCCGATGGTAGAGATGAGCGGCAAATTCCTCGGCGGGCTGTTCGTGATGCAGTGCTTCCAGCTCTACACCGCGAGCGTGCTCTATACCGTGCTCTTCCTCGGCGGCGGCGAAAACTGGCTCAGCTTCCTGGTCAAGATCTTCGCCGTGGTCGCGATCCCGATGTCGATTGCAATGCTGTTCCCGCGCTATCGCACCGAAGACCTCGTGCGCATCCTGTGGAAGTGGCCAACTATGATCGGGTTGCTGGGGTTAGCGTTCTTGATGGTCTGATATCTGAGGTGTTGTGATGACAACAAGTATCGAGCCTGTTTCCATGCTCAACCAACGTGCCACCAACCTGTTGATCCAGCAAATCGGGATCGTGGAGACAATTCGCTCTTTGAATCAGTTTCGGACTGGTTCCGGGGATTACACCAAAGAGCGACAGTCGTCTTACAAGGACATGTCCGTCGATGACATTGCCGCCGCTTTGTCGGAATTGCGCGCGCGAACAGACGTGGCGGTAA
This sequence comes from uncultured Gammaproteobacteria bacterium, assembly GCA_963698775.1. Classification (GTDB taxonomy): domain Bacteria; phylum Pseudomonadota; class Gammaproteobacteria; order Chromatiales; family Chromatiaceae; genus Thiohalocapsa. The sequence goes on from CAVOSE010000057.1 coordinate 83,603, forward strand.
AAGCAAATTGACATCTCTGCGATCAATGCTCCGCAGTCGCGGCTGATCAACCGCGATCGCTCCAACTTCCGCCACTCGGATGTCACTAAATGACCGACTCCAAACAGATCGCCAAACCCGGTGACCGGCTGCCGGTGAAGCCGGCCAAGCGCACCAACCCGTTGGCCAACGTCTTCGACGAGCTGATCGCGTTCGCGCAATCACGCTCGCTGTTCATGCTGCACTACTGCACCGGCTGCGGCGCGGTGGAACTGCCGCCGGCGATGACCTCGCGCTTCGACATGGAGCGGCTCGGCATCCAGCCCATGGTCACGCCGCGCCAGGCGGACATCCTGCTGGTGACCGGCTATGTCTCGGTCAAGACCCTGAAGCGCGTCATCCTGACCTACGAGCAGATGGCCTCGCCCAAGTACGTGATCGGCATCTGCTCCTGCACCGTCAACGGCGGCATGTACTGGCAGAGCTACGCCACCGCCAAGAAGCTCAACGACTACATGCCGGTGGACATGTACATCGCCGGCTGCATGCCGCGCCCGGAGGCCGTCATCGCCGGGCTGCGCGCGCTGATCGAAAACATCAAGAACGGCGAGGGCAACGCCTGGCAGGACTACTACCGTCGCTACGACTACTATCTGGGCAATCAGCAGCGGCTGTTCGGCGAGACCTGGCAGACCCCGACCGACATCATCAGCGAGGCCGAATACTACGGTCAGATCGGCCCCGAGACGCGTGGTGAGCACACCGCACTGCTGGAAAAGCACCAACAGCCGCTGGAGGCGTCGCCAATCACGCTGTCCATTGGCCAATTGGAGAACATGAGCTCCTAGTGCTTCGCCGCGAAACTGCCGAGACCAGCCGAGGTTGTGGGAGCGATTTGCAATCGCGACCGCCGCGACGGGGATGATCGCGACTGCAAGTCGCTCCCACGGCGCCGAGGGTCTCGGGACTTCCGCAGCGGTGCACTAGATTGCTTGAGGGCGCCCAATGTCTCCAGATGAATCAAGTTTGCCTCAGTCGTTGTCGTTGTCGTTGTCGTAATCGACTATCCGACTACGATTACGACAACGACAACGGTGATAACTGTCCAGCTCGCCAAAACGGCGATCACGATTCATCGATCTGAGGCGAAGCGGCGCTAGTTGCTGCATTACCCCTTATCCAGCCCAGAGCGATCCAATTCACAGGCTCGAATCCATGACCGAAGGCAAAGAACTCTCCCACTGGCTAGACAATCTGCTCACCGAGCTGGAAGGCATCAACGTCCGGCGCAAGTCGAGCCGGCGGCTGCGGATCGATGTGGAGGCATCCGCCCTCCCCGCCCTGCTGGAACTGCTGCGGGGGCGCGCGTCCTATGTGCATCTGTCCGCCATCAGTTGCGTCGACTGGCCGGACGACGATCAGTTCGAGCTGGTCTACCACGTCTGGTCCTATGAGCTGCAATCGTTGGTATCGGCCCATACCCGCATCCCGCGCGAACCCGGCGTCTACATCTCGGTCTACGACATCTATACCCCGGCGGCCTTCTTTGAGCGCGATATCCACGAGATGTTCGGCGTCTTCTTCGAAGGCAGCCCAGATATGTCCAAGTTCATCCTGACCGAATGGGACGGCCCGCCGCCGATGCGTAAGGACTTCGACTCCGAGGCCTGGGTCAACGAACACTTCGACTTTCAGGACTACAACCCCGACTGGCTGCAAGACATCGTCGCGCAGGGCGGCGGCATCGCGATCCGTCCGGATGAGCAGCGCTTCAGTCGCCGCAATACCCACGAACCCAATGGCGATGGCAGCAGCGGAGGTGGTCACCGATGAGACCCGAAAACTACGAGGCTCAGCGCCACCCACCGAGCAACGAATACGAGCTCAACATCGGCCCAAATCACCCCGGCATCGAGGGCAACTACGCCTTCAAGCTCAAGCTGCACGGCGATACCGTGATCGAGGGCCGCGCCGATGCGGGCTATCTGCACCGCGGCTTCGAGAAGCTGATGGAAGGCCGGCTCTGGATTCAGAACCTGGCCATCACGCCGCGCATCTGCGTACCGGACCCGGTGCCGATGGAGATCAGCTATTGCCTGGCGGTGGAGGATCTGTGCGGGCTCGAGGTGCCGGAGCGCGCCCAATGGCTGCGGGTGTTGCAGGCGGAACTCTCAAGACTCGCCGCGCACCTGTTCACCTTTGGCGGCCATGCCGCCACCACTGGCATGTATACGCCGATGTTCTGGGGCATTGCCGATCGCGACCTGATCCTGGACCTGTTCGAGGAGCTCTGCGGCGGGCGCGTCTACCATATCTACAACATCCCCGGCGGCGTGCGCCGCGACATGCCGCCCGGCTTCATCGAGCGCGTCGCCAACACGCTGGACTATCTGGAATCGCGGCTGCCGGACTACGACAACCTGATGTTCAAAAATCTGGTGTTCGTACAGCGTGCCCGCGGCGTCGGCGTCATCAGCCAAGAGCAGGCGCTGGATTGGGCCGTCACCGGGCCGAACCTGCGCGCCACCGGTCTGGCCTTCGACGTGCGCCGGGATGATCCCTATCTGGTTTACGACCAACTTGATTTCGACATCCCCACCGAGGATGGTGGGGATGCCTGGTCGCGCGCCCTGGTGCGGCGCAAGGAGCTATTCGAGAGCATCAAGATCATCCGCCAGGTCCTGGCCAAGCTGCCGTCGCTACCCGGCCCGATCCGCTGCCCGATCCCGAACCCCTTGGCCTGGAACGTACCCGCTGGCTCCACCTACGTCCGCATGGAGTCGTCAAAGGGCGAACTCGCCTGGTACGTGGTGTCCAACGGCGGCGAGCGGCCCTACCGCACCCATGTACGCGGCCCATCGCAGATGCACGCGGTACAGGTGCTGGAGAAGCTCTCCGTCGGCTGCCGCATCGAAGACGTCGCCCAGATCATGTTCTCCCTCGACGCCTGCCCACCGGAGGTGGACCGCTGATGAGCGAAATCGACTACAAGGCCAAGGGCAGCGTCCTAGCCCCATTGAAGAACCTCCAGTTCTTCGGTCGCAAGGCGGTCACCGTGCCGCTGGACCCGCGCACCGCGTCCGCGAACTATCGCGGCTTCCATCTCAACGACTGGCAGGCCTGCGTCGGTTGCAGCACCTGTCAGAAGGTCTGCGACAACGCCGCCATCACCATGGTCGAGATCCCCGGCCTGCCGGAGGACCCGGCCAAGGGCGTGCGCAACCTCCGCCCCGCAATCGATTACGGCCGCTGCTGCTGGTGCGCCCTGTGCGTCGACCTCTGCCCCACCGGCTCCATCTCGCTGTCGCGCGAGTACGTGCATACCTGCGTCGATGCGGACCTCGACAGCTACTTCGTGCTGCCGGACAGCAACGGCATCCACGGCGTCGCCTATGACAAGGGCTGGGCCAAGTCCGACGAGAGCGATCTGGTCGCGCTGGAGCGCACCCACATGGCCGAGGCGGAGCCCGCGACGCGGATCGACAACTTCGATGAGATCGTCGCCGGTTACGACAAGAACCAGGCCATCATCGAGGCCTCGCGCTGCGTGCAGTGCGGCATGTGCCACGACGCCTGCCCGACGCACATGAACGCGCCCGAGTACATCCGCGCCGTCTGGCAGGACGACATGGAAGAGGCGGTGCGCCAGATCTATCGCACCAACCCCTTCGCGCATACCTGCGGGCGCATCTGCACCCATCGCTGCGAGACCGCCTGCTCGGTGGGCCACCGCGGCGAACCCATCGCCATCCGCTGGCTCAAACGCTATGCGATGGACGCCGTCGATCACGAACGGATCAAACAGATCGCCGCCGAGGGCAAGCCCGGCTACGTCACCGGCAAACGCATCGCCATCATCGGCGCCGGGCCGGCCGGCCTCACCGCCGCCTTCGACCTGGCCAAGCAGGGCCATGAGGTCCAGGTCTACGAGGCCATGGACCAGGCCGGCGGCATGACCCGCTACGGCATCCCCTACTACCGCATGCCGGCGGACATGCTCGACCGCGACGTCGACGTCATCACATCGCTCGGGGTCAAGATCCAGTACGGCACCCGCATCGGCGTCGATGTGGCGATGGATGAGTTACAGCGGCAGTTCGACGCGGTGCTGATCGCGGTCGGCCTGTGGACTCGGCCGTTCGACGCGCATCCAGGGCAGCGATGCCGACGGCGTCGAACGCGCCGTCGAGCTGCTGCGCAAGGTCGCCGACGGCGAGCCGATCCGGATACCGCGGCAGGCCGTCATCATCGGCGGCGGCAACGTCGCCATGGACATCGCGCGCACGCTGGCGCGGCTGCAAAAACAGCGCTACGGCGAGGTCGCAATCACACTGACGGCGCTCGAAGACATCGATCACTTCCTGGCCGATCCCGACGAGATCAAGGAGGCCCGAGAAGAAGGCATCGAGATCCTCGACGCCCGCGGCCCGCAGCAAGTCGTCATCGAAAACGGCAGCGTCACCGGGCTATGCACCTGGAAGGTGTTGTCGATCTTCGATGACAACGGCCGTTTCGCACCCAAGTACGACGCCGACGACGAACTCATCCACCCGGCCGACATGGTGGTCGAGGCCATCGGCCAGGCCACGGACATTAGCCTACTCGGCGAGGCCCTGACCGAGGAACTCGACTGGAACCGCGGGCGTCTGAAGATCGACGACCAGCCTGCGCACCTCCGTCGACTGGCTCTGGGCCGCCGGCGACATGGTCCGCGGGCCGGATGTCGTCTCCGCGGTCGCGGACGGCCACAAGGCCGCCGCCAGCATCAACCAATTCCTCTGCATCCGGGAGCAAGCGGCATGAAAGAAGGCGAATCCTCCAGCTACGAGAAGATCCGTTCGATGACCACGCTGAAAGACGTGCTGGAGGTGGCCACGTCCTTCGAGCAGAGCGCACGGGACTTCTACACCGACCTGATCCCAAAGGTCAGCAAGAACTTTCGCTGGCTCGCCGAGGAATTGGCCAAGGAGGAACAGGGCCACTACGACCTGTTCACCAACCTGTCCCGCCGCGACGACATCGCCGACGCGATTCAGGCCAAGGTCGAACGCCCGGCCACCGATGGCCAATTCGCCGACGCCGTGATGACACCGGACCTTGGCGAGCGACCTGACGATCAGTCCGTGCTGCAGTACGCGATGGGTCGCGAGCACCTGGCCATGACCCATTACCGTGCCCTCGCCGACACCACCGAGCCCGGCCCCATCAAGGATCTGTTCGAATTTCTCGCCAACGAAGAGGCCAAGCACAAGGAAGAGCTGGAAAAGCTTTACTACGAGACCGTGCACTCAGGCGGCGTCTAACGCGACGGTTCCAGCCGGCACCCTGACGGAGAACCGGAAATGCGTCTGCAAATTCGCTCTGAAGCCTTCGAACCGGGTGGTGAGATTCCCCGACGCTACACCTGCGATGGCGCCGATCGGTCTCCGCCATTGTCCTGGTCCGATCTGCCTGCCGAGACCGCCAGCCTAGTGCTGATCGTCGATGACCCGGACGCACCCGATCCAGCAGCACCGACCAGGACCTGGGTGCATTGGGTACTGATCAATCTGCCGCCGACTATCGGCGGGTTACCGGAGGCGGCCTCGCCGTTGCCCGCCGGCACGCTCAGCGGACTCAACGACTGGCAACGCACTGGCTACGGCGGCCCCTGTCCTCCGATCGGCAGACACCGCTACTTCTTCAAGCTGTATGCCCTGGACACGCGGCTAGCGCTGCGCGGGCGGCCGACCAAGGCCGACGTCGAGCAGGCGATGCACGGACATGTGCTGACGGAGGCAGCGCTGATAGGGACGTATCAACGCTGACGAGAAATTCCCGCCATGACCATGACTGTTAAGCCAGCCGATACTGCTTGCCACCTGCGTCGTCGCTCGGCCAAGTCTCAGACCCACGGCAACGAACGCCCAGCAAGGCCGGACCGGCCCGATACGCTGGCAACCTGATGAATTGGCACCCTTCGTCCAACATTGACATGGGGCGTGGCGATTCCGTGCCCGACGTGGCGCCTCGGTGCACGAAATTCGGTAACGGTATTTCACCAAACTATAATGTTGAAGAAGGCGCTCCAAACCGACCGCGAGGCCGTGCGCCGAGATGGTTACCGAAAACCCGAGGCAGCCAAAGGAATGGCCTCTGAACCAACGGAGCCTCCACCCATCTGCCTGGTGTAGGCGTTGGATTCCGCCATAGGACAGCGCCAACGCGGGGTCGCCGTCGGGCTAAACCACCTCAGCGTCCGCGCCCACTTGCGGTGCGTCGCAGCGGGGGTAGCTCGCATCATGACTCGCATTCCGGACCACCATCCACAGCACCGCTCGCGGCGCCCGGCGCCTTATCATCTGCCTGCGCCGCCGATCACAAGACAACCCCTCGGGCTGGCGGGCAATATCGCCCGGCTGTTCATAGACTCCCCGCTGACGCCGCTGCTGATGATGGCGACCTTGGTCATCGGCGTGATCGGGCTGTTCATTACGCCGCGGCAGGAAGACCCGCAGATCTCGGTGCCGATGATCGACATCTTCTTCGAATACCCCGGTGCTTCAGTCGACCAGGTCGAGAGTCTCGCCCTAAAGCCGCTGGAGCGCATGATGAGTGAGATACGCGGGGTCAAGCATGTCTACGCATCGGCTGAACGGGAGCGCGGCATGGTCGTGGTGCGCTTTGAGGTCGGCGAGCCCCTGGGCCCTTCCATCGTCAAGGTCCACGACAAGCTGCAGACCAACCTGGACAAGATACCGCCGGGGGTATCCATGCCCTTGGTACAGCCCAAGAGCGTCGACGACGTGCCGGTGGTGACGGTGACCCTGTGGTCGACGGAGGTCGACGACAGCGCGCTGCGGAGCCTGGCCCAGGACGTGCTCCAGCGCCTGGGGCAGGTCAAAAACACCGGCGCGGGGTTCATCGTCGGCGGCCGGCGCCAGCAGATCCGCATCGAGGTCCATCCCGAACGTTTGAGCGGCTATGGCGTCAGCCTGGATCAAGTATCGGAGGCGGTCCGCCAGGCCAACCAAGAGCGGGGGGCCGGCACGCTGGAGGCCGGCGACCGTTTGCTCAGTTTGAGCACCGGGGGCTATTTGCACAGCGCCGACGACGTCGCCAACCTGGTGCTCGGCAGCCACTTTGGCATGCCGATCTATCTGCGCGACGTCGCCCGCGTATTCGAGGCGCCGGAAGAGACCGCGCAGCTGGTGACATACCATTCGGGTGTCGCAGCGCGCGACGGCGAGCCGCGCACCGACAGGGCTGCCGCGGTGACTGTGGCCGTGGCCAAGCAGCAAGGCACCAACGGCGTCACCGTTGCCAACGACGTGCTCGCCAAACTAGAAAGTCTCAAGGGGCGCCTGATCCCGGATAACGTCCAGGTCAGCGTCACGCGCAACTACGGCAAGACCGCCAACGACAAGGTCAACGAACTGCTGACGGCCCTGCTGGAGGCGGCAGTCGCGGTGAGCATCATCTCTTGGATCACCATCGGCCGCCGGCCCGCCATGGTGGTCATCATCGTCATCCCGCTGGTGATCCTGATCACCATCTGGTCCGCCTGGGCGCTGAACTACACCATCGACCGTGTGAGCCTGTTCGCGCTGATCTTTTCCATCGGTATCCTGGTGGACGACGCCACGGTGGTGACGGAAAACATCTTCCGCCGCTGGCTGTTGGAGGGACGCACCACCATCGACGTCGCCGTGGACGCGGTGCGCGAGGTCGGCAACCCGACCATCATTGCCACCCTGACCGTGCTCGCGGCGCTGCTGCCGATGGGTTTCGTCAGCGGCATGATGGGGCCTTACATGCGGCCCATACCCGTGCTGGGTTCGGTGGCCATGGGCTTCTCCCTGTTCGCGGCCTTCGTGTTCACGCCCTGGTGCTCCTACAAGCTGCGGCCGCGGCTCGATGCCTTGAAGCGTGCCGAGGAGCGGGAGCATCGGGTGCAAGAGTTCATCGGCAGGATCTACCGCCCGCTGGTCTCACCCTTCATCCGCAGCCGACCCCTCGCCTGGGCACTGCTCGGCGTCATCGTCGTCGCCTTCCTGCTCGCCTGTTCGATGTTTTACACCAAGGCGGTGACCGTCAAGATGCTGCCCTTCGACAACAAGCCGGAGTTCAATGTTGTCGTCAACCTACCCGAGGGCACGGCGTTGCCGGTCACCGCAAACGTCACGCAACGCTTGGCCGAGACCCTACGGGAGGTCCCGGAGGTGACCGCCGTGCAGTCCTACGTCGGCACGGTTTCACCGTTCAACTTCAACGGAATGGTGCGCCACTACTACCTGCGCGGCAGGGCCTGGGAGGGTGACATTCAGGTCATGCTGTTGGACAAGGACGACCGCAAGCGCAGCAGTCATGAGATCGCCAGCGCCGCGCGCGACCTGCTCACGCCCATCGCCCACGGCCTGGGCGCACGCATCGCGGTGGTGGAGATGCCGCCAGGGCCGCCCGTACTGCAGACCGTGGTGGCCGAGCTTTACGGTCCCGATGCCGAGACCCGACGCCAGGTAGCCGAGGACCTGACGGACCTGTTCGAGCAGGTTCCAGACATCGTCGATGTGGACAACTACCTGAGCGAGCCACACGCTCGCTGGCGCTTCGTCGTGGACACGGAGAAGGCCACGCGCCGCGGCATCAGCGTGGACACCATCAACCGCAACCTGGCCATGGCCATGGGCGGCTATGAACTCGGCGACGTGAAGCGCGGCAATGTGTTGGAACCCGTCAATATCGTGGTCGAGTTGCCGCTGTCGCTGCGGGCGTCCACCAGCGCGCTCGGGCACCTGCCGATCCCGGCCGTCGGATGGCGAGGTCGTACCACTGGCGGAATTGGGCCGCTTCGAGCTGGTTCCGGAGGACCCGATCGTCTACCACACTGACCTGCGGCCGATGGAATACGTGGTGGGCGAGATGGCCGGCCGGCTCGGCGCACCCATCTACGGCATGCTGGGCGTTGGCGCGCTGTTGCAGGACTACCGCACCCCGGACGACGTGACCCTGTCCGGTACCCTCACCGGACCGCCGGACGACGATGGGCGCTCGAGCTTCGAGTGGACCGGCGAGTGGACCGTCACCTACGAGACCTTCCGCGACCTGGGGCTGGCCTTTGCCGCCGCGCTGGTGCTGATCTACATCCTGTTGGTCATCGAGTTCGAGGACTTCTTGATCCCGGCCACGGTGATGCTGCCCATTCCGCTGACGGTCATCGGCATCATTCCGGGGCACTGGCTGCTGGACGCCGAGTTCACCGCGACCTCGATGATCGGCTTTATCGCGCTGGCCGGCATCGAGGTGCGCAACTCGATCCTGTTCGTGGACTTCGCCAAGAACGAGATGCACCGCGGACTGCCGATCGAAGAGGCCGTGCTGCGGGCGGGTCAGACCCGCATGCGCCCGATCTGGGTGACCGACCTCACCATGATGGCCGGCGCCACCGCCATCCTGTTCGATCCCATCTTCGAGGGCATGGCCATCACCCTTCTGTTTGGCGCCATCACCTCGGTGACGCTCACTATGCTGACGCTGCCGTTGCGTTGCATCGCAGCGCGCAGTGCCTTCTGTGTGCGCACCTTGGGCAACGAGGTTATCGCAACTTGACTCCTCACTCTGGCCCGGAAAGGCAGACCTGTGAAAACCTGTCTCTACCCGAGGCACGATTAGCACTGACGGGGCGAATCAATTCGCCCCACAGCCGAAGCACCTGCCGGACTTAGGTTTAACCGAACCGGACATGCCTGTTCAGCGGATACTCACGGATACGTCTGCCCGTGGCCGCATAGATGGCATTGGTCAGCGCCGGCTTCGAAGGCGGCGTGCCCGGCTCGCCGACGCCGGTCGGTCGATCGCCGCTCTCGAGAATGCGCACCCGGATCTCGGGGCACTGCGCCAGCCGCAGCGCGCCGTAGTCGTGGAAGTTCGACTGCTCGACGCGACCGTGATGGAAACTGATCTCGCCCATCACCGCGGCGGAGAGGCCGTAGACGATGCCGGACTGCATCTGCGCCTCGACGATGCCGGGGTCCAGCGCCAGACCCACGTCGGCGACGCAGTGCACGCGCTCGATGCGGATGCCGTCCCGGTCGGGATCGGTGCCGGCGCTGACCTCTACCACCTGTGCCACGGTGCTGCCGAAGGAGTGGGTCATCGCCAACCCGCGACCGCGTCGACGGCCGTCGTCCGCGGGCAGCGGCGTATGCCAGTCGCTCAGCTCACCGACGGCCTGCAGTACCGCCTGGGCGAACGGGTAGTCCTGGGTCAGGGCCAGGCGCATGGCCAGTGGGTCCACGCCGCCGGCGGCAGCGAGTTCGTCCAGGAAGCACTCGTGGAAGAAGCCGTTGAACGAGGCGCCGACCGAGCGCCAGTTACCGAGCGGCACCGGCGAGTCCGGCCGGTAGCCGGCGACCCGGTAGTTGGCGATGGTGTAGGGCTGGCGCGCCGCACCCTCGGTGATGAGCTTGTCCGGCCCCATGGCCGGCAGGCCGACGCGGGCCGAAAAGGAGCGCATCACCGACGGTGAGGCGATGTCGATGCGCACCGTCTGCGGCAGGCCATCGGAGCCAACCAGGCCCTGGCAGCGGGCAACCGCGGCGGGGCGATACAGGTCGTGGCGGACGTCTTGCTCGCGGGTCCAGGTGAGCTTGACCGGTGTTCCCGGCATGGCGTCGGCGATGGCCGCTGCCTGCAGGCCGAAGTCCACCTCGGCGCGCCGGCCGAAGCCGCCGCCGAGTAGTTCCACGCGCACATCGACCTGCTCGGGCGCCAGCCCCAGCTGCTTCGCCGCCAGATCGCGCAACAGCGTCGGCGCCTGATGACCGATCCACAGCGTCAGGCGCTCGGGCTCGCGCAGCGCCACCGCGCTCGGCGGCTCCAGCGTGGTGTGGGCAAGGAATGGGGCGCGGTACTCGGCCTCGACCAGGGGGCGCGCCTCGGCGCGGGCGCTGCGCAGGGCCTGCTCGGCGTCGCCGTCGTCGCGCGGGACGGCATCGGGCTCGAGCCGATCGATGCTGGCGGCGATCTCGTCCAACATCGTTGCCGAGTCGCCGGTGATGTCCGTCGCCGGGCGCCAGTCGATGTCCAGCGCGGCGGCCGCCTGGAAGGCCCGCCAACTGTTGTCGGCCACCACCGCGAGCGCGTCGCCCTGGGCCGGCCCAAGATCAAGCACCCGCAGTACGCCGCGCATGGCCTCCGCCCGGCTCGCATCGAAGCCGGCCCGCGTGCCGCCCAGATACGGGTTGGCGACGACGGTTGCGTAACGCATGTCGGGCAGGCGCACGTCGATGGCGAAGCGGGCGGTGCCGGTGCACTTGGCGACCATGTCCACCCGCGGCAGCGAACGGCCCAGTAGCTGCCATTGCGCGCGCGGCTTCAGCGGCGGGTCGGCCAGCGGCTCGATACCAGCGGCCGCCTCGGCCAAGGCGCTGTAGGTCAGGCGCGCGCCGCTGCCCGGATCGACGACCGCTCCGGCGTCGGTACGCAGCGTGTCGGCCTCCTTGCCCCAACGTTCGGCCGCGGCCTGAACCAGCACGCCGCGGGCCGCGGCCCCGGCCTTGCGCATCTTCACGTAAGCATCCGCGGTGCTGGTGGAACCGCCGGTGAGCTGCAGGCCGAGCAGCTTACCGGCGACGCCGGTCGCGTCGCGCAGGCCCTCCGCGAGCCAGCCCCGGTCCCAGCTCGGATAGGGCACCGCGGCCTCCAGCATAGCCGCGTTGAAATAGGCCGCGGCGGTCGGCCCGTGCAGGGTACGCACCGCCTGCCAGGGCAGGTCCATTTCCTCCGCCACCAGCGCGGCAAGCGTGGTGTGCACGCCCTGCCCCATCTCGGCGCGCGGTGTGACGATGGCAACGCCGTCGGCGTCGATGATGAGGTAGGGGTTCAGGGTCACCGAGCGCTCGCCGTCGGCGTGCTCGATGCCCGCCAGCGGATTCGGCTGCGGCCTGCGCAGCTGGTAGACGCCGAACGCCACGCCGCCGGCAATGGCGACCGAGCCGATCAGGAAGGCACGCCGCGTGAGTGCGCTCACGACCCACCCCGCAGGGCCGCGGCCGCGGCGGCGATCGCGACCCGTACCCGCGGGTAGGTACCGCAGCGGCATAGGTTGGTCATGGCGGCATCGATCTCGGCCGGGCTCGGGTTCGGATTGCGCGCCAGCAGGCAGGCGGCGGTCAGGATTTGCCCGGACTGGCAATAGCCGCATTGCGCCACCTGGGCATCGATCCAGGCCTGCTGGAGCGGATGCGGACTGTCCGGCGTGCCGAGGCCCTCGATGGTCGTGACGGCACCCTGCACCGCTGCGATGGGTAGCGAGCAGCTGCGCACCGGCTCGCCAGCGATGACCACGGTGCAGGCGCCGCATTGGCCGATGCCACAGCCGAACTTGGTGCCGGTCAGTCCCAGCTCGTCGCGCAACACCCACAGCAACGGCATGTCCGGCTCCAGGTCCACCCGGTGGCGCACGCCATTGATCTCGAGTTCCAGCAAGTCAGACATGGTTGGAATTCCCGGGACCATCGCGATCGATGGACTCGACCCGCTGCCAGGCGCGACCGCTGAAGAACGCCAGAACGCCCTGCCACAGAAAACGCAGGTCCTTGAGCACCCCGCTCTGTCCGGTGTAGAAGGCGTCGCTCATCAGGCACTCGTCCAACGGCGCGTCCGCGGGCAGCGTCAGCTGGGTCGGGCCGATCAATCCGACCGGCGCCTCGTCGCGCACCCGTTGCCACTCCTCAGTACGTGATTCCGATTGCTGCGGCGTGAGCGGCATCACGCCCACCAGGCGCAGATCGCCGTTGATGACAGCGAGGATGCGCGGCAGCATGGCGAGCACCGGAATGCGCGTATTGAAACGCCAGGTGAAAAAGGTACGCTCCGATTCCGACGTGGCCGGCAGATCGGAGAGACGGTTGCCGATCAGCATCTCGGTGCGCAGTAAGCGGGTGCCGTCACGGGGCATGGCGAGGGCCGCGGCGAGCAGCGCAAGTGGCCACAGCGGCAGCGACAACAACAGCAACAGCGCCCCGGCGATTCGGTCGCGATTGCGCGCGCCTTCCCGCATCACCCCGTCACCGCCGAGGCGGCCGAGCAGGAAGGCGTCGCTGATCTTGAGTACCGCGCCGGTATCGACGCGGATCAGGAAGTCGGTGGCGACGATGGCATTGCCCACCTCCACCAGTTCGCCCACATAGCTGTGCGGCAGTATCACGCTGTCGAAGATGGTCGCGGCGCGATCGACCACCACGTCGCGAGCGATCATGACCTCGCCGATCAACTCCGCCTCCGGGCTCACGCGGCTCTGCTCGCCCACATAGGCCTGACCCTGCTTCAGACTGCGCGGCGACACCTTCGCATGGCGTCCGGCGATGAGCCCGAGGGCGACCTCGCGGCCGGCTGGTTTCAGACCGCTAAAGCGTCTCGCCACCAAATCCAGGTTGGCGCGATGGAAGGCGGACAGATCTTGGATCAGATTTAGGTCGCCGTCGGCGAGCGACACGTCTGCTTCCATCGGTGCTTGTGCCTGATCTGAAACCGGATCTGGCGCCGGGTCTGGCGCCAGTTCTTGCGGAGGCACGTCCGTCGACTGTTTTGATGTCGTCGCGGTGCCGTCCCAATGCAGCCGATCCAGGAGCGGCCCAGCCGTGCCAGCACCGGAGCGCAACAGCAACAGCGACGCCCGCGGATCCGCCGCCCGGCCATGGATCACGGTACCCGCTTGGCCCTGGGCATCGTTCAGAAAGCGGCCGATGCAGGGACTACACAAGACATCCCCGCGCAGCACCAGCAGCGGCTCGTCGGAGTGCTTGATGCGCCGCCACACCGCGCTGGGCGCCTCGGAACCGCGGCTGAGCACGACGCGGAAGTGGGCTCCCCAACGCTCGCCCCGACCCAGCAGCTCTTCGAGCTTGTCGGCATGGTCGGACAGCACGAAGACGATGTCGAGCACACCCGCGCCGATCAGCTCTTCGAGCCGGTACAGGAGCAGCTCCTTGCCGGCTATGGGCAGCGAGGCAATGGCGTACTGCTTGTCCAGCGGGGCAAGGGCCGCGGCGCTGCGATCGGCGAACACAACTGCACGCATGGCTCAGTGGCTCCTTCCGACCGCGGGGCCGGGAACGATCGACCGCGCCGACCGGGCGCGTCGGTGGGCTATCGCCTGTTTGGCAGAACCAGGCATCAGTAGGCCCCAGTGCCGAACAACAGTGCCGGCACCGTCTTCAGCAGGATCTTGATATCGGTCCAGAACGATTGCGACTCGATGTACTGCACATCCAGCTCCACCTGCCGGTCGAACGGGATCTCGGAGCGGCCCGAGACCTGCCAGATGCAGGTAATGCCGGGGATAACCTCCAGCCGGCGGCGATCCGATAGCGAGTAATGATCGACCTCCGGCGGGACCGGCGGGCGTGGACCCACCAGCGACATCTCACCGGTCATTACGTTCCAAAGTTGCGGCAGCTCATCGATGGAGGTCTTGCGGATGAACTTGCCAACCTTGGTCACGCGCGGATCGTCCTTCATCTTAAAGATGACCCCGCCGGCCATCTCGTTTTTCGCCATCAGCTCGGCCTTGCGCGCCTCCGCATCGACGAACATGGAGCGGAATTTCCACATAGTAAACAACCGCCCCCAGCGCCCGACCCGCGTCTGTTTGAACAGGATCGGCCCGGGCGATTCCAGCCGGATGGCCAGCGCGACGCCGAGGAACACCGGTAACAACAGCATCATCAGGATCGCGGACGCGACAATATCAAACAACCGCTTGACCAGATACGAGCCCTTGACCACCAGGTTCCAGCTCAAGCGCTTGGCGAAAAAACGCAGTCGTTGCTGGCGATTCAGCCGTTCCAAATTGCTGTAACGCTCGATCAGAAGCTCGCGCAGCTTCTGTTCGCGAGTTTCTACTTTCATTGGATCGATCCCGCCTGCCCCGAATGGAAATTGGCATTGGACGCCGCCCCGCACTTAGCCGCCGGCAGCGCGAAACGCTCCGGGTGTAGGGTCTGGCGCCACACTCGAAAGAGGAACAACGGGTTGCCGATGACATAACGCCGCCACATTCGTCCGGGTTCCTGCAAGAGACGATACAGCCACTCCAGGCCGATCTCGCGCATCCAGACGGGTGCGCGCGCGATGCGACCGGAATAAAAGTCGAACAGGCCACCGACTCCCATGCACACCGGCGGCCGCAGTTCGGCACGGCGCTGCCGCAGCCAGATGTCCTGGCGTGGCGCACCGAAGGCGACCAAGAGCAGATCTGCGCCGCTGTGGTTGATGGTGTCGATCACAGCGGACTCCTCGGCCTCGGAAAAATACCCGTCTCGGGTACCGGCGACCTTCAGCGCCGGAAAACGCTGCCGCATGTTGTCGGCAGCAGCAGCGGCAATCCCAGGACGAGCACCCAACAGGTAAATGGAACGCCCCGCCGCCGCCGCGGCCTCACACAACAGCGGAAACATGTCGGTGCCGTTGACGTTCTCACGCAAGGCTTGGCCCAGCATGCGGCAACCGATGTGGATGCCGATCCCATCCGGGATGACACGCTCCGCCGCCAGCAGTGCCTCGCGGTAGTCGGCATCTTGCCAGGCGATGTTCAGGCAGTCCGGATTGACGAAGGCCAGCTGTTTGGCTCCCGAATGCGGCTGGACATGCCGGCCGTCACTTGTTCCCACTTCGCCAACGCTGCCGGCGATGATCCAGCCCACCGCCTCGGCCATGGTGGTGTTGAGGATCGGGATGCCGAAGAAATTCAGCACCGGCGGTGTCTCCTTCGGCCCGTGGCCGCCGCCAAGCACGCCGGTGACGACGGAGCGCGCCGCCAGGCCGACGTCGCCGCGCAGGGATTGGGCATAGACGAAGTCTCGGTCAAGGGCCGACTCCTTCACATGCGCGATGCCGACCTTCTTGCGCAGACCGAAGGGAGAGATCAAACCCGGACGCACCGCGAAGCGGACCAAGTCCGTCACCGGCACCGCGCCGGCCTCGACCGCTGTCAATGGTCGCGGGCCGACGACGGCAATGTCTCCGCGCAGGACGTTGATCCAGACCGCTAGGCCCCGCAGCGGGCCATGGCCGCCAAAGCGTAACCGCAGGAAAGGCGCACGCAGTCGGCCGACCAGTGACTCGCGCTCGAACAGGTTTCGCGTCTGGATCAGACTCACCAGTCCGCGGATGGCGATCAGGGGCAACAGCAGCAGCAGAACGGTGAGCGCCACCAACAGGTCCAGCAAACGCGGCAACAGGTCGGACAACAAGTTCCACAACGGCACCAGTGCACGCTGAAACCAGGACCGTTGTCGACGGCGAGCATGTCGCCCAAGCGGACCGGGGATGTCGACCGGGTCTCGCGCCATCTCGGTATTCTTTCGTTGTCCGTATTCGGTAGCGGGCGCTCTCCCCTCGATCGCCGCAACCGCCACCGCGTCCGCCAAAGTAGGAGCAGAATCCCTGCTGCCCAAGATGTTGAATCAACCTACGCATCTTGAGCCATCGCGCCCGCGATGCCAAGCCCGGCGGTGCTCGCCGCCGCCACTGGACCCATGCTGTACACGTCAAGACAAGCAAGCTCACATATGCTCAGAACGTGGAAATGGATCGATCATCGGGTGAATGTCTACAATATGCTAACCCTCGAATCCACTGACGAATCGATGGCTGCCGGTTCGCGCGGGATTGCCACCCTGTCAAGAACCAAGAGCGCGATTCAAAGGACTCAGACGAGTGACCATGACTGAAACCGATGCACAGAAGGCGCTGGTAGAGAGTGCCGCCAAACTCACCCAGATTCCGCTCGACGCGACAGACGCCTACACGGCAGCACTGCCAGTGCTGGTGCAGGCGGTCAATGCTCAGATTGGCAATCATGCGCGGTATCGCGACTGGCTCGGCGGGAATTCGCCGCAAATACTGTCGGACAATCACCGCCACCACGGCCTGTTCATGGAGGAGGTCTTCAGCACCGGAGAATTCCAGTTGCTAGCGCTGTCGCTGCCGTGGGTTTACCACGCCTACCACGCACGCGGCGTCCCCTACGACTATTTTCAGGCAGAACTCGGGTACTGGAAACAGGCCGTCGCGGAAGCTATGCCCGGCGAGCAGGCGACGTCCATCATTGCGGTTTACGACTGGATGCTCGCTCAGCATGACAGAGTGATCGGCTCGGCCGAACTCCGCGGGGAGCCAAGCGATGGCGTCGATCCGGCACTGGCTGAACTCTTCGATGCACTCCTCACCGCCCTGCGCGCATTCGACGACGACCGGATCCTGCAGGTGGTTCGTGGCGCGCGCGACGGCGGATTGGCCCTACCCGAACTGCTGCAAGGCCTGATCTATCCGTTGATGAAGCGCGTTGGGCGGGTCTGCATGCCGGTGCGGGCGCAACCGCTGAAGGGGACTGACATGATCGATTCCGATTCCGCGCTTTTCCAACGTGCGCTAAATGACTTCGCGCTCGACTCCGGTTATTTGATCGTCGTGCTGATCGACCGCGCGGGTAATGTGCTTGACTACAACAAGGGTTTCGAGTACACGGTTCGCCCGGCCGGTGACCCGCGGAACCGGCCACTGACAACCTTCCTGTCCAACCCAAGCGACGACCAGTCCAGCATCCTGCCCGACACCAATGCAGCGCAAGCACTGCAAGCTGGCGAGCGGATTCGCGCCCAGCTGGCCGAACTTAGGCCGCTTGGTCAGGAGCATCGGTTCACGGTGAGTCTCGGACTAGCGATGCGGCAGGCCAACGACGACACCGACCGCCTGCTCGCCCATGCCGACCAAGCGTTGTACGAGGCCAAGGACGGCGGCCGAAACCGGGTGGCAATCTACAAACCAGGACAAGTTCCCGCCAGCACCGATGCCGGAGGGCCAGATAGCGAACAACCCACCCTTTCCCAGTAGATCCTCAGAGCGCCCTTGCCATCACCACGGCATCCTCTCGGTTGACGGTATCGTCGATCGCGACCGGATAGTAGCCCCGGCGCAGGCCGACCTCATCGAAGCCCTCGCTGTAGTACAGCGCAATAGCGGCGACGTTCGACGCGCGCACCTCCAGAAACGCCGTGTCGGCCTCCTGCCGACGCGCCAGTGCCAGCAAGCGGCGCAGCATGCGACGCCCGATGCCACGGTTGTGCAGATCCGGGTGCACGCAGACGTTCAACACGTGGCATTCGCCAGCGGCGACCGACATGACGGCGTGACCGATGATCTGGTCGTTACCGCCTAACGGCGCATCAATCCCCGGCGTTGCTGCCAGCTCCGCCACCATGCAGAAATAGCGTACCCGCAGGCAGTCGCGAAAAATGCCTTCGGTCCAAGGCACGCTGTACGCGCGTTCCTCGACGTGCAAAACGGCGGGCAGATCGGACGCCTGCATCGCGCGCAACGTAACAACGGACTCTTTGATTACGGCAACCATCGCGGAATTGGAAACCACCGCGCATCGGCTTACAACGGGGTCAGATTGCCTGATCAATACTCGGCATCACCTCGGCGCCCGATTTGCTGACCCTGGTCATGCTTTAGGGCGATTCCGTCGGGAATAGCGCTATTGATCCGTCGGAAGCTGGGGATATCCCGTTATATTACGGTTTTCCGACTCTCTCATGCCGATGGCCAGGGCCGATTCCGGGTCCCCGCCCCCTCGCCTCCCGTCCACCCACCATTGCGGAACATTATCGATGTCGCAGCAGCACATGGTCACCCTCGACGGCAACGAAGCCGCCGCCTACGTCGCCCACATGACCAACGAGGTCATTGCCATCTATCCCATTACGCCCGCATCGAACATGGGCGAGTGGGCGGACGAGTGGTCGTCCCTCGGCGTCAAAAATCTATGGGGCACGGTCCCCGACGTGATCGAGATGCAGAGCGAGGCCGGCGCCGCCGGCACCATCCACGGCGCATTGCAGGCGGGGTCGTTGTCGACCACCTTTACCGCCTCGCAAGGTCTGCTGCTGATGATCCCGAACATGTATAAGATCGCCGGCGAACTGACGCCGACGGTGTTGCATGTGTCCGCACGCTCGCTGGCCGCTCAGGCCCTGTCGATTTTCGGCGACCATTCCGATGTCATGGCCTGCCGCGCCACCGGTTATGTCATGCTCTGCTCCGCGTCAGTGCAGGAGGTGATGGACTTCGCGCTGATCTCGCAGGCCGCGACGCTGGAGTCGCGGGTGCCCTTCCTGCACTTCTTCGACGGCTTCCGCACCTCCCACGAGGTGACCAAGATCGACAAGCTGCCGATCGAGACCATCCGCGCGATGATCGACGAGGACCTCGTGCGCGCACATCGCGAGCGCGCGATGAACCCGGATCACCCGACCATCCGCGGCACGTCGCAGAACCCCGACGTCTACTTCCAGGGCCGCGAGACGGTGACGCCGTTCTACGACGCGGTGCCGGACATCATCCAGGCGCAGATGGACAAGTTCGCCGGCCTCACCGGGCGTCAGTACAAGCTCTACGAGTATGTCGGCGCCGAAGACGCGGAGCGAGTCATCCTCCTGATGGGCTCCGGTATCGGTGCGGCGCAGGAGACCGTCGAACACCTGGTCGCTCACGGCGAGAAGGTCGGCCTGATCAAGGTGCGCCTGTTCCGCCCCTTCAGCGCGGCCCAGCTGCTCTCGGCACTGCCGGTCACCGCTACCAAGCTGGCGGTACTCGACCGCACCAAGGAGCCTGGCGCTGACGGCGAGCCGCTGTATAAGGATATCGTCACCGCGCTGGCCACGGCGGTGGCCAATGGCAACATGGGCACCATGCCGCGTGTGATCGGCGGTCGCTACGGCCTGTCGTCGAAGGAATTCACACCGGCCATGATCAAGGGCGTGTTCGACGAACTCGCCAAGGACAAGCCGAAGAGCCCGTTCACGGTCGGCATCATCGACGACGTCGGCCGCACAAGCCTGGACTGGGACCCGGCGTTCCGGCCCGATGCTGGCGATGGCGTGACCGCCTGCGTGTTCTACGGCCTCGGCTCCGACGGTACCGTCTCGGCCAACAAGAACAGCATCAAGATCATCAGCGAGGAGACGCCGAACTTCGGCCAGGGCTACTTCGAGTACGACTCGAAGAAGGCCGGCGCCATGACCATCTCGCACCTGCGTTTCGGTCCGCGGCCCATCAACAGCACCTATCTGGTCGGTAATGACGAGGCCAGCTTCGTCGCCTGCCATCAGCCCACCTTCCTGAGCCGGTTCGAGATGCTGGCCAAGGCCAAGAGCGGCGGCACCTTCCTGCTCAATTCCGCGACCCCTCCGGACAAGGTCTGGGACGATCTGCCCAAGGACATGCAGCAGGGCATCCTCGACAAGCAGCTCAAGTTCTATGTGGTCGACGCCTACGACATCGCCGCAAAGACCGGCATGGGCAGGCGCATCAACACCATCATGCAGACCTGCTTCTTCGCCATCTCCGGCATCCTGCCCAAGGACGAGGCCATCGGCAAGATCAAGGACGCGGTGAAGAAGACCTATGGTAAGAAGGGACAACGCCTGCTGGAGCGCAACTACGCGGCGATCGACGCCACCCTCGCGGGTCTGCATCAGGTTGCCGTCCCCGGCCAAGTCTCGAGCGGCTTCGAGCGCCCGCCCGCGGTACCGTCGGACGCGCCGGAATTCGTGCGCAACGTCACCGCAACCCTGATCGAGGGCCGCGGCAACAGCCTCCCCGTGAGCCTGATGCCGGCGGACGGCATCTGGCCCACCGGCACCACGCGTTTCGAGAAACGCAACATCGCGCTGGAACTGCCCAAGTGGGAAGACGACCTCTGCACCCATTGCGGCAAGTGCCCAATGGTCTGTCCGCACGCGGCCATCCGTGCCAAGGTGTTCCCGGCGGAGCTGACCGCGAGCGCACCGGAGACCTTCCAACACGTACAGATCAAGGGCAAGGACTTCCCCCAGGGTCACCACGTCTCCTACCAGATCGCCCCGGACGACTGCACCGGCTGCGGCCTGTGCGTGGAGGTCTGCCCGATCCGCGACCGCAAGGACCCCAAGCGCAAGGCATTGAACATGTTGCCGGCCGAAGAACGTCACGACATCGAGCAGGCCAACTGGGACTTCTTCCTGTCGCTGCCGGAATATGACCGCACCAAGCTCGACGCCGGCAAGATCAAGCATGCCATGATGATGCAGCCGCTGTTCGAGTTCTCCGGCGCCTGCGTCGGCTGCGGCGAGACCCCCTACATTAAGCTGGCCACCCAGCTGTTCGGCGACCGCATGTTGATCGGCAACGCCACTGGCTGCTCGTCCATCTACGGCGGCAACCTGCCGACCACGCCCTACACCACCAATCCCGACGGGCACGGCCCCACCTGGAACAACTCCCTGTTCGAGGACAACGCCGAGTTCGGCCTCGGACTGCGCCTGGCCGTCGACAAACAGGCCGAGCATGCCCGCGAGTTGGTGCAGGTGCTGGCCGACAAGCTCGGCACCGATCTGGCCGATGGTC
This sequence comes from uncultured Gammaproteobacteria bacterium, assembly GCA_963698775.1. Taxonomy (GTDB): domain Bacteria; phylum Pseudomonadota; class Gammaproteobacteria; order Chromatiales; family Chromatiaceae; genus Thiohalocapsa. The sequence goes on from CAVOSE010000057.1 coordinate 105,014, forward strand.
TGATAAACGCCGATCAAAGCGACGAGGCCGGCATCTTCGAGCAACGCGCCCGGGTTGCCGCGCTGAAGGACAAGCTCAAGACCCTCGACTCCCCCGAGGCCCGTTCCCTGGCCGGGGTCTGCGAGCAGTTGGTCAAGCGCAGCGTCTGGATCGTCGGCGGCGACGGTTGGGCCTACGACATCGGTTACGGCGGCGTCGACCACGTGCTCTCCACCGGGCGCAACGTCAACCTGCTGGTGCTCGACACCGAGGTCTACTCCAACACCGGCGGCCAGAAATCCAAGGCAACGCCCATGGGCGCGGTAGCCAAGTTCGCGGCCGGCGGCAAGCCGACCTTCAAGAAGGATCTGGCCATGATGGCCATGGCCTACGAGAACGTCTACGTGGCCCAGGTCGCGTTCGGCGCCAAGGACGTGCAGACCATGCGCGCCTTCCTGGAGGCGGAGTCCTACGACGGACCGTCGCTATTGATCTGCTATTCGCCCTGTATCGCACACGGCGTCGACCTGTCCAACAACCTGCGCCAGCAGGACATGGCGGTCAATTCCGGCCACTGGCCGTTGTTCCGCTACGACCCGCGCAAGGCTGGCATGGGCGAGAATCCGCTGCACATGGACAGCAAGATGCCGAGCATCCCCTATCGCGACTATCTGGCCAGCGAGACCCGTTTCAGCGTGCTCAACCGCACCCATCCGGACGACGCCGAGCGCTTCCTGAAACTGGCCCAGAAGCACGTCGAGAGCAAATATTCGCTGTACGAGCAACTGGCGCACCTGGCCTGGCAGAAGGCCGAGAAACCAGTGACGAGTGGCGAGTAGCTAGCCGCTCGGGGCGAGCGCGGAGGAAACAGCCTCCTGCGCCTCGCCCCGCCACCGCTCCCCGTGCACTCGTCATCAAAAACTCGTAACTCGTCCCGGAGATCCCCATGGACCTAACAACCAAGTATCTCGGCTTCGATCTCAAGAATCCCATCGTGCCGTCCGCCTCGCCGCTGTCCAAAAGCATCGAGCAGGCGAAGAAGCTCGAAGACGCCGGCGCCGCGGCGCTGATCATGTACTCGCTGTTCGAGGAGGCCATCACCGCCGAGACCGAGAGCATGAACCGTTTCCTGAATCAGCAGGACACCGGCTTTGCCGAGGCCGACGACGGTTTCTTGCCCGATTGGCAGGACTTCAGCACCGGTCTGGACCAATACCTGGACAATCTGCGCCAGCTCAAGGAGGCACTCGACATCCCCGTCATCGCCAGCCTCAACGGCGTCACGCCCGGCGGCTGGATCAGCCATGCTAAAGAGCTGGAACAGGCCGGCGCCGATGCACTGGAACTCAACGTGTATTACGTCGCCGCCGACATCGAGCAGACCGGTGCCCAGGTGGAGGAGCGCTACCTGGAGATCCTGCGCACGCTCAAGGCGCAGATCGGCATCCCCATCAACATGAAGTTGTCCCCGTCGTTCAGTTCGGTGGGCAACATGGTGCGGCGCCTGTCCGAGGCCGGCGCCGATGGCGTCGCGCTGTTCAACCGTTTTTACCAGCCCGACATCAACATCGACGGCCTTCGGTTGCAGACCAGTCTGCACCCATCGACGTCCGCCGAGGCATTGCTGGCCATGCGTTGGATCGCGATCCTCTACGGGCGCATCGACGGCTTGTCCCTGGGCGCCACTGGCGGCATCCATACCGCCGACGACGCCATCAAGCTGTTGCTCGCGGGCAGCGACGTGGTCCACCTGTGCAGCACCTTGCTTAAGAACGGCAGCGGTCAGGTCCAACACATCCTAACGGGCCTCACCGACTGGATGGTCGAACAGGGCTTCGAGTCCCTGGAAGACGTGCGCGGTCGCGTCAGCGCACTGTCGGTGCCGAATCCCGCCGACTTCGAGCGCGCCAACTACGTCAACATCATCGACGGCTACAGTTTCGCGCCTGGTGTCATGGTCTGAGATTTGTCGGGGCAACGTAACAAGGTAGGTTCGGTGCCCCACCACCACGGATAAGATCGCCGTTGACGCTGCTGCTCCCTACCCCACACCAGCGTCCTGGGCGATTGCGACACGCCGTCGCCGGCCTGCTTCTGTTCGTGCTGGCGGTCGCGACCGCCGCAACCACCAGCGGAGAACAGTATGGGCCGGTGCGCCGCGGCGACAGCCTGTGGCAGATCGCCGGGCAGGTTCATGCCGACCTGAACCGGAATCTGCGACTGAGCCGGGACCACATCATGCTGGCGTTGCTGGAGGCCAACCCAAGCGCCTTCACTCCGCCCTGCAACGTCAATGGGGTCATGAAAGTCGGCGCCATGCTGCGGCTGCCGACGCCGCAACAGGTGGCAGAACGGAGCGCGCAGACCGCGCGCAACACCATCCAGCGCCAGTCGCGGGAATGGCGGGAACATCGACGAACCGGGCTACCGCTGACCTGCCCTGCGACCAGCCGCACCGAGTCCGACACCTCGCGGACGGGCGAATCAGCGCCGGCCCAAGACCGAGCACCTGCCGCCGCTCGCGTCGTTGCAGCAGCGACGCGAGGCGACCGCCCCCAAGCGTCCGGCCGCAACGGTGCCTCAGGTCGCCGCGAGACTGCCGCAGCGCGCCATGCTGCTGTTCGCACCGCGTCGCGATGAAACGCTCCTATTGCTGTTGCTATCGGCCCCGGTCGAGCACCGACTACATGGCCGCGGTTGCGGTCGGCGACGGCTGGATCAGCGTTCGCCATAGCCTGGTCAAGTCCCTCTCGTCACTGTTCACCGTTGCCTCTGGCGGCTCCATCGGCCGCGAGGGCGCGATGGTGCAGCTCGCCGCGATGGTCGGCTCGGCGCTGGGCCGGATCAGCCATCTTCCGCGCGACCGGTTGCGCCTGCTGGTCGCCGCCGGTGCCGCCGCCGGTCTCGCGTCGGCCTACAACGCCCCAATCGCCGCGACACTGTTTGTTGCCGAGATCGTGCTTGACTCCATCGCGTTGGAGCACATCGGCCCGTTGATCATCGCCGCGGTGATCGCCTACGCCACGGTGCACGACCTGCTCGGCTACGCACCCGTCTATCAGCTCCAGGGGTTCAGCCTGGTCAGCGACTGGGAACTCGGCCTGTACCTATTGCTGGGGCTTACCGCCGGACAGGCGGCACCCTTCTTTCCGCGGCTTCTTGAGCGGGCACATTGGCTGTTCGGCCAGCTACCGCTGCCGCTGGCCGGGCGCATGGCCCTAGGCTGACTGCTGGTTGGCGCAATCTTCCGTCTACGAGCCCCAGGTCTGGGGCAATGGCTACAGCGTGGTCAATTCGGTGCTACACACCCCTTGGGCCTGACAGGCCCTGCTGACCGTGCTGATTCTGAAAATGCTCGCGACCGCCGCCACCCATGGCTCCGGTGCCGTCGGTGGCGCCTTTACGCCGACCCTGTTCGTCGGCGCCCTGCTCGGCGCCCTGTTCGGCACCCTGGTGCATACCGCATTGCCGATGGGCACCGCGCCGCCTAATGCCTACGCGGTGGTCGGCATGCGGGCGATGCTGGCGGGCGCAACGCACGCACCCCTGATGTCGATCCTGATGGTGCTGGAAATGACCATGGAGTATCAGATCGTGCTGCCGCTGATGCTGGCGGTGATCGCGGCCCACTACAGCGCGCGGCGCTACTCCCACGTGCGGCCAATGTATGCCGAGTCTTTGCTACCGCGCGAAAACGACGTGCCTGCGCGCGGCAACCCCGCGAGCCATACGGGCCAGGTGGGTGACCCCGGCATGCGCCGCTGACGACTTCTACGCCCAGGCCAGGTTGGCTATTTCACGATGGTCACTGGAATCTGCGTCAGATCGATGACCTTGGTGGCCACCGAGCCCAGCAACAGGCCCGCCAGCGCACCGCGACCGTGGCTGCCCATAATGATCTGATCACAGCCGAGTTGCCGCGCATGGTTGGCGATGGTCTGGGCGATCGGACGGGCGATCACGCGCGCATCGTACTCGAATGACAAAATCTTCATCTTCACGCCAGCTTCCGTTAACGCCCCCGGTCGGATACTGCACCCCAACGGAGGCAGTGAATGCCTCCGGGTCAATCAGACACATCGGCTGTTTAACCGGAGAAAGATGATGAAACCTGGCGCTGCGATGCCGCCGTCAGGGCACGCAGGCCGGCGCCATGTCGTCGCAGTCGTCGGCCGCACGGTCGCAGAAGTCGAAGCAGGTCACGAGCCGGCCCTCGAAGGTCGCGTCCACGTCGACGCGATGCTCGCCCTGGAGCACGTCAAACCCGGGCTGGCTGTCTGGGGATTGACTGACCAGCCTGATGCGTTCGGCCGGATAGTCGATGCTGAGCGCGACGCGCATGGGGTAGTAGCCATCTAAGAAGCGGCGCATGTAGGGTCCGTTGCGCAACCGGTAGTGGCCGTCGCCGAGCCGATGCAACGCCCGGGTCTCTCCGCGGATGCAGAGCGTTGCCTGCTTGGCGATGTCTTCCAACTGCACGGTGTGACCTTCGACCCAGGCCTTGCCGATGTTGCTACTGGAGGCGATCTCCAATTTGCGCACGCCGCCGTTGCGAAACATGATCTGCGCGGCGGGTACCGCATCGATGTTCTCGTGGCATTGCTCCAGCAAGACCCAGCCCTGATCGAGGCTGTCGCCGGTGATGCGGATGTGGTTGCGATGAGCATGCGCCCCGACGGCATCCGCCGCGGGGATGAATTCCAGCTCGCCGTCGTTGACCGCGGCTGTCAGGGCCATCACATCCGGCTCATCATCGAAACCGTCCAGCCAATCGTCCTCGACCGCCTGCGCGGTCAATGCGCTACCGAGCAGCATTGCGACCGCAGCAATGCCCGCCTGCCCAAGGTTGAAGCGCGACTGAGTACTCGGTTTCTGCATCATCCCCCTACCCCTCTTGTTTGATTGCAAAGCAACTTGTTAAAGCGTCTGGATGCGGCACGAAACAACTGTTTTCAAATCAGCTGGTCTCGATTCGATGCACAAAGGTCGAGTCTCGCCGCCTGGGCCGCTATACTGCCGCGCCGCGTAACCCTCTGCGGCGGACACAGGCCTGCCGCGCCCCCACCCAGCTGCCCAAAGCCCAGACCATGATCGAGATCGAATACATCGTCAAAGACCAAAACGGAGTCGAACGATTGCGGACCACCGACAAGAAGGCGGCCGACGCCTATGACAAGGCGTTGGAAAACGCCGACCGCCTCGCGCAACTACTGCGTGACGACAAGGTGCTGCCGAATCTGGCGGACGCCGACCTGGAAGAACTCACCATCTACCTGGCGCGCAATGCGAAGAACGTAGAGCGTGTGCTGCGCGGGAAGTCGCCGGAGCCGAGCAAAACGGATTCGGCGTTAGACGAAAACGACAATATCGCGCCACTGAAGGCGGCATCGTAACCGAGTTCGAGACGGCCCCTCACCATGGCAGCAGCCAAGACCTCGCCGCAGTCTGAGCCGGCACCGCCTCGGCGTGTCGCCATCGCCGGCGCCAGCGGCTTCATCGGAACAGCGCTCTGCCCGCGCCTCGCGGAGATCTGTGAGGTGGTCGCGTTGACGCGCTCGCCGGCGCGCGCCGAGACTCCGGACCCGACCGAGCGGATCCGTTGGCAGCACTGCGACCTGTTCCGTGCCGACGACGTGCGCGAGGCCCTGACGGGGATCGACTACGCCGTTTACCTGGTCCACTCGCTGGCGCCCTCGTCGCGGCTGACCCAGGCCAGCCCGCGCGACATGGACCTGGTATTGGCGGACAACTTCGCCCGCGCCGCTGCTGCCAACGGCGTCCGGCAGATCGTCTTTGTCAGCGGCGTGATGCCGCAGAGTTTTCGCTTCTCGCCGCTGCTGTGGAGTCGGCGCGAGGTGGAGATGGTGCTCGGCTCCCGCGGCACCCCGGTGACGTCCCTGCGCGCCAGCCTGGTGGTCGGCCCCGGTGGCACCGGACCGGAACTACTGGTCGATTTGGTCCGCCGGCTGCCGTTGCTGCTGTTGCCCCCCACCGCCGGCTCCCTAACCCGCCCCATCGCCCTGGCCGATCTGGTGCGGGCCATCCTGCACTGTCTTGGCCGACCCGACGACTATAGCGGCGCCTTCGACATCGGCGGCGCGGCGCCGATGAGCTATGAACAGATGCTGCGGCAAACGGCCGAGGTGCTCGGTGTGCGCCGCGCCTTTGCCAAAGTGCCGTTCGTGCCCGTGCGCTTGGCCTCGCTAACCGCCCGCATCGCCAGCGGTGCGCCGGCGGCGATGGTCGGCGCCATCGTCGAGAGTCTGCCGCAGGATACGGTGATGCACGATAACCCGGTGCAGCAGGCCATCGGCCCCGGCAGCATGAGCTTCCGCGCTGCGCTCGACGCCGCCATCGACCCGACCAGCCGGCGCCTGCGGCCGAATCCGCGCCAGCGCGTCCGCGAGCGTGATCGCGATCTGATGCGCAGCCAGTCGCTGGTGCGTTCGATCCAACGCGTCTTGCTGCCACCGGGCCAGGATGCCGCCTGGGTCGCCGGCAACTATTTTCGCTGGCTCGGGAGTTGTTGCTGGCCCCTGGTGATGACAGCGATCGACGATGCCGGCACCGTGAACGTCTTCGTCCGCTTACCGCGCCTGCGGCTGTTGTCGCTGCGGCTCGACAGCCAAGAGAGCACGCCGCAGCGACAAATCTACCGCATCGTCGGCGGCCTGCTCGCCCGCAACGGCGCCGCCGGTCAGGCGCGGTTCGAATTCCAGACCCTGCTCGATGGGCGCTACACCATGACCGCGATCCACGACTACCCCCCTGCCCTGCCCTGGTATCTGTATCTGCCGACACAGGCCTTCGCGCATCTCCGCGTCATGCGCCGCTATCAGCGGCGGCTGGCGCGGCTGGCGCGGTAAGGGGCGGTTCAAGAACAACATGAACATCATCGCAGACAGAAACAAACTACGAAAAACGCGAAATACGCGAAAGTAAGCAGTAACTCGGCTGTATTTCGAGAATTTTCGCGCTTTCCGCGTGTTTCGTAGTTCAGAGAAGATGTACCGCTTGTTGTTGAATCGTTACTAAGCAAGCGCTGACGCTCCAGCTTCACGTCAGGTGTTTACGAAGCTGGAGCTTCTCGGAGCAGGAGCAAACTCAACTATCCGCCAGTCCGTAGCGGCGAATCAGTCGGTAGATATTGCGCTCGCTAACGGCCAGTACGGACGCCACCTTGGCGCGGCGACCCGATTGTTTTTGCAACTGCAACCGCAGGTATTCCTCTTGCAGTTCGTCGAGCGTCGGGTCGTGATCGAAGCTGACGGTGACCTTGACGCCACCGCCGTTGCCGAAGGCGAGGTGCTCCGGGCCGATGACGCCGGCATCACGGGACAGGATGATGGCCCGCTCGACGACGTTCTTGAGTTCGCGCACGTTGCCCGGCCAATCGTAGGCGGTGAGGCGACGTAGCGCCTCGGGCACGATGCGCTTGTTGATGCGTCGCGAGAAGTTGTGGTGCTGGACGAAGTGATCGATCAGATACGGGATATCGTCACGTCGCGCCCGCAGCGGCGGCACCTCGACGACGAACGTGCTGAGGCGGTAAAACAGGTCGGCGCGGAAGTCGCCGCCTTGGCTCATGGACTGGAGATCGCGGTTGGTGGCGGCGACGATGCGGGCGTTGGCGTTGAGGTCCTTGGTGCCGCCGAGGCGCCGGAACATGCCGGTCTCCAGCACGCGCAACAGCTTGGCCTGGATGGTGGCGTCGATCTCGCCGATCTCGTCCAGGAACAGGGTTCCGCCCTCGGCCCCTTCGATCAACCCGCGCTTGAGCCGGTCGGCACCGGTAAAGGCGCCCTTCTCATGCCCGAACAGCTCGGATTCGAACAGCTTCTCCTGTAGGGTACAGCAGTCCACCGGCACGAAGTTGTGGCGCGCGCGGTCGCTGCTGTCGTGGACGGCGCGGGCGACCAGCTCCTTGCCGCAACCGCTCTCGCCCTGGATCAGGACATTGACGTCGGAGGGGCCGACGATGGAGATGGTCTCTTTGGTGCGCTGCAGCGCCTCGCTGACGCCGACCATGAAGCTGCCGGTCGATTCCTTGGCCTTGAGTCGCTGCTGACAGAAACGGTGGTCTTTGCGCAGGGCGGCGTCCTCCAGCGCCCGCTGCACCACCAGCGCCAGCTCGTCGGGGCTGACCGGCTTGACCAGATACTCGAACGCCCCGGCCTTCATGGCCGCGACGGCATCGCGCACCGAGCCGTAGGCGGTCAGCACCACGACGGGCTGCCCCTTGGCCAAGTCCGGCAGCCGTTCCAGGGCATCGGCGTCGGCGAGCCGGACATCGGTGATGATCAGATGTGGCTCATGTTCAGCTAGATAGGCGTCAGCCTCACGCCATGCCCGTGCACCGAACACATCGAACCCGAGCCCGGCCAGTTGCTGCGTGAGCAAACGGTTCAGAACCGCGTCGTCCTCGATGATGAGAATCTTGCGGGCCACAACTCAGGCCTGCGCCCCAACGGCTGCGCGATCGGCGCTCGCGCCCGCATCGCCCACGGTGAGCCTATCGGCATCCGGGAAGCGCACGGTAAAGCGGCTGCCCTGTCCGGGTTCGCTGTCGACGGCGATGCTGCCGCCATGGCCCTCGACAATGGCCTTGGTGATCGACAACCCCAGGCCGGTACCGCGCACGCCGTCCGCACGGCGGCTGAAAAACGGCTCGAAAATGCTCTGCAGATCAGCGGCGGCGATGCCAACGCCGGTATCTTCGAACCGCACGCTGATTTGCGCGCCCTGACGCACGCCACGCACCAGCAGACGACCACCCCGAGGCATGGCGTGGCAGGCGTTCTGCGCCAGATTGAGCGCCATCATGCGCAGGTCGCTGTCCGCTGCCAGCACCCGCAGCGGTGCATCGACCACCTGCAGCTCCATCCTGATGCCGGCGGTTTCGGCCTCCCAGGCGAGCAGCTTGAGCGTGTCGTCCAATACGGCATCCAAGTTCACCAGCTCCGGCTGAGTCGATGGCGGCATGCTGAGTTTGAGTAGTCGCTCCGTGACACGCTCGCACTGCTCGACTTGTTGCATCACTAAGGTGAGATGCTGCTCCAATTCGGTCTGATGCCCTCCCGGCAGTTGGTTGATCCGCTCCGCGGCATGGACAACCAGACGCAGGGAGGTGAGCGGGTTGTGAATCTCGTGCGCCACGCCGGCGGCCAAGCGGCCCAGCTCGGAAAGGCGTTGCTCGTGCGAGAACCGCACTTGCTGGCGCAGATCGCGAATCGACTCGACCACCATGCGCCGAAGGCGACCGTTGCGCATCACCTGCACTGGGGCGGCATAGGTCTCGACGTCCAGCTTTTCGCCATCGGCCCGCACGTGCCGCTCGACCAGCCGCAACGGCTCGTTGGTGGCGGTGACCTCCTTCAGGGTGCAGAGCGTCAACCGACCAGGACAGGGCGCGTCGCGCCCGTGGGTGGCGGCGTAACAGAGCGACGGCGCCGGTTTCGCGTCGCTGTAACCGAGCTGTCGGCGATAGCTGGCATTGGCCAGCACCACCCGAAAGTCTTCGTCGATCACGCGCACGCCGTCCGGAATGGCATCCACCAGGGCCTGCAAGTAGTCCTCTTTCTGCTGCAACTCGTGAATCTTGCCGCGGAGGCTCTCGGCCATGCCGTTGAAGCGATCGGCCAGCAGCGAGAACTCGTCGTGCCCCGGCAGATAAATGCGGGTATCCAGTTCGCCAGCCGCCAGACGTTCACTCGCCTCGGTTAAGCGCGCCGCCGGACGAACCACATAGCGCCGCATGAACCACCAGCCACCCGCCAGGTTGACCAGCACGATGAGTGCACCGGAGCCCATCAGCAGCAGGGTGGTGGCGCGCGCCTTGAGCCGTATCGGGGTGGCGTCGAAATCCACGTAAAGGGTACCGCCCGCAAGCTGGTTCAGCCCTTGCCCATCCGCAAGACCCTGATTCGCAGAGGGCTCGGCGATCGGGTTAGCGCTGCGCAGCACCGCCCCCGCACTGCCGCCCTCGATCAGTTCTAGGCCCGCGTCCAAGTGACGCCCCTGTGGCGGTGCAACGAATTGGCCGATGGCCCTGCTGTCGCTAGCGACGCGGAGCCGACCGTCGCCGTCGGCGATGCTGATACTCAGAATGCCCTCTGCGTCGGTTAGGCGCTTGACCCTGTCGTTGAGGCCGGCAAGGTCGTTCTGGCTTGGGAGACTGGCGAGGGATGCCTGCACGACGCGGCTGACTTGGTCGGCTGCAACTCGCTGTTCGCGCTCCAACTGCCCGCGGTACAGGCTCATGAATAGGATCAAGAAGAATAGCGAACTCGCAAGCAGACCCGCGGCCGTTCCGGCCGCGAACTTTCGGTTCAGACTTTTGCTCAGCCATTGCATAGGGGTGTTGCACCGATATCGGGAAACGCTCGAAGACCGGGCCACGTCCCAAGACGCGCCCCCCGCCGAAGCCGGGCTTTTCGCCCGCAGGCGTGATGAGCGGACAAATTCGCCCTCAACACTTACTATTAGCAGGCTGGAGAGGTTTTCGCCATCAGTGGATCTACGGTACTCCGCATAGGGAAAGTGGAGCGGTACCAATCCCACCCATACGGATCGTCAACACGGCCAAAGGCGACCCTGACAATACTGACGTTTTGTCAGGCTGATCACCGCGCCAGCGGCTGTTTCCGGCATTGGTTTGCCCATCTGTCTTGACCGAGACTCCTGCAACTGTACCGTTTTAGCGACGGTATCTCGTTTTTGCCGCCCCTGAGGCACAGTGCTTGCAGTTGCTCGAAGACCGAATAAATCAACAGTCAACGACAAGGGGAAATCATGAGCCATCGCAACGCGCTGATCGGGAGAACGAGTGTTCTTTGGTTAGGTCTGCTCGGGTCTACCGCCGCTTTCGCCGCAGAGACCGACAACTCCTTACAAGCCTTCGGCGCGGCCTTGCAGGCTGCGGGCTGGCAAGTGGAGGTATTGGTGGATGGCAGCCTCCAATTGACGCCGGGTAACAGAGCTGTCCAAAGCGTCGATCCGGTCGTGACCAAGGACAGCACCGATGCGCCTCTCGCTGGCATCTATGAAGCAACCGCGGACGCAGTGGGATGGCAAACCCTGCGACGCCTCGGCTGGCGGATTGAGACGGACGCCGATGGCGCGACGTTGTTGTTCCCTCCGTCGTCTGTACCCGCTTCCGAAGCGGGAACGCGAACCGTGGCACCAGTCACGTCGATCTCGCAACCAGAGGTCGACCAGGCGCCTGACCCATCAAGCACTGCGCAGGATGAAGTGGCGCAGGACCTGGATGCGTTGTTTGCACAACGTGGCTGGCGCAGCCAACGCCAAACGGACGGCTCGCTGTTGCTCATACCGCAACAGCGCGTCGCGGCCGACACTGTCGGCATCCAGCCGGCCGCGGGTTTCATTCCCGCCGCGGTGACCGAGGGGCAGATCCAACTCCCAGTGGACGACTGGCGAAAGGCTCGCGCGGTGGCCACTTCTTGGCTCGACGCCTACGGCGACGACAAGTTGCGACTCGGTAAGCTGCGGCGCGTCTTGCGCGTCTATGTGGTCAGCGTCGTCGAGCGTATGCGCCCCGCCGCGTTGCGTCACCAGCTGTCGATCAGCGTCGACGACGGGCGCGTTGTCGTCCTGAACTAGCCCGCGCGACGCGACGGAGTCCCCCGGCAAGGCCTACTCTCCGTCATGCAGACGGGGAGCAAGGCCCCGGCAATCGAAAGTCGACGGGGCGAGTACCCCGGCCAACAGCTCGATGACAGATTGTCAGGTTTCTTGATCGTCCCCTTCGCTGCCTCCCCTTCGCGTTCTTCCGGCCTGGCCACGATCCGGTATGTCTCTGTTCCGAATGAAGTCGGACTCGCGTTGAGTCCGAGTCTTCGGTGCTCGACCCGGGACATCCGCGGACGGTCGGCTGGGCGCATAAGCAAACACTGCTGACAGATCGTCAGGAAAGACTGGCCTTAGCGCTTGGAGCGAAGTTCGTGATTGAGAAAAATAATATATATGTCAATACCTTAAAATTTATTTCCCGACATGGACCAGGTTTTGCTTCTACCAAATCGGCGGTCGCAAGGCGGCCACGGCAGGACGCCCACGACGGGGAACCAGGGACGCGAAGCCCCGCCGACAGAGTCCGATGTCGTGACGCGAAGCAAAGCGGAGGTGATTGATGCGAAACAGAGCCATGAAGGCAGCGCTACTAATCGGTATGGGCGCGGCGCAGGGTGCAATGGCCCTGGCAGCAGAAGGCTACCCCATCGCCGGCACGCAGCCGTCGGAACGACCCGCCGGGGCTCCAACGATCCGCGAGGTGCGGAAACCTGAGGGCTGGTTCACCAGGGCCTTGACCGGGATCTCCCGACCTTACCCCCCCAGCCTAAGGTTCCTTGAGGACCAGGGTAATTGGTACACCCCCTTCAACCATCCGGGAATGCCTGGTCGGTACGACATCCGCGGTTGGCATGTCGAAGGCCTTTAATGTTCCCAACACCAAAGAGACGAGGAGAGACGAGCAATGAAACTATCCGTTAAGAGGTTGAGTAAGGTCGCTGCTTCCGCTATCGCTGGGCTGGCCCTGGCCGGTAGCGGCACAGCGGCCTACAGCATGGGCGGCATGTCCGGCATGGGCGGCTACTGGGTCCCGTCTGGAATGTCCGGCATGTCCGGCATGGGCGGCATGGGCGGCATGTCCGGTATGGGCGGCATGTCCGGTATGGGCGGCATGTCCGGTATGGGCGGCTACTGGGTTCCGTCTGGAATGTCCGGTATGGGCGGCATGTCCGGTATGGGCGGCATGGGCGGCATGTCCGGTATGGGCGGCATGTCCGGTATGGGCGGCTACTGGGTTCCGTCCGGCATGTCGGGCATGAGCGGCATGGGCGGTATGTCCGGCATGGGTGGCATGGGCGGCATGTCTGGAATGGGCGGCATGTCTGGAATGGGTGGCATGTCCGGCATGGGCGGCATGTCTGGAATGGGCGGTATGTCCGGCATGTCCGGCTACTTCAAGATCACGCCTGAAGGCTCGATCTACTTCTATCCCATGACTGGCATGGGTGGCATGTCCGGCATGAGTGGAATGGGCGGTATGTCCGGCATGGGCGGTATGGGCGGTATGTCCGGCATGGGCGGTATGTCCGGCATGTATGGCATGGACGGTATGTCCGGCATGGGCGGCATGGGCGGCATGTCCGGAATGTCCGGCATGGGCGGCTGGACCTGGGTCCCCAGCGGCATGAGCGGTATGTCGGGTATGGGCGGCATGGGTGGCATGTCCGGAATGGGCGGCATGGGTGGCATGTCCGGCATGGGTGGCATGGGCGGCATGTCCGGAATGTCCGGCATGGGCGGATGGACCTGGGTCCCCAGCGGCATGGGCGGCATGTCCGGGATGGGAGGAATGGGCGGTATGTCAGGGATGGGTGGCATGTCAGGGATGGGCGGCTGGGCTCCGCCTGCCAACTAAGAGAGCGCCAGTTCGCTCTAAGGCTCTTTCCAGCACAAGGCGGTGCTGGCGGAGCCGGTCGCGCCCCCGCATCGCCGCGGGGTCGCGGCAACCAATCAGCCGGGACTCGCAGATCAAACCGGCCTAAACACTGTAGAAATCGCTGGATAGGGCGCACGGATCGAGCCAGCACCATCGAGCCAGCCACCTTGGGGAGGCCCTGTGATGTCGAAGATCAGTCTCATCGCGATCTTGTTCGCCCTGTTCGCGGCGCCGACTCAGGCGGGAAACACCCAAGGATTGGATGGGCTCAGCTACGATCAGGCGCGATGGCATCCGCTGCATTTCAAGCCGGCCAGCGAGACCGCTTCCGACGCGGATTGCCTGGCCTGCCATGCCGAGGTACTGCAACAGAGCGTCCGCGCGGAATCCCCCGCGGGCGTCAAGGCCAGCGAGGCACTCGCCTGGTACGAGACCCTCGACACATACGAGGGCGAGGAGGACAACTTCCACCGCCGCCATCTGGTCACCGACTATGCCAAGCAGGTCATGGACCTCAAGTGCAACACCTGTCACTTGGGCAACGACCCGCGGGAAGAGACAGGCATGTCGTACGCCGGCGGCGATCCGACCCTGACCTTGCGCAAACAGGTCGACCCCAACGTCTGTCTGCTTTGCCATGGTCAGTTTCCTTATCAAAACATGGGCGTCCCCGGCCCCTGGTTGGAGTACGGGGTCGCCTTCCAGAACAATTGCCTGCTGTGTCACGTGACCTTCCGCACCAACCGGCACAACGTCAATTACCTCAAGCCGCAAGCCATCGAGCAACTGGCCACGGAGAAGCAAGACGTCTGTTTCGGCTGCCACGGCGGTCGCCCCTGGTACCGCATCAGCTATCCCTACCCGCGCCACGCCTGGCCCGGGATGGCGGAACCTGTTCCGGATTGGGCCAAAGATCGGCCGGTCGAATCCGAACCCCGTTTTCTGATCGGCATCGGCACGTCGGAGCAGGCGGCGGTGAATCAAGCGCCTGAGCAGCCGACGGCGTCCGAACCAGACAGTCAGGCCCCCACTCAGGAGAGCAACCCATGACAGACCAAGCCGATGTTTCGCTGCTGGACGCTCGCCTGAATCTCAATCGGCGCAGTTTTCTCAAATCCACCGCGGTCGGCGCCACCGCGCTCGGCGCCGGCGGTCTGCTGAAGACCGACGAGGCCAAAGCCTTCGCCTACGAGCCCTATCCGCGCGACGATCAATTGCAGACCGTGGTCACCAGCTGTGCCCACAACTGCGGCTCGCGGCACATGCTGGTGGCGCATAAGAAGGGCGATGTCATCGTGCGCATCTCCACCGACGACGGCCGCTACCAGCGCGACGGCTTCTTCGGCAAGGACACCGAGGAGGAGCCGCAGGTGCGCGGCTGTCTGCGCGGGCGCTCCTACCGGCAGCGGCTCTACTCGCCGGAACGCCTGCTCTACCCGATGGGCCGGGTCGGCAAACGCGGCGAGGGTAAATTCAAACGGATAAGCTGGGACGAGGCGCTGAACTATGTCGCCGACAAGATGATCGATATCAAGCAAAAGTACGGCGCCACCGCGCTGCTGGACCAGAGCTATGCCGGCGCATCCTACGGCGTGCTGCACAAGTCCGATCAGATCGAGGGCCTACTCGGGCGCTTCCTCGGTATGTTCAGTTGCCGCACCAGTTCTTGGTCCGTGCCGTCATATCAGGGCACCACCGCCAGTTCGCGCTGGACCTTCGGCACCATCGAGGACGGCAACGAAGACGACGCCTTCGCCCACAGCAAGCTAATGATCATGTGGGGCTGGAACCCCGCCTACACCTTCCACGGCGGCAACACCTTCTATTACATGCGCCTGGCCAAACAGCGCGGCTGCAAGTTCGTGTTGGTGGACCCCCAGTACACCGACTCGGCGGCGGTCTACGATGCCTGGTGGATTCCCATCAAACCCAATACCGACGCGGCGATGATGGCGGGAATGGCCCACCACATCTTTACCAACAACCTGCAGGATCAGTCGTTTATCGATCGCTTCTGTCAGGGCATGGACGCAGGCACCATGCCGGTGTGGGCCTCGGGCAGCGCCAACGGTCAGGAGAACTTCCGCGACTACATCCTCGGCGCCTACGACGGCCAGCCAAAGTCGCCGGAATGGGCGGCGGAGATCTGCGGCGTGTCGGCGGAAGACATCCGCAAACTGGCGCACATGTATGCCGGCACCAAACCCGCTGCGCTGAAGGCGTCTTGGGCACCCGGGCGCAACGCCTACGGCGAGCAATACAATCGCATGGCGGCCGCATTGCAGGCCATGACCGGCAACATCGGCATGCTCGGCGGCTCGGCGGAGGGTGTCGGCAAGGCCTGGCACGCGGAGGCCGTAGCCTACCCCTACGACCAGTATTCCAACATCTGGTTTGCGGCCATCAAGTCGGACCGCTGGGCACACTGCGTGCTGAACTATCCCAATGTCGCGCGCGAAGAGATCGGTCTGTGGCAGCGGGACGATCAGCTCGACGGTGTCATCCCCAACATCAAAGGCATCTTCTGGCAGGGTTCGGACTGGTTCAACCAGCTCACCAACATCAACAAAGAAATCCAGGCCATGGACAAGATGGAGCTGGTGGTGTGCATGGATTCCACCATCACGCCATCTGGTCTCTACGCCGACGTGCTGCTGCCGGTGGCGACCCATTTTGAGCGGCACGATGTCGCTCTGCCCTGGTACAAGGGGCACTACTACATCCATCGGCCCAAGGTCATCGAGCCGATGGGCGAGTCCAAGACCGATTTTCAGATCTTTACCGAGCTGGCCTACCGGCTCGGCTGGAAGACCGGCATGGGCGATCGCTTCGGCAAGAGCTACAACCCCAAGGCGGATCGGAGCTATTTCCAGAACCCCGACGCCGTCGATGAGGCGTACCTGTATGAATGGTGGAACACCAAGGTCATGGCCCACCAGCACGTGGATATGTCTTGGGAGGAGTTCAAACAGCGCGGTGTCTACAAGTTCAAGCTGGACAAGCCGCATGTCGCGTTCCGCGACCAGATCGAGCACGGCAAGGCGTTCGAGACACCGTCCGGCAAGATCGAGATCCTGTCGTCGCAGCTGGCGCAGGTCACGGACTGGACTCGCACCATGTACGGCTATCACATCCCATCCATCCCCAAGTGGATCGAGCCCTGGGAGTCGTTGAACAGCCCGAAGACCGCCAAATTCCCGTTCCACATGATCTCGCCGCATCCGCGCTGGCGCACGCACTCGATCTTCAACAACTGCTCCTGGCTGCGGGAGACCTACGAGCAGGAAGTCACCATCAACGCCTCCGATGCCGCGAAGCTCGGCATCAAGACCGGCGACACGGTGGAGTTGTGGAACGACCGCGGGCGCGTGGTGGTGCCGGCCTACGTCACCGAGCGCTGCATGCCCGGTGTGCTGGTGCTGCATGAAGGCGCCTGGCTGGACCTGGACGAGAACGGCGTCGACCGCTCCGGCAACGCGGACATGCTGACGCTGGACGAGCCGAGCCCGGCCGGGGCCTTCGCCTACAACACCGTGCTGTGCAACATCCGCCAGAGCGACCTGGAGCATCGACCGGGCTGGGACAGGCTGGCGAACTCCCGCGCCCACGTATTCCGGCGCGAACTGTAATGCGGTCGCGTTCGGCGACTGAGTTTGGCGGGGCATCCTGCCGCACGGCCCGCGACATGGGGCCTTACCCCATCCGGCCTGCCCCATACGGAAGGCGTCGAGCGATCGGCGCGTCCCCAACGCCGTCAGAGGATCAGACCCATGGCTGAACAACAAGACCAGGCGACGATCAAGGAGGCCATCAAGCGCCGCAAGCGGGAGACCTATACCCCCGTCAAGCCGGACCTACAGCTCGGCTTTGTGCACAACAATGTCGATTGCATTGGCTGTCGCGCCTGCGAGATTGCCTGCAAGGACAAGAACGGGCTGCCGGCGGGACCGCGTTTTCGGCGCGTGCTTTACATCGAGGGCGGCACCTATCCGGACGTCTACGCCTACAAGGTCAACCTGTCGTGCAATCACTGCGCCGAACCGGCCTGCTTGCCGGCCTGCCCGACCGGGGCGATCTGGAAACGCAAGGACAACGGCATCGTCGACATCGACTCGACGCTCTGCATCGGTTGTCGGCGCTGCGAGGCGACCTGCCCCTACGGTGCGCCGCAGTTCATCCCGGAGCAGAACATCGTCGCCAAATGCAACCTCTGCGTCGACGAGATCGAGGCGGGCCGCAAACCCTATTGCGTGATGGCCTGCATGATGCGGGTGCTGGACGTCGGCCCCATCAATCTGCTGGCGGAGAATCGCTATGAAACGAAGGCAATCGGGCCCAACGATGAGCCGGTGCGCGCGGTAAAGAACTTCGCCAATCCGGAGCTCACGGATCCGTCCATCGTCTTTGTCGCCCATAGCAAGGGGCGGGTCGACAAATGATTGCCGAACACCTCAGCACCGAACAAGTGGCCGGCGTACTCCCACCCGTCGCCGAGCCGTCGAACCTGCTGCGCCTGCGCGCCGAGATCGCGGACGATCTGCTCAGTCTGGCCCTGCTGCACGACCGCGAACTGGATCGGGAACTGCTGCTGACCCTCTGGCAACACTGCTACGAGGACTGGCTGGGGCTACGTCTGACCGGGCAACGCGCCACCGAGGCGCTGGCCCTGCTGCGCCAAGGCCTCACCGATCTACCGACCGATCTGCATCAGGATACCCTGGACCGGCTCGCGGCCGACTATGCCGATATCTACCTCACCTACGGCCTGCGCGCCTCGCCCTGTGAATCGGTCTGGCTCGACGACGACAACCTGACCTTGCAGGAGCCAACCTTCCGCGTCCGCGACTGGTATCGCCGTCACGGCATCGTGGTGGCGAACTGGCGCGAACGCAGCGACGATCATCTGGTGCATGAACTGCGTTTCCTGGCGCACCTGCTGAACGGCGAACCGGAGTCGACCGTTCTGGACAAGACGGAGCTGGGCAAGACGGATCTGGGCGAGGTCGCGGATTTCCTCGACCAGCATCTGTTGCGCTGGATCGACGCCTTTGCCGAACGCGTCGCACAGCGCTGCGAGACCCGTTTCTACGCCGGCCTGGCGTTGCTGACGGCCGCCTATCTGACCGAATTGCGCGAACTGCTCGCCGACCCGCTTGGCTATGCCTACCCCGTCGCCGAGGAAACGGCACCCAGGCTCACCGCGTCGGACCTCAACATCCCCGAGGCCGAGGGGCCCTACGTGCCCGGCGTCGCGCCGAGTTGGTGAGCGGGATGACGCAGGGCCTACGCCGGCGCGAGTCGGTCGACCTGCCGCCGCCGGATGTGGATGCCGCGCGCTGTGTGCACACGCAGATGGAGCAGGCGAGCTGTCGCGCCTGCGTCGATGCCTGCCCGACGCAAGCCTGGGTCATCAGCGACGACAGCCTCGGCATCAACGTCGAGCGCTGCGACGGCTGCGGGCTGTGCGCCGCGGCCTGTCCGGAAGGCGCTATTGCCGAGGGCTTTGCGCCGGTACGCTATCGGGTCGACGGTATCGGCGTTGCGTTCGCCGCCTGCCTGCCCGCCTTAACCGCTACCCGCGTGCCCGGCAGCGGCGAGGGCGTGATGCCCTGTTTGCATGTCCTCTCCCCGGCCGCGTTGTTGCGGCTCTACCAAAAGGGCGTGCGCCGACTGATGTTGCTGCGGGGGAACTGCGACAGCTGTCCGCGTGGCGGCGCGACCCGCGTGCAACGGCATTGGGAGCAGGTCTCCGCGCTACTGTTGGACCGCGGACATGACGCCCTGCTGTATCGGGAACTGAGCCAGCGAGACTGGCAACAGAGTCTGTCCGAAGCACGGGCCCGGCATCAGACACCAACGCTCGGTCGGCGCGGTTTTTTGCGCGGCTGGCTGAAGGAGACCGTCGATACCGTAGTGGATCTCGCCGAACGAGAGCAGCGGGTGGTGCCGGAGTTTGTGCCGCCGGGGCGGTTGTTGGGGGGACTTGACCGCAACAGCGAGCTCAACCCTGGCGACGATTACGACAACGACAACGACGATGGTAGAGCTGCAAAGGGCGGGTTTGGCCATCGTGGTCGGCGACTGGCGTTGCATGCGCCGATGATCGACTCGCGGCACTGCGCGGGTTGCGACGCCTGCGCACGAATCTGTCCCCATGATGTCATCCAGATCGAACCGGATGCGTATCGCATGGACCCGGACGGTTGTACCGGATGTGGGATGTGCCTGGACTTATGCGCCGCCGGGGCGGTTTCACTGCACACGCTGGAACCCTCCCCGCAGCGGCAGGTGCCGTTGCGCCAAGACCGCTGTCGCGCCTGCGGGGTCGCGTTTCATGTGCCGCGGCTGCAAACGATGCCGGACGTCAAGACCTGCCCCATCTGCACCGCGACCAACCACCACAAACAACTGTTTCAGGTAATCGGCTGATGGCCCCTGAGGTTGCGACCCCCGCGCGCATCGCTCCGGCCTGGTCGTCCGCCGATCAGGTGCAATGAGGAATAGTGCGATGAACCTAATCCTGGCCGGCCTCGGCAAGATCTTGGTCCAACTCTCCGCTATCTTTGTCGCGGTCGGAACGGCCTATCTGCTGTTGTTCGCACCAAAAGCGAACGGGCCGGTCGCGCTGGCGCCGGATCAAGTCGCAGAGAATCTGGCGCCGATCGGCAGGGTGCAGATAGCCGAGCCTCCGGCGCCGATCTCGACGCCGATCCAAACTGCGGTTGCAACATCAGCCCCCACCGCGCCTCCGGCAACAACGCCGGCACCCATCGCAACAGCGGTTGCAGCGGCGCCCGAGGAGCCTATCGGGATCAGCGAGCCCAGCCCCGTGATCTCGGAGGCGCCGGTCGTAGCCAAAGCCGAGGCGCCGATCCCGACAGCAGGGCCAGCGCCGAATCCAGTGCCGATCCCAGTGCCAGACCCAGCGTCGCTTCAGATTCCGCCCGCGGCGCCGGAGCCAACGCCCACGGCCTCACGACCCTCGTCAGCGGTGGACGGCCCAGCGGAGGCATCGATCCGGTTGGCTCCGGATGGCAACGGTATGCACGGCAGCTACATGCTGACGCCGGAAGGCATCGTCCTCTACCCGGCTTCGATGATTGGACAGCAGACACAGCCGTTCACGACGGGTCGTATCAAAGGCTCTTTCTGGGCGACACCCTCCGGCGTCGCTCATTTTCGCTTTCAACCTACCGCACCGGTCGATTGACCAACCACTTGGAGGGTGCCATGCACTACCAAAACGCGAATAGCCGGTCGCCTCTGGTCCTGCGTCTGCTGGGATCTTGTCTCTGTGCCGTCGTCACCGCGGGCCATGCCGCGGAAAACGCGGCAGTCGGCCAGCAAGAGACGGGGCAACGCGCCCTACCGGTTGAACAAGCCATGGCAGCCATGGCGGGCATGGGCGGTATCTACCGCGTAGACCCAAGCGGCGATACCTACCTGTATCCGATCATTAAGCTCAAGCAGGACCTGCAGGGGATGCATGGGATCTACTACGTGACGCCGCAAGGCATCACACTGCGGCCAACCGGCATGGAAGCACCGGATCTGGGCATGAGTTCGATGGGCGGCGTGACGGGATCGTTTCGCGTCACACCCACCGGCGATGCCTACTTTCAACCCAAGCCGCACAACCCAATCGGGATGAGCGGGGAGTCAGGACGCGAGCAGCATCGCGGCATCAGCGCCCCCTGAGCCGCGTCCCGGTCGTTCGCAAATCGCGCAACGATCGCGACACGATGACGGCGAATCGTTTCTTGGGGTGCAACAACAGCAAACCACCATTGAGGAGAGCAGAAACATGTCCGATCAACACATGAACAAAGGTCGACGAGGCGCGGTCAAGACGCTGTTGGGGGGGCTAGCCAGCGTACCGCTGATGGGCCTGGTGAGCAGGGCCGTGGCGCAAGTGCCACCGCCCCCGGAGGGCTGGGAGGCGTTTCCACAGGTCGATGAGGCCACCGACCCCACCGCCATCGCGCTCAAGTATAAGCACGATGCTGCCCAGGCGGATCGCGCTGCCGCCGCCCGCCCGGGAGCACCGCCGGAGGAGCAGAACTGCATCAATTGTCAATTCGTCCAAGCTGATAGCGGCGACTGGCGTCCCTGCACACTATTCCCTGGAAAACTCGTCGCCGCCAACGGCTGGTGCAGTTCCTGGACGATCAAGGCCGGCGGCTAGATAGCCGGGCGAGCGGACTCGCCCGCCGGCGCACCCACAAAGCGTAATCAAGGATCGATCTGCAGCTGTTGTTCAAGTGGGTGCGCGGCGCCAGACTGACCCACAGCATTAGCCTCGCCTGAGACCGACACATGGTGATCGCCGCTTTGGCAAGCTCGGAAGCGATCATCGTTGTCGTTGTCGTAATCGTGGTCGGATAGTCGCCTAGGACAACGACCGACGACGAAGGCCACCTTGACTCATCTGCAAGCATTTAGCGCCTTCGCGCCTTCGCGTGAGATTCGTGAAATATCCTGTCTAGGCCGCTTCGCTATTTTCACGACAAAGGCCACTTACAAGTAGGCATCGAACATGCCGCGCAGATCGACGCGAGCGCGCAGACGTCGGCTGATCATAAAGATGCCGACGAACTTGCGATGCAGGAACATGGTTGCCGGGTCCGGCATGTGGCCGAAGGCGTCGTCGTAATACATGTCCCGGCCGCGGGTGAAGATGCGTTCGAACAGATCGGACGCGCCGAAGTCATAGGGTGCGCCCGGCTGCATGATCTCCGCCGAGAGCCGCAACAGCTCGACCAGGTCGGCGACGCGTTCCGGCGGATCATCGGCGCCGATGTAGCCGAGCGCCAGGGCGCCATCGCGCAACCCGGAGAAGTCGTCGGCAATGGCGGCACGGCCAAGGTGCAGATAACAGTCAGCCAGTTCGGCGGAGATTGGACTGGTGGCACCGAAGTCGAGTAGCACGACACGCTTGCGTTCGGCGTCGTACAAAAAGTTGCCGAAGTTGGGATCGGTCTGCATCAAGCCGAATTCGAACAGTTCGCGCAACATTAGACGGCTCAGCAAAGCGGCGACGCGATCGCGCTCGGCGCGGCTGTATTCTGGCTGAGCCAGACGATCGATTGACATACCGTCGGCAAAGTCCATCGCCAGGATACGGCTGGTGGTCAGGTCGCGATGCACGCCGGGTACGAAGAAGTCCGGGTCGTCGCCGATCAGGGCCCGATAAGACTCCAACGACGTCGCCTCAGCTTCGTAGTCCGCTTCTTGGTGCAACTGCCTGCGCGCCTCATCCAGCATCGGCTGAATGTCCATACCCTTCGGCGCCATGCCCATGGTGCGGGCAAGAAAGCCAAGGTTGGCGATGTCGCTGTCGATGCTCTCGCGGATGCCGGGAAACTGCACCTTCAGCGCCAGCTTGCGACCGTCGCGGGTCTCGGCACGATGCACCTGGCCGATGGACGCCGCGGCAATGGGCTGAAACTCAAAGCGTCGGAACTGCTTGTTCCAGTCCCTGCCCCACTCTGCCTCAAGCAGCGCCGTCAGCTGGCTCATCGGCATCGGCTCGGCGCGGTCGCGCAACGTGGCCATGATCTCCGCCGCCTCCGGCGTAAAGACGTCCGAGCCGTCCATGGACATCAGCTGTCCCATCTTCATCACCGCACCGCGCATGCGCGCCAGACGATCGGTCAGGCGCTTGGTCGCCGCCGGGTTCAGCTGAATACGGCTCGCCTCCCCAGGGCGCGTACGCGCCATCTGGATCATGCCGCGCACGCCGATGCCCGCGGCCAGATCGGTGGTCGCGCGGCCGATATGCCAAAGGCGGCTGAGACGTTTGCTAGGAACGGGAAGCCCGGCTGTCGATGAGTTGGTCGCCATAGAGATGCCTGATAGATTACTTGTCCGGGAGATGTCCAAGGTGGGAACGGACTGGATTTTGCGCAACCCTAACAGGGAAGCATCGCCGAAGCCGATGACGGATCGCAGTCGGCCGGTGGCCAGGTCACCCGAACAACAAGCGCGATGGTGCGGCGCAAGGCGAGTCGATGGGGTATCTTGCCTCCGATGCCACCCATCGACTTCGCGGGCGGTACCCCCGTCGTCCGAGACACGCCGTTCGACACCCGACCGCCCGGTTATCTCCGCGGGGAGTGCCCCCAGCTCTTGCAAGGACTCGGTTGATGAACGAACTGAGAGAAACATCGCGCGCACTGGCTGATATCCTGCGCGACTTGGCGGGGACAGAGGGGCTGCGGCTTCCGGTAACGGGCGATTGCATGACGCCGTGGGTGAAAAGCGGCGCCCAGGTTCAGGTCACCGCGCCGCGCCGTGTCTACCTGCCCGGTGACGTCGTTGCCGTGCTCAACGGCGAACGCGGTCTGCTGCTGCATCGAATCATCGGCGGCTACTGGCGCCGCGGCGCTTGGCGATGGCTCACGCAGGCGGATGCCGCCTCTGGTCCGGACAACGCGGTGACCGGCCCGTGCATCGCCGGCAAGGTCTCGGGGGGCGATTGCGACCCGGCGCTGGTACGCATTCCGCTGCGACACCGGCTCTGGGCCACTGGCCGTTTTATTCGCTTCGTCGTCCAACGCCTTAGACGGAGCGCTGTCGCGTGAGCTTTGCGGACTTTTTCCTCCACGACCCTCGATCGTTTCCGGCCGCGGGTCAGCCCCTGCGCGGGGGAGCGAAAGTATCGATATCGCACTCGCCGGTCAGCATGATCGCTTCGGCGGACTCTCCATCACGCAGGCCACGCCGATTTGGCCACTCCGGTGCCAGCAAGTCGACCCTGTCGCGCCAGAGTCTGGACGCCGGCCGGAGCGTACTCAGCGACGACATCAACGCCATCCGCTTCGCGGACGGCTGCTGGCGCGCCGAGCGGCTGCCGTTCTCTGGCGAGCTCGCGCCGACCCACGGCGACCACAGGGCGACCCCGGTCATTGGCCTCTGCCGACTCCACAAGGGCCAAGAGCACCAGCTGGCGCCGCTGACACAGACGACTGCCATGGCCGCGATAATCGCGTCCGCTCCCTATGTCAATAATGGTCCGCCTCGGGTTCTAAAAAAGCCCATCACAAGACAGACTGACGAATTGCGACGCCCCACGGATCAGGTGAGTTGGCCGTCTTTTAGCGACAGGACTCGATCGGCCAGGGCCAGACTTGCGGGTCGATGCGTGATCAGGATCACAGTGCGGTGCTCCAGCGCAGCGCGGCAGTCTTCGATGAACGACGCCTCAGCGTCAGGGTCGAACATGGATGTTGCCTCGTCCAGGACCAAGATGGGCGGGTCCTTGAGCATAGCCCGCGCAAGGGCGATGCGCTGTCGTTGCCCTCCGGACAGACGCACGCCTTGATCTCCGATCACGGTATCGTAGCCCTCCGGCAGTGCGCGGATGAATTGGTGCGCCTGGGCAGCGCGTGCTGCGGTCTCGAGCGCGGGCTGATCGGCATCGGGGCGGCTGTAGGCGATGTTCTCGCGCACGCTGCCGTTGACCAGTAGCACGTGCTGCGCGACCAGGCCGATCTGTCGGCGAAGGCTCGCGATGCTGACGCTGCGGACATCCAGGCCATCGATCAGCACGCGGCCCGCGTCGGGATCAGCGAAACGCATCAATAGATGGATTAGCGTGCTCTTGCCGGAGCCGTTGTCGCCGGTCAGCGCCACGGTCTCGCCGGCACCGATCTCGAGATCGAACCCAGCAAAGACCGGCGCCCGGTTCGGGTAGGCAAAGTGGATGTCCTGCCATTGGAGACGGCCCGAGACGGGCGGCAAGGCAGGCGCCCCGATGTCCTGCGGTTCGGGCCGCACATCGAAAACCTCCAGCAGGCGCTGCGCCGCACCGCGCGCCATCTGCACGCTGCCGTAGACACCGGCCAGCCCGCTCACGGGTCGCGTCAGCAGCATGCCGTAGAGCAGAACGCTGACCAGGTCGGTTGCCGGCAGCGCGCCGCTCTGCACCTGCAGGGTACTCAGGTAGAGCAGCAGTAGCAGCCCCAGTCCTGCGATCAGATGCACAGATGGCGTCAGCAGCGACTCCAGCAGCAACTGCCGCTTTGCGATGCGCAGCAAGCGTGTGTTGCTGCGACCGAACCGATCGGACTCGTGCGCCTCGCGGGTGAAGGACTTGATCGCAGGCAACATGCCGATATTCTCTTCCAGCGTCGCGAACATCTCGGCATGCGAACGTACCCATTCTGAGGTCAGCGGGCGAATGCGTCGGCCGATCAGCTTGGTAACCAAGAAGAATAGAGGCACCGCAACCAACGCGATGCCGGCAATCGATGGACTGATCCGATACATCATGTATGCGGCGCCGACGAAGGTGACCAGCAACGGCAATAAGCCGACCAGCGTGCCGGTAACGAAACTGCTGATGTATTCGGCATCGTTGCCGAGCAGCGCCAGCACCTCGCCGCGCCGCCGTTGGTGAAAATAGCCGATCGGCAGCGCTTGCAGGTGGTCATAGAGACGCGCACGCAGGGCCGCGAGCAGGGTCTCGCCGGTGCTGCCCAGCAGGTAGCGGTTGCCGAAGCTCAACACGCTCTGCGCAGCCAAAAGGCCCGCCCAGACGGCGAGCAACTCCCAGAGCCCCTGCATGACCGCCGTCGGGGCGGGTAGCAACAACTCAGCAAAGCGCCCCGCAATCCACGGGTTAATAAGTGCGACGGCACTCTCCGCCAACATCAGCACCACGCCGAGCAACAAGACCCCGGCATGCGGGGTCACGTAGCCAAGCAGATCGCGAAACCGCGTCTGGGTGGGAGCGCGCTCGGATGCCACCGACATCTATGCGCGGTAAAACGGTTGCAGACGCACGAAACGATTACGCTGCTCCGGCGCCTGCCCAAGGGACTCGCCGTTCAATTCGACCCAGGCATGTGCCGCGAATCCGTTGCGCACGCTAACGCCGACGCGGACCTCGGCCGGCTGGCCGTGGCGCCTCAGCAGCGAGCGAAGCAACAGCGCCTGGCGCAGACAGGTACCGTTGCCCAGTGCATAACGGCCCGCGATAGCGATGATCGCCGCCTGGGCCTCAGCTGGCGCGAAAGCCGCCGGACCCGCTGCCCGCGCCTGACGCCGGCCCAGGAGCATGGCGCCGCCGCTCAAAAGGCCTAGAGCCCGTTGGAAGCCCAGGCCACGCAGCATCAAATCGACGACCGGCAGTACCAGCCAGGCCCCGATGAAGAGTCGGCGCTGGGCCGGGCTCAGGGCAAGGAAACGACGCAGGCGTCGCATCATTGGCCCGCGGGCAACAAGGTCACGAGCCCATTGTCCGCAAGTGCCTGCAAAAGATCGTCCAGGTCAGCTTCGAGGCGACCCGGCTCGACATCGAACTCTTCGAGCATTTGATCGAACACGGCGCGAGCCGAACCGTGCGCCCCGATCAGCTGCCAGATGCGGGTGCCGACCTCATCAAGCCCAAAATAGGTTCCCTGGTCCAGGTCGAGTAAAACGGCTTCACCCTCCACCTCCTGAAACAGGGCATCGGGCGAGACGGCAAGTTTCAAATCAAGGTCCACAGGCGTCGGGAATTTAGGGATGGACGGGCTTCAACACGTGATTGTAACCTATCGATCTGAACGCGGGACGCCGCGTTGTCGTTAGCGGGGCGCGATCGAAACTGATGTGGTCACAACGGCCGTCACTGGGCATAACCGTTGTCCCCGACTCCGCTGGAAAGTCCGGCGCGCGACGGCGTGCTGCGCGGCGGACCCGAAGTTCAATCCCGCCTCTCAAGTTGGCGGGCAGCGCTGTTTGCACCACGCACGTCCGGACCTGAAGGTCCAGACTCCAGGCGCCGCAGCGCGGTACCCTGTCCTATGCGTGGCACTGGAGTACTCGGCTTCAGCCGCATCCCTACCGTCAGGCGGTTCGGCAATCGGGGAAGGTAACCGTCCCTGCGGAGCGCGAGAGGTTGCGTGAGATCAATGACCGCAGCGCCGATCTCGCCCTCCCAGTGTTCGATTGCCACCACATCGTCTTGCCAGACAACATCAGTTTTGATCGCACCCTCGCGGAACTCACCACCTATCACTTTAAGATAGACTTTCCGGATAGTGTCACAACAGTCTGAAGTCGTTGTAGATGGGCACCGTAACGAGCGTTTCCGAAGCGATTGCGCAATGGCTGCAGCGCGCACACCCGGGTCTGCGCGAGACGCTATCCGTCAGCGGCTTTGCTCGAGTGGCTGCAGAGGCAACGCTGGCGGATCGAGCCGATGTCCTCCGGCTTCAAGACCCGCGGCTTCGGGCTTGAACACACCCGACTGCGCAGCGCCGAGCGGGTCGATCATCTCGTGCTGATCATGACCCTGGCCATGAACTAGCAAGGCTGCGCCTCAGAGCGGCGAGTCATGGTCGGTCATGGTTAGGGCAGCACACTGATCGCTGTCGTTGTCGTTGTCGTGCTTCGAGCTGGGTGAAGTTTCGATGACGATTAGACAACGACAACGACAAACTTGATCATCTGCAAGCATTCTGCGCATTCAAGCAATCTAGTGTGTGCAGACCGGCCACCTCGACGCCTGCGAGTCGCCTACACCGCTCAAAAAAAACCGCCCAGCAGCGCGGTCCCGAAGATCGGAGCTTCCGCAGGCTCGCCCGTTCCTGCCGCTCGTGGTACCAGCGCGGGCTGAGAAAACGCCTGCGCTTGGCCGGACGCGGACGTCCGCTGGCATGCTTCGGCCCGCCTTCACCGCCGTTGATCTATCCCTCCGGATGAAAGTGAGTGGCGGTGAGCAAGCGGCCTGAACATCTTGCGCACGCACGCAAGAACCGATACCGTTGTCTTCCAGGGAACGATGTCGGCACGGTCAAAACGACCGGAACTGCATAGATCTAATTTCTTGCCAGACCCGCAGATGGACAAACGCCGCGAGCATACACGAATTCTCCCCAACCCTCGCACTCCCGTCCCGCGGTTCTCGTGAAGGCGCTAACGGGCGAGGCCGTGCCGATGGACCTGGCCAGCAAGAACTCTTTCGGCCTCGATGAGGTCGACATGCGTTTTTGGCAGCCCCTGACATTGCACGCGAGCCAGGGCGCGCCCTACGGCTGTGTGCTGGAAGAACCCGGCCCGGAGTTGGTCCGCCTGGAGGCCGATCGGCTGGCACGCACCGGCGTACGTGCGGATGCCGGCCTGATGCCCCTGGGGGACGGCCATGCGCCGGCGCCTTGAGCAGCTGCGGGCCCTTGCGCCCTGGGAGCGGCGGTTGCTACTGCGGCTCGCCCTGCTCCTGCCTGCGATTGGCGCCGCCCTGCATCTGCTGGGCTTCAAGCAAACCCGCGATCTGCTCGCGCGCCTGATTCCGGCTCCAACCGAGCAGCAACGGATAGGTGCCACGGCCTTATCATCCGACCCCTTTGCATCCGACCGCTTTGCATCCGACAGGCCCCAGCGCATCGCCCGCCTGGTCAGCATCGCCGCCAATCATGGACCCTACCGCGCCACCTGCCTGCGCCAGTCCCTGGCCCTATGGTGGCTGCTCCGCCGGCGCGGCATCGCCGCGGAGCTGCGGATTGGCGTTCGCAAGGACGGAGCAGCCCTTTTGGCGCATGCATGGGTGGAGCATGAGGGGCAGGCCCTGAACCACGTGCAGGGCGCTCATGAGTCCTACGCCGCATTCGGCCCATTGTTTCCGCCTCCAACGGTCTCACAGCCATGAGCGGCATCGCCGGCATCATCCATTTCGACGGCAAGCCCGTCGAGCCGGGGCTCATCGAGAGGATGACCAGCGCCATGGCCCATCGCGGGCCGGATAGCACTCATCACTGGGTCAAGGGGTCCATCGCACTTGGTCATTGTGCCTTGCACGTTTCTGATCCCTCGGACGAAGTTAATCAGCCGTTTACGCTTGACGGCGACACTTGGATCACAGCCGATGCGCGCATTGATGGCCGCTCTGAACTGATTCGACGGATCCGCAACGCAGGATGTGGCGGAAGGCCAGATGCGCCGGATTCGGAATTGATCCTGCGCGCCTATAGAGCCTTTGGCGAGACATTTTTGGACTACCTCATTGGAGATTTTTCTTTTGCCCTATGGAACTCTCCGCAGAGAACGTTAGTTTGCGCAAGGGATCACTTCGGGGTTAGGCCATTTTTTTACGCCAAGGTTGACCGTCTATTCATTTTTGCAAGTGACATCGCTGCGTTGCTGGAGCATCCTGCCATTTCGACGTCTCTTGACGAAGAGGCCGTAGGGGATTTCCTTCTGTTTGGACATTTTCAGCACCCAGGGCTTTCTATCTACCAAAACATAAGGCGCTTACCGCCGTCAACCTGTCTTAAGTTGCACAATGACCGGCTCCATATGCTGCAATATTGGTCGCTGCCAATAAGCGAACCGGTTCGTTACAAGAAAGACCTAGATTATGGCGAACGATTTCAGGAGCTGTTTCAGAACGCAGTCAGCGATCGAGTCGGTAACGGGCCTGTTGCAATTGAGATGAGTGGCGGACTTGATTCGACATCGGTCGCCGCTTCCGCAAGAGACTGCGGTCACTCGATAGCGGCATATACGGGAACATGTAACCGCCTCTTGCCGGACGATGTAGAAGGTTATTTCGCTGAAATGGTTGCCTCCCACCTAGGGATACCCATTTTTTCTCAAGCCGTCGATGACTACAACTTATTCGAGCGCTTCTCGGATTCTGTGCTTGCGACTTGCGAGCCCTACGGCAGTGCAGATAAAGCGGTTCATCATGACAGGCTTCAGCAAGTCGCAAACGATGGCGCTCGCGTGTTGCTGACGGGGCATGGTGGGGATGCATTATTCCAGCGGTCATCTTCGTACTATCTGAAGCTTCTAGTGGATCGCGATGTGGCGCGCTTCGCAACCGAAGTCTATGGGCATATTCGGCGCACTGGCTCCTTCCGCGGTCTAGGGATGCGATCGTCGATCAAGCATTCGCTAGGAAAGGCACCGTCGTTTCCGCCCTTTCCGGAGTACATAAATGCAGAATTTGTCGAGCGAGCGCAGCTGATCCACCGTTGGGAGACTGGGTGGACCACGATACAGGAAGCGGACACGGGCAGCACCCATTCCCAATTGCTCGCACCTTGGATCCCCGCAGTATTCGAAGGGTACGAGAGGCTTAGAATCCCTCTCATAGCAAGGCATCCTTTCTTTGACCTCCGTCTTGTCGGATTCATGCTGACGATCCCGGAGACAGCTAAATCTAACAAGCGGCCAATGCGCGAAGCTATGCAAGGCCGGCTCCCTGAGCCAGTTCGAACCCGTCCGAAGGACAGCGCAACCTCAGACATTGTCCGGACGAGATTTATGTCGGGTAGGATTGCGATCGAAATGAAATCGCACCTCAGGGGTCTCGAGCCGTATATCAACGTCGGACGATACAGGGGGGTACTAAAAAGTTACCTGGTCGGAGATGCACCAAAATCGGTGTGGTCTAACCATCATATAGTCAGTCCAATCGCTCTTAGCAACTGGCTGGCTCAAGATTCCAATAAATGTTGAAACGAGGCAAATATACGTGACCCTGAACTATTTGACGCAACGTGATCCACAAGTAGCGCTTCAGAGTAAAAAAGCGTATCGGACCCCTCGGGTAAAAGTTTATGGTTCAGTATCCTGCTTGACAAAAAACGCGCAAGGTTCCTGTACGAACGATGGTAATGGTTGCACCCCTGTCACAGGTGGAACGAGGAAAAACAAGAACAATTAGTAGGTGGAACGAGGACAAACTAGAACAATAGGTGATAAGAGGTGTCGATCTGAGTATTGTAGGCCCGATATGTAGAACGTCGGCGCAACGGTTTGGCCCGTTCCCCAAACCCGCGAAGCCGGAACCAAACAGAGGTGGTCGACTATCGTTTGGGTAGCGCTGCAATCCGGCGGGAGGCGAGCGATGAACCCATTTGTCGAACAGCATCGAGACGAGATCGGGTGCGTGCTGTCGTGTTTCGACCGCGTCGTGATCACTGAGACCGTGCCGGACATCTGCCATGCTAGAGCGATGGCCGGCTACCTGAGCTATCGGGACGTCCGCCTGTTCGACGATGCGCGTTGGGCCGAGCCGCGCGTTGACAGGGTCGGGTCTTGCCTTTTGCGTCCGCGGGCGAAGGTAAAAAGAAAAGCGACTCAAACGCGTGGGCGTCGCCCACATAGCCCGCGCCAAGTTGATCGGATGAGCAGAGCGAAGCTCTGCGAGTCGCGTGTCCCTAGTGATACCTCGCGCGAGCATCCTGCTTCGCGAGGACTGGTTCCTTGGCGACAACTTGGTTTCGTCCGGGACGCCCTGCGGTCACTGCCATACCCGACTCCCCCTTTGGTCAGCCGAGTAAGACAGCGCCCACAAATCACTCGACGGCGTGTCGGATGCGCTTTGGCCGGGACTACGCGCCCTCGCTTCGCTCTCCATGGCGCGCAGCGGATGCCCATCGGATTATGCATAGAGCGATGACCCTAAACGAAGCTCTTGCACCACGAGTTTCACGAAAAAAACGAAGGAAAACAAATAGAAAAGTATTCTTGATGGCCAAGTCCACTTCATCCAGAAGGTGCTGCTAGAATCATGCGCAACTTCTTGAAACACTTCGTGTCCTTCGTGCCCTTCGTGGTGAACCGCTCTTTCTGGGATGATGGGGGAAGTCGTTTGGACTCTTTATGCCACTAAACGCGCCCGACCGGTATCTGTGGCCAACGAACCAGACTACGCAATTCCGCGACGCGGTCGCGGCGGTTGTCCGTGTTGGTGACGAGGTTGCCAACCTGCGGTGCGGCTCCGGGCGCTTCCTCAAGCCCGGCGGTCGCCTGATCCCCGCGCGCATCCGGCTGCAGCTTGGCGCGGTCGAGTCGGAGAAGGGTCGCGACAAGGCTGAGGGCTGGCGGGCAGAGGGTGTGCCCCCGGAATTTCATTGGCTGCGTCAGCAGACCGTCAACGCCAAACATGCCATCGATTTACCGCGCGACGCCTTGTTGGGCGGGCCCGCCGATTTGGGCGATATCGACTTGTATGCCGACAACCCGGACTTTTTCTCCTGGACCGCAGACCTGCGCATCGAGCGCGACGGCGTCGATGCACGGGCTTGCCGGCTGGTTCGACTGCGAGCTAGCGGAGGGCGTGTGGATGACCAACTCGCCGCTGTCGGATCGGCGGATCAACCGCCCACAGGCCTTTCTGCCCATCGATGAGGCCGTTCACGGTGACGGCGGGCGATCTGGTCAAGGCAACGGTCATGGCCCGACCGGCCGATCACCTGATCGCCTGGGTCGTGGAGTTTCCCAGCCACCGGACAACGCTTCAGCCACTCGACCTGGCAGGGGATGCTGTTGGCGCCGGAGGACCTGATCCGAGCCCATCCAGAGCGGGTGCCGCACCTGAACCGGGAAGGACAGGCGCGGATCACCGTGCTCGGTTACTGCGACGGGCGCCGCACGGCCCGAGAGATCGAGCAGGCGGTGCTGCGCGAGCATCCGCATCTGTTCCCGTCGCCGGCGGAGATCTCCCGCTTCGTGGCGCAGGTTCTCGGTCGAGACACCGCGTAGTCGTGGAGCTTCGTTTGCAGTCCGCGCGGCACCAGACGACGGTCGGTCGCGCCCCATTTCACGTATGGGCCTTTCCGGACGGCACGTTGTGGACCGAGTTCTATCGGGCAAACGGCGGATATCTGCTGCGCTTTCCTGATCTCGCGGATTTTCAGGTTTCGGCCGACGGGCTCTCCGTCACCTGCCTTCCCGCACCGGACGTATCGGAAGCCACATCACAGCACCTCTACCTGAACCAGGTGCTGCCGCTGGTGCTGAGCAAGCTGGGCAAGCTGGTGTTTCACGCCAGCGCCGTGGAGGTGGACGGATGGCGCGGTCGTCTTCGCCGCCGAGTCCGGTCGGGGCAAGTCTACGCTGGCCGCCAGCTTTGCCGTCAGCGGCTCCAGGTTCCTGACCGATGACGGCTTGGTGGTGGAGCCGATCGGCGAAGGCTATCAGATCCTGCCCAGTCACCCCTCGATCCGGCTGTGGGCGGACAGCGAGGAGGCGCTGATCGGGCCGGGGGTTGAGACGGCACCGGCGGTGTCGTTTACCTCCAAGTCGCGCTTTCTGGCCGGCGATGAGGTTCGCTTCTGCGATCAGCCCCGGCCATTGCGGCGGGTGTATTTCCTCGGCGACGGCAGCGCGACCGGCATTGACGTTTCAGCGTCTGAGCGCCGCCGAGGCCCTGGTGGAATGGGTCAAGCACTCGTTCCTGCTGGATGTCGAGGAAAGACCCAGATTGGCTTCGCATTTCGACCAGGTGGCGGCGCTGGCGAACCGACCGATCCATTACCGTCTCGATTATCCGAGGCGTTTCGAAGAGCTGGCCGAGGTGCGGCACGCGATCTCGGCGCACGTGCAACAAGAGGGTAATGAAGGGTGAAGCTGTCCGACGTAGTGAAGATCCCGCCGCAGGTGATGACCCGCACCGTGGGTGAAGAGGTGGTGATCCTGGATTTGGCCAGCGGCACCTATTTCGGCCTCGATCCGGTCGGGGCGCGAATCTGGGAGCTCATGGCCGACGGCAAGACCTTAGGGGAGGTCTGTGACCGGATGCTGGACGAGTACGAGGTCTCGCGCGAGGCACTGGAGGGAGACGTGCTGCACCTGACAGAGGAGCTGACGACACAGGGGCTGATTGGCATCGAGTCGGAATCCTAGGCTCGCATGCGCTTGAGCAGACCACCGACCGCGCGCCGCAGGTAGAGCCACGGGAGGAGCCCGCGGTTCCGCGTTCCGTATTTGCGGAGAACGTAGTCCCCGGGCGGGAAGACCCGTTCCCGAATCAATTGTATTCGTTGGCCCCAGCTGTCGAGGGCAGCCAGTTCCAGCACATGATGCCGCCACGAACTCGAGCTCAGGTAGCCGGCGGAGAGCTCACGGGGACCAGCCGCGCCCAGGCGGTCTACTACCCACGGAGGGATCGCGGTGCCGAGCGCCGTGCGTGCCGCCTGTAGTCCATCGAGACAGATCGCCCGAAACCCCTTGTGGGTCGCAAGACCGACGAAGTCCTCCCAGTCCGCGGGTGTGAGGCGATTGATGAGGAGGTGGATATCGTAGAGCCAGATCAAGCGGTTCGCCTCCAGGTAGGGGACGCCGCCGACATAGTAAGGCGCATGCAAATGGCTGATGCGGTGCAGGCAGGCGATGAGGAGCCCGTACAAAGGACTCGGCATCCGCGCAGAGGCTCCGAGCGCCGGCACCGGGATCGACGCGGCATACAGCTCCGCGAAATTGAACGACCGCGCATAGATCTGGCTATTGCTAAGCTGCCAGTGCAGATCCAGGACGTGCTCGACGCCCGCGGTGTCGGCCTTGGAGTAGGTGCGTTCGTAGGACGCGAGACCGCCACCAGCGGATTCGCCAGCCTGGTAACCGGCGCGGCGCAAGACATCCTCGGCGAGGTCGCGTTGGACCGCCGGTATCAGCAGATCCGTATCACCGCGAGTCCGCAGATAGGGCTGGGGATAGACCGTATAGGCCAGCGGAGTCCCCTTTAACAGGACTGACCGGATGCCGGCCTCGGAGAGGGCGCGAAGGAGCCGATCGAGCTCGCGCTCGATCAGCAACTCACGGACTGCTTGCTCGCGTGTCGTCGAGCGGAGCCGCTGGCGAAGATCCGGCGGCCAGGAGGTCGCCTCCACCGAGGCGGACAGCGCGGCGTCGAGCAACGCCTGCACACCGTGCACCGCACTAGCCTCAAGGATCCGCTCGGAGAAATCTGGACCTGGGTCCGACGGATACTCAGGGACACTACCGCGCAGTGCCGCTGCGATCAGATCCCAGGGCTCCGGACGACCCGGGCGCCGGGACTTCGGGAATGATAAACCACTGCTCTTGCCTTTCATGGGCCGCTCAGACATACCTTCGCTGGTCCTTCGCCGTTACTCTCGCCGGCGTACAATGTTGTAATGTCTTGGCGTCGCGATTGATGGTGCACCCAACCCGAAGCAGTAAAAAGCGCCCGCACCCGCAGGTAGTCAATCTTACACAATCTCCGGATCGACCCCATGCCGCTCGCCTCACCATTGGGGCGCTGAGGAACAAGACCATGAAGAAAAAGCAAAAGCGGGGTCAGGTGGTGGTCGGGTTCCGTTTGCTTCCGCTGGGCCGTTAGCGTCATACTGGCGTGTTTTCCCGCGCTTTCACGCAAACTTTCCGCCCGTCGGCATCACCGGCCGGCGCCGCCGAGGCACATCATGTCCGATCCCCACCCGAACCAGCCCGCCAGAGCCACGGAGCCGCAGGCATCCGCCGCCGAGACCGAGCCCGCCAACCCTGTGTCCAACGCAACTGCCGACGCCGCGTCGAGCGCACCGATGCAACCCGCGCCGGTCGATGCCGCTCGAGGCGACTCGGCGGCAGAGGAAGCTTTGGACGACCACGACCCATCGACAGGCGACACCGCCGCCACGGGCTTCGCGGCCATGGGCCTCGCACCGCCCATCGCGCGCGCGGTCGCGGAGCTCGGTTACGAGGTGCCGACCTCGATTCAGTCGAGTTGTATTCCGCCGCTGTTGGAGGGACGTGACCTGCTGGGCCAGGCCCAGACCGGTACCGGCAAGACGGCGGCCTTCGCCCTGCCGCTGCTGAGCCGGCTGGACAGCGACGCCACGTTGCCGCAGCTGTTGGTACTGGCACCGACCCGTGAGCTTGCGCTGCAGGTGGCGGAGGCCTGCCAGGGCTATGCGCAGCACATGAAGCGATTCCATGTGGTGCCCATCTACGGCGGCCAGAGCTACAGTCTGCAGATCCGCCAGCTCAAGCACAGTCCGCATGTCATCGTCGGCACGCCGGGGCGCGTCATGGACCACATGCGTCGCGGAACGCTGTCGCTGGACAGCCTGAGCGCGCTGGTGCTCGACGAGGCCGACGAGATGCTGAACATGGGCTTTGCCGAAGACATCGACTGGATCTTTGAGCATATTCCTGCGACCTGCCAGGTGGCGCTGTTCTCCGCCACCATGCCCCAGGGCATTGCACAGGTCGCGCGCAAGCGCCTGAAGAACCCGGTCGAGGTCCGCATCGAGGCCGGCGCGCAGAACGTCGATGCCATCGACCAGAGCCATTGCGTGGTCACCCGTCATCACAAGCTGGACGTGCTGACGCGCATCCTGGAGATGGAGCCCTTCGACGGCATGGTCATCTTCGTGCGCACCAAGAACGCGACCACGGAGCTGGCGGACAAGCTCAAGGCGCACGGCTTCGCCGCCGAGCCGTTGAACGGCGACATGACCCAGGAGATGCGCGAGCGTACCGTTGAGCGCCTGCGCCGCGGCCGGCTCGACATCGTCGTCGCCACCGACGTGGCCGCCCGCGGCCTAGACGTGGAGCGCGTGACCCACGTGGTGAACTACGACATCCCCAATGACCCGCAGACCTATGTGCACCGCATCGGGCGCACCGGCCGCGCCGGACGCACCGGTCGCGCCATCCTGCTGGTGGAGCCCCGCGAGCGCGGGCTGCTGCGCGCCATCGAGCGCACGTTCCGCTGCCCGGTTCCGCAGATGGATCCGCCAAGTGCCGAGCAGCTCACCAATTCCCGCATCGACCGCTTCACCGGTGAACTGCGCAAGACCCTGTCGGACAAAGACCTAGACTTCTTCTATCGGCTGGTCACCAACATCGCCCGCGACCAAGAGCTGGAGCCGATGGATATTGCCGCGGCTCTGGCCTTCCAGTTGCAACGCGAGCGCCCGCTGGAGGTGGAAGAACTGCCGCGCCCACCGCAGCGCCGCGACGGACCGGACCAACGCGGTCGCCAGCGGGGCGACTATCGCGACGGAGGGGGACGCGACGGCAACCGCGGACGGCCGCAAGGCAACTGGCGCGATCGCGATGAACGCTCGGAGCGCCGCTCGCCCCCCGGCGCTGACCGCCGCGGGCCTCCGCCGCGCGAGCAGCGGCGCGGACGAGACGACTCCGATCTGGTGGGCTATCGCATCGAGGTCGGCCATGATCATGGCGTGACGCCACGGGAGATCGTCGGCGCCATCGCCAACGAGGCCGGCATCGAGGGTCGCTATATCGGTCGCATCGATATCCGTGGCGATCATTCCACCGTCGACCTACCGTCCGGCATGCCCAAGGAACTGCTGCATCACCTGAAGCGTGTCTATGTGCGCGGGCAGGCCCTGCGCATCACGGAGCTTGGCACAGGTGGCGGCGGCGACGAGCGCCCGCCGCGGCACTTCAAGGCGCGCGACAACGGCCCCGGCGACCAGCGACCACGCGGTAACTCGGGCGGCGGATACAGCGATCGCGGTCCTGGCCAGGGGCGGGGGGGCTACTCCAAGGACCGTGGCCCGAGGGATCGCTGATCCCGTAACCCAGGCATCCGCTAGCCCTCTGTAGGGGCGAATTCATTCGCCCATTGAATGCCTAGGCGCGCCAAATGTTTGCAGGCGAGTCCAATCTCTCGTTGTCGTAATCGTTGTCGTTGTCGATTTCGTGTTTTTGAGTTGCAGTGCACTTTGCGCATGAAACCATTGATGCACCCCGAAGCCAATGCCTTTAAGTTAGCGAGCGATGGGCACGCTTTGTGGGAGCGGCTTCCAGCCGCGACTCGGCTCGTGCGACGACAGTCGCGGCTGGAAGCCGCTCCCACGGGTTAACTTAACGACATTGACCCCGAAGCCCCGACGGTAAGGGGATGAGTCGATTACGACAACGACAACGAAACCGATGAGTGTGCTGCGCTGAATGGCGCAGGGCGGCTTGATTCGTTGATCTGAGGCATCGACTCGCGCGCTATTGCGTTGGCGAATGAATTCGCCCCTACAGGCGGTTGTGTGGGCGAATGAATTGGGCCCTACGGGCGGTCTGCCTGTTGCTCGCATTTTTGCTCTGTCTCCACGCTATGGAACATCGTCCGCGCAAGCGCTTTGGCCAGAACTTTCTGCATGATCCTGGGACCATCCGCCGCATCCTGGCAGCGGTGGCGCCCTGCCCTGGCCAACATTTGGTGGAGATCGGGCCTGGCCAGGGGGCCATTACCGAGGGACTGCTCACGGCCGCCGGCTCGCTCGACGTGGTTGAACTCGATCGTGATCTGGTCGGCCCGCTCCAGCAGCGCCTCGGTGCGCTTGGCGAGTTGCGCATCCATAACGCGGATGCACTGAAATTCGACCTCTGCGCGCTGCGACCAACGCGGAACCTGTCGGAGGAGACGGCGGACGCTGGGGCCGGCCTACGTATCGTCGGCAACCTACCCTACAACATCTCCACGCCGTTGCTGTTCCGCTTTTTGGAGCAGGCCCAGTGCATCGACGACCTGCACCTGATGCTGCAAAAAGAGGTGGTGGATCGCATCTGCGCCGGACCGGGGAGCAAGACCTATGGCCGGCTGTCGGTGATGGTGCAAACCTGGTGCAGCGCGGAGCGGCTGCTCGTCATCGGCCCCGGTGCCTTCAATCCGCCGCCCAAGGTGGATTCGGCGGTGGTTCGCCTGGTGCCTCTGCGGCCGCCCCGCTGCCCGGTAGCAGATGCAGCGCTGCATGCGCGGCTGGTCGCGGCGGCCTTCGCGCAGCGGCGCAAGACCCTTCGCAACAGCCTGAAGGGGCTCGTTGAGCCCTCTTTGATGATCGATTGCGGCATCGATCCGGCGGCCCGTGCCGAGACCATCGCGGTTTGCGACTACGCACGGCTAGCAAATGCCGCTGGCGACGCATCCGTTTAGGACGGTCTGCGTTCGCCCCTGGTCCGGCAAAGCTCCGGCAACGGCCCGGCAAAGGTCTGGCACTGGTGCATCCGAAAGGTCGACTCGGTTGCAAAGGGCGCCTTTAACCCTGAAGTTGTCCGGCCAATATGGAGGAACCAATGAACGACGCGGTCACCGATTCCGAACAGCACGACGACGCCCTCGCGGACCACGAAGCCTCCGCGGAGCAGGAAGCCCTCTCAGATGAAGAGACGATGGCGCTGGCCCGTGCCGACGAGGTGCTGCCGGGCCTGATTCCGCTGCTCCCGGTGGCGTCGCGGCCATTCTTTCCAGGCCAGGCGGTTCCGCTGCTGATGGACGCCAGCCACTGGCGCAGCACGCTAGTGACCGTGGGCAAGACCGAGCACAAGATCCTCGGCGTCATCCTGACCCGCAGTGATGCGTCCGAGGAGGCGACAACCGAGGACTTCTACCAGGTCGGCACCGCCTGCCGTGTGCATCGTGTCAACGACGATGAGGGCAAGCTGCAGGTGTTGGTCGAGTGCCTGCAGCGCTTCCAGATCGCACGCATCGTGCATGACGAGGCGCCGTTTTCGGCCCGCGTCACCTATCTGCCGGAGCCGCAGCCAGAACCGGAGGTCAAGGCCTATGCGATGGCGGTGATCAACACCATCAAGGAGTTGTTGCCGCTGAACCCGCTATATGTCGAGGAATTGCGCATGTTCCTCGACCGCTTCGGCCCCGAGGACCCGTCGCACCTGGCCGACTTCGCCGCCAGCCTCACCACCTCAAGCAAGGAACAGCTGCAAGAGGTGCTGGAGGCGCTGCCGCTGCTCAAGCGCATGGAAAAGGTGCTGGTGCTGCTGAACAACGAGCTGGAACTGGCCCGCGCGCAGCAGAAGATTCGCGCATCGGTCGAAGAGACCATGCACAAGCAGCAGCGCGAGTTCTTTCTGCGCGAGCAGTTGAAGGCGATCCAAAAGGAACTTGGAATTGCCAAGGACGACCGCACCGCGGAAGCGGACAAGTTCAAAGATCGACTAAAGAAACTCGTCCTCAGCGACGAGGCGCAAAAGCGCGTGAACGAGGAGATGGACAAGCTGGCGATGCTTGAGACCGGCTCGCCGGAGTATGCCGTCACGCGCAACTATCTGGACTGGATCACGCTGCTACCCTGGGGTCAGCACTCCAAGGACAAGCTCGATCTGAAACGCGCCCGCCGCGTACTGGACCGCGATCACTACGGTCTGGACGACGTCAAGCAACGCATCCTGGAGTTCCTCGCGGTCGGTATCCACAAGGGCGAGATCGCCGGCTCCATCATCCTGCTGGTGGGCCCACCCGGCGTCGGCAAGACCTCCATCGGCCGGTCTATCGCCGATGCGCTGGGGCGTCGATTTTATCGGTTCTCCGTCGGCGGCATCCGTGACGAGGCCGAGATCAAGGGCCATCGGCGCACCTACATCGGCGCCATGCCCGGCAAGTTCATCCAGGCCATAAAAGATGCCGGCACCGCCAACCCGGTGATCATGCTCGACGAAATCGACAAGATCGGCGCCAGCTACCACGGCGACCCCGCCTCGGCGCTGCTGGAGGTGCTGGACCCCGAGCAGAACAGCGACTTTCTAGACCATTATCTGGATCTACGCTTCGACCTGTCCAAGGTGTTGTTCGTCTGCACCGCGAATCAGACCGACAGCATCCCGGGACCGCTGCTCGACCGCATGGAGGTGATTCAGCTCTCCGGCTACATCGCCGCCGAGAAGCTGGCGATCGCGAAGAAATTCCTATTGCCGCGCCAGATCAGGCGCGCAGGGCTCGACAAATCGGCCGTCAAGGTCGACGCCAAGACCCTGCGCGCGCTGATTGAGGGCTACGCCCGCGACGCCGGCGTGCGGCGGCTGGAAAAGCAGCTCGGCAAGATCGTGCGCAAGGTAGCGGTCAAGCTGCTGGAGGGTGCGGAGACCCCCATCAGCATCGGTACCGACGAGCTGAAGGACTACCTCGGCAGCCCAGTGTTCCGCGACGAACGCAAGCTGTCTGGCCCCGGCGTGGTCACCGGGCTGGCCTGGACCGCGATGGGCGGCGCGACCCTCTCCATCGAGGCCATGCGCACCCACGAGTTCAGCCGCGGCTTCAAGCTCACCGGGCAGCTCGGCGACGTCATGAAGGAATCGGCCGAGATCGCCTACGGCTACGTCGTCAGCCACGCCGCCGAGTTCGGCGCAGAGCCGAGCTTTTTCGAAAAGGCGTTCATCCACCTGCACGTACCCGCCGGCGCCACACCCAAGGACGGCCCCTCCGCCGGCATCACCATGGCCTCGGCGCTGCTATCGCTGGCCCTCGGCAAGCCGGTGCGCCGCATCGCCATGACCGGCGAGCTGACCCTGACCGGCGAGGTCTTCCCCATCGGCGGCGTGCGCGAAAAGCTCATCGCCGCCCGCCGCGCCGGCATCAAGGAGATCCTGCTGCCGGAAGACAACAGCGGCGAGTACGACGAGGTACCGGAGCATATTCGCAAGGGCCTGACGGTGCACTTCGTCAGCCGGTTCGAAGAGGTCTCGGCGCTGTTGTTCAACAAGGCTCCCGGCGGCGGGGTCGCGCGCTAGTCCGTCAAAATCGATCTCATCGCCATTGATTTGGCGATTCGCCCCAGTCACCTAAGCAGCACGATGGCTAGAACGCCCGTAGGTGCGACTTCAGTCGCACAAAAGGCTTTGAATGGGCCTACAAGCTAGCCCCCACACCCTGAGGAACAGCCGAATCTTGGATGAAAGATTCGCGGACGGAGCCTGGTCTCTATAGGCACTGACGCACGGCGCAGCCAGCACCCCCGCATGCCCGCGCCGGGGCCGGTGTTCTTCCTAAGATCAATGGTGACCGCGTGAAATGCAGCATGCCATACCGGCCCGACCCGAGCCGTCTTCGGGCTCGCGTTGCAACTCGACGACCTGTCGGCGCTTGGTTCGCAGGATTGCTCACGGTTGCATTGCTCTCGATCGGCGCCGCGGCCTGC
Source organism: uncultured Gammaproteobacteria bacterium (assembly GCA_963698775.1). GTDB lineage: Bacteria > Pseudomonadota > Gammaproteobacteria > Chromatiales > Chromatiaceae > Thiohalocapsa. Next base: position 147,098 of record CAVOSE010000057.1, read on the forward strand.
TCGAACCAGCCCGCGTCATCGCCCGTGCCCACGCAGGCGCCGATGGTGCACAACGACATCCCGCTTGCGGTCTTTTATGATCTGCTGGCCGACGACGAGCGTGCAGCGGCGGCATTGGATCGGATCGACGCCGACTGGAAGGATGCCTACGCGGCGATGCTGCTGGACATGATCTATTTCAGCACCTCGCCAGAGATCGATACACGCATGACCCGCTCGCTGGAAAGGGAATCGGGCTTGCGCTTTAGCGGCGACTACGACCCCTTCTATCGCTGGCTTTGGTCCTTCGACCCGGGGCAGCATCCGGAATACTCCGAGTTCATGGCCACGCTCTATGGACAGATCGATCCAGGCTTCCGCGAATATTTCGACGACCGGCCAACATCACTGATCCGGCTCGACGAGGTCCTATGGGGCGGGGTCAATCGCGACGGCATCCCGCCGCTGAACAACCCCGAAATGATCCCTGCGCGCGAGGCGACCTATCTCGATGATGACAATGTTGTCTTCGGCGTTACCGTCGACGGCGATGCGCGCGCCTACCCCAAGCGCATACTGGCCTGGCATGAGATGGTGAAGGATGAGATCGGCGGGCGCAGACTGACCGGCGTTTACTGCACCCTGTGCGGGGCGATGATCCTCTACGATAGCAATGTCGACGGCGTACAGCACGAACTCGGCACCAGTGGGTTTTTGTATCGCTCCAACAAACTCATGTACGACCACGAGACACAATCGTTGTGGTCGACCCTCACCGGAGAGCCCGTGATTGGACCGTTGGTTGGCCGGGGTATCGAACTCAAGACCCTCCCCGTCGTCACCACGACCTGGCAGGAATGGGTCACCCGCCATCCGGACACCCTGGTGCTGTCGCTGAATACCGGGCGCGAACGCGACTACAGGGAGGGCGCGGCCTATCGCGACTACTTCGCCACCGATCGGCTGATGTTCGCCGTGCCGAAACTCGATCGGCGTCTGCCAAACAAGGCCGAGATCTTGGCGCTACGCTACGACGGCGAACCGCTCGCCGTTGCCGCCGCGTTCCTCGAGCGCAATCGGATTTATCAGGACCGCGTTGGCGATACCGAGTTCGTCGTGCTCACCGACGCGAGCGGGGCCAACCGGGTGTATGCGTCGCTCGGCGTGCGCTTTGCGGGTTGGGATGGTGCGGATGCCGTGATCGATCGCGCGGGTCAACGATGGATGATCACCGAATCACACCTCAGCGCTGACGACGGTCGCCGCCTAGAGCGGCTTGCCGCCCATCGGGCGTTTTGGTTCGGATGGCATGCGCAGTTTCCGCAGACGCGCTTGGTGAAGTAGATCGACCGGATCAGGATCTACTGCTACTGCTTCCGCGTGCGGTTGGTGCCTTGAACTGTCGATAGACCAGCACCGCACCCCAGGCCAGGGCCGCGAGCATGATCAGCGAACCGAGGCCATGGCTGGCCTGGGCCAGTGTATGGTCCAGGCGCAGCAGGCCAGTCTCGGTGAGCAGGTATTCCCAGTCGTGAAATCCGTACGGGGACGAGTGGCCGAAGTTGCCACCAAGCAGTGGCAGCTGGCCAGCACGAGCGTCGTTGATATAGGGCGCGATATCGAGGAAATTCTGGCCGAACCACCAGAGCGCCACGGACGCGCCGAACGGGTCACGGGTCTTCAGCAGCAACACCAACATGGCGATCAGCGGCATCAGCAGCTGGCCCAAGGTGCCGCCGAGGGAGGCGATGAATGCCCCAAACGGTCGGAAGAAGATGTGCCCGGCCTCGTGAAACGGCAGATTGATCAAATGCAAAAACGACTCACCAGCCGCATTGCTGGCCACCGATGACCCAATCAGGCTCAGGCCCCAAATCGCGAGCGCGGCGAGCAGTGCCGCCTTCGCCCAATTGGCAACGGGATTGTTTTGGGGGTCATTGTTCGTTGGCGTTGGCAGCAGCAGGCCACGCAGGCCACGGGCTGCGGTTGGCCGCGATCGGGTCGCGCGCGCGACCGGACTGATCGCGGGCGCCGAGTCGCCGGGCCGGGGGTGATACTTCCAATATTTCTCGAAGACGATGCCGCAGCGGCCGCAGATCAGGTTACCGTCGGCTTGCTCGGCTTTGCATTTTGGGCATTGCATCCCGGCTACCTGTCGCTTGTGTTAGACCACGCCTGTTTACCTATCGCCGGTTCAAAGCCGGCGGGCCCAGTTGCGCGCAGGATGCCGACGCTCCCGTGACCGCGCCGGTAGGAGTCCGGTGGCATGGACATCTTCGGAGATCACGTTAATCGTCTCGATCGCCACTCGGCGAGCCGGGCTGCATGCGCTGGATGATGCCACTGGTGCTGCGATCGTCGACCAGCGGCACCAACACCACCTGGCCACCCCATGACTTGACGTCGGCGGCGCCGACAACCGCATCCTCACTGTAATCGGCACCCTTGGCGAGGACGTCGGGGCGGATGGCGAGAATGAGGTCGATGGGGGTCCCGGCATCGAACAGCACCACGGCGTCCACCGCCGCCAGTGCAGCCAGCACGCGCGCACGGTCCTGCTCGCCGATCAGCGGCCGCTCCGGACCCTTGAGCCGGCGCACGGAGCGATCGGTGTTGAGGCCGACCACGAGCCGATGGCCGTGCCGGCGAGCGCGTTCCAGGTAGGTCACATGGCCCACGTGCAGCAGATCGAAGCAGCCGTTGGTAAACACGATCCGCTCGCCACGATCGCGCCATTGGCGCACACGCACCAGCAGGTCGTTGAGCTCGGCGACCTTGGCGCCCTGCTCCAGGGCCGCCTCGTCGGCAATGGCCGCGGCCAATTCATCGGCGGCAATGGCGGCCGTGCCGACCTTGCCGACGACAACACCGGCGGCGAGATTGGCTAGATGGGCGGCATCGATGGGATCGAGCCCCGCTGCCCGCCCCGCCGCGACGGTAGCGATGACGGTATCGCCAGCACCGGAGACATCGAAGACCTCGCGGGCGATGGCTGGAATCCGGTACAGGCCCGTTGCATCCACCAGCGCGACGCCGAGGTCGCCAAGGGTGAGCATGAGCTGTTCCAGCTCCAGGTGCTTGCGCATGCGCTCGGCGGCCGCCAGCAGCGCGTCAAGATCGTCGCTGTCGACACCGGATGCCAGGGCCAATTCAGCACGATTCGGCGTGATCGCGGTGGCGCCGCGATAGCGGGTGAAGTCGCTGCCCTTCGGGTCGACAAGCACCGGCAGCCCGCGTCCTCTGGCCCGCGTGATGATTTGGGCGCAGAGTTCACCGGTCAGCACGCCCTTCGCATAGTCCGATAGCAGCACCGCGTCGACCCGCCCCAGGTGTTGTTCGACCGCCGCCAACAGCCGCTCGGCGAGCTCGCCGTCGACCGCGGCGATGCGTTCGGCATCGATGCGCAACATCTGCTGATGATCACCCACCAAGCGCGTCTTGGTGGTGGTCGGTCGGGTCGGGTCCGGCAGCACGGCATCGGTCTCGACCCCCTGCTCCATCAGCAATGCCAGCAGGCGCTCGCGATGCTCATCCTGCCCGGTGACGCCCGCCATGCAGACGCGCAAGCCCAGGCCCACCAGATTGCGGGCCACGTTGGCGGCGCCGCCGGCGACCTCGGTCTCGCGCTCCAGCCTCAGCACAGGTACCGGCGCCTCCGGCGAGATACGCCGGACGCTGCCCCACTGATAGCGGTCCAGCATCAGATCGCCGACCACCAGCACGCGCCGGCCACCAAACCCGCCGTGCAGACCTTGAACGACTTTCTCGAGCTGCTGAAACATACTTTGGGCGGGTGCTCGGTGGTCAGCGAACGGCCGCGTCAACGGCCTTGCGCTCGACCAGATCACAAAGGATGTGGCCGATCAGAATATGTGCCTCCTGGATGCGAGCGGTATTATCCGAAGGCACCACCAGGCACAGCTCGCACTGCTCCCGCAGCTTGCCGCCGCTGCCGCCGGTGAGACCGACCCGGTCCACGCTAAGCGCCGCCGCAGCCTCCATGGCCCGCAGCACATTGGCGCTGTTGCCGGACGTAGACAGGCCCACCAACATGTCGCCGGGTCGGCAGAGGGCCTCGACCTGGCGCGCGAACACCGACTCGAAGCCGTAGTCGTTAGACACCGATGTCAGCACCGAGCTGTCCGTGGTAAGCGCGATGGAGGCTATCCCGTGCCGCTCGCGCTCGAAGCGCCCGACCAGTTCCGCCGCCAGGTGCTGACAATCGGCCGCACTGCCGCCATTGCCGATCCAGAACAGGCGCCCGCCGCCGGCGAGGCAGCGCCAGGCGCGCTCGGCAAAGCGCGCGATATCCGCCTCCATTGGTGCGAGGGCACGGATCACGGCGATATGTGCGTCGAGAGAAGCTCGGATACTGGCTGACATGAGGCGGTGCTGAGTGACAGGGTCCAGACGGTGATTTGGCTTGCGCTCGCGGGTGCCGAGGCACCGCGAAAACGTTCACGACGACGCCGGTCGCGAGCTCGCGGCCTCCGACGACAGTATGCAGAGCCAAGGCGGTTGCTGGCAAACTTCCCAGACCCACTTACGCATCCGCCGCAGCCGATGCATGGCGATAAGTGCTTTGTCCTCTGCGCGAATATCTCCGCATCTCGTGACAGGAAAGGTATATGCCTTTTCGACGACGACGAGTACGATGTAGGTGTGATGAGATTTCGCGTACTGCATCCCAACATGAGCGCCGCCGCGCGTAACGCTTGCGGCTGACCTGATGATGCCGAACCCCGATCACTCTATCGACGCCGTAGCTCGTTCTTCTGCATCGACGCAACAGTCCGCGACGCCTGTTCTGTCGAGCAATGCCCTCAAGGTGCTTGTTATCGACGACGCACCGGACGTACGTATCTACGTGCGGGCGCTGTTGCGCAAGTGGGGGTATGACCCGGTGCTGGCGAGTAACGGCGCAGACGGGCTCGAACGGATGCGAGAGGGCGGCATCAGACTGGTGATCTGCGATTGGATGATGGATGGTATGTCCGGACCAGAGGTCTGCGCAGCGATTCGCGCGGAGGACTTCGGGCACTACATCTACCTAATGATGCTGACTGGCCGCACCGAAAACACCGACCTGGTGTACGGGCTCGATGCCGGTGCCGACGACTTCGTCCGCAAGCCCTTCGACGCACAGGTACTGCGAGCCCGATTGCAGGTAGGCGTGCGCATCCTGGGATTGGAAGAGCGCCTCGCCGAGCAGAACCGTGTTCTGCAGCAGCATCACGATGAACTCGGCCGCGCCTATGCCCAGATCCAGAACGACCTCGCCGCCGCAGCCCGGATTCAGCTTGAATCGCTGCCGGTCAGCGATGATGCCATCGCCCCGCTGCGCGCCGGCTGGTTGTTCCTGCCTGCCGCCAAGATCTCGGGCGACAGCTTCCACTTCTTCCCCGTGTCCGAAGACCTGATTGGCTTTTACCATCTCGACGTTGCCGGCCACGGCATACCCGCGGCATTGTTGTCCACGAGCCTGAGCCGCTCGCTGGTGCCCCACACGGACATTTCCGAATCGCCCGGAGACTACCTCGAGCCCGCTGGCTTCCTGGCGACCTTAAACCGCGAATTGTGCAGCCCGGACGGCGAGGTGACCAGTTACGCCACGATTGTCTACGGCGTGTTGAATCGCCATACAGGCGATGGCCGACTGGCGTTAGCGGGGCATCCGAAGCCGATGATTCTGCATCCGAACGGCGAGATCGAGGACCTCGCCGCCGGAGGTCTGCCGGTGGGGATGTTCGAAATCGTCGATTACGACACTCAAACCTTTCGGCTGGGCCCTGGTGATCGACTCATTACCTATTCCGATGGCATCACCGATTGCTTCGACGCGACAGGGGCTGCCTTCGATGTCGACCACTTCAAGGATCTGCTGACCAGCCATCGCACCCTCCGTGCGGGCGCGATCACCGACAAGCTCAAGGACGCGGTGACCGGCTGGCGCGGCGGGGAGGAGTTCGAGGATGACATCTCGGTACTTGTCCTTGAGCGCCCAGGGGCTGACTGACTCGCCGGCCACGATGCGACACGTGGTGTCCGAAGCTGTTGATGCATCGCTGATTATTCGGTTGCCCTGGAAAATGCTGGCCCGGTCAGACATACTCCCGCGGTGACCGCGTCAATGCGGAAGGCGAATTCAGGGCGAGAACCGCAAACCACCAACGGCACAGATGACCAGCCTCCACATCCAGTTATTCAGCGACCCGACGGACGTCGACTGGTACCAGGCCCTGGAGCCCCAGTTGACGGCGCTCGCTCAAGCCGCGGGGCTGGATGAATTCGCTGGCATAGGCGCGCAATTCGCCCTCGTAGAGGCGATCAATAACATCATCGAACATGCCTACGCGAATCAGCCTGGCAAGCTCATCGATGTGCGCGGCACCCTTGACAGCGCGCGATTAATGTTAGTGCTGCGCGACCGCGGCATAGAGATGCCTCTGCCGCTGCCAGATGGCTCCCCCGCTGAGCCCACGGCAGAATCCGGGCGTGGCTGGCAGATCATCCGATCCGCATTCCCAGACGTCCGCTACGAGCGCACCGACGGCGAAAATATCTTGACACTGATCCGGCCTCTGGCCGAACCAGCCGTACCCGAATCAGGCAAACCTTATCAGGGTGCATAAGCCACGGCTGCCAAGACACAACGGCTTCCACCCGACCTAGGAGAACTCAGAATGACCCTCGAACATCGTCAAGAACACGGCGTCGATGTCGTACATCTGCCGACGCGACTGGTAATGGCCAATGCCGCCGAGGCCCGCACCGACCTGAAGAGCATCATTTCATCGGGCAAAGGTCAGGTCGTCATCAACCTAGCCCAGACGGAGTTCATGGACTCAAGTGGCTTGGCCGTCATCGTCGCCGGCCTGCAAGCGGCACGAAAAATGGATGGCGATCTGCATCTCGCGAACATGAGCGACACGATTCGTGCCCTTTTTGAGCTGACGAGGCTGCATACGGTGTTTCAGATATTCGATGATGAGGCCGGTGCAGTAGCGGCCTTCAACTAGGCGCGAAAACTCAAGGACATGAGGGGGGTTCCGACGACCGCGCAGGGCTCCTCGGCACCACTCTGGAGCCATCCGCAAAACCGCGCGTTGGGAAAACGATGCGCCATCTTAGGGGGCTGTTGTGCCGATCGCTCGCATCAGCGCCTCATACTTCGTCGACGTCTCCTGCCCGACATGCTGACCACCCTCGTAGGCAACGAGGTCAAGGCCGCGGGCTTTGACTAACGCCCGGTACGCCGCGACCTGACCGACCAGCGCCTCGACGGAACCGACGCCGGGGCTATTGCTCAACACTCCGCCCTCGGTAAGTTCAGTGAACAAGGCTCCCAATCCACTATCGGACTGGCGTGTCCACTCTAGGACCTCATCCCGGACGGACGTCGCCCCAATGTGGCCGCCGAAGTATGGGGCGATGGCGATCGCATCGATCCCGTGGGCACTGCAGGGCGCCTGATCCCAAAGCGGGCAATCGAGTGCCTGGCGCGCGCTGTAGGTGTTGACGCTCTGGCCCCCAAGCACACACTGCACTCGTTCGGATTGACTACCGAAAACCCGTTTCCAGATCGAGCAGACCTGGGCGCTGCGCATTCCATACCAGTTTAGCCGCAGGGTGAAGTCGTCCGCTGACGCATCAGGCCAGAGAGCGCGGGCTCGCCCCAAGGCGTCGTTGTGCTGGGGCATGACCGCATTCCAGACCTCGTTCGAGAGTTCAACATAGAGGCTTCGTGCGGGATCTAGGTCAGCGAGGGCCAGTAACGCCATTCGCTCCACTAGATCATCGTCGGCGGTGTGCGGGATGGTCAACCAAGGATCGGCATCGGCGGCATCCGCGAGCGCAAGCATCACCTCAAGCGGAACCCCTTGACTGGATGTCCAGCGGGCATGCTCAGCGCGTGGACGCTCGGCCCAATGCATCAGCGAGGTCTCGTTGGCGCGCGCCCAGTCCATAAAGCGCAAGACCGAGAAGGGGCGAACGCGAGCGACGAAGTCAGGAGACCCTGTCGCAGCGCCCCGCCGGGTAAACCCCTCACCGGCGGCAGGCTCCAGGCTGGGGAAATTTGCCACAGCGCAGATGTCTCGGTACTTGTCCCTAGTGCATTGACGCTCAACCTATGTGCGCGTTAGGCCTCACTCCGGGCGCCGGCCCCTGCCGCGTCTATGCATTCGCACCGACGAAGTGACCGCGCGATAGAAGTTGCATAGACCGCCGAATCAAGGCCGACATCGCAGGGCGGCGCGTGCAGCCCGCCCGTAATGCATCAACAATCAGAGGAGACGCGAATGGACGACCAGACCAGGACTGAACTCGAGGCCGCCGCCTTCCGCGGGTTTGTGGCGCATCTGCAAAACCGCACCGATGTGCAAAACATCGATCTAATGAACCTGGCGGGATTCTGCCGCAACTGTCTGTCGAAGTGGTACCTAGCCGCAGCTCGCGAGCGCGGCGTTACGATGACCGACGAGCAGGCCCGTGAGGCCATCTACGGCATGCCCTACGGCGACTGGAAGCGTCAGTACCAGACCGAGGCGACGCCGGAGCAGAAGCAGCTGTACAAGGAAACGGGACCGCAGCACGCGGTGATCGAGATTCCCGATGCCTAAGACCCCGCCTAAGGCCCCGCGTTACATCAGCACCAGCACGAAGATGACGCCGCCGAGGAGCAGGCGATAGAGCACAAAGGGCAGCATGCTGATGCGTTCGATGAAGCGCAGGAAGAAGTAGATCGTGAGGTAGGCGACGACGAATGACAGCAGCGCGCCGAGCCAGAGTGCGTGCCAATCCACCGTTGACGGGTGTTCGAGGAGGTCCTTGGTGGCGATCATCCCAGCCAGCAGGATGGTCGGGATCGACAGCAGAAACGAGAAGCGCGATGCCGCGTGCCGGGTTAGTCCGAGGAAAAGTCCGGCGGTCATGGTGATACCGGAGCGGGAGGTGCCGGGGATGATGGCGATGGCCTGGAAACAACCGATGATCAACGCAGAGATCCAATTCACCGCATATTCGTCGAGCTTGCGCCGTCCGCGGATGTCGGCGTACCAGAGCAGCAGGCCGAAGGCGATGGTGGTGGATGCGATGACCAGCGCGATCAAACGGTCGTCTTGGCGCAGCACCTCGAGCACCGCCTTGAGCGGCAGACCGAACACCAGCAGCGGCAGGGTCGCGATCATGATCATCCAGCCGAGGCGGGCGTCACGGGACGCTATGCTGCGGCTGCCGATGGAGCCCAGCATCGCGGTGGACATGTTCAGCAAGTCGCGGCGGAAATAGGTGATCACCGCGCCCAGCGTGCCGACGTGCACGGCCACGTCAAAGGACAGGTCCTGCAACTCATAACCGAATAGCAACGGCGTGAGGATGAGGTGCCCTGAACTGGAGATGGGCAGGAACTCGGTCAGACCTTGGACAAAGGCGAGCAGGGCGATTTGAATGGTTTCCATGGGGTACTACCTAAATACGGACTCCGGATGATCGTTGATTGCCGCCGAGGCTACTTCAGGGAACCTCTTCGGCCGCGCTCTCGGCCGCCGGTTCCGCTCGTTGCGGCAGCCACCGCAGCAGGGTCGCCTCGAGTTGCTTTTTCTGCACGGGCTTGGAGACGAAGTCGTCCATGCCGACCTCGATGCAGATCTCTCGGTCCTTGGCAGTTGCGGACGCCGTCATTGCGATAATCGGAATCGCTGTGGCTTGCGTCGCAGCTTCGTGCGCGCGAATGCGTCGCGTCGCCTCGTGCCCGCCCATGACCGGCATCTGCACATCCATGAAGACCAGGTCATAGTCGTGCGCGCGGCTCATCGCCTCGCTCGCAAGCTGGCCGTTGATGGCGATATCCGGCTGGATGCCGAATCGACCCAACATCATGGAAACGACCTTCTGGTTGACAGGGTTGTCCTCGACGACCAACACCTTGGCGCGGAAACGCAGTTGGGGTGTCACTCGGCGCTGGGCGCGCATCGCGGCTTTCGGCTGCGGCATACCCAAGACCTTGATCGCGGCATCGTGCAATAGGACCTGGCGCACGGGTTTGAGCAGGCTGACGCCAATGCCCGCGCGGCGCGCACCTTCACCCGGGTAGCCCAATGAACTCAACATCAGTAGCGGGGTATCGTGCAGGTTCGCGTCGCCTTTGATCCGTTGCGCGAGTTCGAGTCCATCCATCTCGGGCATCTGCATGTCGAGAATGACCAAGGCGAAGGGCTGGCCGCCGTCGATGGCCCGCTGCAGGGTCAGGATCGCCGCCGGGCCACCGTCAACACTCTCGGTCTCGGCTCCCCAGTTGCGCAGATAATTTTCTAGGATCAGCCTGTTAGTAGCGTTGTCGTCCACGATCAGCACTCTCACGCCATGCAGATCACGCTCGGTATGCTGAGGCGGGTTTTGGGACCTTCCCAGGCGCACTGTGAACCAGAAGGTGGAGCCCTTGTGAGCGGTGCTGTGGACGCCGATCTCACCACCCATCAGATTGACGAGCCGCTTGGAAATGACGAGACCCAGCCCGGTTCCACCAAAGCGACGGGTGGTCGATGCATCGGCCTGGGTGAAGGGTTGGAACAGCGTCTCCGCTACCTGAGGCTTGATGCCGATACCGGTGTCGCGCACCTGGACGCGAACGAGCAGGCCTTCCTCCCCGTCCCGCTTGGCGCTGACATGGGCGACGACCTCGCCTTCGTGGGTGAACTTGATCGCATTGCCCATCAGATTCAGCAGGACCTGGCGTATACGATACGGATCGCCGCGCACCTGGGCAGGCACGTCGCGCTCGACGAAACTGGCGACCTCGATCGGCTTGTCGCGGGCGTTGGATGCGACCAGAGAGGTCACTTCCTCGATACTGGTGCGAAGATCGAACTCGATGTCCTGTAGGTCCAGCTTGCCGGCCTCGATCTTGGACAGATCGAGGATGTCGTTGATGATGTTGAGCAGCATATTGCTGGACTTTTCCGCGGTATCCAGAAATTCGTGTTGCTGCTGGCTCAAGGAGCCGTCGCGTAGCAGATCGAGCATGCCGAGGATGCCGTTCATCGGCGTTCGGATCTCATGACTCATCACCGCGAGGAACTGACTCTTGGCCCGATCTGCGGCCATGGCGTGATCCCTTGCCTCCTCCAGTTCCGCCATTTGGCGGCGGGTTTCCGTGAGGTCTCGAACGATCGCCGTGAACACCGGGTAACCGCCCGTCTGCACCTGACTAATGGCCAGATACAGTGGAAATTGGGCGCCGTCGCGACGCATTCCGATCAGTTCATAAGTCCGGTCCATAAAAGACTGAGCCGACGACTTCGAGCTCTGGCCACCTAAGACGCCCTCCAACCGCGCATGGCTGCGGGGTGCCAGCAGCCGGATGATCGATTGGCCGCGTAACTCGGCGCTGGGCCAGTTGAAGATCCGTTCCGCCGCGCGGTTCAGCGAGACCAGATTGCCTTCGCGATCGATGTGAATGGCACCGTCGACCATGTTGTCGATGATGGCGCGGTTTCGCTCGCGGCTCTCGGCCAGCAGCGCGATCTGTTGGCGCTGCCCCCGAATGATGCTCCAGGCCGCGAGTAGCGCGATGAACCAGGCCAGCAAGGACACCCCGAGCAACAAATAGTCCTGCTGCGTTGAGCTGGAGTCAGCGACAGCCGCCGGCACTGCGTGTAGCGCCAGCAACCAGCTTGCACCGAGCCCCAGCGACGCGGCAATGCCGAAAGCGACCGCGCCCAGCAGCGCGCCGCGCCGCCACGTGGGTGCGAAGTCGAAGGAACTGAGATTGGCGAGAGGCATCGTGGAGCCGTACGGCGGTGCTTGACTTTATCGTTGTGCGGTGGCTGTTGTCGCGCTCGGAACCGGGCGTGCCGTCCGCCATCGGCAGCTTCTGCGGCGAAGGGAAAGCATAACCCGATTTCTGCACCAGTTGCCGGGACGAAGTGTTGTTGACGGTGTCACGGTCGCGGGTTACCCCACTTCGGATCAATCGATCGCAAGTTGCATGGCCCGCCATTGATCCGGCGCCGGCAGCGACCGCCGTGCAACCGCGCACAACGCGATCCGGCCGTCGATCTCACCAGCAAGGGCGTGCGCTACCATCAGCCCGTCCGGGTCCGGGTCTTCGCGTCGAGTCAGACCACGGCCGTCGGCCTTGACGCGTGCCTCCAACGCCGTCCAATGCAGGTGGAACGCGCGTTGAAGGGCCGCACCGGTCAGCTCGGCGAGTGCCGAACGGACGTCGGCCCCGAACATCTGGTCGGCGATGGCGAGCATTTGCGGGCGCGCGCGTTCGAGTTCGCAATCGATGCCCACTGGCTGCGTCGCGCTCACCGCAAGCAGAGCCAGGTCTCCGCTGGTGGTCAGGTTGAACTCGGGCACTGGCCCATCGCGGTCGATGGCCGGCTTACCCGCTGGCCCATAGCGGAACGCCAGCGACCCGGCATCGACCCCGACGTATTGCGCGAGGATGCGTCGGCAGCCGGCCTGGGTGCGCGCGTAACGGCGCCGATGCAGCGGTTGGATGAGTCGCTGCATGCGCCCGAGCTGGCCTGGTGACAGGATGGACAGATCATCCGCGTCAGTCTGCTCTTCTCCAAGGGCAAGGGGCAAACGCCAGACATGCAGCTCCGACTCAGCCAACGGCGGGGCCTCGTTAGCGGTCTGCCAGCGGAGTCGAATGGGTTGGTCTTTATTCACCGCGGTCTTGTCCAAAATCGAGGTCAGCGGCCGTCGCATCGCGATGCCCCGCGACCTTACAATGCCGCTCGTCGAGACGGCGCGGACAGTCGCCCGCAATTGTCCCATAATTGGAATATCATAAACCCCTGATACGCTAATTCAGATTGCACGGGAGCCGTATCTTGGCCGCACTACAAAAACCGCTGCTGGAGGCCCGGCTCGAGGCCATCTGCGAGAAGGGCTGCCGGTATGTCTGGGACGACATCGCAACGCTGGAGCGCGGTGAAGAGCTGCCGGAGACCCGGGATCTGGACAAGCGCGAGCGCAGCTGGCTACTCGCCGAGTTGAAAACCGTGATGGCTGTCTATGGTTCCCGCTGTTCGATGTAGGGGCAATTCATTCGCCCAGCCATGAAGCGACCAGAGCCAGCCACCAGGGGAATGGACCCGCCCCTGCGAGCGCGTTCGTGTGGTGCGCTGATCTTTCACCCTTCCGATGCAGGCGCTTGGTTTCCACGGCGATGACGCGGGATGGCCAAGCCTTGGCTTGTTGCCGATAATGGCCGCCCCTCAGGTCATCGCAATTTGCCCAAACACCAGCATGCAGTCCATCGTTCAAGTCCTGGCTCAGGAACTCTCCGCCCATCCGCGTCAGGTCGAGGCGGCCGTCGCACTGCTCGACGACGGCGCCACCGTGCCCTTCATCGCGCGCTATCGTAAGGAGGCCACCGGCGGTCTTGATGATGCCCAACTGCGCCTGCTGGAGCAGCGGCTCGGCTATTTGCGCGAGTTGGAGGACCGCCGTGCCGCGGTGCTGAAGAGCGTCGACGAGCAGGGCAAGCTGAGTGACGAGCTGCGCGCCGAGATCGAAGCTGCGGATACCAAGCAGCGGCTCGAAGATCTCTATCTGCCGTACAAGCCCAAGCGGCGCACCAAGGCGCAGATCGCCCGCGAGGCCGGTCTGGAACCGCTGGCGGATGCGTTGCTGGATGACCCGAGCCGGACCCCGGAGGATCAGGCCACGGTCTTCGTCGATGCCGGCAAGGGCGTCGCGGACGTGCCGGCGGCGCTGGAAGGGGCTCGGCAGATCCTGATGGAGCGCTTCGCCGAGGACCCGGCCCTGGCCGGGCGCCTGCGGGAACTGCTCTGGCAACAGGGCGTGATGGTCTCGCGGGTACTGGACGGCAAGGAGGCCGAGGGCGCCAAGTTCTCCGACTACTTCGACTACCGCGAGCCGATCCACAAGATCCCGTCGCATCGCGCATTAGCCCTGTTCCGGGGCCGAAACCAGGGCATCCTGAGTCTGGAACTGCTGGCCGGCGACGGCGATGATCCCGACGCGGTCTGCCGCCACATGATCGCCGAGCGCTTCGGCGTCACCGATCGCGGTCGCCCCGGCGATGCCTGGCTCAAGGAGACGGTGCGCAAGACCTGGCGCATCAAGCTGCTGGTGCGGCTCGACCTGGACCTCAAGGGCCGTCTGATGGAGGCGGCCGAGGCCGAGGCGATCACGGTGTTCGCCAAGAACCTGAAGGCGCTGCTGCTGGCGGCACCGGCCGGCCGCGCTGCCTACCATCGGCCTCGACCCCGGCCTGCGCACCGGCGTCAAGGTGGCGGTCGTCGACGGCACCGGTCGCGCGGTCGGCCACCGATACCATCTACCCGCACGCGCCCAAGAACCAGTGGGATGCCTCCATCGCTCGGCTCGCGGCACTGGCCAAGCAGCACGGCGTCGAGCTCATCAGCATCGGCAACGGCACCGCGTCGCGCGAGACCGACAAACTCGCCCGCGAACTGATCAAGCGCCATCCGGAACTGCAGTCTCCGCCGCTGGTGGTGAGCGAGGCCGGCGCCTCGGTCTACTCGGCCTCCGAATACGCGTCGCGGGAATTCCCGGACATGGATGTGTCGCTGCGCGGCGCGGTCTCCATCGCCCGCCGCTTGCAGGACCCGCTGGCGGAGCTGGTCAAGATCGAGCCCAAGTCCATCGGCGTTGGACAATATCAGCACGACGTCAATCAAACCGGCTTGGCACGCTCCCTCGATGCCGTGGTCGAGGACTGTGTGAACGCCGTCGGCGTCGATCTCAACACCGCCTCGGTGCCGCTGCTGGCGCAGGTGTCGGGCCTGGCGCCCAGCATTGCCGAGAACGTCGTGCAGTTTCGCGAGCAGAACGGCGCCTTCCGGAACCGCGCGCAGCTCAAGCAGGTGTCGCGGCTTGGCGACAAGACCTTTCAGCAATGCGCCGGTTTCTTACGCATCAACGACGGCGACGAACCGCTCGACGCCTCCGCGGTGCATCCGGAGGCCTATCCACTGGTGCGCCGCATCGCTGAACGCACCGGCAAGGACATCCGCGGCCTGATCGGCGACGGCGACACGCTGCGCCGGCTCGAGCCCAAGACCTTCGCCGATGACCGCTTCGGCGAGCCCACCGTGCGCGACATCCTGGCCGAGTTGGAAAAGCCCGGCCGTGATCCGCGCCCGGAGTTCCGCGCGGCGGAATTCAAGGAAGGCGTCGAGACCCTGCAGGATCTTGAACCGGGCATGGTGCTGGAGGGCAGCGTCACCAACGTCACCAACTTCGGCGCCTTCGTCGACATCGGCGTGCACCAGGATGGCCTGGTGCACATCTCCATGCTGGCCGACCGCTTCGTCAAAGACCCCTACGAGGTCGTGCAATCGGGGCAGCTGGTCAAGGTGAAGGTGCTGGAGGTGGATCTGCCGCGCAAGCGGATCGCGCTGAGTATGCGTCTGGATGCGCGTGCAGACGGGGGATCGGCGGAACGAGGCGAGCAGCGCTCGGGGCCAAGCGGCGGACGCAACCGCCATCCGGACGGCGACGGCGGTCATCGGTCCGCAAAGGAACAGCGCGGTCAACAAGGGGCCCGGCGACAGCGGGAACCCGCGAGCCCCCGGCCTCACCGCCAGCTGCCGGGACCATGGCGGATGCCTTTGCCAAGGCCCGTCGACGCTAAGGCGATTTCCGTCAAATCCGGCAATCGCCTAAGCCGACCTCACTTCCGGGGCTGGCACGGCACCGGAGTCCGCCGCGCCACATCCAGCAGACGGCATCCAAACAGCACCGGCGACCTAGGCATCGGAGTGACGCAGATTAGGCGACGCCGGCAGCTGGATAGCCCGGCGGATAGTC
Organism: uncultured Gammaproteobacteria bacterium; assembly: GCA_963698775.1. Taxonomy (GTDB): domain Bacteria; phylum Pseudomonadota; class Gammaproteobacteria; order Chromatiales; family Chromatiaceae; genus Thiohalocapsa. The sequence continues at coordinate 162,893 of CAVOSE010000057.1, forward strand.
CATCGGCAACGGTTCACCGTGTCCGTCCTTCGGCGTCGCTGCGGGTTCCTCGATACGCTGCTTCAGCAACGCGTAGGGATCCTGCTGCAAGCGTGCCCAATCGTCTTGGAGCCGTCCCCAAAGC
>CAVOSE010000058.1:0-60666 GCA_963698775.1 uncultured Gammaproteobacteria bacterium
AGAGCAGTGTCCGCACTGTGAGTGCCGGCCCGACGCCAAAAGGCGCGCGTCGTCGAGCGGGGTGGCAGCCCGGCGGTCGCGGATGTGACGCTGTCCATGAAAAACAGCTCACGAACCGGTAAGCCGATTCGGAGTCCATGTCAGGCTACGAAAGCTAGTCGCCGAACGGCGATAGGCGCGACCCCCCTTTGGGACTCAGCCTGAGGTTAGATACATCCCCGGTATCGTCATGCGGATTGGGATTCAGCGCTGGAATGCCGGTCCACCCCTGAGCAAGTGAGCGTCGATGGGCATGCTGCAGCGCCGGCACAATCCCATGCGGCGTTGCTTCCCGCATTGCGCGTGCCTCTTGTGGCGTGGGCAAGGTTGGCACCACCGAGGTGGAATCGTATTTCAGCGCTTCGCTCACAATGCCCGGGGTGCCAGCGTTGGCAAGCCCAGAGAGTGCAAGTCCTGCGATTAGTCGACCGATCGGAGTTTGCTTCATCGTCGTATCGCCCTCGCGGCTCAATGCATCGGGTGCTCGTGGGATTCGGCCTGTTGGTGGCCGAGCGCCCGTTCGCTGTAGCTGCGGACTGAGTACGGCCGTCGCATTCGGGATTTACGCGGAAAGTGATCGGATTTGCCGAACCTATCGATTTTCGTCAATCTCCTTGTCCCGAAAGTCCGATATCCGGTCGGGACGGATTGCCCACATGCTACTCAGCATGGCCGTCATGGCCTGTTCCAGGTCGCCCGAACGGAGCTCGGGAGAGCATGAGCATCGGGCGGACACGCACCCCGCGCGGAGGACCGGGCGTCCGTGTCTCGCGACCTTGTGATCGCGTTGCGCTCGTCGCTTGGCGAGTCAGCCGGTCGAATCAAAGGACCGCCTTAACGATGCAGCAGACGCGCCGTCGCCAAGACGACGCCATGCTGCGAGTAATGCAAACAACGAGGAGTTAAGAACGTGGAAGTATTGCTAGACTTCGGCACGCGGTTTTTGCACCAGCTGCAGTCGCCAACCTTGGCCTTCCTGTTGGGCGGCATCCTCATCGCCGCGCTCGGTTCACGACTGACGATCCCCGATTCCATCTACAAGTTCATTGTCTTCATGCTGCTCATGAAGGTCGGACTGAAGGGCGGCATGGCCATCAGCGAGGCGGATCTCGCGGCGATGCTGCTCCCCGCACTGATCGCGGTGTTCGTGGGTTGCCTGATCGTCGTGATCGGCCGCTACACGCTCGCCATGCTGCCCGGCATCCGCACCGAGGATGGAATCGCAACCGCTGGCCTGTTTGGCGCCGTCAGCGGATCGACGCTCGCCGCGGGGATGGTGGTGCTGGAGAACGACGGTATCGCCTACGAGCCCTGGGCCGCGGCGCTGTACCCGTTCATGGACATCCCGGCGCTGGTCCTCGCCATCGTGCTCGCAAGCCTCTATCTGAAGCGCAAGGACGGCTCCGGGGAAAAGGTGCAGATCTGGCCAATCGTCAAGGAAAGCCTGCAGGGCTCGGCGCTGTCGGCCTTGTTGCTGGGGATCGCCCTTGGGTTGTTCACAAATCCAGAGAAGGTCGTCGACACCTTCTACGAGCCACTGTTCCGTGGCCTACTGTCGGTGTTGATGCTGATCATGGGCATCGAGGCGTACGCCCGATTGAACGAAATCCGGCGCGTGGCCCACTGGTTTGCCGTCTACGCAGCCATTATGCCGATCGTGCACGGGTTGATCGCGTTCGGGCTTGGCTACGTCGCCCATGTTCTGGTCGGCTTCAGCCCAGGCGGCGTCGTGCTTCTGGCCATCATCGCGGGTTCGAGCTCCGACATCTCGGGGCCGCCGACACTGCGCGCCGGCATACCGACGGCCAATCCGTCGTCCTACATCGGCGCGTCGACGAGTATCGGAACCCCGGTCGCAATCGCCATCGGCATCCCACTCTACATCGGCCTGGCACAGGTGGTCTTCGGCTCCTGACGCGGCGCCCGGCTAGGGCCGAAAGCAGCGCTTGCTGAACCGGTGCTGGTATGGACTACGTTGTTTTCGGAGTCGTCGACGGCAGGGACGCCGCGCTTGAGAGCTCTGAGAGACGGTGCCAGACGACAACCGACACAACGACTCGGCTGCCTCAGGGACGCGCCAGACCGCATCAATCACTGTGAAGAATCGGGGCTGGGAAGTCACGTACTAGGACGTCCCGGCCCCGCAGATCAACGCCAAGAGGTATCGACACATGACACAGACGGCCACGAAACTCGTCATCATCACCGAGAAGGTGCTGCTGAGTAAGATCACCAAGATCATCCAAGCGGCCGGCGCCACTGGCTACACCGTGATGGCTGCCGGTGGCGTCGGTAGCCGCAATACCCGCTCGTCCGGTCAGCCCGCCGTCTCGGACGCCTTCTCGAACATCAAGATCGAGGTCATCACTGCAAACGATGACGTCTCCCGGGCGATCGCCAAGCAGGTCGCCGACAAGTACTTCGACAATTTCTCGGGCATCATCTACCTCGACGATATCGAGGTGCTGTACGCGCACAGCCTTTGATATCACCCTGAACCGTCGCCAGGGATGGCAAGCGCGAGTTCGCGGCCCCGAGACACAGAAAACATGCCCGCACCAGAGGTCGCCAGCAATGTTGAGACAGTTCGTCTTTATCCTCTTCTTGAGTACCGCCTTCGCGGTTCAGGCTTCTCCCGGATACGAGCCGATGACGAATCCCGTGGGCTCAGAGAGCTGGTGGTGGGACGATGTCTGGTGGGACCGAGGGACCATCGACACCCCGGCCAACCTGCCGACCCGTAGCGAGCGGATCGAATACGAGAGCGATACGGTGCAGGTCCCCGCCCTGGTGGTCCGTCCGGACGATGACCGCGCCTATCCGGCGGTGCTTTACCAGCACGGCCGGCGCGGGCTCGACGAGTTCGTGCAGCGGCAGGTGACGCGCATCGCCGCTCGGGGCTTCGTCGTCCTGGCGCCGGACGTTTACAGCGCCCATTTCATCGAGAAGTTTCCGATTGAGCACGACTACGCGACCGAGCTCGACGTCGCCAACGGGATCGACGTGCTCCTGGCCCGCGCCGACGTCAGCACATCGCGTGCTTGCCTGGCATCTCACACCCGAGGCGGCTACATAGCACTGAAGGCGGCGACCACGCACGGTCGACAAGAGGATGCCGTGGCCTGCTTCGTCTCCTGGTACCCGCACTTGCAGGACCCAAACGCGCCCGAGCCATTGCAGGTCTATCGGTACGCGCGGGAGGTCGATGATCTGCGCATTCCCGTGCTCGTGTTCATTGGCGACCAAGAGCAATATCAACGCCGCCGCTCGATCGAGACCGCGATCCGGTCACTGGAAGAGGCGGCTAGGCCCGTGCGGCTGATTGTCTATCCGGGCGTTGGACGCGGTTTCGACTTCCGACCGCCGAACGTCCGTACCTTCGCCGACGATCTTGCATCAAAGGACGCGGTGCAACGTGCGGCATCCTTCATCGATCGACATCTGCGCCCATTCGAGAAGCGCCTGGAGCCGTCATCTGGAGAGGCAGAAGCAAAGTAGATTGTCGGCAGGGAAACCGAGCCGGAATCTGCAAGGCGCGGGTAATGCGCTTACTTCCCCCGCACCAGGCTGATCGAGCGCGACGATGTCCGCGAGATGCTCGCTTGGGAGATTGGTAGACATCGGATCGTGCAAGGCACCATCGAGTGTTCGACTGGCTTAAATGGCCCGGTGATCATTATTTTATAAAATTCTAATGGGCTGTTATTAGTGACATCTGTTCGATTATTTCTTGACCTGTACGATTGGGTATTGGCAGGTTAACCTCTATTTCGAAGCTTGCCATGGTGGCGGAGATCAAGAAAAACCATCCTGCACTGAAACGAGGTTTCAATGTTAAAAAAGTTACTGCCGAAGACGGTCCGATCGCGCAACGACCTGCCGGACGACACTGCGCATAAACAGCAACGATTGACAACTCCGAGCGGGGATGTGCGGCGCCTTGGGCGAAGTGCGCTGGTCCTACTGCTCGTGGCACTGATTCCGCTCACCGTCTGGGCGACCACGCGTGAAGAGGCCGAGTCCGCCATCGCCGAGGCCAAGCAGATGCGTACGGATGCCATCGCCGCCGGCGTCACTGACAGCCCCACCGATGAGATGATCAAACAAGCAGAGTCGGTGTTGCCGTCACGCCAGTACACGCGGGCGCTACAGTACGCGCAATGGGCGTGGCGCCAGGATGCCATGTCGATGCGACTGCTCGCCCAGCAAGAGGCGCGCGCAGCCGCGGGCGGGGCCGCGAAAGCCGCCGTGGGCACCTATCAAGAGCCGTTGGATGTGCTCCAGGGGCTGATTGATCGCACCGAGTCGGAGTATCTGACGCAAAGCGACCAGAACCTCATGATGTTGGCAGATAGCCCGGCGCAATGGATCGCATCAGATGGCGAGGCGTTGTTCCAAGAGGCCCGTGGCCCGAACAACGTCTCGCTCGAGGAGTGTGATTTCGGCAAGGGACCGGGCGTCTTGGAAGGGGCCTATGCCGAGCTGCCGCGGTATTTCGAGGACACCGGTAAGGTCATGGATCTCGAGACTCGCCTGGTGCATTGCATGATCACGCTGCAAGGCTTTGCTCCGGATGATCCTGCGGTTAAGAGCCGCCACGGCAGTGACTCGGATCACATGATGCTGCAGACCTATATCGCCAGCCAGTCCAGTGGTTTTGCGTGGAATCCGCCGCTGGACCATCCGCTGGAAAAGGCCTTGCGCGATGCCGGTGAGGTCATGTTCTACCGTCGTGCTGGCAAGGCGGACTTCGCCTGCAGCACCTGCCACGCCGAGAGCGGTAAGCGCATCCGAGCCTCGGTGCTGCCGAACAAGAATGTGCCAGAAGAGTGGACCAAGGCCATCTCTTGGCCGGCGTTCCGCGTCGGTCACGACCATGTTCGCAGCAGCCAACACCGACTGCGCGGTTGCTATTGGCAGATGCGGCAAGCCGGCCCGGTTGCTGGCTCCGACGCGAGCATCGCACTGTTGAGTTACTGGACCGATGCGGCCCGCGGCCAGCCAGCAATCCTGTCCGATATGAAGCGTTGATCACGACGCCCAGAGGAGATTCCAGACATGTTAAACAAACGGCTTTTGACGAGCATGCTCGTCGGCCTTGCCGCCCTCTCGATTCCCGCCGTCGCGGTTGTCGCTGACGAGGTCGACTACACCAAGATGACACCCGAGGAACTCGCCGAGTACCTCATCTTCGAAGCCGGTGGCTTCAAACTCGATCAAGAGGTGCAGGAAGGCGGGACGGCACGCCAACGGATGGTGCAGGATGACGTGCAGAAGACCTGCTCAAACCTCGAAGGGGTCCGGCCCGATATGGAAACGCTGCTTGAAGTCAGCAAGCAGGCGCGCGAAACCATTGTCTATCCGGAAGACGGCATCAAGCTCGGGGATTGGAAGAGGGGTGCTGAGCTGGCTTGGTCCGGCTATGGATTCCGGGTCGGTCATCGCATGGATGACCACGAGAACAACGAGATCGGCGGCAATTGCTATAACTGCCATCAGATCGGAACTGATCGGACCGGTGGCAGCATTGGTCCTAGCCTTGTGGGATTTGGCAGGATCCGAGGTACCAGCGACGCGATCAAGAAATACACCTATGACGTGATCTACAACTCGCATTCAGCCTTCCCCTGCACCAATATGCCGAGGTTCGGCGTCAGCAATTACCTGGATCAGCAGTCGATCGCCGACATCATGGCCTATCTGCTAGATCCGGAGTCGCCCGTCAACCAGTGATGCCGCACCGTGATCCCCCGCGACCGGGGGATCCTCCCACCGATTCTGCGCCCGGTGGCTAGTACTGGCGAGAAGTCATGGATTTGGCACTGCTGTCAACGATATGACCGTTTCGGGTCTGACCCGTCTAGAGGTTTGGTTCGTTCGCTTAGCCAGCGCATATCAACACTCATGGCGCTCGCTGCCCCGGATTGCCAAAACACAACACTACAGACGTTGCGTGCGCCGCGTATTCCTGCGGTGCTGCAATTTGCTTGGCATGCTCCGCGCTGTACTCAAGGGCTGTAGCTGGAGATAACCGACTACCAAGAAAGGCGCCCGTACGCGCCTATTGGTCTTGCGGCAGCCACCGCTACTGGTGCTCAACCATTTAGTATTGGCGAATTACCGTGAAGTACGTGCTTCATTCTTCGGGGTGGCTGCGCGCGATGAGCGCCAGCTGGAACTGAGCCCGGAACGGACCTCAGTTCGATCCGGTTCCGGGGGTATCTATAGTTCGTGAACGTGGGTAGTGTCAGCTGTCCACTTGATTGCGGACGCCGGCCGGCGAGGCATCAGTGTCCGCAACCAGCCGAAAGCGGAAGCCCGGACACCCGACTCAACCGGCGAATTCTTGGCCTCGGATCTTCCACCGCGGCGATGGCGGCATCCGGAACAGTTGATGCGAACGCCGCGAAGCTCTCCAACGCTGGCGCATCAAGCATGCGATCGGGCACAAAATGCGTGACCGCCATGAACGGAGTGCCGGTCGAGGGCGGCATGACGTTCATTGAACCGTCGAAGGTCGCCTGATAGACGATGCCATCGAGCACCATCATCTCCCCATCAGCAGCATCAAAGGTTCCAAGTCCGAAGCCGCCGTGGTCCAACACGTCATCCACGGTCGCAACGCTGTCGAAGATGCCGTTCAGCAGGGCGTCAACGGTCGATACCTGATACAAAACGTCGCGGTTGTGCTGAGTCTGCGCGGGGGCCTGCGCGCAGAGCGCAACGGCCATCAATATGCCAGTCATCACCGTGCGCATAGACTTGCCCAGGGTTGAGTGTGTGAAATGATCGCGAGCCCAACCCGCAGGATGAATCATGTAAGGATCTCCTGCACCTTGTCAGCGATCGCCAGCCCCAGCGCACGCTGCTGTTCCGCGTCGAGATGCACCCCATCGACTGGGCCGCAGACAGCATGCGCGCCGGCGTTGAGCAGATGGCAGCCGAGCATTGCCGCGATCTGAGGGTAAAAGGCGTGCAGGCGCTGAGATCTCTCGACACCGCCGACAAACACATCGGAGAACAGGTTCAGCGGCCCGATCGGGCAGGGGCGCACCAGCAGCACCTGTGGCCTCAGGCCGTTCTGGCCGCGCACGTCGGCGGAGACCAGTTTTACGAGCTGCCCGGCACCGGCCCCGATGTCATGTGCCGCAAGTCCGAAACCTGGATTTCAAATCATTGGTGCCGAGCATGATGATCACCAGGTCCAGCGGCGCATGACTCTCCAGGCAGGGTAACAGGTAGGTGCGGCCATTCTTGTGCGCACCGTCGATGGGATCATCGAACACCGTCGTGCGTCCGTTCAGGCCTTCCGCGATCACGCTGAAATCCGGGCCGAGCTTGTCGCGCAGCACGGACGGCCATCGGTCGTTCGGAAGGTATCGGGTGGCACTGGTAACGGTCGCCATGGGGGCCATTCCCCAGGCGTTCGAATCGCCGTAGCAGAGGAAGCTTTTCATGGTGAATGGTCTTGTCGTTATTGAACCGATGTAGCGACGCGCGCATCCGATGCTATGATTCGGGGCCATTGAAATCTACACCCAATTGGGGCTTTGGGGGCAACATGCGCTGGAAAACGGGCCGACGCAGTTCTAACGTCGAAGACCGCCGCGGCGTTGGCGGTATCGGCGGCCGTCGCATGCCGATGCGACGGCGCACGGTTGCGGGCGGTGGGCTCGGCCTTGTGGTGGTCGTCGTGCTGGGCCTGATTTTCGGCGTCGACCCGAGCGTCTTGATTGGGCTGACTGGCCAAATGGCGCCGCAATCGGATCAGGGCATGCCGTCGCAGCAGCGCTCGGGCCAATTACCAGGTCTGGCCAGTGGACGCCAAGACGAACTGGCCCAGTTCGTCTCCGTGGTGCTGGCGGACACCGAGGACACCTGGAATACCGTGTTCAAACAGGGCGGGGCCGATTATCGCGAGCCGAAACTGGTGCTCTTTACCGACTATGTCCGCTCCGCTTGCGGGATGACCGAGTCTGCGGTCGGACCGTTCTACTGCCCGGCCGATGAGAAGGTCTATATCGATCTGTCGTTCTACGATGAACTTCAGAACAAGTTCAATGCGCCGGGGGACTTTGCCCAGGCCTATGTCATCGCCCACGAGGTTGGCCATCACGTGCAGAACCTGCTGGGTATCTCGAGCCAGGTTACCCAGGCCCAGCGCGCCGCCGGCAAGCGCGAGTCGAATCGCCTGTCCGTCATGCTGGAGTTACAGGCGGACTGTCTGGCGGGCGTTTGGGCGCACCATGCCCACGATGAGCGCAACATCCTGGAGCAGGGCGATATCGAGGAAGCCATGAACGCCGCCGCGCAGATCGGCGACGACCGCATGCAAAAGCGCTCCAGCGGCTTTGTGATGCCGGACAGCTTCACCCACGGCAGCTCCGAGCAGCGCGCCCGCTGGTTCCGCACCGGCCTCGCCGGCGGCGATGTGCAGGGTTGCAATACCTTCGAGGCCGCAAGTCTCTGATTCAGCTCAGCAGGAAAGCGGCTTGCTTGGCGGGCAAGCCCTGTCGGGAGCAGGCAGCCTGGAGTTGGCCATTCGCGTCGATCGTCTGACGACAGCAAACCAGTGCCTGCCCGGCGTAGGTTGCGCCTGTAGTTGCGGCTTCAGCCGCACGGTACGCCGAACCGGCACCGCTGCGGCTCTATCCGCAGGAGACGCTTTACCAGCGCGGAGACCAGTGCGGCTGAAGCCGCACCTACACGGAGTCCAACTGCTGGAGCCAGGGTCAATCGATGACCGGTTCCCAGCCCTCACCGGGGTCATAGGCAGCGATGGCGGCGGCCTTTTCCGCAGTCTCCTCGCCCAGATCGGCCTGATAGACGATGCCGCGCTGGTTCACCTGGAAGCTCATGATGCCGGAGTTGTCATAGCTGGCGGGCCAGGCAAACATCGCGAAGCCGCCGGTTAGGCGACCGTCTTCGACATAGTCTTGGGCGCCGCCGGGGGAATTCGGGCCTTGCGCCTTAAGGATCTTGAAAAAGTAGCCGTGATAGGGGCGCGGGCCTTCGTCTTCGGCGCGAGTCCCATAGCCTTCGTTGATCGCATCCGCCACCAGCGGCCCCATCGGGCTTTCGGGCTCGCCGTCGGTGCTCGGCCAATACAGACCGTCGCGTTTGCCTTCGCTGCTCCAGAAGCGGTCGGCGTAGGCGCGCGTGCCGTCGCCATCTGGATCGGCCGCCAGATACTCCATCTGCGCGTCGACGAAGGCGCGGGCGGTGGCGATCGCGGTCAGCTCGTTCAGGCCGATGCGCCGATCCAGCAGTTCCTCGATCCCGGCCTCGGTGTCGAAATACCAGCCCTCGGCATCGCGCGCCAGCGGGATCGGGAAGGGCCAGTCGTTGGGGCCGATCACCAACAGCGCGCTGTCGTCGGTCTCGTCTTCGATCGAGGCTGACTCGCGCGCCAACTCGACGAAGTCTTGACGATCCTGCGCGTCGGCGACCGGGTCGCCGGAGACTAAGGCATCGAGGTCCGCACCGAGCACGTCGAACAGGGCATCGCCGCCCTCGGCCGCGGCGGCATCGATCAGCTCCATCGCGGCGGCGTCCGGTGTCTCGAACCGCATCGGCGCGGGCGCGGGCTCGTCGGTGTCGGCGGGCTCGGTTGCCAGCTCCGGCGCGTTCGCCACAGCGGCGTCCTCGGTCGAGGCAGATTCAGATCTCGGGCGGATTCAACCGGATCGGTCGCGGCCCATGCGCCCGGTACGACGCCGGTGCTCAATGTGGCCAATAGAAACATGAATTTGTGCATGGGTCGCGTTTCTCGCTTGCGGCGGCAATCAGTGGGAATTCGGGCGCTCGTCAAATTCGGGCTTAGGGGCGTTGGCGTCCAGTGAGCCGGATCACCCGCGCCGACGGACCTTGCCTCCGCCCGATCTGGCACCTGACTTGGCACGGCTGGCACCACCGCGCGCGCTTGCCTTGCGCGCAACATTGGGCTTGGACTTGGCCTTGAAGGCGCTGCTCTTGGCTGGCGATCTGGCCTTCGCCTTCGCCGCGATCTTGGGCTTGGACGCCCCGCTTGGCGGACGCTTAAGCTGTTTGACTGGCGGTCGCTTGGCGGTGGTATTGACCGGCCGCTTCTTGGCCGCGGCGGCGACCTTGGGCTTGGTCTTCGGCTTGGCCTGGATCTTAGCTTTCGCGGCCGGGGCCTTGGCCTGGACCTTCGCCTTTGCCGCTGGCGCCCTGTTTTGAATCTGGGCCTTTGCTGCCGGCGCCGTCGCTTGCAGCTGCGCTCGGGCATCCGCTGAGGCCGGTCGATTGCCCTTCAACTCGCCGAGTGCGACACCGTCCCCGCGTCGTTCGCTCAATTGTGCCAAGCCGCCGCTGGCGGCGCCCTCGCGCTTGACCTGACTCAGGTCCGGCGCCTTGAGCTTGCGATCGCCGTCGCGCAGTCGCCCGCGGGCCGTGTCACGGTCGATCGTGGTCTCCTTGCGCCGGGCCGTGAAGCGCTGCTCGGTGGATGCATCTCGATAGCGCACGCTGCCGCGGCGCTCGGGGTTGTGCTGCCATGCCTTGACGTCGTTGCGGTTGATCTCGTTGCCGACCAGGCCCTTGTTGATGTTCACGGCGCCGCTTTCGAGGTTGACGTTGCGATCGACGCTGATGTTGTTGGGTTGGCGCCAGCCGTTGTTGTTCCAGTAGTTCGGCTGTGCCCAGTAGCTCGGCGCGCCGTAGTAACCGCGACCGCCGTAGTAGATGCGATCATCGTCGTCGTTATCCCAAAGGATCGCGGCGGTGAGCAGACCACCGGCGACTGCGCCGAGGCCGAAGTTGACCAGGCCGCTGCCGGAGTCGCTGGTCGTTGCGGTCTGGGTGGTCGCCGGCGTTACCACCGTACCCGCGGACAGCCCGGCCGCGTAGCCCTCCTCGTAGCGGCTGACCGCGTCGGCATAGGTGTCGGGGTAATACTGTGTTGCGGGGGGACTGCTGGCGCCGAAGGTCGTCACCGGATCGTAGGTCGGCACATAGACGACCTCCGGCTGTGCCGGCTGGATGACGATGGTGTCGCCGGCCTTCTCCACCCGCTGCTGCTCGTTGCTGGTCAGCGCGCCGGCCGCGTCCGCCTGATCGCGCAGCCGCTGGATGGCATCGGTGACATCGCCCTGCTGTGCCAGCACGGCATCGCCCAGGTCCTGGGTCCAGTCGAGATTGTCGTTCATGAAGCCGAGCACGCTGGGGAAGAAGACCAGCGACTTGATGCTGTCGTCCCATGCCTCGGCATCGACCGCCGTTTGCAGCGCTTCGCCCTCGACCTCTGTGTTGTCCATTACCCAGCGGTTGGCCTGCACGACGTCCAGCGGGTAGGTGCTGGCCATCAGCAACTGGGCGATCAGCGCGTCCGGGTAGAGCGCGATGGGCGCGACCAGCTGCTCGATCTGCTCGGGCGGAAACGGGTCGGCGGTGTTCGCTGCATCGTCGGCGACGCAGATGGATGCGGAGAAGGCGATCAGGACGGCGATCAGCGGTCCCGTCGTGAGGCCGGTTCGTGCGCGCATGGTTTTCCTCTGCAACGGTTTACGGTGAGATCGAATGGGGCGGATCGAATCGGGCCGACGCTACCCTAAGAATCGCCTGTCGCGCTATGCACTTTTCGCAAAATTGCGCCCGTTGTGCATGGTAATCGGGCTGGCAAAGCAGGTTCTCAGGGATGACCTCGACTCCACTCGGCGAGCGGACTGAAGCCCAGGTGTCGTCTGCCCCCGTTATCTGGGTCTCGGATTAGTGCATTGCTTCCTGAACAATCCGCCCGCGACCGCGATCCGATGCCGTCGATCCAGAGCGGCGGGACATCGTCGGTCAATGTCCGCGCCAAGGTACGCGACGGCAGTTCGCCGAAGGTCCGTCGATAATCGCCCGAGAGCAGTCCCAACTGGGTAAACCCCAGATGATAGGCAACGTCGGTGACGCTGGCCTCGCCCAAACGGCTCGCGAGCAGTTCGCGGCGGAGCGCATGCAGACGCAATTGTCGAATGAAGGCAGCGGGCGAGAGTCCCAGGTGTTCGCGAAATGCGTACTCAAGGGTGCGCTGGCTGACGCCGGCGACCGTGCACAGGGCGGCCAGATCCAGCGTGGTCAGGTCGGCATAGCGAATGCACTCGATGGCCCGGTCGAATCCACGCTGCCGCAATGAGCGGCGCTTCGGCGGCGCGGGTCCGGCGGTCAACCTCAAGGTGCCGACGAGCCCTTGAACCAACTCCCGTTCCAGTGAACAGAACTTCGCCAACGGCGCCAAGCTCTACTCCTGGCAATACATCACCGCTGGCCTGACCGCGGTCTGGGCGACCGAGAACACACGCGGCGCCCTGTTCGACGCGATGGAACGCCGCGAGGTCTACGCCACCACCGGCCCACGGATGCGCGTGCGCTTGTTCGGCGGCTGGGGCTTCGAGCCCGGCGACGCCTTCCGCCGAGATCTGGCGCTGATCGGCTACACCAAGGGCGTGCCCATGGGTGCGGATCTCCCCGCACCAACCGAAGGGGCCAAGGCGCCGAGCTTCCTGGTCTATGCCTTGCGTGACCCCATCGGCGCCAACCTCGATCGCATCCAGATCATCAAGGGCTGGCTCGACGCGGACGGCAACCCCCGGGAGCGGGTTTACGACGTCGCCTGGTCCAGCGATCGCACGCCGGACGCGAACGGCAAGCTGCCCCCCGTCGGCGACACCGTGGACCTGTCGATCCCGAGTTGGACCAACACAATCGGCAGTTCGGAACTCGGCAGCGTCTGGACTGATCCGGACTTCGACCCCGCGCTTCGCGCCTTCTACTACGCCCGCGTGATCGAGATCCCCACCCCGCGCTGGACCGCCTACGACCGGGTCAAGTTCAAGCTGGACCTGCCGCCCGAGGTCCCGCTCAAGACCCAGGAGCGCGCCTACACCTCGCCGATCTGGTACACGCCCGATGCTGGCGCATCCTCCTCCGCCAGCACCGATGAACTGCCAGGGCCCGCGGCGCCGGCTGCTGCTGCCACTAAAACATGAGTCTGCGGCCCTGACCCAACGCCGCATAGACCACTCGCACCCCCGGAGACAGCCATCATGCAGGCCTTGTACACGAACGCATCCGCCCATCGGCCGCAGCTGGCCGCGACCGCGGCATGCTTCACCGCAATCGCGGGCGCGTTACTGATCCTTACGTCTTCTTCCGCGACACCAAGGTGCCGGAACGACCCATGAGCTACATCGACATCAACCGAGAGGACGGCCTCTGGCGGTGGCTCGCGGGCCTGGAGGAGCAAGGCATGCAGGTCATCGCCATCCCCCACAACTCCAATGCCAGCAAGGGGCAGATGTTCCCAGCGAACGACCCGGCGGGTGCGCCCATCGACGCGGAATATGCCGCGCTGCGCAGCCACTTCGAGCCCCTGATCGAGATGATGCAGATCAAGGGTACGCCTGTTCGGCCGGCTCGGACCGAGCGAGCCGACCTCCGACCCCAGGGTGATGATCGAGCAGGGCTATGCCCAGGGCGTGCCGATGGGCGGGACACTCAAGGGCAATGGGGTTGCGCCCAGTTTTACCGTCTGGGCCATGAAGGACCCTGACGGCGCCAGCCTGGACCGCATCCAGATCGTCAAGGGCTGGGTGGACCCGAGCGGCGAGCCGCGCGATAAGGTATTCGACGTCGTCTGGTCCGGCGAGCGCAAGCCCGACGCGAACGGCAAACTCCCCGCGGTCGGCAATACCGTGGATCTGACCACGGCCACCTACAGCAACAGCATCGGCAGCGCGGAACTCATGGGGTCCTGGCGCGACCCGGACTTCGACCCTACGCAGCACGCCCTCTACTACGTGCGCGTGTTGCAGATACCCACCCCACGCTGGAGCACCTATGACGCGGTCCGCAACGGTCTGCCGCTGCTCGCTGGCGTGCCGGCGACGGTGCAGGAACGGGCCTGGTCGTCGCCGATCTGGTATGCGCCAGCCGGCTGAGTGATTTTCAATTCTCAACGTTTCTGTTTGAGAAGAAAAAGGTTTCAGGATGCCTCAAGGGCTGTCGCCAGATTCCGCTTCCCATTTTTTGGCCACTCGTGCGCAAGGCAAGACAGCAGAACAGATCGACCATCTGCTTGCTCCAGCCCCGCCGACGCTTGGCGCTTGGCCAAGCTGGCTAAGCGAGTTATGATCGCGCGAGCAGTAATTACTGGAGCCTCCCATGCAAGTCAATATGCTCGAAGCTAAGAATCAACTCTCGAAACTGGTCAAGGCGGCCGTCTCCGGCGAGGAGGTCATCATCGCCAGCAACGGCCAGGCCCAAGTCCGGCTGGTGCCCTGCGCAGACTCTCCGGGGTTGCGGCATTGGGGCAGGTTGGCCGGACAATTGGCGGACACCGACCAGGCATTCAGTGAAGGAGCAGATGCAGAAGTGGGCAAGCTGTTTGGTGTCCAATGAGATTGCTGCTCGACACGCAGGTGATGCTGTGGTGGCTGCTGGGCGACCAGCGCCTGCGGCGGGAGACACGCGAGTTGATGGAAACAACCGCCTGCATGATCTCCGTCGCCAGCATCTGGGAGGTCGCCATCAAGCACCGCATCGGCAAGTTGCCGATCGATCCGGTTAGGTTCCGCGACCACAGTCTTTCCGTAGGCGCCGCGCTGTTGGCGATCAATGATGCGCATGCCATAGAGACGGCCGGGCTTCCCGGCATCCATGAAGACCCGTTCGACCGGTTGATGATTGCCCAAGCGCGCATCGAAGGTCTGACGGCAGTCTCGTCCGACACTCGCTGGAGCGAATATAGCGTTGCGCTGCATCGCCCTTAGGGCCGTTTCAGTCGCTGAACAGCAGGCGGCTTCGACGAGGCGGGAAATTGGGAACGTACCTCGATACCTTTCGTTAATTGCATCGCTGGATTACGCAGCGCCATTGTGCGGCCTTTGCACTGCCGTCGCAGCCCCGCCCGATTCAGCGTCTGCTACAGGGGCGGTTGCGGCTGCTCACCGGCGCTGTCTGAGCGTCCGAACCTCGCCGAGTCCGGCCGCTGGGGGAGCACACCGAGTTGCCAACGCAAGCGCGCACCTGATTAGCAAGCAAGTTAAGCTACGCTCAAATCGTGTTAAGCAGAGGGACCGATTGGTGTTTGCCTGGATCGAAAGCTCCGCTTTTGTCATCTGTGCCGGACCTTAACCCCGGTGCGCTGTCGGGGGTCTGGGCGCCGGAGAACACCCGCGAGGCGACCTGGGACGCGATGAAGGCCCGCGAGACCTTTTGCCACCAGCAGTCCGCGGATCAAGGTACGGCTGGTCGGGCGGCTCAGCCCCAGGGAGCCGACTAGCGACCCTCGGGTCCTGGTCGGGCAGGGCTATGCCCAAGGCGTCCCCACGGGCGGGACCCTCAACGGGAATGGGGTCGACCCCAGCTTCACCGTCTCGGCCAAGGACAGCGATCCACAGCCATACCTGCCGCGTCCTCAGTGTTGCGATGCATAACGCCTGACGTTATAGTCAAGGCCATGATCAAGGGCTTTCGCGACAGGGCCGCCGAGCGCATTTGGTCCGGTGAGGGGGACCGGCGACTCCCGCTGGAGATCCAGAAGATTGCGCGGCGCAAGCTCCGCATGCTGAACAACGCCCGCTCCCTGGGCGATCTGCGCGTCCCTCCGGCCAACCGCCTTGAGGCCCTTCGTGGGGATCGCGCCGGCCAATACAGCATCCGTATCAATCGGCAGTGGCGCATCTGTTTCGTCTGGCGCAACGGTAACGCGGACGACGTCGAGATCGTGGATTATCACTGAGGTACGACCATGAACCCTGCACTCGACAACGTGCACCCCGGCGAGGTGTTGCTCGAAGAGTTCCTGACCCCAATGGGTATCAGTCAGAACGGTCTGGCGCGCGACCTGGGCGTGCCGCCACGGCGCATCAACGAGATCGTTCACGGCCAGCGCGCCGTCACCGCCGACACGGCCCTGCGACTGGCGCGCTACTTTGGGACCTCGGAGGGCTTCTGGATGGGGCTCCAGGCGGACTACGACCTGGAAGAGGCACGTAAGCGTCTGGGCGAACGATTGGAACAGGACGTTAGGCCCCGGGCGGCTTGAACCGCCCTCCGGAACCAAGAAACACAACTTGGGTATCTGTGTATTGCGCTGACCAAATTGCCCGGACTTTCACATGGGCGACGATTAAGCGGCCCAGGAACGACGGACTTGTTGCGATCCCTCCTTCGAGAACCGTTGCTCCACTTTCTGCTACTCGGCGCCCTGCTGTTTGCGGTCGACGCCTGGCTGCGCCCGGCGCCGGTTGCCGATGCCGGCGGCGAGATCGTCGTCAGCGAAGGACGCATCCGCAACCTCGCCCAGGGCTTCCAGCGCACCTGGCAGCGCCCGCCGACCCGCACGGAGCTGGAGGGGGTGATCCAGGATTTCATTCGCGGGGAGGTGCTCTATCGCGAGGCCATCGCGCTCGGCCTTGATCAGGACGACACCATCATCCGCCGGCGATTGCGGCAAAAGATGGAGTTTGTCTCGGACAATGCGGCGGCGTTGACAACACCCAGCGATCAGGATCTGGCCGACTGGCTCGCGGCGCATCCGGATACATTTCGCACTGAGCCGCGGGCGACGTTCTCGCAGATCTACCTGGACCCGCAACATCACGGCGATCGCCTCGCTGCCGACGCGCAGCGACTGGTCGATCGGCTGAACGGCGCCGGCAGTCCGATCAGGCGGTGTTGGCAACCGGCGACGGGCTGCGGATGCTCGATCCCCGCTATGACGATCTGGCGCAAAGCGAGGTCGCTCGGCTTTTCGGTACGGGCTTTGCGCAGATGTTGTTCGAGCAACCGGTCGGTCCTTGGGTAGGCCCCATCGACTCCGGTTACGGCAGTCATCTGGTCCAGCTCGAATCCATGGCGCCGGGCGGGGTCGCGGCACTGGACGATGTCCGGCCTTTGCTGGAGCGGGAATGGGCCAATGAGCAACGCAAGGCGCTGGGCGAGGCCCTCTATGCGGAGCTCCTCGCGAAGTATCAGGTGACGGTCAATTTGCCCCAAGGCCTGGACGGGAGCCCGGGCGAGTCTGGCGGTCGGCCGGGGGCATCGACGCCGCCTGAAACTGGCAACGCCGGAGCGATCCAGTCGCCGAGGACCGCCACGCCATGAGCAGGATCGCAGGCATCGCCTGCGCCGGCCTGGTCCTGCTCGCCGCGCTGGTGCCCTCAAGGCTGCCCGCCCACGAGCTGCAACCAGGCTTTCTGGAGTTGCGCGAGGTTGCCCCCGGCCGCTACGAGACGCTCTGGAAGCAGCCCTCCGTCGGCGGCGGTGAGCGCATGCAGATCACGCCGGTGTTTCCGCCCCACTGCCGGCAGGTCGGCGAGACCCGCACCGAGCGGGCGGGGACGGCCTGGCTCACCACGGCCCGGATCAGTTGCGACCAGGGGCTCGCCGGCCAGACCATCCTGATGGAAGGGCTCGATGCCTACGCCACCGACGTGCTGTTGCGCGTGCAGCACGCGGACGAGACGGTCGAGACGCATGTGCTCAAACCCCTGGACCCGGCGGCGACGCTGCGCGACCCCGGCGACGCGGGCCGCGGTGTCGGCGCCTATCTCTACCTCGGGATCGAGCACATCCTGCTCGGAGTCGACCATCTGCTGTTCGTGCTCGGGCTGCTGCTGATCGTCGCCGATCGCTGGATGCTGGTGAAGACCATCACCGCCTTCACGCTCGCCCACAGCCTGACGCTGGCGGTCGCGACCTTCGGCATCGCGCGCGTCGCGCCCGAGCCGCTGAATGCCGCCATCGCGCTGTCGATCCTGTTCCTCGGACCGGAGATCGTGCGGACCTGGCGTGGTCAGACCAGCTTCACCATCCGTCATCCCTGGGTGGTGGCCTTCGCCTTCGGTCTGCTGCACGGCTTCGGCTTTGCCAGCGGGCTCGCGGCGCTGGGACTGCCCCAGGGCGAGATTCCGCTCGCGCTGCTGTTGTTCAACGTCGGGGTCGAGATCGGGCAGCTCGGGTTCGTGCTGCTGGTGTTGTTGCTGCTGCGATCATTCCGCTTGCTGGAAATCCACTGGCCGCGACCGGTCGCGCGCCTGCCGGGCTATCTGGTCGGTACCCTTGGCGCCTACTGGATCATCCAGCGCGTCGCTATCCTGTTGCGGGGCCTTTTGTGAGATCTGCCATGAACGACGCGATGAACTCCGTGATCAACGCGGGCAAGCACCCAACGACCGGCGGCGGTCTGCGCTCCGTGTTGGGTGTCGTCTTGTGGCTCTGCTGCGCCGCGGCCTGGGCGCACGATGAGACGGGCCAGGCAGCCGGCTTCTTGTCGGGCCTGTCGCACCCGGTCTCGGGGATGGACCATGTACTCGCGATGGTCGCGGTCGGACTCTGGGGCGCGGTGCTCGGTCCGCCCGCGATCTGGGTGCTGCCGGTGGCCTTTCCGCTGGTGATGGCCTTCGGTGGCCTAATGGGGCTGCTGGGTTTCCCGCTGCCGGGCGTCGAGATCGGCATCGCGCTGTCGGCGCTGGTCCTGGGGGGCATGGTGCTGGCGGAGCTGCGACCGCCGCTGTGGCTCGCCGCGGTGGTGGTCTCGCTGTTCGCCGTCTTCCACGGCCATGCGCATGGCCGCGAGCTGCCCGAGGGCAACAGCGCGCTGCTGTACAGCCTCGGATTCGTGATCGCGACAGGTCTGTTGCATGCGCTCGGCATCCTGCTCGGGGCCGCGCACCGCTGGGAGGCCGGGCGCCGACTCGTGCGGACAGCGGGCGGCGGGGTTGCGCTTGCCGGTGTCTTTTCAGGCTGGAGACGCGATTGACGAGATCGCGGAGCGGATGCAGAGCGGCTCATGTCGATGCGCCAGTAACGCGAGGAGTCGCCTTCGAGTGGAGCGCGGTGCCGGGTGGCGCTTGCGGCCATTAGGTCGTCAGCTCTAGCCCGGAAAGCGCCGAAACGCCTCTGATTCTATCGATCCGCCGCGCAATTTTGGCTCGGCTATGGACCAGAGTTCTGTGCACCAGGCCTGGATCTCGCGCATCTCCTGTTCCGGCAGCATCGCGTGCTGTTGCAGATAAGCAGAGAGCCAATAGATCCCATTCAACCGGCTAAAGGTTTCTACTGCGCCGGGAAATAAAAACATGTCATATTGTATGCCGACGGTCTGTTCGACGAGTTGCCGGGTAATCGTGAATGGCCGTTTCGGGCGCTTGCCGGCGGGGATGATTCGCAGCAAATACTCCAATGCCTTTGAGCTGTAAAACTGCGCCTTCATCCAACTGTAGCCCTGCGTCTTGCGCAGCCAGCCCATGAAGTTTTGCGTTGTGCGGTAGTAGAAATGATCAAGGTCTCTTTGATCGGCGTAGCTTGCGAAGAACTCAGGATCAAGCTCACCTGCAATATTGGATAATATTCGATCTAATTGGTCGGGCTGATACCAATCAGCGCGTAATGATGCGTGAATGCCTTTGAGTTGTTCGGTCAACGCTGCCAGTTCGGGTTGACTCCAGCCCCGATCCAAATAAGGCTTGCAATAGTGCAGCACCAGGTGATTGACTAAATGGCCTCCTCGAAGAACAGACGGTGAACGAAGAAGGGGATCATAAACAGCCTCGATGAGATCAACCGCCAGGTCGTCGTAATCGCTCACGATCATGAAGTCAATCAGTTCATAGAGGCTGTCTGGGTCGACATCCGGGATTCGAACCAGTTATACGCGCAAAGCGGCGCTAAAGGCGTCGCGTAGGTGCGCAAGAATTCGATGTATCAACGTCCTGCTCAACGAGACCGCGCATCAACATCCGCATCGAGGACTGCCACAGAAGGCGCGCGTCTCCAGCGCAGCACGCAGAGCAACCGCCGCGCCACGGCTGCCGCAAAGGTCAAAGGGGGCTGATCTTCACCTTCGGGCACTGCTTGCAAGCTTTGCCCTCCTTGTACTTCTTGCAGCACTTATCTTTTTGCTTCTTTTTCTTACCCATGGTGTTGACCTTGTTGAGCTGGGATCAGGCGGGCGCGACCGTTGGGCCGGTCGCTCCGGCTTGGGCCATGGCCGCGGCCATGCCGCTGAGCTCCTGATCGAGCATCAACAGGCCCTCGGGCTTGTCGCCGAACAGGCGCAGTCTGCCCAGGACCTCGTTGACGGTCGCCTCTTCCTCGATCTGCTCGGTGACAAACCACTGCAAGAAGATGTTGGTGGCGTGGTCCTTCTCGGCCAGGGCGTGGTCCACCAAGCCGTGGATCGCCGCGGTGACCTCGCGCTCGTGCGTCAACGTGGCCTTCAAGCATCTGCTGCACTGTCAGATCTTCCGCAGGGGGCGCGGCCACAGGCTGCAGCTCGACAGTCGCATCCTGGTCCTTGAGGTAGCGATACATCTTCATGGCGTGGGCCTGCTCCTCGTAGTGCTTGGCCATGAACCAGTTGCTGACACCCTTCAGGCTGCCGGATTCGGCCTGGGACGAGAGTGCAAGATAAAAGTACGCGGAGTACAGCTCCATGTTCACCTGGGCGTTCATCCGCGATGCCATGTCGTTCGAGATCATTGGTCGACTCCTGGGTTGCCGGCGCCGGGGGATGGACGCTCGGTGTTGAAACAGCCTCGCCACTAACATGACGGGGTATCTGCGGCATTCAACCTGCCGTCGCGATCGGCGTGCTTTGCCCGAAACGCTGATCGGATCACGAGGCCGCCGGATCGCTTGTTGTGTTTGCGGTAGCTTCCGAGCTGCGGTCCGTGATCTCCTTGGCGGGTCAGCAAATCTCGCCGGCGACCTCCCATAGTCAGAGGTCTCGGCTTATGATCGACTGCGAAAACTCGGTAAAGGCACTCAAGCTGTGCGTTATCGCGCTGACGGACAAACAGCTTGCCGCGCTGATCCAGAACGGGCAATGTTCGGGAGGTTGACGCCAATGCCTACGCAGCACCGCCGCGACGCGCTGGCCTCGATCCATGAAACCATGGAGGCCCTCCACGAGGCGGGCGCCTGTGCAACCTGCCCGCGCTGCGGGCCATCGGCTTTGCCGCCAACCGCCGCGTGTTGGAGGTCGAGCGCATCAGCCAGGACTGCCACCTCGCCGAGTCGGTCTTCGAACAAGTCAACAGCCCCCGTGTCGTCGACGGCCAACGCGCCGCCGCCCTGCCGTTTGGCAATGCCAGGGTCTTGGCCCTGTTCCAGGCGCTGTGCCTGTTCGTGCTGCTGCCCGAGGGCTTCCGCAATGCCGCACTGCGCGGCCATGTCGCCGAGCTGCTCGGCATACCGCTCGAAGCCTACACGCCGGGGCGCATGACCTACGATCTGCGCCGGCTGCGCCTGCATGGCTTGATCGTCCGCATTCCGCACACCCAACGCTATGACATCACCCCGCTCGGCAAACGCGTGGCCCTGTTCTTCACCAAGCTCCATGCCCGCCTCATCCGTCCCGGTCTGTCACAGCTCTTCGACGGCTGCCCGAAGGCGCCGAACCGACCACTGGCGAAGGCCTTCCGCGGACTCGATAGCGCCTTTGAGCACTTCATCGCCGAGGCAAAACTTGCCGCATGAAACTTGACGCATCTGCAAAGAAAAAATGCCCCCAAGGATTCTAGTAGCCAAGTCATGAACCCTTACCACACCCTCGCTGCTGAGAAAAAAGAGCTTGAAGATATTCTCGCGGAGATCCCGGCGGCGAATGTCATCGAGCGGGCAAGCTTCGAAGCGCGGCTCAAAGCCGTGTGCCAGTCTCTTGAAGGACTCGAGACCCCTGCGCTCGTGAAAAAGGGACAATCAGTCCGGAAATCGAATCACCGGAAGAGCTTAACGGGCTGTTGAGGAAGATGTGCACCGTCACCTTTGATGTGGTCCAAGTCGGCCAAGGGCGCCCCAAATACACCCTCCCGAAGATGGAAGTGATTATTCAGGAGTGATTATGACCAACGATCGGGGTCTGATTCTTATTTCCTTGCAACCAGATCGCGCTAAGAAAGTGCTGCGTGGCAGCTAAATTGACCGCGGCGCACGGCGGACTGAAGTCCGCCGCCCCAGGGGGAGCCGACTAAAGTCGGCGTACCCGGGGTGCGGCACCGTCATGCGCGGTTGGCCGGTTGGCCGATTTTAGTCGGCACTCCCCTGCGAGAACCGAGCACTGCCGAAGGGCCAATCCTGCGGTTGCGATACCAGCCCTGCTTTGACTGGATTGCGCGCGATGTATCGCAGCACTGCGGCTAGGTGTGCATCGTCGCGGATGTATCGGTCGAAGTAGTCGCGATGCCAGAAGCTGCCGCTGCGTTTTAGAAGCAGGTTGGTGGCGCGGGCGGTGCTGCCCTTCCAGCCCCTCACAAGCATCGGCAATGGCACCTCTGCGCCTGTCTCGATCAGCGCGTGGACGTGATTGGGCATCACCACCCAGGCCAGGAGCCGATAGCTTACGCCATCGTCCTTGAGCAGGGCGTCTTCGACCAGTCGGCCGATCTCGGGGCGGCGGAGCCAGCAGGCGCCGTGGCCGGCGTCCAGCAACCGCTCCAGCCGGCGGCGACGCTCGGCGTCGTTGTCTTCGGTCTCCGCCATTAGGCGCAGCAGGGTGGGGCGGGGCAGGGAGTCGGCGAGGTGGAAGGTGACGAACTGCAAAAGCCGCGGCGTGTTCAGGTGTGGCTGGTAGCCGCGGGAATACCAGCCGATTGGTGGGTCCGTGGGCATGCTGGTCGCTCCGTGTTGGTTGCTGCTTTCGGCGGACTGAAGTCCGCCTCCCCAGGGGGAGCCGACTAAAGTCGGCGTACCCAGGTGCCGACTGAAGTCGGCGGACCCACCCAGGTGCCGACTAAAGTCGGCGGCCCCGTCCTGGGTACGCCGACTTTAGTCGGCACCTGGGGCCCTGGACTTTAGTCCAGGGCGGCGACGCCGCCAACGCATGGGTGGCGTTCGATGCCTGCCTCGGCCATGGCGACCGCGCGGAAGATGGCGCGGCCTTTGTTCATGGTCTCTTGCCATTCCAGCGTGGGCACTGAGTCGGCGACGATGCCAGCGCCGGCTTGGATGTGCAGCGTGCCGTCTTTGATCACGGCGGTGCGGATGGCGATGGCGGTGTCCATGTTGCCGTTGAAGCCGAGGTAGCCGACGGCGCCGGAGTAGATGCCGCGCTTGACCGGTTCCAGCTCGTCGATGATCTCCATGGCGCGGATCTTGGGTGCGCCGGAGACGGTGCCGGCGGGGAAGGTGGCGCGCAGGACGTCGATGGCGCTCATGCCGTCTTTGAGCTCGCCAATGACGTTGCTGACGATGTGCATGACGTGGGAGTAGCGCTCGACGATCATGCGGTCGGTGAGCTGCACGCTGCCGATCTTGGCGACGCGACCGCAGTCGTTGCGACCGAGATCGATCAGCATCAGGTGCTCGGCCAGTTCCTTGGGGTCTTCCAGCAGCTCTTGCTCCAGGGCCAGGTCTTCCTCGTCCGTGTAGCCGCGGCGGCGGGTGCCAGCGATGGGCCGTACCGTGACCACGCCGTCTTCGAGCCGGGTCAGGATCTCCGGCGACGAGCCGACGATCTGGAACTCGCCGAGGTCGAGGAAATACATGTAGGGCGATGGGTTGAGCCCACGCAGGGCGCGGTACAGGTCCAGCGGGCGGGCCTGGAACGGGATCGACAGGCGCTGCGATAGCACCACCTGCATGCAGTCGCCCGCGAGGATGTAGTCTTTGATGCGGTCGACGGCCTGCTTGTAGCCGTCCTCGGTGAAGCCGGAGACGAAGTCGGTCTCCTGCACCGCGCGACCGCCGGCCGAGGGATCCCGTGGCGCGCCCCGCTGCATCTTTGCCACCAGGGCATCGACCCGAGCCTGGCCGGTGGCGGGGGTGTCGCCGGCGTCGGGGTCCAGATGCACGATGATGTAGATGCGGCCGCGTAGGTTGTCGAACACGACGACCTCCTCCGACACCATCAGCAGGATGTCAGGCGTGTCCATCCGGTCCGGATTCGGGCAGGGCATCAGCCGTGGTTCGATATAGCGCACGGTGTCGTAGCCGAAGTAACCGACCAGGCCGCCAGCGAAGCGTGGCATGCCCGGATGGTCGGCGACGCTGAAGCGCTGCTGGAAACTTTCGATCCAGGCCAACGGGTCCGCGGTCTCCGCCTGCTCGATCACGGCGCCGTCGCGCTCGATCTGAACCCGGTTGCCGTAGACCTTGAGCACGCTGCGGCAGGGCAGGCCGATGATGGAGTAGCGGCCCCACTTTTCTCCGCCCTGGACGGATTCGAACAGATAGGAGTAGGGGCCGCTCGCGAGCTTCAGATAGCAGCTCAGCGGCGTGTCGAGGTCGGCCAAGACCTCGCAGATGTAGGGGATGCGGTTGTGGCCCTGCTTGACGAGGGCGGCGAATTGTTCTGGGGTCATGAGACGCGCTCCTAAGTCGTCGCCGCGTTTTTTGGCGGGACGAATGCAGAAATGAGGCCGGTCAGGTGAGCAGCGTTAGCTGCGCCATCGGCGTTCCGGATGCATTGGTCTCATTGTCTTAGCGGTCTCATCGTCTTAGGAACGGTACAGAAACAACCGAAACAACTGCGCGGACGACGAGAAACTACGAAATACACGAAATGACGCGAAAAGCAGCGCATGCTCGTTTGTCTATTTCGCCTTTTCGCGTTTTTCGCGTGTTTCGTAGTTCCAAAAAGATGTACCGATCGTTCAAAAATCGTCACTTAACGCGTCGCTATCCCGAAACAATGAATGCTGTTTGCATAGCAAGGTTCATGACGCGACTGCAAGCCGCTCCCAGAGTTGGCAAATCAATAGGGCGCGATCGGGTTTGCGCCCGTCATGAGCCATTAGTCTCCAGCAGATCCTTCAGTTGGATCATCGAATCGATGACGGCGTCCGGTTTCGCATCGCGGATGTCTTGGCCGTGGTTGTAACCGTAGCTCATGCAAATGATGCTGAAACCGGCGGCGCGGGCCGCCTTCACGTCGCTGACTGAGTCGCCGATCATCAGTGCCCGACTCGGCTCGGCATCGAAGAAGGCGGCCGCATGCAGCAGCGGCAGCGGGCTCGGCTTCTTTTCCGGCAGCGTGTCGCCGCTGATGACGATCTGAAAGGAGTCCCTGAGGCCCTTATCCTTGAGTAGCGGTTCGGTAAACTCGGCCGCCTTGTTGGTGACGCATCCGAGCCGATAGCCACAACCGCGCAGCCAGTCCAACCCCTCGCGTACGCCCGCATAGAGATCTGAACGCTTACAGGTGTTGTCGGCGTAGAGCCGCAGAAAGATCGGCAAGGCCTGCGCGAACTCAGCATCGGTTGGCTCGCCGTCCAGCGTGCCAGTGAGCGCGCGCTGCACCAGGCGCTCGACGCCGTTGCCGACCCAGTCGCGCACCGCCGCCTCACCACGGGGTGGCAGGTCGAGCTCCTGCATCATGGCGTCGACGCAAAAGGCCAGGTCCGGCACGCTGTCGATCAGCGTGCCGTCCAGGTCGATCAGGATCATC
Organism: uncultured Gammaproteobacteria bacterium; assembly: GCA_963698775.1. Taxonomy (GTDB): domain Bacteria; phylum Pseudomonadota; class Gammaproteobacteria; order Chromatiales; family Chromatiaceae; genus Thiohalocapsa. The sequence continues at coordinate 25,436 of CAVOSE010000058.1, forward strand.
TCGGGGCGAATGGGAAACTGCATTTCCGCCATCGGGTCTTGATTGGGTTGAAGGTGGCGCGGTGCGCCTCTATCGTGCCGGTTCGTTTGACTTAGGTGACTTCCGGGAAGGGTCGCATCCGGCTCTCGCGGGTGCGCCTAGTAGGGGCGAATGAATTCGCCCCTACGGTCGCCTTTCGAGGCGGTCTATCGATTCCGATCAATCACCTGCTGTCTAGCGCTGCACGGTCGCCAGCGCCTGGCGCATCTGCGCGACGATGCTGTCGTAGCGGTGCGGGTCGCTGTCGGAACCCTTGCCGAAGATGCCGGAGCCGGAGACGAAGGTGTCGGCCCCGGCGGCCTTGATCGCGGCGATGTTGTCTGCTTTGACGCCGCCATCGATCTCGAGCCTTATGTCGCGGCCAGTGGTGTCGATCAACTCGCGCACCTGGGCCAGCTTCTCCAGCGCCGACGGGAGGAAGCTCTGACCGCCGAAGCCTGGATTCACCGACATCAGCAGGATCATGTCGATCTTGTCTAAAACATATTCGAGGCAATTCAGCGGCGTCGCCGGGTTGAACACCAGCCCGGCCTTGCAGCCCTCGCCCTTGATCAGCTGTAGCGTGCGGTCGATATGCTCGCTGGCCTCGGGGTGGAAGGTGATGTAGGTGGCGCCGGCGGCGGCGAAGTCGGGGATGATGCGGTCCACCGGCTTCACCATCAGGTGCACGTCGATGGGCGCGGTGACGCCGTGCTTGCGCAGGGCCTCGCAGATCAGCGGGCCGATGGTCAGGTTCGGCACGTAATGGTTGTCCATGACATCGAAGTGCACGATGTCGGCGCCGGAGGCGAGCACGTTGTCCACTTCCTCGCCCAGCTTGGCGAAGTCGGCGGACAGGATGGACGGGGCGATCAGGTCTTCTGCTGCCATCGGAAACACTCCGGGTCGTGGTTGCCCACACCGGGAAAGCTCGGCGTCGGGCACTGAAAAAATGACTAAACATCATACCCCAAGCGGACGGCGTCTTCACTGTCCGCGATCGGGCCACCCACCGCATCATAGGCGCTTGAGATAGGCCGTGCCGCCGAGTTGACGCATCTGGCTCCGGATCCAGCGGGCACGTCGTTCGACACGGGCCGACGGTGCATCGACCTTGTAGATCAGCGGATTCGGCAACACCGCCGCCAACAGCGCCGCCTGGTCGGGCTCGAGGGCGATGGCCGGGCGCTGAAAATAGCGCCAACTGGCGGCGCCGACGCCGAAGGTGTCGGGACTGAACTGGGCAATGTTCAGATAGACCTCCAGGATGCGCTGTTTCGGCCACAGGGCCTCGATCAGCAGCGTGAACCAGCCCTCCAGCCCCTTACGCAGCCAGTCCTGGCCTGGCCAAAGAAACAGATTCTTCGCCGTCTGCTGGCTGATGGTGCTGGCGCCGCGCAGGCGTCCGCCGCTCCGGTAGCGCCGCCAGGCCTTGCGCATCTCGACCAGGTCGAAGCCGCTGTGGCTCGGAAACCGCTGGTCTTCAGCGGCGACCATGGCGAGTGCGACGCTGTCTGGAATCTGCGCCCAATCGACCCACTCGTGATAGACATAGGGCGGGGGTTCGCCGCTGAAATGGCCGGCGACCCATTGTCGCAGCATGAATGCAGACGTCGGTGGGTCGAGCCAGCGCAGCAAGCCGACCACGAGCAGGGAAACGATCGCGCAGGCGGCGAGCCCGCTGCCAAGCCAGATCAGTAGTCGGCGCAGACGGCTTCTGGTTGATTGTCCCGAACCTTTGATCACCGGTGTCGCGATCCCCGAGTCGACTTCGGTCGCAAGACGCAGTCCCGGAACTCAGTCAGAGAACAGGGCGGCGTTGATGTTGCGCAACACAAGACTGCGGAATCGCTTCGCCTTGAGCAGATCGCCATCGGACCAGGGTTCGGAGTGTCCCCGCGTGGTTTCCAGCCATGCTTCGAACGACGAGCGGGGCGACAGGATGCTGTTTTGTGCATCGAACATGGCGCTCTTGCGCGGATCGCCGGCCCAGTGCACGACTTCCGGTTGCTCCGGTCGCCACCAGAGAAAGATGCGTTCGCGGCGTTTGCCGTTGGTGAACTGTGTTGCGCGCACGGCCAGTAGGCCGCTGCCCGTCTCGGCGTATTCCGCTGCCGGCGAGAACAGGTCGGGAAGCGCATCGGTGGCGAAGATGGGCTCCATGGTGCTGCCGCGTAGCCAACCCAACAGCGCACGAATTTGCGTCAGATCTGGCGTCACGCCGAAGGTCAGGACCTGATCTTTGTCGCTGCCGTCCGGGTCGTTCTCGGTCAGGGCGGCGCCGGTGGCGCCGGCCAATTGCAGCAGTGCGCGCCCAAGGTGGAAGTTGGGTTGGGCGCCGTTGATCAGGCCATCGATGCCGTCGATGAGTTGGGCGATTTCCCGATCGCTGTGGCTGAGCGCAGCCATGCGCCGATTGGTGCGATGGCCAACAATGCCGAGGGTGAACACCTGTACCATGTCCGCGCAACGCGTGCGTAAGGGCAATGGCAGTGCGCGCGGCTCCCGGTGATGGCAAGCAATCAGCCCCCACAGTTCGCCGTGCAGCGCGACCGGGAACGACAGCGATGCGGTCACGCCCATGTTGCGCAGGTACTCGACGTGTACCGGCGATACCGCGCGCAGGTCAGACAGGGTAAGGTCCGGTGTTGCGTCGTCGATGCCCATGACCGCAACCGGTTCGGCGGCCGCATCGGGGATTTGGCGGTGTGGGTTGGCCAGGTAGAGGTTACGCGCGATCTGTGGGATGTCCGAGGCGGGATAACGCAACCCAAGGTAGGGGGGCAGGTCATTGGCCAGACTTTCGGCGATGACCTCGCCGCTGCCCTCTTCACGGAAGCGATACACCATCACACGGTCGAAGCCGCTGGCCGCTCGTATCTCGTCGGCGAGATAGTCGCACAGGCGCTGCCATTCCTCCTGCGAGTGAGGTATTCGGTACAGCGCATGCGGCACGGGCCTATAGGCCTGCTGGCGCTGGGTCGCTGGCAGTGCCGGCTGCAGTTCCAACAGCCAGGTATGGTCGTCGCGGGACAGCAACGCGTCCAACTCGCCATTGGCGCCGACACCGACCCTGGAACAAATCGATGCCAGCAACAGCCTCGTTGCCGGTGTGGCCCCGGTCGCGTCCGTCTGCGCATCACCAAAGGCGATGCACTTTGCCAACTCCTCTGCCTGCTCGCTCGCGCTCCAGGGCGCGAATGCCGTCAGCGAACGGCCGATGGCTGCCTTCGCGTCGACCCCAAGCCAGTCCATCAGGTTGGCGCTGGCGTAGCGCACGTTCTCATCACCGACCTGCCCACCGAGGAGGGCGCCGAAGGGCTGGATAGCGCCGATCTGATGCAGTTCCTCGCGCTCGCATTCGTCCAGAAAACCATCGCTTTGGGAGCGTTTCATGTCTCGTCTCCGGTCTCGTCTTCGGCGCCAGCCTCGCGAAACGCCTGGTGCATGGCGTCGAACACGGCGACGGCTCCGTCCACAATGCGATCGCCGATTGGCGCGGCCTCGTCGTCCGGGTGCCGTGCACAACAAAGGCGGATGCCGTCGCCGAAGCGCCGCCATTCGCGGCCTGGATTGGCGCCGCGGAATTCGAGAAAGGTGAATGGCATATCGGACTCCGGCCCCCATTGCTGGCGAAGTCGGCGCGCAATGACGCGCCCGCCCAGGGTTGCCCCCTCAAGCACGTAGAGGCCGCCAAGGGCGGCGAACTCACCCTGCACCGCTGCCCGGATTCGGCCCGGCAAATCTCTTGCCGGCCGCACCGCTGAGGCGCCGAGTTGTTCGCCCCGCGACGACATGAGTGCCGCGAGATCTTGCTCCAGGGCTGGCAGCTTGGGCCGCACGCCCAACAGGCGCAACACCGGGGGTGAGACCGCTCCGTAGAGCGTCGGCTCCACCGCCCGATAGATGCCGTGCAGTGCCGCCAGATAGCGGCCATAGGCGTTGGCATCGGCGGTGGGGGACAACAGAGCACGCATCAGCGGTAGGGCTTCGGTGGCCGCGTGGGTGCTTGCGGTGCGCACGCGCAACCGCTGCATGATGTCGGTACTTTCTGCGGCTGCCGGCATCGGCTCCGGCTTCAATTTGCGCGTCGGAATAACCATCTTGTTGGGAAGTGCCACATCCGTCATGGTCCAAAGGGCCGACGGCGGATTACGGAACGTTAAGCTTTCGGTACGACCATGTTAATGGTTCCGGAGTTAACATGCGCGGCAATCCCCGAAGTCCAAAGGCAACGCCTGCACCCGCGTAAGGCGCCGCGCGCAACCCTTGCTCGGTCGCATCGGCTCGACCGGTGCCGATCCGGGAAAAGGGCATCCGTCTCAGGAGAATCAATACATGCATGACACCACCGCAGAATCCGTCAACCCGTCGGGCACCGGCAACGCGAGCGCCGCGCAGTCCGCCTTCGCGGGCCTGCGCGCCGACCTGCGCGGGCGGATCGTCGGGCAGGAGCCGTTGATCGAACGCCTACTCATCGCCTTGCTGGCGGAGGGACATCTGTTGGTCGAAGGCGCGCCGGGCCTTGCCAAGACCACAGCGGTGAAGGAGCTGGCCGCCCGCATCGAGGGCAATTTTCAGCGCGTGCAGTTTACACCGGACCTGTTGCCGGGCGACCTTACCGGCACTGACGTCTATCGGCCTGAGACCGGGGAGTTTCAGTTTCAGGCCGGGCCGTTGTTCCACAATCTGGTCTTGGCGGACGAGGTCAATCGCGCCCCGGCCAAGGTGCAGTCGGCGCTGCTCGAGGCTATGGGTGAGCGCCAGATCACCGTCGGCGGGCGCACCTATCCGTTGCCGGACCCGTTTCTGGTCATGGCCACCCAGAACCCCATCGAGCAAGAGGGCACTTATCCGCTGCCCGAGGCGCAGCTGGACCGATTCTTGATGCATGTGCGGGTGGACTACCCGGACCCGGCCTCGGAGCGCAGCATCCTGGATATCGCCCGCGCCGAGGCCCGCGGCCGGCTGCGTCGCGGCAGCGATGCCCCGAAGCTGATCAGTCGTGACCAGATCCTGGCTGCCCGCGACGAGGTCATGGACCTGCACATGGCCGAGAACCTGGAGGAGTACCTGGTGCAACTGGTGCTCGCCACTCGCGACCCAGCACCCTATGACGAGGCGCTGGCGCGGTTGGTGGACTACGGAGGCAGTCCGCGCGCGACCATCGCGCTGGACCGCTGCGCCCGCGCCCGCGCCTGGCTGCGCGGCGGCGACTATGTGATCCCGGACGACATCCACGCCATCGCCTACGACGTGCTGCGCCATCGCGTGCTGCTGAGCTACGCCGCCGAGGCCGAGGGCATCGACCCGGATGGCTTCGTTGCCGAACTGATTCGGCGGGTGCCGATGGTTTGAGAAAAAGTGGGAAGTGGTTTGCAGATGAGTCAGCTTTCGATGCGGCATCGGACTGGCGTGGTTCCTCGAAATCGAAATCGAAATCGGGATCGATTTACTCGCCACTCGCTACGATTTCGATACCGATACCGATACCGATACCGATACCGATACCGATACCGATGATTACGACTCGTCGGTCTGATGCTAAGCCCCGCTAGCTACTCTACAACGCCTACCTCGCTATCTCCGAGCATGCCCAATTTCAGTCAAGTAGACCCCGACATCCGCGTCGATGCTGACGACCTGATCGCGCTGCGCGGTCGGGCCGAGCGGCTGAAACCTGCGCGGCCGCTGCCGGCGCGCTCGAGCTTGGCGGGGGCGCATCGTTCGCGCTTCCGTGGCCGCGGCATGGACTATCGCGAGTCGCGCCATTACCAGGCCGGCGACGACATCCGCAATATGGATTGGCGTATTACCGCCCGTGCCGGGCATCCGCACATCAAGGTTTTCGACGAGGAGCGTGAGCGGCCGGTGGTGGTGATGGTGGACTTCGGGCCGAGCATGTTCTTTGCCAGCACCGGGGCGTTCAAATCGGTGGTCGCGGCGCGGCTAGCGGCGCTGATCGGCTGGTCCGCCATCGGTCATGCCGATCGCGTCGGCGCACTGATCTTCAACGGCGGCCATCAGGAACTGCAGCCCGCCGGCGGTCGCCGCGGACAGATGCGCCTGATCCGCGCGTTGGTTCAGGCCGGCGATCCAGAGCGTGGCCTTGAGGCGCATGCTGCCACCGACGATGGCGATGCGCCTGCGAGCCTATCCGACGCCCTGGTCAGGTTGCGCCGGGTTGCCCGGCCCGGCAGCCTGGTGTTCCTGCTGTCCGACTTTTACTCCATGGACGCCGACAGCGCTCGGCACCTGTCACGGCTCGCGCGCCACAACGACCTGACCGCCTTTCAAATCGTCGATCCCCTGGAAGTCGAACCGCCGCCGCCGGGGCGCTACGGCATCAGCGACGGGCTGCGCAGCGGCTTCATCGACACCGGTCACCGTGCCGAGCGGGAACGTTACGCGGCGCATTTCTCGCGGCATCATGCGGCCGTGGGTGCGGCGACCGAGGGCAGCGGCATCCCGCTGTTGCGCTGCACCACTGCCGATGACCCGGCGGAGCGGCTTGCGGCGGCGATGGCGATGCGCGGTCGCGGCGCCGTCAGAGCGTCTGCCGGCACTGGTTTACCCGCGGGCGTAAGCCCGTCGGAGTCCACATGAACGGGAACCAACCCGCGATCGAACAGCTCGACCTGCGCGACATCCACGTGCCGGTTGCCCCATCCGCCTGGCCGCCCGCATCCGGGTGGTGGCTGTTGGCGCTGCTGGTGCTAGTGGCGCTGGTGCTGCTCGGCCGACGCGGCTGGCGGCATTGGCGGCGCATGCGACGGCGCGAACGCATTCTGCAGGAACTGGACGATCTGCATGGACAGCCCTGCGACCCGCGCCTGATCAGCGGGGTATCCGCGCTGCTCAAGCGCGTGGCGCTGAGCCGTTTCCCGCGTCTCGACGTGGCTGCGCTGACCGGTGCCGACTGGCTCGCCTTTCTCGATCGCACCGGCGGCGACGGCGGTTTCCAGCAGGGCGTTGGGCGGGTGCTCGCCGACGGCGCCTACGCGCCGGCGCCGAACTGCGACGCCGAGGCGCTGTTGCACCTGGCCCGCAGCTGGCTCAGGAGGAACACATGACGCTGCAACTGGCGCATCTGTGGGCCTTGGCGGCACTGCCGTTGCCGCTGTTGGCCTGGTTTTGGCTGCCGCGCGTTAAGGAATCCAGAGTCGGGGCACTGCGCGTCCCTTTCTACGCCGCACTGGCGCAGGGCGAGCGCGCAGCCGCCCGCAGTCGCCGTTGGCCGCTGGTGCTGGCCGCGCTTGCCTGGCTGCTGCTGGTGCTTGCCGCGGCACGCCCGCAGTGGCTCGGCGAGCCGGTGCCATTGCCGATGGCGGGCCGCGACCTGATGCTGGCGGTGGACATCTCGCTGTCGATGACCGAGGAGGACATGGTCATCGGTGGGCAGGTGGTGGATCGGCTGACCGCCGTCAAGGCCGTGGCTGGGGACTTCATCGAGCGCCGCCAGGGCGATCGCGTCGGCCTGATCTTGTTCGGGCAGCAGGCCTACCTGCAGACACCGCTGACCTTCGACCGGCCCACGGCACGTACGCTGCTGTTCGAGTCGGCGGTGGGTCTTGCCGGGCGGGAGACCGCCATCGGCGACGCCATCGGTCTGGCGGTCAAGCGGTTGCGCGACTCGCCCTCCAAGGAGCGCGTGCTGGTGTTGCTGACCGACGGTACCAACACCGCCGGCAACATCGCGCCGTTGAAGGCTGCGGAGCTGGCGGCCGAGGCCGGCGTGCGCATCTACACCATCGGCGTCGGTGCCGACCCGCGCAGTGCCATCGGGCGCGGGGCGCGGCGCAGTCCGCTGGATGAGCGTACCTTGCAGAGCATCGCCCAAAGCACGGGGGGGCGCTACTTCCGTACCCGCGACGTTGCCGAGTTGCAGGCCATCTACGGCCTGCTCGACGAGCTGGAGCCGGTGCAGTCCGACCAGCAGGTGTTCCGCCCCGTCGACGAACTGTTCGGCTGGCCTTTGTCCTTGGCCCTGCTGCTCAGCGCGGTCGTGGTCGGCGCACGCGGCGGTCTGTCCGGTCTGCTCGGCGGCACCTTTGGTCGCAGGGCATGACCTCGGACGTATTGGGACGCTGAACGCGGAGACCGACCATGTTGCACGATTTCCATTTCCTGAGCCCTCTGTGGTTCTTGGCGCTGCTGCCGCTGGGGCTGCTGCTGTGGGCGGCGGCGCGGACCGGCTCCGCAACCAATGCCTGGCGTCGGGTCATCGATGCCCGGCTGTTGGCGGTGCTGGCGACGGACGGCGATGCCGGCGTGCGGCGCTGGTGGCCGCTGGCACTGCTCGCCCTGGGCTGGACGCTCGCGGTGGTCGCGCTGGCCAACCCGACCTTCGAGCGGGAGCCGGTGCCGGCCTTTCGCACCGACTCGGCGCGGGTGGTGGCGCTGGATCTGTCGCGCTCGATGCTGGCCGACGACCTAACCCCGACGCGCCTGGACCGCGCCCGCTACAAGCTGGTCGACATCTTGTCGCGCGCTGAGGGCGGTCAGGTCGGGCTGGTCGTGTTTGCCGGCGACGCCTTCCCGGTCTCGCCGCTCACCGACGACGCCGATACCCTGCTCGGCATGCTCGATGCGCTGGCGCCGGACATCATGCCAGTGCAGGGCAGCCGGCCGGACCTCGCCATCGCCGGCGCCACAGCCCTGTTGCAGCAGGCCGGTGCGCGGCGCGGCGAGGTCGTGCTGCTGACCGATGACGCCGGTGATCAACGCGCCACCCGTGCGGCCGAAGACCTGCGTGCCGCGGGCCATCGCTTGGCCGTCATCGGCGTCGGTACCGCCGAGGGTGCCGCCGTGCCCGGCGTGCGTAGCTCCCAAGGCCCTGTGATTGCCGCGTTGGACGTGCCCGCCTTGCAGGCACTGGCGGGCGCCGGCGGTGGCGACTACTCCCCGCTGACCACCGGCGATGCCGATCTGAACCGGGTGTTGCGCGACCCATCGCTGACGACCCGTGCGTTGGCGCCGGATGATCCGATGCTGACCGAGTCCTGGAAGGAGCTCGGTCCCTGGCTGGTGCTGGTGCTGCTGCCCCTCGGCGCGCTGGCCTTCCGGCGTGGTTGGGTGGTCGCGATCGCATTGCTCGTCGCCAACCTGAGCCTGACCGCACCGCGGCCGGCGATGGCCTTCGGTTGGGACGACCTCTGGCAGCGCCGCGACCAGCAGGCGGCCCATGCCTTGGCGGACGCCGACTACGAACGCGCGCGGGAATTGGCCCAGGACCCGTTGCGCAGCGGCACCGCCAGCTATCGGCTCGGCGACTATGACGCCGCCGTCGAGTCCTTCGCTGCCGGAGACGGTCCCCAGTACCACTACAATCGCGGTAATGCGCTGGCCGCTACCGGTAGCCTGGAAGACGCCATCGCCGCCTACGACGAGGCCCTGACGCGCGCGCCGGACATGGCCGATGCCCTGCACAACAAGGCGCAGATCGAGCAATTGCTGGAGCAGCAACAGCAGCAACAGCAGCAAGAACAAGAACAACAGCAACAGTCCGACGGTGGCGAGCAAGGCGACAAGTCGGATCAGGCGCAGCAATCCGGTTCCGACCAAGCTGAGCAGCAAGAGAGCGGTGAACCAGAGACTGGCGAGCAGGCCGGTGCTGAGGACGAGTCGGCGGATGGCCAGGACGAATCACAGCAAGATCAAGCCCAAGAGCAAAGCGGGGACCAGTCCGGCCAGCAGGAGCAGCAATCCGGTGACGGCGATGACCAGCAGCAGGGCTCCGATGCCGACCAGCAGCAGTCCGACGCCGAAGGCGCTCAGTCCCAGGCCGGCCAGCAGGGCGCAGCACAGGACACCGAGGGCCGCGAGGACGGGGCGTCAAGCGCCAACGCCGATCCCGCGGGTGACGACGGCATGGCGCAAGACCAGGCCGAGCGCGATCGTGCGGAGCAGGCCGCCGACGACTATCGTGCCGAGGCCGCCGCCCAGGCCGGCGACGCCACTGATCAACCGCCCCCGGATGACGCAACCGCCGCCGCTGCCGGCGACGAGGCGCCGACGCCGGAGGAACTGGAATCCCGCCAGGCCGCCGATCAGTGGCTGCGACGCATCCCCGATGATCCGGCCGGCCTGCTGCGGCGCAAGTTTCTGTATCAGTACCGGGCACGGGCGGAGCAGGAGGGCGAGGCGGCGACGGGTAATCCGTGGTGAAAGGGAGGGGCTAGCGAGGCTTCGCCAAAGACCGAAAAGTAGTGGTCATCGGTATCGTTATCGAAATCGGTATCGGTATCGGTATCGGTATCGGTATCGAAATCGAAATCGAAATCGCAGCGAGTGGCGAGCGACCCGATCCCGACCCGATCCCGATTTCGATTTCGATGGGATTGGATGGGAGTGCCTATCCGAAGTCGACACCGACACCGCCGACAACGACAACGACAACGACAACGACCACGACCACGACAACGACCACGCTTCGGATGTCGCGCCACTGACGACGAACAGACCATCGAGACCAAGCCATGAGCAGACAACCCGCGATACAGCCCGGTCGCCCCCACGCATGGTGGCTCACGGTCGCGTTGCTGCCGACCCTCTGGAGCGGCACCGCGCTCGCTGAACTGCGTGCCTTCTTCGATCGGCCGACGGTCTACGAGGGCGACAGCGTGACGCTGACCATCGAGGCCGAGGGGCGCGATCTTCCGGGCCAACCGGACCTGGCCCCGCTCGCCGACGACTTCGACGTACTCGGCACCAGCCAGGGCAGCGAGATCCGCATCGTCAATGGCCGGCGCAGCGACAAGCGCAGCTGGCGCATCACGCTGGCGCCGAAATCCATTGGCAACATCGACATTCCGCCCATCGCGGTCGGCGACGAGCGCACCGCACCCCTGATGCTGACCGTCTCGGAGGTGCCCCAGGGCGCCCAGGGCGGCCCCGGTGACGACGTCTATGTGGAAGTGGAGCTCGGCATCGACGGCGACCGTGTGATGGTGCAGCAGCAGATCCCCATCGTCGTGCGGCTCTACAGTGGTTTGCTGATCCGCGGCGGCGAGTTGTCCGATCCGCGCGCCGACGGGGCCGTACTGGAGCGTCTCGGCAACGACCGGCAATATGAGACCACCCGCAACGGCCGCGACTATCAGGTCATCGAACGTCGTTTCAGCCTGAGTCCGGAGCGCAGCGGCGAATTGCGCATCGCTCCGGTGGTGTTCGAGGGCGAGGTGGTCGCGAACCGGGGCGACAGCACCCGCGGGGCGACCGGCAACGACCGGCTCGACCGGCTGTTCGCGAACCCGATGGTCGAGAGCATGTTTCGCGACAGCCCGTTCACGATGTTCGAGCGGGGCGAACCGGTGCGGGCGCAGGCCGAGGCCATCACGCTGCAGGTCGACCCGCGTCCCGCCGGTTTCGGCGGTGCGCACTGGCTGCCCGCCGAGGCCGTCGCCATCGATGATTCCTGGGCGAAAGAGCCGCCGCGCCTGCGCGCGGGCGAGCCGGCCACGCGCACGCTGACGCTCACGGCCAAGGGGCTCGCCGGCACCCAGATCCCCGAGATCGAGATCCCGGTCCCCGCCGGCGTGCGTGCCTACCCGGAAAAGACCGAGACCGAGAGCCGCACCGACGGTGCGACGCTGTTCGGCGTCAGTGCCCAGCGTCTGACGCTGATCCCCACCGCCGGCGGTGCGCTGGAAATGCCGGAGATTCGCGTGACCTGGTGGGATACCGTTGCGCAGATCGAGCGCGTGGCGACGGTGCCGGCCATGACCCTCGACGTTGAAGGTCCTACTACCTCCACTGCAACACCGGCGCCTGCGTCTGCGCCGGCACCCAGCAACGCCTCGGTCGCGCCGGAACTAGGCGCGACCGAGGCCGATGGTGCCGCTGCAACGTCGCCCGCACAGCCGCTCGCCGACGAACAAGGCAAGCCCGGTTGGCCGGTCTGGGTCGGCATTGGCGCACTCGCCCTCCTGATCGGCCTTGGGTCGGCGCTGTTTTGGTATCGCCGTCGGCGACGTCCAACCGCCCAAGCGTCTTTATCGGTAGAGCCGCCACCGCGTCTGGGCAAGCTGCGAGAGGCTTTTTCTCAGGCCTGTGCGCAGAACGATCCTCACGCCGCCGCGCGGGCCTTGCTCGACTGGGCGCAGGCATGTTGGCCGCGGCAACCGCCGGCCAACCTGGCGGCCGTCGCGGCTCGGATGAAGCAGGGCGCGGGGTCGGAGGCGTCGCAGCAGATCCAGGCACTGGAGCGTCGGCTGTATGCGCGCGATGCGGGCCCCTGGAATGGCAACGCGCTGTGGCTTGCGCTCAAGGACGGACTCGGTAAGACCGACGAGCAGCGCCGGTCAGGCATCGATGACCTCGAGCCTCTTTATCCGCATCGCCCTGGTCATACTCATGCTGGCGGGTCCGGCCCGCGCCCGCATCCCGGTCTTTGACGCCACCGAACCGGACCAGCACAACCGGCCCGTCCGGTGCGATTGCGCATACAGGCCTAAGATCGGCGCATCGCCGAGCAAGTGTCCCCCGCCCCCGTCCCCGCGCCTGATTCCACTCCCGTGATCAAGGTTCGCCTCGGGCGACCAGGTCTTGACCGTCGTTTCGGCGACCGCGCTCTCGGCTGCCTTTGGCGAATATTCCCTTCGATGCCGTTGGATGGCCTATTCTTTGGTGATGACGGTTGTTACGACATCGAGGAGTCAGGTGTTCACAGCCGTTCCAGGGAGAGGCCGATGAGTCAGCGTTTCCCCAGAAAGCAGCATCAAACTGTCTCGGACCTGCCGGGCATCAGAGCGGGTCAGGATGCCAAACCAGTGCATCCATCGACCACGACAAGAAACAGAGTGAACGCACAGGCCCCCCCGATGGCAGTATTTGGAACCCAGTCCCCAAGCGAGGAAGCGAGCCTCGGCCGTCGAGTCGTTCAACTTCTGGGTCTTCTGACCACCAGTTTGGGCTTGGTGGTCGGGCTGTCACGGTCGCGGTGATCGGCGTTGGCGTTGCCGCCGCTCTGCGATCGGCCATTGTTGGCGGAGTTGGGGGAGACATACTCCCATATGTGACATTTTATCCCGCGGTGCTGGTCATTGCGCTGTTCACCGGTCTTGTGGGTGGTCTGCTCTCAACCCTGCTCGCGGGTCTCTATGTCCAGGTCTGGCTGCATGGCGGCCTGTTGTCTGGAACCGAATGGCTCGCCCTGACCGTCTTCCTGATCGGCTGCACCATTACCAGCTTGATCTGCGAGGCAACGCGCCAGAGTCGGGCCGCCGAAAGACGCACGGGAACTCGGCTGAAGCGGGTGGTGGCCGACCTCGAGCAGGCAGCAGACGCCCTGCAGCAGAGCGAGAAGAAGTTTCGATCTATTTTTGAGCAAGCGGCCGTGGGTGTGGCCCGGCTGAAAACGGATGGCACCTGGCTGGAAGTCAACGAGAAGCTCTGTCGCATTGTTGGCTATTCACGTCAGGAGTTATTGCAGAAATCGTTTCAAGATATCACGTACCCGGTCGATCTGCAGGCTGATCTGGATTACGTCGATCAGTTGCTAAGGGGCGATATTGCGACCTACTCGATGGAGAAGCGCTATTTCAGAAAGGATGGCGACGTTGTTTGGATCAATCTTACCGTGAGTCTTGCGCGAGACGATAAAGGCGATCCCGACTATTTTATTTCTGTCATTGAAGATATCACCGAGCGCAAACAGGCAAACCTAGCATTGCGAAATAGTGAAGAGAGATTTCGCGCACTGTTCGAGCAGTCCGGTGGGTATTGCATGATCCTCGATCCAAATACTCCAGACGGTATTCCAGTTATTGTTGATGCAAATACTTTGGCCTGCACTATGCATGGCTACGATCGTGATGAATTTATTGGCCGCCCCGTCTCTGATATCGATGACGAATCTGGAAAGCGGTTAGTCAAAGCGAGAACGACTGAAATCATGACGGGAAAGCCGTTTCATGTTGAGACCACTCATGTCCGTAAAGATGGGACTACTTTCTCCGTATCCGTTAATGCCAAACGTATTGACATAGGCGGCGAGCCGCCATTGATTTTTTCCACGGAATATGACGTCACCGAGCGCGAGGAGTTGCATCAACGCATTGAGAAGATCGCAACGCATGTGCCGGGCATGATCTATCAATACCAACAGTGGCCAGGCGGGCGCACGGCCTTTCCCTATGCCAGCGAAGGCATGAAAGACATCTACGGTGTTGAACCAGCCGCGGTCTCAACTGACGCAGCCGCCGTCTTCGAGACGCTGCATCCGGAAGACCGCTCACGCGTCAAGGCCAAGATCGCGGAGTCCATGCACCGCTTGATCACCTGGCATGATGCTTACCGCGTGAGGTCGCCCGACGGGCGCCTGATCTGGGTCGAGGGTGAGGCATCCCCCGAACCGCAACCGGATGGCAGCGTCCTCTGGCACGGCTTTATTCGCGATGTCTCAGAGCGGAAGCGCGACGAAGAACAAAGACAGCACCTGCAAGGAATGCTCAGCCGCACCGAGCGGCTCGCCCAGATCGGTAGTTGGGAATGGGAGTTTGAGACGGACAGGGTCACCTGGTCCGATGAACTATTTCGCATTTTCCAGCTCGACCCCGCTGAAGGCGCGCCGCCTTTCTCCGAGCACCACAAGCTCTTCGGACCCGACGACTTGTCATGCCTCAATGCGGCGGCGGGGGTGGCGATCAGCGAAGGCACGCCCTACGCCCTGGAGTTGCGCGCAAGACGCCGCGATGGGACGACGCGTAGCTGTTTGGCGCGGGGTCAGCCCGAAACCGGTCCGAATCATGCGGTCACCTACCTTTACGGCACTTTTCAAGACATCACTGAGCGCAAGCAGGCGGAGAATGAACTGCGCCTCGCGGCAAGCGTCTTTGCCCATAGCCTCGAGGCCATCGTCATCACGGATGCTGAGAATCGGATTGTCGACGCCAATCCCGCCTTCAGCGCCATCACCGGCTACCAACGCGAGGCTGTGCTTGGAAAAGACCCAAAGCTCCTTTCCTCCGGCCGCCATGGCGATGGGTTCTATCGCGAGATGTGGGAGGCGATCACACAAAAGGGCTCTTGGAAGGGTGAGATCTGGAATCGACGCAAGGACGGCGAAGTCTACGCAGAGCTGTTGTCGATTTCAGCCGTTTCCGCTCCGGGAGGCAGGATACAAAACTATATCGCCGTCTTTTCCGACATCAGTGAATTCAAGGCGCACGAGGCGGAACTGGATCGCATCGCCAACTATGACCACCTGACCGGGGTTCCGAACAGGCGGCTCTTGGGAGACCGGCTTGAGCAGGCCATTGCCGCAGCTCGGCGTTCTGGCGGACTGCTCGCCGTCTGTTACCTCGATTTGGATGACTTCAAACCGATCAACGATCGGTATGGGCACGACGTTGGTGATCAGTTGCTGATCGGCGTTACAACGCGGCTGCGCAAGGTGTTGCGGGCACAAGACACGCTGGCGCGTCTCGGAGGAGACGAATTCGTCTTGCTATTCAATGATCTCAGGCGTCTGGAAGATAGCTATGTTCTGCTTGAACGTGTGCTTGCGGCCGCGAGTCTCCCCATCCTTGTGAATGGAATCACCCACGGTGTCTCCGCCAGCATCGGGGTAACGCTGAGCCCGCCCGATGTCGACAGCGCCGATGGCTTGCTGCGGCATGCCGATCAGGCCATGTACCGCGCCAAAGAGGCGGGCCGAAATCGGTACCACTTCTATGACCAGGAACAAGATCGGCTGCTTCGGCGCCGGCGCTTGCGGTTGCAACGCATCAAGGCGGCGCTGGACGGCGGTGAGTTCAAAGTCTATTTCCAGCCCGAGGTTGATATGGTCAGTCGCGAGGTCATCAGTGCCGAGGCGCTGATTCGCTGGCGGCATCCGCAAGATGGGCTTCTATTGCCGGGCGCGTTCCTGCCTGAGATCGAGGGTAGCGACATCGAGATTGCCATCGGCGAGTGGGTGATTGAGACGGCGCTGACTCAGGTCGCCACCTGGAAACGCCTCGGCCTCCACCTGCCCGTCAGCGTGAACATCAGTGCCCGCCATCTGCTGCAGCCGAACTTCGCCGAACGCCTGCAGCAGTTGCTCGCGGAGCAGCCTGAGTGTGATCCCGGCTGCCTGCAATTGGAGATCCTGGAGACGACGGCCTTGAGTGACATCGAGCGTGCCGCCCAAACTTTGGCCGCCTGTCACGCGTTGGGGGTGCGATTTGCGCTCGACGATTTCGGCACCGGCTACTCGTCACTGGCCTATTTCCGCCGATTGCCCATCGACGTGCTCAAGATCGACCAGAGCTTTGTGCGCGATATGCTTGACGACCCGAACGACATGGAGATCGTCGAGAGCGTCGTCAAACTGGCACGGGCCTTTAATCGCTCGGTCATCGCAGAGGGCGTCGAGACGCCTGAGCATGGGGCGTTGCTGACTCTGCTTGGCTGCCGCTTGGGCCAGGGCTTCGGCATTGCGCGTCCGATGCCCGCGGACGAGGTTCCTCGGTGGGTGTCGACTTGGCCGAAGGCAGGCGAACGCATGGATATTGACGAAGGGGTTAGCAGAGATGACATTCCGTTGATGATGGCCATGCAGAATCACCGTCATTGGGTCGACGAATTCGCGGATGCGCTGAAGGACTCAGACCTAACCCGTATGGTGGCTATTGCTGAAAGCCCCTGCCGATTCGAACGCTGGTACCAGGGCAGCGGATCAGGCCGCTATGGGAAAACCCCAGCATTTGAATCAGTCGGCAAGAGCCACGTCGAGGTGCATGAGTTGGCGAGCACCCTGATGGCGCTCGCTGAACGCGGCGAAGGCAATGCGGCGCGGGCTCGGCTACCGGAACTCTTGGCCGCGTGCGACGCGCTGATCGGCCAGCTCAAGCAGTTGATCGGGAGCCTAACAGCCGTGAGTCAATGAGCCTAAACCCAGCCGTTGTTCCGGCTGAA
Organism: uncultured Gammaproteobacteria bacterium; assembly: GCA_963698775.1. GTDB lineage: Bacteria > Pseudomonadota > Gammaproteobacteria > Chromatiales > Chromatiaceae > Thiohalocapsa. The sequence continues at coordinate 42,353 of CAVOSE010000058.1, forward strand.
GATACGACCTAAGCTGCCGGGGGCGGTTTCCGTGCGACTGAAGTCGCACCTGCAGATGTGGCGCAATTGATTGATCAATATAGCGATTTTATGGCAGTTGCGGAAGCTAAGATAAAGCGTTGACAGTCGACGTGTTCATCGATCGATGCTGTCGTACAGGCTCAGCAGCCACCTAGGTGCTGTCCCGACGGCATGCAGGCCGGCGAAGGTGCTGGCGCCTGGCCTTTTCGGGCGCTGACTGCCGTTCGCGGCTTGACGCCGCCGGGCGGGCGCTCGGCGGTGATCGCTAGGGTTTCCATGCGGTCGCTACCGCGCCAGACCTGCAGCTTCACCTCCACCGCCGGGCCGGCCTGGGTGACTGCGTCGAGCAGTTCGTAGGATGACCGCAGCAGCTGGCCATTGGCGCTGGTGACGACATCGCCGGCGCGGAGCCCGGCGTGGGCCGCCGGGCTGTCTTCGCCAACACTGGTGACGAGGACACCGTGGGGTGCACGCAACCCGAAGCGCTTGGCCAATTGCGGCGTCAGGCTGCGTCCGGCGATGCCCAGCCAGCCGCGATCCACGCTGCCGGAAAGGGCGATCTCCTGCACCACACGCAGGGCTAAATCCGCCGGGATTGCGAAGCCAACCCCTTCGGATAGGCCGCTGTTGGACAAGATCGCGGTGTTGATGCCAACCAGGCGCCCGTCGGCGTCGATCAGCGGACCGCCGGAGTTGCCCGGATTGATGGCTGCGTCGGTCTGGATAAAGTGCTCGATGCCGGTCAGCCCCAGGTGCTCCCGACCGGTCGCGCTGACGATGCCCATGCTCACGGTCTGACCGATGCCGAAGGGGTTGCCGATGGCGAGCACCACGTCGCCGACCCGCAGGGCGTTGGGATTTCCGACGCTGATTGCGGGCAGCCCAGCGGCTTCAATCCGCAGCACGGCCAGATCAGTCTCCTCGTCGACGCCAAGCAGTCCGACCTCCAGTACGCGTCCGTCACTGAGTTCGGCGCTGATTGACGTAGCGCCGGCGATGACGTGGCGGTTCGTCAGCAGCAGGCCGTCGTTGGAGACCAACACGCCGGACCCGAGGCTGACCTGACCCAGTGGCGGGTTTGCGCTGGGCGGCGGGAACCGCGGTGAGTTGCGGGGCGCGTTTGGGGGCGCCGTGGCTGGCGAGGGGCTGTGTTGGCTGTGGCGGCTGCTGTAGATATTGACCACTGCTGGCGCCGCCCGGCTCACCGCGTCGGCGTAGGAGTGAGGCGACTCAGGCGCGGCGCTCGCCGCGCCGAGCCGATGCTCGGCCGCCGGCGACAGCAGCGCGGTCAATCTCGAACCGTCGCCGTGCCACGCCAGGATGGTCGCGGCGAGTGCCGCGCCCAGAACGAAACTTGGTGCGGCGATGGCTGCAAGACGGATCGTGGCGCTCATGATTGTTACGCTATCATGCGAGTTAAAAGGGTGCATGACCGAACGGCCCGTTTGTGCCGGCCTCGCTTGACCAGTCGGTCTTGCCCATCGCGCCTGAAGCACATACCGCCAGCGTGCCGCACCCGTGATGGGGCAATCCGTTTCTGAAACCTGGCCCTACAACTTCGGAACCCACTGCCATGACCGACGCCGAGACATTGGCTTCCTACTGCAATGGTTTGTTGTCTGCCGACGCTTTCAATGACTACTGCCCCAACGGGCTGCAGGTTGCTGGGCAGCGGCCGGTCCGTCGGCTGATCAGCGGCGTTACCGCCAGTCAAGCGCTGGTGGATGCGGCGATTGAGGCCGGGGCCGACGCGATCCTGGTACACCACGGCTATTTTTGGAAGGGTGAAGACCCCTGTCTGGTTGGCATCAAGGGCCGCCGCATCGGCGCGCTGATGCGTGCTGGTGTTGCGTTACTGGCGTACCATTTGCCCCTCGATGTCCATCCCGAGTTAGGAAACAACCGTTGCTTGGGCGACGTGCTCGGCATCGATGGTGCGCGACCCGCGAGCGCCGACGGCCTGATTTGGCGTGGTCGGCTCGCCTCGCCGCGGCCGGCCGCGGAACTCGCGCGGGAGGTCGGTGCGCGTCTGGATCGCATGCCGTTACATGTCGCTATCGTCGAGCGCGCGGTGGAGCAGGTGGCCTGGTGCACCGGCGCCGCGCAGCGTTTTCTCGCGGATGCGCAGGCGCTGGGCGCGGATCTCTTCATCAGCGGCGAGGTGTCGGAGCAGACCTGGCACGAGGCCCGCGAGCTTGGCATCGATTATCTGGCGGCGGGGCACCATGCCACCGAGCGCTACGGGGTGCAGGCGTTGGGTTCCCATCTGGCCAGGCATTTTGATTTGGATCACTGCTTTATCGATGTGCCGAATCCGGTGTGAGCCAACGCCGCTGGGTCTTCTGTCGCGGCGGGTCTTTTCCTCTTTCTTTCCATGGTCTTGCGATTTATCGTCGCCGTGCCAGAGACGATCGCGTCAAATCCCCGGGGCCGGTAGACAGCGCGAAGTCTTTGTCGCGGTCGTGGCGAAAGCCTTAAGGATAGCGCGTCAACCTTGACCTGAAAGGCCGCAATCACGGACAATGCGCGATCGAACTTCAAGCGCCTATCGATATTCTTATTTTCAATTTTTCAGACTGCCCGACCGTCTCGACGGCCGAGACGTCGTGCATCGAGCCTAGCGGGGGTCGACTAGACAATGAACACACATGGTGTGGATAAAGGTCGCCGACGCGTCCTGGTCGCCGCGACCAGCGTCGTCGGGGCCATCGGCGCCGGTTTCGTCGCCGTGCCTTTTATATCGTCGATGAATCCGAGCGCCAAGGCACGAGCCGCGGGTGCCCCGGTGCAAGCCGACGTCAGCAAGCTGGAACCTGGCGCGCTGTTACGCGTCAAATGGCGTGGGCAGCCAATTTGGGTCGTCAATCGAACCGATGCCATGCTCGAGGCCCTGCCGACGCTGGATCCGAAACTGACCGATCCAGGTTCGATGGTGCCTCAGCAGCCCGAGTACTGCCAGAATTCGACGCGGTCCATCAACCCGACCTACTTCGTCGCCATCGGCATCTGCACCCATTTGGGTTGCTCGCCGACCTATCGCCCAGAGGTGGCTCCGGACGATCTGGGCGCGGATTGGAAGGGTGGTTGGTTCTGCCCCTGCCACGGGTCGAAGTTCGACCTGGCGGGACGAGTATACAAGGGTGCGCCCGCGCCGACGAACCTGGTGATTCCGAAATACACTTACTTGAACGAGACCACCATCCTCATCGGTGAGGATGAAGGAGCGGCCTGATGAGCATTGACAGTGCGCAGCCGGCGCCAACCGGGGCTATCGGTTGGGTCGACAAGCGATTCCCGATCATGCGGGTGTGGAACGAGCACTTCGCAGAGTACTACGCACCGAAGAACATGGGCTTCTGGTCTTTCTTCGGCTCCCTCGCCATGGTGGTGCTGGTGTTGCAGATCGTCACCGGCATCTGGCTGGCGATGGCCTACAAACCGTCGGCGACCGAGGCCTTCGCCTCCGTCGAATACATCATGCGCGATGTGAACTGGGGCTGGTTGATCCGGTATATGCATTCGACCGGCGCCTCGTTCTTCTTCATCCTGGTCTATCTGCACATGTTCCGCGGGCTCATGTGGGGCTCCTACAAGCAGCCGCGCGAACTGCTTTGGATCATCGGTGTCGTCATCTATCTGGCCATGATGGCTACCGCCTTCTTCGGCTATCTGCTGCCCTGGGGCCAGATGTCGTACTGGGGCGCTCAGGTTATCGTGAACCTGTTCGCGGCGGTGCCGGGTGTCGGCGAAGACCTGTCGGTCTGGGTGCGCGGTGACTATGTCATTTCCGACGTCACGCTGAACCGCTTCTTTGCCTTCCACTTCCTGATTCCGTTCGTGCTCGCGGCATTGGTGTTCCTGCACATCGTCGCGCTGCATCGGGTCGGTTCGACCAATCCCGACGGCATCGAGATCAAGGCAAACAAAGACGAGAACGGCATCCCGCGGGACGGTATCCCGTTCCATCCGTACTACACGGTCAAAGACTTGGTCGGTCTGGTGGTGTTCTTTGCCATCTTCTCCATCGTCGTCTTCTACGCCCCGGACCTCGGCGGTCTGTTCCTGGAGGCGCCGAACTTCATTCCGGCCGACCCGCTGAAGACGCCGGAACACATCGCGCCGGTCTGGTACTTCACGCCGTATTACGCCATGTTGCGTGCGGTGCCGCCAATTGGTGGTTCGCAGTTCCCCGGCGTGCTGGTCATGTTCGGCGCCATTGGCATCATGTTCCTGTTGCCCTGGCTGGACCGTAGCAAGGTGCGCTCGATGCGCTACAAGGGTAACTTGTCGAAGTTCTTCCTCGGCGCGTTCGCGGTCTCCTTCGTGGTGCTGGCCTACCTGGGTCTGCAGCCATCGAGCGACCTCGCCACGCTGATGGCCCAGATCTTCACCGTCGTCTACTTCTCATTCTTCCTGTTGATGCCGATCTACACGAAGTTGGAGAAGACCAAGCCCGTGCCTGAGAGGGTGACCTCATGAGAAGTGCCATCATCACAAGCGGCCTGCTGCTGTCGCTCCTGACCGCCCCCTTGGCCGCGCTCGCGGCGGGTGGCCACGGTCCCGCGCTGCAGGAGGCGAATATCGACCTCAAAGACAAGGCATCGTTACAGCGTGGCGCCAAGTACTACGCCAACTACTGCATGGGTTGCCACTCGTTGCAATACATGCGCTACAACCGCATGGCGGCGGACCTGGACATCCCGGAAGACGAGCTGACCGAAAATCTGATCTTCGGTGATGCCAAGCCAGGCGACCTGATGACCAATGCGCTGCGTCCGGACGACGGTGTTGCGTGGTTCGGCACCGCCATCCCGGACCTGTCGCTGGTGACGCGCTCGCGCAGCCCGGACTGGGTCTACACCTATATGAAGTCGTATTACGTTGATGACTCGCGTCCCTATGGCGTCAACAACCTGATTTTCGACAAGGTCGGCATGCCGCACGCGTTGATCAACCTGCAGGGTGTGCAGGCGCCGGTCTACGCTGAGGAGCATGGCGCCAACGGGGCCGCGCCTCACGTCATCGGCGTCGAGCTGGTTGAACCAGGTGCACTGACGGTCGAGGAATACGACACCATGGTGCGCGACCTGACCAACTTCCTCACCTACGTCGGCGAGCCCTACAAGCTCGAGCGTCGCAGCCTCGGCCTGTATGTGCTGCTGTTCCTGGGCCTGCTATTCATTCTCACCTACTACCTCAAGAAGGAATACTGGAAGGACGTCCACTGATCTCGAGCCGGGTTTTCCCGGCTGCATGATCTAAGGCGATTTCCGGCACATCTCGTGCCAGCTGACTTGGCTTGACGCCCGTTTTCTGTGACGCACCGGCAGTCACATAGCTTGGCTATGCTTCTGCCGGTGCTCCTTGAAGGCGAACTCCAATCCAGCGTCATCTGGTTCAAGATGTTCCGGCAACCGCTTAATTCTAGGCGCAGGGATGCGCCCGTTCCCGCCTCGCTTCCGATTGGGTGTATGCTATCCAGGTTGGGTAGCGTTGACATAGGGGTGTCGACGTCACCGGCCGTCGAGCCAGTTCAGGCAACTGCCTCTTGTTGGCCCACCCACGCTGATCCGCCTGCGGCCGTTCAACGACCGTCCGGTGGCCTTCCCCAGGAATCCAACCCGGTGGCTGTGTGAGCCGACGATCTAACATGACCCTGTTCTCCGATCCGACTTGTCCCTACTGCCACCGCGTGCGCATGGTCCTGGCCGAGAAGAAAATCGCCGTGGACATCGTCGATGTCGACGCGCAGAACCTCCCGGACGAGGTGATGGACGCAAACCCGTACGGCACGGTGCCGACGCTCGTCGATCGCGATCTGCGCCTGTATGAGTCGCAGATCATCATGGAGTACCTCGACGAGCGCTTTCCCCATCCCCCGCTGTTGCCAGTGGACCCGGTGGCACGCGCCAATGCGCGGCTGTTCATGTACCGCATCGACCGCGACTGGTATAGCCTGATGCGCGACATCGTCCGGGGAACCGACGCGGAAGCGGCGACCGCCCGCACCGCATTGCGCGAGAGCCTGACCGTAACGGCGCCGTTGTTCGGTGCGAGCAAGTTTTTCATGAGCGACGAGTTTTCGCTGGTCGACTGCTGTATCGCGCCGATGTTGTGGCGACTGCCGGTGCTGGGGGTTGAACTGCCCGGCTCCGCCATCGACGTCACCCAATACGCCACGCGCGTCTTTGAGTGGCCATCGTTCCGGCTCGGCCTGACCGAGGCCGAGCGGGAGATGGTTGCCGATCTAGCCTGACCGTCCCTTATACGTCCGCGGCCGGCCCGGCCGAGCAGCCTTGCAACGAGGTGTGCCCATGACATCGAACCGACCCTATCTGCTCCGTGGCCTGTACGAGTGGATCATCGACAATGGCCTGACGCCGCACCTGGTGGTGGACGCCGAGCACCCATCTGCGACAGTGCCCCAGGCGTTCGTCGACGATGGCCGAATCGTGCTCAACGTGGCCCCGGACGCCGTGCAGGCATTGCAATTGGGCAATGACAGTATTCGTTTCTCGGCGCGTTTCGGCGGCTCGCCCTTCGCCGTGGAGTTCTCACCCCGAGCCGTGCTCGGCGTCTACGCGCGCGAGAACGGCCATGGAATGCTGTTTCCCGACGAGGAGCCCGCCGCTGATGACGGTGAGGCGAGCGAGACCGCCACCGATGGCGCCGACGGCAACGAGAAGAAGCCGGCGCGTCCGTCGCTGCGGGTGGTCAAGTAGGGCTCGAGCCTTCGTCCTGTTGGCATTCGGGCGCCTGCAGATCCAGGTGCAAGTGCTCCAGGCGTAAGCCGAGTAATATGAGAGAACCGTAGCGCCGGCCGGTGCCTTCCTCGCTGAATTCGAACCGGTATTGTCGGCGCACCCGCACGCCCTCTCGGCTCCAGCGTAGCCCGAGCCGCCGCAAGGCCACCGCTTGATCCAGGAACTGTACGTCGTGGCGTTCGCAGGCCCGACGTGCCAGACCCACCGCCATCTCCCGGGCGCGCAGCGTGTCGAGCCACAGCCAGCCGACCAACAACAGCAGCAGCATTGCGAAGAGATTTTCCGTCACGGAGTGCACCATACCCATGCGGCGCCTAGTAGAGTTGTTTGACCAGCTTCCGCTGATTTATCTGCTGATCCCAGCGCTGATGCTCGGTATCGCCCCGTGGCCTTCCCAGCCGGAGCCGCACCTGTGGGAGAAACTCCAGATGCTGTTTGCGGGTACGCTGACGCGCCCCATCGACATCTTTGACCTGTTTCTGCACGCAACACCGGTGTTGTTGGTTGGGCTGAAGCTGGTCCGCAATCTGCTCCGCCGTTGATGAACTGGGTCGATGCGCGGGGCGCAGGACGACAGATGACTTGGGGGCGTTCGTTGTCGTTGTCGTAATCGAATATCGATAAGACGATTACGACAGCGACTAGCGAGGCATCGCCTCAGACCGACCAGTCGTGATCATCGGTATCGAAATCGCTATCGAAATCGAAACGAGTGGCAAGCGACCCGATCCCGATCCCGACTTCGAGGACCCTCGTTTGATGCGCTAATTCGGCTCAGCCGATGTCCCGCCGGCACCGAGCGCGGCACGACGCGCCTGCAAGTCGTTCAAACGTTGGCTTGCTGTTGTGATCTGATCGCTATAGTCCTGATAGACGGACTCCATTTGTTGATCCATCTGTGCCAACCACGCGGCGCGATCCCGGTCCTCACTGCCGAGACGGCGTTGTTCCCGGAGCTCTGCCATTCGCGCAGTGCGTTCGATCTGCAGGTGATTGATCTGCTGTTCGGTCTTCAGGATCTCGGTGCTCAATATGTCGGCTTGCGCGGTAGCGCTCGCGTCGGCTTCCGCAGCTTGCGTATTGGCGGTGGTCTGGGCGGCGGAGTCCGGGTTCGATCGATCGTACTCCACTTCACGGATGTGCTCCGGCCCGGGGCAGGGTTGGTCTGAGAATGTGGGCGTGCCGTCCTGGTCGCACTCGTACATCCGGTCGACGGCTTCCTCCGCGCGCGCCCCCGCGGTGATACAAAGCAGCGACAGCAGCAGCGCCGGCGTAAAGACGCCGTTTGCACCCGCGCTTGAGGATTCATGCATGATGGGCTCCCAGTCGTGTCCGGCCGCGTCGTCAGAGGTCTTAGTCTATCGCCTTGGCGAAGGCGGAGTAGAGCAGTTTCGTTGGGGTCGACCGTGTGCTTCGGTGCGGACAAAAAAAGCCCGGCGGGGAGCCGGGCTGGAAACGTCTCATAGTGAGAGAGACGAGGAGGACACGGGTGGCCATGGGCCGGCTTGCCGGGCGGCCCATGACGAATCGGGTCAGACGATGCGAAATCGGAGAGGCTGATCAGTGAATGAACAAGCCGCCGTTCACGGGCAGGTTGATGCCGGTGACGTAGCCGTTCTCGTCGGCCACCAGGAAGGCGATCGCGCTGGCGATCTCTTCCGGCTGCGCCATGCGACGCATCGGCACAGTGGCGATAATGGCGTCGCGCACGTCGTCGCGCATGGCCTTGGTCATGGCGGTTTCGACATAACCGGGGGAGACCGTGTTGACGGTGACGCCCTTGGTTGCGCCTTCCTGCGCGAGGCTCATCGTCACGCCGTGCATGCCAGCCTTGGCAGCGGCGTAGTTGGCCTGACCGAACTGGCCGCGCTGGCCGTTGACGGAAGAGATATTGACGATGCGGCCAAAGCCCGCCTCCAGCATGTCTTCCCAGACGTTGCGGGTTACGTTGAACACGCTGCTCAGATTAACGTCGATGACGGCGCGCCACTGCGCCTCTTCCATCTTCTTGAATGTCTTGTCACGGGTGATACCGGCGCAGTTCACCAGGACTGCCACGGGCCCGTAACTCTGTTTGATGCTGGCGACCATTTCCGCGCAGGCATCGAATGACGAGACGTCCGCGGCGATGGTGTCGATTTCGAAACCCGCTTCGGCCTGCTCCTGCTTCCACGCCGTGGCCGCTTCTTGCTCCGACGGGTGATGGTTCGCCACGACCTTCATGCCGTTTTTGGCCAAGCGCTGGCAGATGGCCGTGCCGATGCCGCCGATGCCGCCTGTTACCAGTGCCACACGTGTTGGGGTGGTCATGTCTGGTTCACCTTGTATTTAGTATGCTGTCGTTGTCAGTGCGCCGGCTACCCGCGATCCGCTTCGGCGCCGTCGCGCTTGTACAGACGACAAGTGTCCCGCCCCGCGTGTGCGAACGCGGATGAGGAGTTTCGGGCAGTTCCTCCGGATAGGCGCACCGTTCCTTGTGCGCCGGGGACCGGATGTTAGCGAGCCTTATGCGGTGACGGCGTTGCGCACCACGTTGCTGCTGTCCTTGACGTCGGCCATGGCCGCATCGAACCAGCCGCGATAGTCGTCGCGGATCTCGCTGGCCAGCTTCATGCCGGCCTTGGATTCTTCCATCATGCGCTCGCTGACGGTCTTGGCCATTTCTACCTGACCCTTGTAGAGGTCGCTGTAGCCCTTCGCCTCGGAGGCCAGGCTCATCATCCGCAAGCTCTGCTCCATGAACAGGTTCATGACGTCCATCTGGCGGGTGGTGACGGTCTCGACCACCTTGAGATTCAGCTCGCCCAGCGAGTTCATGCGCTCGACGCTCTTGTTGGACAGCTCGGTGTAGGTGTTGAGGGCTTCTTTGGTGCTCATGGTTCAATCTCCAGTTCTGTTGCAGTGCAGCAATTGTTGCAGTGCACAATAATGACTGGAGGCCGACCTGTCAAGCCGTTGGGTCAAAAATTTTGTTGCAGTGCAGCATTTCGCTTCGAGGGTGCGCAGGAATTCGGCCTCAGTTCGGCAGTTGTGCCGTTTGTGGGCGCGAAGTGCTTGGCCTTGCCAGCGCGTTTCGTGCAACTGAATCTAGTCCGCCAGCCAGTCGCGCGGCACGAGGTAACGCTCGTACAGCTCGGCCTCCGGGCTGTCCGGTTCCGGCCGCCAGTCGTAACGCCAACTGACCTCGGGCGGTAGCGACATGAGGATGGATTCGGTGCGCCCGCCCGACTGCAGGCCGAACAACGTACCGCGGTCGTAGACCAGATTGAACTCGACGTAACGCCCACGGCGGTAGTTCTGGAACGCACGCTCGCGCTCGCCGTAGTGCACCCCTTTGCGTCGCGCGACGATCGGGCGGTACGCAGGCAAGTAGTGATCGGCGACGCTGCGCATGAACGCAAAGCTGCGCTCGAATCCCCATGCGTTGAGATCGTCGAAGAACAGGCCGCCGACACCGCGGGGCTCGTTGCGATGCTTGAGGTGAAAGTAACGGTCGCACCAGGCCTTGAACTGGGCGTGAACCTCGTCGCCGCTGCTGTCGTCTGGGTCGTCGCCAAAGCCCTGGCAGGCGTCCCGAGCGGTGCGGTGCCAATGGACCACGTCCTCGTCGTTGCCATAGTAGGGCGTCAGATCGAAACCGCCCCCAAACCACCAAACGGGCGCATGGCCTGGCTTTTCGGCGACGAAAAAGCGCACGTTCATATGCGAGGTCGGCACATAGGGGTTGCGTGGGTGCATGACCAGCGAAACCCCCATGGCCTGGAAACTCCGCCCGGCCAGTTCGGGCCGATGCGCGCTGGCGCTCGCCGGCATGGCCTCGCCCTGGACGTCGGAAAAGTTGATACCTCCCTTTTCGAACACGGCGCCGCCCTCTAGGATTCGGCTGCGTCCGCCGCCGCCTCCGGGGCGTCTCCAGGTGTCCTCGCGGAAGTCGTGGCCGCCGTCCTCGGCGGCGAGTTCGTCGGTGATGCGGTCCTGGAGGTCAAGCAAATAGTTGCGCACGGCGTCGCTGTCTGGCTGGTCGGCCATGATTCAGTGCTCTCTTCGTTGACTTTGCCTTATGGTACCGAAGTGTGTTGTTCAATGACATTTGTCACGTTTCGGATGTGCGCCGATGGACGGCACTCCCGCTCAAACTCAACTATATTGACTATCAATCGCGTTTCGCTATCGTCTGTCACGAAGCCGGAGACGGCTGAGTGATCAGCGTTGCGACGAAAGATAGCTTCGCTCCAAAAGAGGGCGTCGAAACAACAACAGGTCTTGGCGTACACCCTGGCTGATGTCGGGGAATCGGCGGACGACATAGTCCGAGATTGCTAACCACACACCCAAGGAGCCAATCGCTATGAACAGTCTTTCCGCATCCCCGAAGGCCGCGCTCGCGGGGTCGCTGGTTGCGTTGCTTGTCCTCGCGCCCGCCACTGGCAAAACGACGGATGTGTCCGAGATCGAATTGCGCCGGCTGCTCGAGCCGACGCCTTCTGAATTGGCCCAGGAGGAGAGTGGCCGGATTTATATCTACGACGGGCTCCGGGACATCGACATCGACCACGCCATGCGTGAGCAGTTCGACCGTGTGGAGCACATGATGTTTATTCGGACGAAGAAGACCAACGACGCGGGCGCGGTTCGGCGAGACGAGAAGACCGGTGAGGCCGAGGTTGAGGATGACGGCTGTTGATCCCGAGGCTTGGTGTAGGGCTAGAAAAGTGTCCAAGCGGTTGTTGAAAATCGACTATTCGTTCCTTTTTCCAGCTTATTGAAGGAGGCGAGGATGCAACGTCGGCAAGCGCTGATATCGGCCGGCTCGGCCACAACTCTGGCGGCGCTCTGGGCCGCCGGAATCTTGCCCAAGATCGCGCGGGCCGCCTGGCCCGGTGACGCGTTTCAGGCAACGGAGCTGAAGGCCGCCGAGAGCCTTCTGTTCGGCGAGGTCGCGGCCGAAGACACCGATCAAATCCAGATCACAACGCCGGATATCGCCGAAAACGGTCGGGTCGTCCCCGTCGAGGTGACGATCGCGCTGCCGGAGCCCCGAACGCTGACACTATTATCGGACGGCAATCCGTCGCCGCTCCTGGCGCGAGCCTACTTCACCCCCGGGGTGGAGCCGCGGTTGGCAATCCGCGTGAAACTCGCGGAGAGTTCCAACCTGATTGCCTTCGTGGAGGCCGGTGGCACGCTGTATCGGCAGACTAAAGCCGTCAAGGTCACCGCCGGGGGCTGCGGCGGCTAGCTGCCTCCGTTCAGCGCCGAGTTCCAACCGTCCGCTTACGTTCTCAGTTCGGAAGTTAGAGCATCATGAACAGCGAAAACGGCCGCATCCGAGCCAAACTGAAAGACGGCATCATCTCCGTCAGGGTCCTGATCAATCACCCTATGGAGACCGGAAGCCGAAAGCACCCGAGTACCGGAGACATCATCCCCCGGCACTTCATCCAAGAGGTGATCTGTGAGCACAACGAAACCCCGGTCATGACCATGAACTGGGGCTGGGGCGTTTCCGCGAACCCATATTTGTCCTTTGACATCCGCAACGGCGCCGAGGGCGATACCGTTCGCGTCAGTTGGACCGACGACCAACAGCAATCGGCGGGGCTGGAGACGATCGTCAAGTAGCAGCGGCGGGGCCGCCCCATCGTCGCCGCCGACGCTCCTGACGGCGATGCCGCACGGGCCCCTGGTCAGCGACTGTTCGCGGAGCACGCCTGTACCGAGTGTCACGGTGCAGATGGGATCCATCCGGAATCCAAATACGTGCCGATCCTGCGCGGCAAGTCCGCCGATTATCTGTATCGGCATGTGGTCACGGACGGCTTCGAGGGAGACAAGGCGAAGGCAGGGCCTCGCAAGGGGGAGCGCGTCGTCAACGGCTGAAAAAATGCGGGTTTGCCTTGGTCCTAAAAGTTCGACAAGCGCCATGTACTGGGACTTTTGACAATGCCGTCGCCGGTTGTCCCGCCGGCCCTAAAAACGCCCAGCGCTTCGCTGCGAAAACGCCGCGACCAGCCGCGGTTGTGGGAGCGATTTGCAATCGCGACCGCCGCGACGGGGTGGTGTCGCGACTGCAAGTCGCTCCGGCAGCGCCGAGGGTCACTCCAACGGTCTCGGACCTTCCCGCGGCGGTGCACTCGATTGCTTGAGGGCGGCAAATGTTTGCAGATGAGTCAAGTTTCGACGGGGAGTCGGACTGGTCAGACTAGTCTGGATCGGGGTCGGTTGCCACTCGGTTCGATTTCGATACCGATACCGATGCCGATGCCGATACCGATACCGATGCCGATACCGATACCGATACCGATGCCGATACCGATGAACACGACTCGTCGGTCTGAGGCGAAGCCTCGCTAGACCTCGCCGCCCATCTTCTCGATCTCCTGCGGCTCGTCGGCGACTGCGAACAGCTTGTAGACGATGCCGGCAAGCACCGCACCGACGATCGGTGCCACCCAGAACAGCCATAGCTGTGCCAACGCCTTACCCTCGCCCGAGAACGCCAACGCCAGCGCGGGGCCAGTGCTGCGTGCCGGGTTTACCGAGGTGTTGGTGACCGGAATCGAGATCAGGTGGATCAGCGTCAGAGCTAGGCCGATGGCCAGACCACCGGCGACCGCGGTGCCGCGTTTGTCGGTGACGCCCAAAATGATGAACAAGAACATAAAGGTCATGACCACTTCCGTCACCAGACCGGCGATCATGCCGTAGCCCTGAGGCGACTGCTCGGCGTAACCGTTAACGGCCAGGCTGTTGGCAGCCAAGGTGAACGTCGCCTGACCTTCCTTAAAGTTGCCCATATCGCCCGCGACGTACAGGATGAGAAACGCGGCAGCGATGGCGCCTAGGGTCTGCGCAATGACGTACATCGGCAGATCGGCCCAGCTGAAGCGACCGCCGACCGCCAGACCGACCGAGACGGCGGGGTTCAGATGGCAGCCAGAAATGTGCCCAATCGCGTAGGCCATAGTCAGCACCGTCAGGCCGAAGGCAAAGGCGACGCCGAGGTAGCCGATACCGACGTCGGGCACGCCGGCCGCGAATACCGCGGCGCCGCAGCCCCCGAGCACCAGCCAGAACGTACCGATGAGCTCGGCGATGGATCGTGTAACAATGGGCATGGAGAATGTTCCCTGCGGATATCTTGGATGGATTTGAACGTCAGAACATTAAGTGAGCGGCGAACACACCCGAATCGCACGCTGTGATTCGCCCGCCGGGCGCAAGATTAAGTGTTGTTGCCCGCCGCTGCAATATTCGCTGTCAGACGTAACTCCAGTTTGCGCCACCTCATTGCAACTCCGCGGACTTGCGGTATGGTCCCCCTCCTAGGGGCCGGTATCGCTGGCTGGAAAGCCGCATGAACCTCGTCGCGTGCGCATGCCGTGCTTGATTGCTAACTCCCCACCGGTATAACTTGGCTGCTGATCCGATGGCGATCGGATACCGTGGGCGCCGAGTGCCGCGAGCAGCTTGCTGCAAACGCCGGTGGTACCGGATTGGCTCGATACTCACTTTCGCTCCCCACACAGCCATACGTCGGCAGCCGCGTCAGCAAGCAGCACCGAGCAGCACCAAGAAGCCCGATCCCCAGACTCAATGGACCCGCTTACCCATCGCCCAGGGCGCAGAGACGACCACCAGGAGCCCGAGACCGACCGCTGGTCGGTCTCTGACCTGATCGATTTCGATTATTACGTCGACGAGGACGAGCGCCTGTCGCGACAAGCGCCCGCGGAGCGCAAGCGCCTGGCCGAGCGCGACCGCCGCCTGTACCTCGATCAAATCCAACCGGCAACGACCGCTGCCGCCGAACATAGCCCGGTGCACCGCAGCGCGGCACTGCGTCGTTGGCTGACGGCGCGGCGGCGCGGCGAGGACGTATCCTTGCGGCCATTGCTGCCGGGGGCTGTTTACGCCCGTGGCCAGCGGCTGGTGTCGATCGGACTGACGCTGCTTGGCGTCTTGCTCGGCATTGGCGTCGCCTCGGCGCTGCTCAGCTACGACGGCCAGCACCCGGTGAACGTGTCCTGGTATCTGTTTATCCTGGTGCTGGTTCAGGTCGGACTGGTCGCGACCACGGTCGGGCTTTGGTACTCCCGGCGAACCGCCGCGATGCGCACCGCGGTGCAGGATGCCTCGCTGCTCGGGCAATTGATCAAGCCGCTGTTCTCGCGCGTAGCGCGCTGGGTCCAGCGCCAGCGGCTGGCCCATGTGCCATCGGATGTGCGCGAACGTGCCAAGGCGAGGGAAGGGTTGCTCGAGTCCCACTACGCCCTGTACGGCCCGGCGACCTATTTGCCGATCCTGATCCCCGCGCAGCTGTTTGGCATCGGTTTCAATGTCGGCGTGATCGTGATCACCGTCGCGCTGGAAGGTTTTACCGATTTGGCCTTTGGTTGGGGTTCGGCGCTGAATGTCGAGCCCAGCACCATTCACGGTATCGCACATTTCATCGCGCTGCCCTGGAGCTGGCTGATCGGCGAGGGCGTTGGGGTGCCCACGTTGGACCAGGTGGCCGGTACCCGGATCAATCTCAAGGACCCGCTGTTCCTGCTCAGTGCCGAGCACCTGCGCTCCTGGCGCTGGTTCCTTGTGCTGGCGGTTTTCACTTACGGCCTGTTGCCGCGATTGGTGCTGCTGGCCATGTCGGTAGTGAAGCAGCGCCGAACGTTGGCCGCGCTGCCGTTCACGCACCAGCGCACTCAGGCGCTCTATGCGCGCATGCTCACACCCAGTCTCGAGACTGGCGGCGGTAGCGGAGCGGGCCCGGAAATGCCCATCCCGGCGCCGTTGAAGCCCATCACCACGACGCGAGCCGCTCCGCAGCCCGAGGCTCCGGAGGCTTCTCCGCAGCGAGGCAGAGGTCACGCCAAGATCCGAGACGCAATCCGCGCCTGAGCCTCCGCTCCAAACTGCGTCAAGACCTGAACCCAAGCGGAAACCGAAGCCCGCGACGGCGCCGAGGCCCGGAGCAAAGGAGAAGCCCCAGCCCGAGTCGGAACACGAACCGAAGCCAAAGCCAAAGCCGAAGCCGAAGCCGAAGACCCCGAAGCCAACGCCGAAGTCCGCGCCGGTGCCAAAGTCCGAGGCGCAGCCCGAACCGAAGCCACCGCCGGAGCCGAGGCCCGAGGCACAGCCGAAGCCTGCTCCTGCGCCCCGACCCTCAGCCTCGGCGATCCGGGCGAACGCGATCGACGTGGCGGCCGATGCCTGTGTCTTGCTGATTCATGTCGACGTGGCCGACGTGCTGGAAGAGGCCGATCATGCGCGGCTGCAACAACTCCTGCGACAGATCTCAGGCTGGCGGGTGTCGTCCTCGGCGACCTTTGGCGGCGGCAGCGCCATGGCGAATCAGGCGCTGGCATTGATTGAGGGTGCGCAATGGCAGGCACCGCCGGCGCGCGTGGCCTTGCTTGAGGACGGTTCCCAGCCGCCCATCACCGAGAGCCTGCGGTTCTTGCGCTCGGTGCGTGCGGCCGCCGGCGATCAGGCGCAGATCCTGCTGGCTTTGGTGGGTGACCCCGAGGGCGATGATCCACTGCCGACCCTGTCCGAGTTCGAATTTGCCGATTGGCGTCGTAAAGTCGAGCAGATGGGCGATCCCTATCTGCGCTTGGAGATGTTGACAGGTCCCGATGAGGAGACAGACTGATGGCGCCGCAAGAGGATACGCAAATCCCGGTATTGGCCATCATGGGCCACCCCAACGCCGGCAAGTCGTCGGTGGTGGCGACCCTGACCGAGAACGACCGCATCGAGATCGACAAACGCGCGGGCACCACCACGAGCTCCGACGAATACCCGGTGATCATCGACGGCCGCATCATCATGGCCTTTATCGATACACCGGGTTTCCAGAACCCGAGCGACATCCTGGAGTGGTTTCAGGCTCATGCGGACGAGCGCGACCTGGCCGGCGCCTTCCTCGCCGCCCATGCCGACGATTCGCTGTTCAGTCATGACTGCGCGTTGCTGCGTCCCGTGGCGGAGGGCGCCGGCATCATCCTGGTGGTGGACGGCTCCAAGCGCATCAAGGAGAAGGACCGTACCGAGATGGAGCTGTTGCGGCTGACCGGGCGCCCACGCATGGCCATCCTGAACAACCTCAGCACTGTCCACAAACACATGCCGGCGTGGCAGGACGCCTTGAACAAGTCCTTCAACGCGGTGCGCGAGTTCAATGCCCACCGTGCCACCTATGCCGAGCGGATTGCCCTGCTGTCCGCCTTGAAGACCATCGATCAGCGCTGGGAACCGATGCTCGCTCAGACCATCCGAGCCTTTGAGGGCGACTGGGAGCGACGCATCGAGCAGTCGGCCGACAGCATCGTCGCACTGATGCGTGAGGCGCTCGCCTACAAGGTGACACGGGTGGTCAAGGTGGCTGATCTCGGTTCCGACGTCGAACGCGATGCAATCAAGAATAAGTTGGCCGGTGCCTTCCAGGACGGTCTGCGCAAACTGGAAGGCGATGCCAGGCAGGAGATACGCAGCCACTTTCGTCACAATGTCTGGGATCTGCCGCCGGATTCACTGCTGAGCCAGGATCTGTTCTCCGATCAGGTCGAGCGCGCCTTGGGCCTGACTCAGCGTAAATTGGCGCTGACCGGGGCCGCCGCTGGCGCGGCCACTGGCGGTGCCATCGACCTCGGCGTAGGCGGCCTATCGTTCGGCCTCGGCGCGCTGATTGGCGGCGTCGTCGGCGGTACGCTGGGAGTGCTTGGGGGCGCCGCGCTGGCCAAGATCGACATCCAGCGCACCCTTGGCGTCGAGCGCTTTACGATGGGGCCAGTGAGCAATCCCCGGTTTCCCTTCGTGCTGCTGGATCGCGTCATCCTCTACTGTGCTCAGGCCATGAATTGGTCCCATGGGCGTCAAGCCGCCGACGAGCAAGCCGCCGATCGTGTGCCCGACAAGTCGATCAATAAGAAGCGCGGATTCACCGAGGCCCTGTCATCGGACGATCACAAGTCCCTGGCCAAGTTCTTCGCCGCCGCCCGCGCAGGCAAGCAAACCCAGCAGGAGGACCGTACCCGAGAGATCATTCGGGAGGTCTTGCGCGAACTGTCGCGAAGCGATATCGATGACGGGCGGCTGACTCTCTGAGAGGATGCGCGGGTCAGAAGTCGTTGAAAGCGAATCCAAGGGTGTTTGCCCCGACGTTGGCCAACGCCGTCCTTGCTTGGATGACATCACTCGTGAGGGTATTGGGGCGGACCACGAGGATGACCCCGTCCACGGCTTTGGCGAGTTCCAGTGTGCCAAGGCTGCGGTTGACTGGAGCACCATCGAAGACGACGAAGGGGAAAGTGTCGTGTAGCTCGGTCAACAAATAGCGTACACGGCTTTCTGAGGATCAGGTTGTTGCTTGCGGCACTGAGACGTCCCGCGCTCATGACTTGTAGGCCCGCCGTTGACGCTGCAATGATGTACTGCTCGGGGTACCTTGATTGCGAGAAAATCCGAAAACCCGCCCTCGCCCATTTGTCCACCAGCGGATGTAGGGTCGCTCGAAATTTGCTTCGATGA